>DALO01000006.1:54248-54580 GCA_002496805.1 Methanobacterium sp. UBA353 | reverse complement strand
ACAGGGATGTAAGCTTCGAGGCTTCGGCCGAGTTGTTCAGTCCGCTGTTTCCAACGTCCGTTTCGCATGATTTCATAGTTCTAATCAGGTGTATTCAGTTAGGGTGAAAGTGTTGCGTGATAACGTTTTTAAATCAAATCTTATTGTATGATAAGTGTTTGAGTCCATTTCATATGTTATTATAATTGGTTCGGCGGTCATGGCGGAGGGGCCATACCTGGTCTCGTTTCGATCCCAGAAGTGAAGTCCTCCTGCGTTTTGTTTGTTGTACTGTGGATGGGAATCTATGGAACTCTTCAACGCCGCCGGCCATACCTCAAAATCACAAAAAA
>DALO01000006.1:29540-54195 GCA_002496805.1 Methanobacterium sp. UBA353 | reverse complement strand
ATAGCGGAGGGGCCACACCTGGACTCGTTTCGATCCCAGAAGTAAAGTCCTCCAGCGATTTGGACTGTACTGTGGGCGAGAGCCTATGGGAAATCCATGACGTTGCCGGCCATTATATTTACATAATATAGGCTTAATCGACTTCCCTGTTTTTGAAAGATTCTATGGGTGATAACCCTATGTTAATTTAATTTAACCCCATTCATCCCCTCTACTATGTGGAGGGGATCCCCTTTTAATTTGACCCCTCCCTTGTGGAGGGATCACCCCCTCCCCTTCACTATTAAGTGAAGGGGACCCCCCCCTCTACTTACATTCACTCATTCATAATTCTAGCTTGTTATACAATTGAATTCAATAGTTACATCGAACTTGAATTGACATAGACTACATTGATTTTCATGATGAGGTTAATGTTGTTTCCAACCGAAAAAAGTGATGAAGCAGCAGTGACTAATCAACAACTTAATTTTTTAAATTAATTCATTATAATAACACACAAATTTATTTATAATTTCCACAATTTTGGGAAATATTTAAGATTTTTTCTTTCCTATACTGGATGATCCCTTAAGATTAAATAGGGCTTTATCATAATGATATTATACTTAAATTATTTATCTTTACAGATAACACGGTTTCAAATAGATTCATTTAATGTCATATCTTAATTGACTTGTGCCTACGGTCCTCTTATAAGCTTAGGCAATGCCTGCAATGAATAGGAGAAACCCAGCACCGGACAGACTGCTTGCTACGAGGGTTACTCATGGAGGGATGATGGTTAGCTACCGATGACCATGTAGAGTTAGTCAGCAAGCAAAATCTCATTTATACTTATAAATAGAGTATTCAAGTTTTTCATAATACAATTCAGGGGATTTGTAAAGGGAATTGTACGAATAAATATATTATCGTTGTTTCAGTGTTATTCAAAGTTTGTTTTGGTTTATTTTTATTTTAAAATAATCAAAACATTAGCAATCAACCATCAAATCATGATGCTTCTATGTTCATTTAACAGCACTTCTCCTTCTAATGCCTTTTTTGATCTTTACTCCCCCCCCCTTAGCCTACCATCTTTGGATATCTGGGGGATCTTTTATGAAGATTTTTTTTTAAAGATTGTTTTTTATTTGTTCAATGTCTTCAAACTGTTCGCTAATCCAGTGATATATTGTTCTTTGACCTACACTTTTTTGCAAGTTACTAAATCGAAATTTCCTTTCTTTTTCATCCATGTTAATCGCATTTTTATATGCTTCAGCTGTTTGCGTAATATCGTAAGGGTTCACTGGCAACACATTCTCTTTGAGCTCTTCAAAACAACCTGCTTTTTCTGATAAGATTATAACTCCTTTTTTAAGGTTAACAGCCGATGCTTCTTTGGGGACGATGTTCATACCATCTGCAATGGGATTAACAATCATACAGTCATAATTTTTGAAAGCAGCAACTACCAATTGGTAATCGGCTTTGAATATTAATTCTATTGGTTTCCAATCATCAGTACCATATTTAACATTTATTTCTTCAATTATGTCCACAATATCGTAATAATAATTATAATATTCTCTGATCTGTTGCCTGGTGGGTTTTCCAGTGGTTAAAAATTTCACTTTACCGTGATACTCTGGATATTTGTGCAAAAAGAGTTCGTAAGCTTGAAATCCTCGGATGATGTTTTTACTTAAATCTGCACGGTCTGTCCGATAGAAAAGAAAGCAATCACCCTTGATTTCTTTAATAATTTTTTCCTTTTTTGAAACTTCCTTGGAACTTGCCAGTTTTTTAATTCCTTCATAATCTACTGAAATCGGATAACTTTTTACATGAGTGGATTGTCCATTGTGCCAGATAATTCCATTATCATAATCTACTTCATCAACGTATTCTTCACAGGTGTGAAGGAAATTATTAACATATCGGGGTATGTGGAATCCAAGAAGGTTGTTGGATAGTAGCCCTTCAATTATGGCCTTTCTCATATATTCTGGAATTATGTTAAAGTAATCTGATTGAGGCCACGGTATATGGATAAATTGGCTTAAAAAAGTATTTTTCATTTTTTTTCGGATGTAGGAGGGACATAAGTAAAGGTGGTAGTCTTGTAACATTATCAGTGGTTCTTTATTGTTAATTTTACTTTCTGCATAAACTTTTTGAGCAAATTTTTGATTCATGTATTTGTAACCCTCATCCCAAGCTTGATGTATCCGATCATCAATATCCGGGGTGTAAGGACTGTTCCACATGTAGTGTTGAACAAACCAGAGTAAAGGATTACTTATTGTGCTGTAGTAACATTCATATTGTTCTGGTTCTACCACCACAAATGGCACCCAAAAAAGAGGATTATCCTCAGTAATGGGCACTCTATTATCTGGATATCGCTTGGCGACTTCCACATCTCCTGGAGTCATTGCACTGGCAATCCAAACGCCATTTAAGGCTTCCATTAAGGGTAATAATGTTGAAACAAGACCTCCTGCTCCTCTTTTCATTTTTATCTTGCTGTTGTATTTATAAAATTCCACTGGACCTCGATTGGAAACAACTATTAAATTTTTATCCTTCAAAAAATCTAAAATTTTTTCTTGGTTTGGGAAATTCATTTTTTTTACACCTTAAATTGATGAAATCATTAACATCCCATAATTAAACATTTTCAATGATTTTTTTGACAGTTTCAGTTAATTCTTGTAATTTTTCGGCTGATTTGGATTCAATATATATTCTCACCAGTGGTTCGAACCGTGAAGGCCTAATCAGTACGAAAGAATCTTTTAAATCAACTCTGATTCCATCTACAGTGTTAATATTAGTTTTATATTCAAATTTAGTCATGAAGGTTTCAATAATTTCATCTTTTTTTTCATGTTCACATTGAATGGTGAAACCAGTTCTGTTGTACTCCTTTATTTTTCCAGCAAGAGCAGATAGAGTGTTGTTTTCAGTGGCCATTATTTCTAACATTTTCACAACTGCATAAATCGCATCGAAACAAGTCTGAAATTCTGGGAAAACATACATACCTGGCTCATCCCCTCCAAAAACTGCATCATTAGCTTCAATTTCATATAAAACGTTATCAACTGAAGTTTTAATAAGTTGACCATCATTTTCAGACACTATTTCCTCCAGTGATTGGGATGCAACTATTGAGGATATGATATTACCTCCCGGATTATCCTTGAGAATATATTTGGCAAAAATACCCAGCACAGTCTGTTCCCTGATCACGTTTCCATGGTGATCAACAAAAACTACACGGTCAGCATCGTTGTCTAATATAATACCCATATCCGCACCTATTGATGTGGTTAGTTCGGAAACTAATGATATTCTTTTAGGATTGGGTTCTGGAAAATCCCCTCCTGATTGGCCAGAAACACTACCTATAAAAACAGTTTCGCAACCTAACTTATCCATAATCCTCGGAATAAATGGTTTAGTAACTTCCTCTTTATAGTCTAAAACCAAAAAAAATCCCCTATTCTTTATGTTATTTATGTCAACTTGTTTGAGAATGGCTTTCTCGTAAAAATCTCGGTATTCATAAACATATTGCAAATTTCCTATCTCATCCCAAGTCACGCATTTGGGATGTGATTGGAGGGGAATCTCATGGTCACTGAATATTTTAATATCAACATCTTCAGGTCTTAGATGAGATTTGCTAATGGTGATGATGGCTGACGCATTATAATAGTCCTTGTTATAATGTATTACTGGTATGGGGGCAGTTCCAAATTCAATTACATCTGCACCAGCTGCCATCAGCCCGGTAGTAATTGATCTTTTGATCATTTGGGAAGGAACATTGATATCCCTACCTACCACCACATTCTTCTTAGGACCAACAAAATTACCAACAATGATGCCTAAACGTGAAGCAAATTCATTTGAAATCTCTGTATTCACCAAACCCCTAATATTTTGAACGTATTTAGTCATTTTAATATATTTTGAACGTATTTAGTCATTTTAATATATTTTGGACGTATTTATTCATTTTAACATAATATATATAATCCCTTTCGCGATTCCGTATAAAAGATTTTGTCAGATCACACAACTATGGGATAATCAGAGTCAACTATTGATTCTGGTAAAATTACAGTACTGTTGTATATGGATCTTCTTGATTTAACCCTGCTAAATGATCCTAACCGCACATTACTTCCTAAAATTGCACCACTTTCAATAAAACTTCCCTTTTCAATTGTACAACTTGAATCCACAATGCAATCCTTCAAGTATGAACCCTCTTTGACTTTGCTATCTGGGAAAACTACAGAGCCTTTAACGGTAATATTTTTTTCTAAATGCACGTTATCCCCAATAATCGTGTTTTGACCTATCACGCAGTTTTTTTCTATAACACAACCAGATCCTATGACCACTGGTCCGATAAGTCTGATCTTATTTTTGATATCAACACCATCGCCAACCCACATATCTCCAAGTCTCCCCACTCCTTCGACCAACTTTTTACCATAAGGTTCTGGCTTGATTTTCCGGTTAAGAACATCATAATTTGCTTGAAGATATGTTTTAGGCCTTCCAAGATCATTCCAATAACCATCATGCACAAATCCATACATTCCTGCCTTTTCTTCCAGTAATTGGGGGAAAACATCTTTAGAAAAGTCAATTTCTCCTTTATTGGTTATGTAATCTAATATTTCAGGTTCCAAGACGTAAATACCAGTGTTGGCGATTTTACTGAAAACTTCATGTGGTGATGGTTTTTCTAAAAATTTAACAATCTGATTCTCATCATCCAATACTGCAATTCCATACTGACTGGGATCTTCAACTTGGGTCAGTACCATGGTGGCTAGGGCGTTATTTTTCTTATGGAAATCTAAAATTTCGTTTAAATCCACATCTACCAATACATCTCCACTTAAAACAAAAAAAGTATCATTAATATGTTTAGATGCCTTTTTTACTCCTCCGGCAGTTCCCAATGGCTTTTTTTCCACAGAATATTTAATATTTAAGTAGGGATATTTTTTTTTAAGCAACTTTTTTATCTGGCTTTTCAGGTAGCTTAGAGTGACTACTAATTCATCATAACCGGATTTTTTAACTTTTCCAACGATGTATTCGATCATAGGTCGGTTAGCCACAGGGATCAGTGGTTTTGGTCTAGATAATGTGAGGGGACGAATCCTACTGCCCTTGCCTCCTGCCATCAAAACTGCTTTTATCATGCTATATCACGAGCAATCCTTGCATTGCTCCTTCTACACCTTTATTATGTTTTTCATGATACATATATGGTGTGGTGAAAAAGTGTTTAACACTGTTTGTTTGATGTTTTAAGGCATTAAAACAGCTAATTTAGTTAAATAGCCATTGAAAGAATTTCAGCACTTCATCTACGCCATTAACAAAAAAAGTAGATTTTTCTTTAATGTAGGATGGTATTTCACTGGATAGAACCAAAATACTTACTCCTCTAATTTTTCCTTCATTTTGCATTCGTTTGAGTTTATCAAATGCATCTAAGTCTGTGATATCATCTCCTAAGTAAATAATCTTTTCTAAACCATATTTTTCAATTATATTTTGGAGTATAGTGCCTTTATCACAACTGACTGGGGGTTTAAGCTCCACCAACTGACGTCCTTCTGAAATATTTAATTTTTTACATTCAGGATAACCATGGAGAGTTTTTAATATTCTTTCCCTAGGATTTTCTGATGGGTTGGAGAGACGGTAGTGAATGCTGTAACAAATTCCTTTATCCTCAAATATCAGACCGTTCATACTGGAAATATCTCCAGTTTTAAGTTTTTGACCAGTTTTCTTAATTACTGGGATATATTTTTTTACATCGGGATGCCTGGAAAGTTCACCATCTTTTAGAAATTCCATTCCATGGTTTCCTACGTACAGAAGTCCGTCCACTCCCACCATTTCTCTGGCGTTTAAGGCAGATCTGCCACTAATCACCACCACCATCGAGAATTTTTCCTTTAATTTAACCAACATATTTCGCATGACTGTTGTGACCAATGCTTTTTCTGGAGTAGGGGCTATTTCACTAATGGTTCCATCAATATCCGTCACAATAACTGTTTTAAAATCATTTTTAAATGTTTTAAGGTCTTTGAGGTTATCGAAAAGATATTTTGACAAAGAATTCACCTCCAAAATCACCTGAAAACTGAAATGACCCATATATCTCTGTAAATATGAACATTATATCATATTCTGCTAAAAAACATCTTTTAGGATGTTAATTATTTTATAAGGGTCGTCTGCCACTACTGAACTCCCATAAAGTTCCATACCACCCATATCTGCCGTGGATTTCAGGAGACTTCCACGGTCCACAATACGAATTATATAGGGAAATTTTTCTTTTTTATTCAAAGAAGGGCAAGATATTGATAAATTGAAACTAAAAACTCCCATAACATCAATGAAGCACCTTAAAATTTTAAAAATAGTTTTTTTTGATTGGAAATCTTTAAATGGATTTTTAGAGATGATAACAACTTCTTTTTCTTTCAAAGGTGTGATATTGGCAAAAAAATGAGTATCTTCATTTTCATGAGAAAGTCCCAATGAATGGTGGACTTGGTAAAGATCATTAAAATAATCAGCACCAACCTTTTTTTTATAATCATGGCCTGCTTTCATGAGAGTTTCCACACCACCATATGGCTCTTTACTCATGAGCATCTGGCAGTGTCCATGTATTTGGGAGGCTCCAGCACGAGGCATGCAGTTCCAGATAAAAAACGGGAATATAAATTGGGGGTGGTGATTGTATACAGCTTCAAACCATGTGAAACTGGTTTTAAGGTAATCATCAAATTCATCCAAAGAGAAATTGAGGGGGTTATGATCTTTAAATATAACTAAACTGCTCCAAACATCATATTTTGCTATGTTGGCAGCTGTAATTGAATATTTACCTTTTATTCGTCCAAAAACATCTTCAGGGGTGTATTTTTCTGCTTGGCAGAAATCACATCCTTCTTCTGATTTTTGAATTAATTGGAGAACATATTTTTTTTCTTTCTCAAGATCAGCTCCCTTAATCCCGGGCCGATCAGCCCTCAAAGAATTAAAAAGAGTGCTTTCACCAGTCCATCTATTGGTTATTTTAATTATTTTCTGTTTTTCAATTCTTTCAACTACTTCTTCAAGAGGTTCAATGATATTCCCCGAGGCATCACGCCTTCCGAAGTAATCTAATACTTTCTTTTGGAAAGAATCAGGAATAACTTGGTATCCGATTTGTGAATCGAATTTGAAAATTCTTTTAAGGAGACAGTAAGCTGATTGGTCTGTTTCGCGTAAGTATTGGGCTTGTTTGCCAAAATCCATTATTGAATTTATATCACCCAACATACAATAACCACACCCACAATCTGGGATTGATGATAAGAGGGGTTGATGGAATTATTCAGGCACTAAACTTAATATCCCTCATTATAATAATTGTTCTTTTCCTGATTTAATTACTGGCAATTAATTTCCAGCTATATAACTCTAAAAAAAAACTCCCACCAAACCAATGAAAACCTTAATTAATGAGTTTATAATGATGTAAAAGTCTTTTTTAGGGAATAAAAGAGATTATGGTGGGTTAAAAATTTATCCAACCTAAAACCTTTCCAACATTTTTCCATAAACATCCTTCAACTTACCCTCAGATCTCTCATAAACCATCCTTAAAATCAACTCCGGCGTACTGCGGGCAAAGTAATTCATCCGGGGAGTTCGGTCCACAATCAAGTTATATTCATCATCCAATCCCTTAGCTTCGATACCATCCACCCTTACCTCAGTATTTTTAAGAATTTCCCGGGCCATATGGGTCACGATAATTGCAAAGGATTTAGAATCTTGTATGAAATTTATGAAACTGGAAATGATTTTAACAGCAGCTTCAAGTTCTGTAATTGCCTCCAATTCATCAAGAAGTATTAATTTTCCCTCATCTCTGACAACTATTGGCATAAATGTACTTAAGAATGATTCAAACGCCCCAGCATCAAGAGAACGCTTTTTGCTGAAAAAGTAAAGCTCATCAACTAGTTTCACACTGGCCTCTTTGGCACAGACCGGCATCCCCATTTGACTCATAATGCTGATCTGAGCCAGAGTTTCCAAAAGAGTGGTTTTACCTCCACTATTGGCCCCAGTGAGCAAAACCACATTTTTCGGAGATTTCAGGGAGTAATTAATCCTCTGAACCTTAGAAGAATCTTTAAGGGCTAAATTCAGATGTAAACCCTCTTTAAAATTAAAACCATCACCTATAATTGGCGCATGCAAATCATAATAATGTGCAAAACAGCCCAACGTGAACTGATAATCAAATTCAAGTATTTCCCGAATTTCAGATTCAACCTCACTTCTAAGTTGTCCAAGCTCAACAGCAGCATTAACTTCTTTTTCAAAGAATTTAACCTGATTTTTCCCGGTTTCCTGCTTTTTCACCCTTTCCAATTCTTGAAAGTCTATCTCCAGTGGATATTTCTGGATGAAAGGATCAAAAACGACTCCGGTATTTTTTTTAATATAACCCATGGCTTCTTTTAAAATATCATCGAAAATAACCTGAATCTTAGGTGGCATATCCTTATTTAAAAGGTCAAGAACTTCTTCACCTGACAGATCCACATTTTTAATAGCTTCTTTCAGCTTCTCATCAGCAATATCTTTGGCCTGATTCACTGCACTGTCAAAATCTTTTTCATTTATTCGGGAGGATTCAAGAGAGTCAAGTATATTCAAAACTTCCCCTAAAATAGATCCGCATCCGAGTATTGTTCTAATTTTCAATATATTTTCCAGAAGAACCTTGTTGTCATAATAATAGGATAAAACAGTTTCCGGGACAATTTGCAGATCTTCAGCATCTGCACCTACCATAACCATGTTGGATGTTTCACCCATTTCCAGAATACCATTTCGATATACGTAAACCACCAGTTCGAACTCATCAAGACTTCCAACTTCCTGGATACTTAAGATCTGTGCTTGCTTGTTAAGACCACGATCCATTAAATTGGAGTAATCTTCATCGGATTCAACTAAAATAGCCTTTGAAGTATCATATTTTGGTTTGGGATTCACAGCATAGTCAATATTTTTTAATAATCCTCTTAAAGTATCGATGGGAAGATGGTTCACCATTTTTTTGGCTTCCATAACTAAACTCATGTTTTCCTGAATCTTTTCCACATCTTTACCTGGACTAAGGAGTAAAATACGGTTTTTAGCATATTCTGTATTGGCGTAGGTTACAATGCAATGAATAATTTCCTCATAGATTTGGATGGCCCGTTCTGTTTTCAAAAATTCTTCAGTAGGCTTTCCAAGAACTGTATTAATGATTTCCACAGCACGACGTTGGCTAATTCCTTCCATATTTGCTAGTTGGTAGACTTCGTAATTGCGTGCCGCCTGAAAGAATTTTTCTTGAGTTCCGAAATGGTTGATGATTTTTGAGGCTAACTTATCCCCTATACCTTTAATATCATTCAAATCCAATTTATCACCGTACTTTTCATCAGATTCAGCATATTGGACTGAAAATAATTTATTGTAAATATTATGTATTTTAGCACTGATTTACTATGCCTCCTTAGAATATAAAGATTTTATTTAGAAAAACTTTTTCCAAGTCTGATATCTTCAAAATAAATCTATATTTATAACTATTTTTTTAGAATAAAAAAAAATAATAACTAAGATTAAGTTGTCATGTAACCGAAAACAATATATCTCATAATTAGGAACCAGTTTTTAATCAGGGAATGATTCTATGGAGTTATTGGCATATTTAACAATTCTTTTAGTTACTGGTGCATTTGTAGGATTTACTTCTGGTCTTCTGGGGGTGGGGGGTGGTTTTATAATGGTTCCTGTCCAGTTTTTTCTCCTCACTTCAATGGGTATTGATCCAGACACTGCTTTAAGAGTGGCTTTTGCCACCAGCTTGGCAGTGATCTTCCCAACTGCTTTAAATGGTACGTTGGGGCATTGGAAACGTGGTGCCGTACAAATTAAACCGGCAATAATTCTAGGAGTATCTGGATTGTTTGGCGGTATTTTAGGTGCTTTAACTGCTAGTCATGCCTCAGTTAGAATATTAAGTTTCATATTTGGCATCGTGGCATTATTCAGTGCTTTTTGGATGTTCGGATCCAAATATTCTGAATCTGGAGAAAAACGATTTAATTCAAGGTCCGCATACTCCATCTGGGGTTGTGTGGGAGGTTACCTCTCTGGACTCCTGGGCATTGGTGGGGGTGTGGTAATGGTGCCAATTCTTAATATACTCCTTAAATTTCCAATACGCAAGGCCATCGGCACATCAATGGCGTTCATTGCTTTTGCATCAGTGGGGGGAATTGTAACTTATCTATTCACTGGCATATTTGCAGAAGGGTTACCATCCTACTCTATCGGATACATTAACATTGTGCAGCTAGTTGCTCTGACTGTTACCAGCATTCCCATGTCTCGTGTTGGTGTTCAAACTGCTCACAGATTACCAGAAAAAAAGTTAAGACACTTTTTTGTTATAATCTTAATTTACATAGCATTAAAGATGATGGGAGTTTTTTGAGTGGCTAAATTTACCTATATGAAACCTACACTCCATGGAAAACAGTTATAAAAACTAAAATCATCTAAGTATTGATTAATCGCTTCTCACACCTCTTATAAAGTTTCCAGTTGTTATTCCGCCGTTTGAAATTTTTTTAACTCTTTTTTTAAGTAAAACTAATTGATCACCCAAATTTGGCACACCAGCAACAGTTAATTCCCGTGCCTTCTGGTAAATTGGTAAAATATTCTGAATGTAGCCAACCGGTTTATTCCTGGCATCAATAATCAGATTGTCCAATCCCATATTCGAAAGTTTAGGAAGATAATCAATAAGACACAATTCCACGGAATTTAATATATGAGTCCTGCACTCTTGGTCAATTTCTACTGGAAATATTCTGTTTCTGGAATCTTTTATTCCTAAATGACAGTAAGGGTTGAGTTTTTTAACAAACTCTTTGCCTGGCAACAAATTGTAAAAGCAGTCTTTGCTCACCATGGCTTCTAAATTTCCCTGGATCAAAAACTCAAAATCATGTTTTGGATAGATATTTTTGCAATGATCGACCACTTTTTGTAACTGTTTCTGGGATAATTCCGGGGATAAGGTGACACTATGGATATATTCTGAGATTTCACCAATTGCCATGTGATTCCAGATGTTTAAACCTTCAGATCCATGTATTTTGACTGAACTAAAATCTTCTTTCAAGCTCCATAGCGCGCCTAAGTTGCCAACCATAACTCCATCAATGGTATTTTCGGGTAATGTGTTAAAAAGATCAGTTGCACCTGTGATAAAATTTTGACTGGTAATATCTGGCCACTTCCAGATTAATTCAGAACCTGATTCATTACAGAGTACTCCCACTTTTTTTAAATAGGAATGTATCTTTTTAAAATATGTTTCATAATCATGAAAGTGTTTTATACAATAAAAATTATCATTAGATTCATCACGAATTACATATTCAATTTTTGGTTGGAAGTAAATCTTTTCACATCCAGATTCAAGAGCAGCCTTTAATGAGGAAGTAGAATCCACATAAACGGCTAAATTAATATTGCCTGGTTTGTCGTTAGAATTGATTTTTCCTACTACTTTTTGGTCATTTTTCCAACTGTAAAGGCGGGTTTTGGCTAATTCAACTTCTTTAGAAGATGGTAGATATGTTTCCAGGATTTTTTGTTGAACTTCTCCCAGAATTTCTCTGCGCAAGTGATTCAAATTACTAAGTGGAGTGAATAAATTTCCAGGATAATCTAGCAGTATATTTTGAATGAGAAATGGGGTTCCCCCTGTTTTTTGGAGATGTTTAATAATTGTTTCATTTGATAATGGTTTTCTAATGGCCTTTTCCATTGAAAAATCGGCTTTATACTTAACTTTAATATTCTCTAGCTGGGGTGGTGATGCATTTACTTCAACCAGAGGAGTGAATGTTTCATCCCATTTAATTTCAATTTCCAGGGGAATTTTATGGGGTAAATTAAAATTTTTAACCATCTTTTTTGCTTCATCTACCATTGACTTTCTACGGGTTATGAAAACTTCACTACCAGTTTTAACACCTTTCTCTAGTTTTAAAAATAAATGATTTTTTTCAGTGCTAGGATTGTGCGCAAGTATGGTTCCCCAAATATTGGCAGATAGCCCTGTTTTTTCAGGGTCTTTAAATACTATCCCATCGCCTTTTTCAGGTTCAACATTGTTTTCCCTCTTTATAGTGGTATAACCTTGTTTTTTAGGATAGTTTGTGACTTGTCCCAAGTACAAACCCCGATTTCCAGGATGGTCTCTCCCCATGACTGATGAAGTTTTATCAAAAATCCAACCATCAGTTAAGCCTCTGTTAAAACACATTTTAAGCTGTGAAATTTCGAGGTTACTGGGGTTCCATTTTCCCTTGGCCAATGAGTTCAGAGCCTTCCTATATACTTTAAGCACATTAGCCACATATTCTGGAGTTTTCATTCTGCCTTCTATTTTAATAGAATCCACAGATGATCTTACTATCTTTTCTAGGCGGGAATAAATTGCCAGATCTTTGGTTGAAAGAAGATAATAGTCATTCAGGGGGATTTCCTCAAACTCCTCATATTTACCGTATCTGTCTGTTCTGGCCATTACTAACTGATAATTTTTCCGACAGGGCTGGGCACACATCCCCCGATTACCACTTCTACCTCCAATAAAAGATGAAAGAAGACATTGCCCAGAATAAGAGTAACAAATTGCCCCATGGGCAAATACTTCCAATTCTACTTTCTGATTTTTTTTTGCCTTGGCCGAAAGTTCAATATCTTCCAAACTCATCTCCCTGGCAAGTATCACCCTATTAAACCCATTACTAGCAGCCCAACTAACACCTTGGGGGTTATGAATAGTCATCTGAGTAGAACAATGCAAATCCAGGTCTGGTACGAGTTTTTTGGCTAGTCTGGCCACCCCTAAGTCCTGCACAATCACTGCGTCTGCCCCCATACTGTAAAGCTTAACCAGATGATCACCTACTTTGGATAATTCATCTTCATTGATAAGGGTGTTTACAGTTATATAGACTTTCACACCGCGCAGATGAGCGTATTTGATAGCTTCTTCCATTTCTTTCAAGTTGAAATTGGGGGCAAATTGCCTGGCACCAAATCTTTTACCTGAAAGGTAAACAGCATCTGTCCCTGCATTAACACTTGCTTTTAAAGTATCAATTGAACCTGCAGGTGCTAAAATTTCTGGTATAGTACTATTAGACATTTTTACTCACAGACCACTGAGATATTCAAAGGATGGATCATATGGATTCTATAATATGTTTTATAGGCAAAATTATATAATAAAACTCTGTTATAAATATGTCAAAGTGAGAATATGGAAACTGAACAGCTTAAAAAAACTTTGAAAATAGTCATTGTACTGGCGGTGATCATCGGAGCTATCGGAGCATTCTTTTACCTTATTTACGGGTTTACCATTCTCTGGCAGGCAATGGCAACCGGAATTGTAACTGGATTTTTATTAATCCTGGTTTTAGTACTACTGGTGTTGGCCATTTATTTTTACTTGAAAATCTTATTAATCAGAAGAAACTTAGCCAAATGCAGGGAAAAATTGGAGAAAATAGCCAAAAAACCTGACAATTTAAACCATGATGAAATTAAATAAATAAAACGATTACACTGGCTAGAATATTAGTTTTAAACTATAAACCAAAATATTTTTATCTTCCAATGATCTGGGTGCAAAATAATGAATCCTTATATAGAAATATTGAGGCCAGGGAATGCCATAATGGCGGTTATTGCCATTCTATTAATGGCAATAATAAGTGGCAAATTCACATTGGAGGTTGCAATGGCGGCAGTGGCAGTGTTCATTGTTACCGGAGCTGGGAACAGTATAAACGACTACTTCGATCACAAAATTGACGCAGTTAACAAACCAGAACGTCCCATTCCATCGGGCAGAATCCCCCTCCAAAAAGCATTGATCTATTCAATTACTCTATCTGCAGTGGGAGTACTAATAGCCTTTCTAATAAATATTTTTCTAGGAACTATTGCCTTTTTAAGCTCTATTTTAATGATATTCTATGCTCGTGATCTGAAAACAAAATGCCTGATTGGAAACATAACCATATCATTTTTAACAGGGCTGTGCTTCGTGTTTGGTGGAATTGCAGTTGACCAGATAATGGTCTCTGTTTATTTAGGATTTTATGCCTTTTTAATGACCATGGCCCGGGAAATTGTGAAGGATATGGAGGACATGGTGGGTGATGAAAAGGAAGGAGCCACAACTTTACCAATCTTATATGGTAAAAGGAATTCTTCCATTATTGCCGGGTTTTTCATGATCATTGCCAGTTTAACTAGTCCAATACTCTATTTTTTAGGAATATTCAACATATACTATTTAATAATCCTCCTAATTGCCATCATTATATTTTTATCAGGAGCAATATCCATATTAAAAGATCAATCCCTGGAAAACACTCGGAAAATTTCTAAAAGAATCAAAATAGGGATGGGGATCATATTTTTAGCATTTGCTGTTGGTTCCCCATTTTTAGCTACATTATTCCCTGTTTAATCCACAAAATATTAGCTGATAAAAAAAAAGTTCCAATTAATTACTTGAGGCTAAAATCATTGAAGTATCATTCTATGAATATTTTTTGGTGTTGTTGTTCAGTGGTTTATCACTTTCACCAATGATGTAAAGATATATCCGTTCCTTTTCATCCACTTTACTTGGAGTCCATCCTTTGAATTTCCAAATGTAAGACACAACCCTGGTCCCGGGTTTAAGTTCTTCTTGGAGTTTTTTCTTTAATTTTTCATTGGTTCTCCCCCATAAAAAGAGGATCACCACTGTGGCTTGGCTGAGATTCTGGTGAAATAAGTTTCCCCAAATAATTTTCACCTGCCCCTGTAATCCTAGTTTAAGGAGATTTGCCTTGGACCATAACACCCGTAAAGGATCAGCCTCCACTCCTACTCCCAATGCATTATATCTTTGGACTGCTTCTGTAACAATTCTACCATCACCTGATCCCAAATCATAGACTCGATCTTCAGGGGTGACTTCTGCCATATTCAACATTTTTCGAACCACTTTCCGTGATGAAGGAGAGTACGCTGCACCAATGGCAAGGGGCCAGAGGATAGAAAACGCAATTATCATGATAAGAATCAGTAAAACTGGAATTAATTCGTATATTGTTATAAACAGCCCTAAAACCTCCTCAACTATTTTTTAATACATTATTTCACTAAATTATATACTCATCTAATTTCTAATATTAGTATATTGTTCAGTTTACACACAGTAATCATTAAATTAGTATTATTAATTAATTTACTAAAAGTTAATCTGTACGAATCGAATTCAGTGGGGAAATTTTAATGACTGATGATGATCTTTCCGAGAATAAAATGAAGATTAAAATAGTAAAAGACGGGCCTTACATTGTTTCAGGCAGTGTTCCCTTATATGAGCAGACAATTATCACTGATGAAGCTGGGCACACTAAAGACTTGACTGATGAAAAAGAATTACCTCTAAAAGATACTTATACTCTTTGCAGATGCGGCGCATCAAAGAATAAACCATACTGTGATGGTGAACATGACAACGTTAACTTCGATGGCACTGAAACTGCCAGTAAAATACCTTACATTGAAAGATCTGAAATATACGAAGGTCCTGAATTGAGATTAACCGATGCTCACGAATTTTGTGATCACTCAAGATTCTGCCTCCGATCCGGTGGAATCCGGAAACTAATTGCCCAATCTAATGTTCCAGAAGCTAGAAAAACAGCAATTCAACAAGCCATGATTTGCCCCTCTGGAAGACTGGTACTGTGGGATAAAAAAACTGGAAAACCATTTGAAAAAGAATTTAAACCCTCAATAGTCCTGATACACGACCAACAGAAGAAATGTCCGGGTCCAATCTGGGTTAGGGGTGGCATAACGATTGAATCATCAGATGGTCTAAAATACGAAACCCGAAACAGGGTTACACTCTGTCGTTGTGGAAAATCCGAAAATAAACCATATTGTGATGGCAGCCATTGGATGAGCTCAGAATTGAAATTAAAGTTCAGAAAAAAATGGGGATTAGATGAAAAATGAAGATATAACTCCAATCTTCTAGTTGGAGAGTTTTGAAAAACTCATTCCATACTCTTAAATTCTCATCATCATCAGCACTCAGTTCACCTAGCACGTCACGCTAAACTCAACAAATTACTGCAGCTAAACTGAAATCTATCTTTTGGGATTTAAACTGATTGCATCCCAATTTATGCAACCACTCTTTTTACCATAACTAATTTAAGTAATTTTAACTAACTTATCTGTAATATGAGAAAAAGCAGGGCATAATATGAGTAGTGTTTGGGGATATGTAAGTGCAATAATCGTGGCCATGTTATTTGGGGTTTGGATAACACTGGATAAACTACTACTGAACTATTTACACCCCTTGGCATTGGCATCCATGGTTTACATGTTGGCCAGTGTTTTATTGTTCGTTATTAGGATTTCCCCTTCACACAACCACATACTTAAGATTATTCACAGAGAAAGCAAGGTCAAAATAAAAATTTCCCGAAGAAATTACTTCACATTATTTTTAACAGCCCTCTTCGGAGCTTTCATTGGTCCAGCATTATATTTGAATGGCTTAAACCAGATAACTGCAGTAAATGCTGCTTTTTTAACAAATTTTGAAATCCTCTTCATCATTATCCTAGGCATACTCTTCCTGAAAGAAAATGTTCAACTGAAGGATATAGTTGGGTTTGCTTTTTTACTTTTAGGTGCCATTTTTTTGAGCACCAACAATCTTCAAAATCTCTCTTTTGATGAAAACTTAGTTGGAAGTCTTCTAATAATTGTGGCCTGTTTTTTTTGGAGCATGGATACCACACTGACCAAATTTTTGAGTGATAAACGAGATATATTCCTTTTAACTGGTTTAAAATGTGGCATTGGGGGTGTGATTCTGTTTACAATATCTTCCTATCTGGGTTTAAGCTTTAATTTGCCACTGGATATGTTACCAGCTTTATTTTTTATTGGTTGGGTCTGCATGAGCTTTTCTGTAGTTCTTGTATACCTCGCAATCAGGGAAATAGGATCCACTCGAACCGGATCAATATTTTCTACCAGCTCTCTTTTCGGGGCATTTTTTGCATTTATAATATTAGGAGAGCCTTTAAAAATAACTCAGTTATTGTTTGGTGTGTTGATGTTTGCAGGCATACTTATACTATACAAAGATGGCGATCTCAAAAGTAAACAGGGGCTTAAACTAAACAAAAGATGATATCATGTTCACAACAATTATTAAAACCATAGAATCTTTGATGATTAGTCATACATCTTTAACAGTTTTTTTAGGCTGCATACTGGAACAGATAATTGTTCCCATCCCAGCAAGTCTCATAGTTGTTAGTTCTACCTTTGTTATTCTTAAAGGAACCAGTTTTTCATTGGCTGCTTTAGGCACATTGTTCATTAAAATTACAATCCCCGCCTCCCTGGGAATCACATTAGGCTCACTTGTTTATTATGCCCTGGCTTATAAACTTGGAATGCCCTTCATTGAACGGACAAGTAAATATTTGGGGGTTACGGTTGAAGATGTGGAAGCTGTTGGGAAAAAAGTGGATGAAAGCCGTTACGATGAATTATTCATATTCTTGGCTCGTTGTTTCCCAGTTATTCCCAGCATAGCAGTCAATCTTTTCTGTGGTTTAATCCATTATGATTTGAAAAAATATATGATTATCACCTTTTTAGGCTCAGCTGTTCAAATATTAGGTTGGGGATTATTAGCTTGGTTCTCCGGAAATGTGTACATGATTTTAGAGGATAAAATTGCAAATATTGGCAATATAATTACGGTGATTATTATACTGGTTGTGGTTTACTTTATAATAATGAAAAAACGTGAGATGAAAAGGAAAAAATAGCAAACCAATAATACTTCCCATTTTATTATTATTTTAAAATGTTTTTTAACCATTCCAGGACTTCTTCAGCTATTTTCTCGGAGATATCTTCGATCCAGTCCTGTTCACTCCAAGTGCAAACATCTTCTTCTTCAATATCGCCCACTATGTCTTCAACACGGTCCTGGTCCGTGAATTCGCCCACAGTTGATTCACAGAAACTGAACTCTTTATCATGATTGTCATAAATAACGTCCCAGTTTTTCTCATCTCTAAGCTCCCAGTACCAATAATAATTAGTAACAACCTCTTCTCCAGGGTTGTGTTCACTGAATGATTCTTCTTCCTCATAACCAACGATCAGGGTATTACCATCTTCAAGGTAGATGTGTTTTTCCCAACCATCCCTTTTACCAGGTGCTCTTTCCATCTCAGTTTCTTCTATCTGATCTACCAGTTCTTCTTTATCCATCATTTCCATACCCCCCCATGATGTCTGCTTTATGAAACATGAATGATAAATTATTTTGCAACTCCAATAAGAGTTATGTACCTATTTTTATTTTAATGGATCGTCTGGGTAAATGATAATCAGAATTTAATAGAAAGTCTTTCTTATAATAGTTTAACATGTTTTAAACCATTTTTATTTATCTATTCAATTTAAAACGAGTAAAAAAATATTCTCTTACAAATAATATACATAATTTATTATATCATTATGATTAAAAGAATATTACAAGTCCATAGAAAAACGAGGTTTTCAAATGAAAGTCAGTGATTTTATTGGGATGAAAGTTATTGATATCAAAGCACAAGAAGTGGGAAAAGTAGAAGATCTGGTTGTTTTCCTGAAAAAATCTGTGGTTGAACAGATATTTATCTCAACAGGCCCCACCTTAAACAAAAAATATTTTTCAGTTCATAACGAAGATTTAACTGCGATTGGAGATTTTGTTCAATTAAAATTGGATGAAAGTGATTTGGAAAATAAGGTAAAGGTGGATAAAATTGATGATGCAGTGGCCAAGGATTTACGTTTCAAAAATATTGAAGGTAAAATAGTCCTGGCTCAAGAAGGTGTGGAAATCGGAAAAATTCAAGACCTGATCATTGATCCAGCAGTAGGTTTGATAAAAAATTTGATCATCTCTATGGGAGGAACTTTCAGCCGTAAACATATCATGATTACCAAGGAGGACATTGCCGAAATTGGTGATTACATGATATTAAATCTCTCCAAAGAACAAGTAGAACAAATAGCAGTGGATTAAACTCTACTACTTTTTTTCCATCCAACTTTTTAAGGTTATAACTAAACCCAATCCATAATACGCTTTTTTAGGATGAATAGTCCATTGAAATTAATTTTTTAAATCAAAAATTCGTGTGTTGTTTCTAATTCCTATAAATCCACTTTACTAAATTTATTTTTTATATAAAAAAAATTATTCCCAATAACATCACGAATTAAATTCTAATTATTCACTGGAATGATTTTTGTCCACTTCATCAAGAATAGTATTGATTTTATCATTCACCTCCTCAATGGTGCTAATGGTATTAATCACGTGCCATCCTTGGGCCAGTTTCATGGCTCGTTTTCTAACTTTAATAAGATCATCCTTGTTCTCGAACATCTCCTCTTCATTCCGTGGAGACATACGCCTAAGTGATTCTTCTGCTTTTAAATCTAAAAAAAACATGTAATCTGAAGTAGGGAGGAAGATGGTAAAAAACCAGTATAGAAATTTTGCCAGGGGAAGTGGTAGATACGCAATTCCAATCAAGTAACGAACCATAATTAGGTTGTCTGCTTGGCCATTGTATTTGCCAACAGAACGAATAACATCCATAGCATAATACACTGAGGCTTTAATTCGATTAATGGTGCCCCGGCCCAATAATGCTTTTTTAGCCTTCAAACCATAATCATTATCAGTGGAAGGATGTTCCCGTAGAATCACACTTTCACCTTGTGATAAATACCTTTTTTCAATGAGTTTAGCCTGCGTGCTCTTCCCTGATCCATCCAAGCCGTCAATAACGATAAAACGCATATAATCTCCATTTTTTTATATTTTTCAATGAGTTTAGCCTGCGATTAATTAGTAGTGTTAATATGGAGTACAGTCACAGTGTTAGTAGGATGTAGGTGGCAACTGCGGAAAAACAGGCCGTGATGTTATCCAGACCTTTAGGTGTTATTCCTTCCAACAAGGTAGCTACCAGTGCTACAATAACAATCACCATGGGCTGGATTGGCATAGCATAATATGCTAAAACCACAGTTAAAGATATTATAAGCACTATAAACATGGTCAATGAACCTTCCAATGTTTTGTTATCTCCAAAAAGGTTATATTTAATCTTACCGTATTTCATCCCTACCAAAGAGGCCATACCATCCCCATAAGACATGGCAGCTATTCCCACAGCTATAATCCAGGGCTGGTCAAAGAAAAACAGTGCCAGAACAGTCCAAGAGATAGCATAGTAAACCAGTCCTAAACCATGTCCAGAGCCAGATATCCGATCCTTTATCTTCAATGGGGAATAAGGACTTATTAGGAAAGTTAAAAGGATGAAAGGGGCTGCTGTTAAGAGAGCCATAACCCATCTGGATTGGAACAAAGGTAAAATAAAAAGAACATTCCCCACCATAATGTGCAGAAATTTTCTACTGAAATTAGGATGTTTATTGATGACCTTTTCTGAAATAACCAGTAATAATATCACGTAACCATAGACTAAAACCAAGCCCAAAATATCACCAGTATCCATGAATTTTATAGTACTTCCTCCGTATATAAGAGAATTTTGATTTTTATCTAAAAAATCTACACTTGAGAAAACTAAATAAATAT
Organism: Methanobacterium sp. UBA353; assembly: GCA_002496805.1. Classification (GTDB taxonomy): domain Archaea; phylum Methanobacteriota; class Methanobacteria; order Methanobacteriales; family Methanobacteriaceae; genus Methanobacterium. The sequence goes on along the minus strand of DALO01000006.1, from coordinate 33,269 downwards.
AGTAAATAAATATAACAATGGATTTTATTAACTTTGCCAAAGTTTTATAAAGTATTTTGAGGAAAAAAAGAGCATGTACATTTGTATGGAAGGAATTGATGGTTCAGGTAAATCCACACAACTTAAGAGCCTGGAAAAATGGTTAAAAGATTGCGGACTCACTGTAACTTTGATAAGAGAACCAACTAGCTCTCCAGTAGGCCTACTTATTCGGAAGATGCTTAAAAAACCTGGTGCCCAGGATGAAAACTTTCAAAAAACTTTAGCACTCCTTTTCGCAGCTGACCGAACCATTCTTATGGATGAAATCCGCAAAAAAGAAGAGACGAATCATGTTATACTGAGTGACCGTTCATTTTACTCCAGCTTGGCTTACCAGAACGGAGCAGAATGGATAGCACAAATAAATCAGCATGCCCTAAAACCGGACCTGGTAATACTCCTGGATTTGGATACAGAAACTGCTCTTAAAAGATGTGAAGGAATAGACAGTTTTGAAGAGAAAAGTTTCCTGGATAATGTGCGCAAAAAATACCTACAACTTGCCCAACAACATGATTTCATGGTGGTAAATGCTAATAATGGATTCAATAAGGTACATGATGATATTAAAAGAATTGTGGCGCATAAATTAGGAATGTGTATTTAACAATTATTGGCATAGAAAAATAAGAATAGAGAATATCATAATTTCGGTTGATAAACGCTTAAAAAAAACAGGATTATCTGAGAAATTCCATATATCAACGTTTTTCTAACTCTTTCAAGCGTTGATTAAGGGCTTTTACAATATGATCCTGTGCTTTTTCCAAGTCTTCCTTTTTACCTAGAAGTACTGGTCCCTCATCAGTATTTTTAAGTTCAAGGCCAAATTCATTTATAACTTCAATCATAATCCTTTCAGTAATTCCTGCAGGAATTCGCATCTCGTACATCATCTCTTCATCCATATTAACACCTTTTTTATCCAATTAATGGCTTTCTTTAAGATAATTCCGAACTGGCTCTAAAATATCTACCAAACAATCCGCAACACTATTTTTCAAATCTAAAGGATGCAAATCTCCATTTTCATACATTTTCAAGAGTTCTTCCTGGGTTAAATCCAAATTTCCTCCGAACTTATCCGGCCTCTCAATAACCAGTCTATCCCTTTCGCTGAATATGAAGTGATGAGCTATTTCTAGAATGGGGTTTCCTTCAATCTCACCAGCAGGACAGTAACTCTTTTTTATTTTCTTTTTGATCACATTTGGCTCGTCATCAATGGCTATGAAGTTTTCCTTACTGGAGGACATTTTATCAGATCCATCAGTACCATGCAATAGAGGAGTGTGAATACATACTGGTGCGGGAAATCCTAATTTAGGTAAGTTGTCACGGGCCAGCATATGAATTTTCCGCTGTTCCATACCCCCCACAGCCAAGTCCACATCTAAAAACAACATGTCCACCACTTGCATCAATGGATAAATGACCTCTGCCACCTGATGATCCTCAGCATCCCTCGTAATCTGAGCCATACTCCTCTTGGCCCGGGTTAAAGTGGTTAAAAGTGCCAGTTGATAAACTTTCATAGTGTAATCTTCCTGAGTTTGGAAACTACTACCTAAAATGAACTTAGCATCCTCTGAAAGTCCTAAAGCACGGAAACATTTAGCATTATAATCAGAAATTTCTTTTATCTCCTCAAGACTGCCTTTTCCATTGAGATAAGCATGAAGATCAGCTAGGAGTATCTTTACCTTGAAACCTGCTTTTTCTAGGTCGATCATCTTCTTCACAGTGATGGCATGGCCCAGGTGCACCTTACCGGAGGGTTCATAACCTATGTAAGCTGTTTTCTGATTTTTCACGAGTTTTTTATTCAGTTCTTCTGGAGTTACCACCTCCAGGGTGCCTTTTTTTATAATATTTGTTGTTGAATCAATGTCCATGTCGTCACCATCTCCTGCACTGCTATCCGGAGAATTATATTATGAATTTACAAATTCCATCTAAAATTTATCATTCAAACTTAATTTACCTATTCTCTTTTTAATAAGAATAAATTATTTTCTAATTCCAACTCGATTCCAGTTTTTAACTCCAACCTTATTCCCGGAGTATATTGGGAGGTATAATATAGATTTTTCCATGGATTTCAACCACATTCACCTGGTTGCCAATGTTCATGTCTGAAAACTCCGGTAATAAATCCAGATCAATGGGTTGGTATGTTTCCGGGTGAAGTAACTGGATTTTAGTTGGAGTTTTGGAGGTGACAGTGGTAGTTTTAACCTCTTTTCCATGGGCCACCAACTCCAAATTGGAGTATTCACGCCAAGATAATGAAATCTTATTCATTGTTTCCAAGTCCTGGATAAGTATCCTTTTACCGTTTATATCAATTACCAAGCCTACGTGTTTGTCATGAGTGATGAAATCGCCCTTATGGAAAAAAGGGAGTCTGAAAGATATCCATATTCTATAAAGATCTTTTCCCACGGATTTGTCTCTGCCCATGAGTCGGGGTGATTCCCCTATTAAACCCCCCATTTGGTCTTTCAAAGCATTTGAAATCTTCCGGGCAGCTTTATAGGAACCAAAATAGTAGTCAATTCCTTCTTTAATTTCTACTTTCTGGGTAAGGTATGCCATACGGTTTTTACGGAATAACTTTTTCAAGTTTTTTTCTATAATTCCATCAACACTCTTTATTTCGACAGAATCCAAGGGTCTTTTATCTCCCCTCAACTGTAACACTGCTTCATAATAGCCTGAAGCATGTTTACTGCATTCTGGACATACACTTCGGTTAAGTTTAACCTTTAAGGTAAATTCTCTTTTCACGGGCAGTTCCAAGACTGTACCTCTGGCTTTTACCAGTACCTCCAGTATTGACCCTTTTTGGCTAATTGGATCTATTTCCAGAACGATATCTTCTGCATTTTCATCTGGTACAGATTCTCGAACTATTTTTTCCGCTATTATCTCCTCTTCTGACTGTTTAGACTCCAACCACCTATCACCCACATGAATTGATGAGCAGTGAGCACAAAACTCAACTGTCATATCTGAAGGAATAGTGATTAATTTGTTTCCAGATGCAAAACAGGAACTGCAGCGACCTTTATAGAGTTTTACGTTCTCTTTACCGCACTGAATACAGAACATGGTATCTGATTTGACGTTCATATCGTAATTTGTTAAGCACAAAATAAAATAATAAAAAAAGGGGAATTAAAGGGTTTTCAAAGGAGCTTTAGCACCGCATGCCTCACATTTCAGGATGAAGATACGGTCTTCCCTTATAATTTTAGTGTCAGGACGGTTACACTCGTGACACATGATAAAGCGTTTCACATAGTCATCCATCCGATCATTAATCAAATAATGGGTGAATTTTCCCTGCATTATGGCTCGGTTTCCCTCCAAGTTACCAGCAGTACCCAACTCTCTTAACAGAAACTTAAGAACATGTTGGGGGTCCCGGTTCATTGCATCGGTTACTTCTCCAAAATTTTGGATGATTGTCCTGTTTCCCTGGATAAGGGAGTAAGCCTTAGGTACAGAGAACCTTTTGGTTTGGCTGGATTGTGGGGGGATCTGCTCAATAGCCCTATCCAGTAATTCTTCATAATCGCTCATATTCAATACCTCCTTAAATAAAATTCTAATAAAACTCGTTAAATGAATTTAATTGAATAAAGAAAAATTTAAGATGTTTAAAGCTCATGCAACCCTAAG
>DALO01000006.1:550-29323 GCA_002496805.1 Methanobacterium sp. UBA353 | reverse complement strand
GTCTTCAACCTTTTCCTGGCTCATATTGTATCTATCTCGCATTTCAGTTATAAGTATATTGGTGGGAGCTCGCCCTCCATACTCTTCTTCAAGCTCTTTGATGATTTCTTGAACCACTCTAATTTTGTCCCGATCAGATTTAGGTGTTCGTCCTTCAACCTTGTCAATATCAACTTTACCAGTCTCTGGATCATACCCTACTTGTTTTAAACATTTTTCTTGGAGATTAACAGCACGTTTCGCATCATCTGCAGTAACTTCATCTCCCAATCGGATTTTAGCGCTTGCTTCAGCCAGACGGACCAGTGCCTCTAATTGTCTGGCAGTTATAGGTACTGGTGAGTCTTCATCTGAGGCCCCTCCACGCATACCTACATAGAACTCTCGAAGAACATCCATAGCTTCATTAGTGAGATGGGGGCGTATTTCTCTCCGGGCATAAGCAATGTATTTTCTAAGGAGTTCCGGATCTATTTCATAAGGTATGGAAGTATCTCGGTGAATATTTAGAATGTGACTGGCCAATGCACTGTCCCTTTCCATATCTGGCTTATCTTCAACCACAAATATCAAATCAAAGCGTGATAAGATAGTAGAAGGTAGATTTATCTGTTCTGCTATTGATTTATAACGATCAAAACGTCCAAATTTGGGGTTTGCCGCTGCCAAAACAGAACAACGTGAGTTTAAAGTAGCCATAATACCGGCTTTTGCAATACTAATGGTTTGTTGTTCCAGTGCTTCGTGAATTGCCGATCGATCTTCTGGCCGCATTTTGTCCAACTCATCAACACAAACATTACCCTTATCACCCAGAACTAGTGCACCGGCTTCAAGAGACCAACCACCGAATTCATCTCTTACTGCTGCAGCAGTCAGCCCCACACCACTGGTTCCTTTCCCACTGGTGTAAATTCCTCGTGGTGCCAGTTTAGAGACATATTTAAGCATCTGGGATTTACCAATTCCCGGGTCTCCCACAATAAGAATGTGAATATCGCCTCTGATCCTAGTTTTATCTTCCAGCTCTTTAGCAGATCCACCAAATAATTGAAGGGCAATAGCCTCTTTCACTTCCCTGTAACCTTTGATGGAGGGTGCAGTTGAATTAATGATTTTGTTGTAGACATCAGGGTTAGCAGCCAAATCTCTAATTTGTTCTTCATCTTCTGGACTTATCTGCAACTCTTCGAATTCCTGTTCCAAGGCTGAAATATAGTTACCATAGATATAATTCTTGAAACGTTTGGTTTTTTCATCTCGAACTGTTTTCATGGTCCCTGTTATTCGAACCACGTCTCCTGGTGTTACAGTGTCCACCAAATCATCTTCAAGCACCACGTTTATCTGACGAGGCTGCTCACCTCCTGAAAGATTTTCAAGGGGTTCTTGAACCTTGGTGGATTGGGTGTCCAGGAATTCAGATTCTTCCTGCAGGATACGGAATGTACGACCTCCACATTCCTGGCAGAGTGCGGGTTCAGTAATGAGATTACTTTTTTGTTGCACTTCATGCAGTCGCATGCAACTGCGGCACTCAAATATGGCCTTTAAAATACGTGGGCGGATTTCATCTGTCTTACGAACGATTCCATCCACTGCTACCAATTTTCCAATATATTTACTTCGTAAAAAACGTAAAGGAATGTTGTTACGCACATTTTCAAAACGAATATGCAGTTCAGCATTCTTTCGAAGAGGGTCAATGTTTTCAATAGCTTTAGAGGCAGCTTTGATCACTTCTTCCGGTTTTTCGATTAATAAGTCAGCCAGGTCCGGATCAAACATCTCTAGCTCCACATAATCCACTAGGGCTGATTTTTGGTCCGGATATTTTTCCAGAGCCTCAAATACAGCGTCTTTATACTTGGTACTAAAGAATTCCTCGAACTTGGCCACAGGATTTTTAGTTTTATCTGTTGTAGTCTGAGCTGAAGTTTCCATCGTCTAACTATAATCCCTTCTATTATAAAATTATTTTCTCATAAAAAAAAAAAAATTAAATAAAAAAAAGTGTATAATTGCTTTAAATCTTTTAAAAAAGTGTAATAACTACGATCGTTATACGAATAACCTACACTTTTAATCTAATATCAATTTTTAATTTATTCAATCATATCCCCCCCTTTTTTTGTAGTAATTTAGGGGGACTGTCAAAAACTGGGGGTATTTTTGAAATTTATGTTTTGATAAATAAATTCTTTTAATACTACTTATTTTCTTAAATAAAAAAACAAAAAGCTATTATAATAAGCAGAGTAGGGTATTTATCATCTTTTGCCTAAAAAACACTAGTTTCAATTGATAGTTTTTGATCAAAGTTATAAATTTTCCTATTTTTGTGAAGGTTTATCTAAATATGAGGAAAACCAGTTAAAAGAGATATTAATGCCTTAAAATTGCATATAAAAATTAAAAAAGACACAGGAATCAGTATTTTCAAGACAAACAACTAGAAACTGGATCATTGGATATGAAACCCAGAAATAAGAAATAAAAAACTGTTATTCTAGATTTACATCTTTGACGTCTGGTGGATTAAACTTAACAGTGTTTGTAATTACCGATTTACTTTATTCGACATTAAAACAGAATATCATTGTGGCTGATGAAATAATAATAAATTATATTAAAGATTATTCAAAGGTTATTCAATCAATTATCCTGGATTTATTAATGTTTTAGTTTTAAACCTTTTTTTTGTGTAGCTTGGAGATGAAAATATCCAACGAGCTTCAAATAAATCTGTAAAACTTATTCCAAAAAACATTTCTTAAAACCACTAAACCGATGATGAATATTAAAGGGGGAGGTAATGTCATGAAAAAATATCAGAAAATATATTTTAAACAAGATAAAGGTTTTTGGCACTCGACCCTCAAGTTTTTGGACAGAGCATTATTAGGTCTATTTATTTTCGATAAAAATGGCAGGGAAAAAATTGATTAATGAACGGATTGAATATAAATATTAGATTAAATTAGATAATATAAGATAGAGATATATGATAGATAGTAACTCCTTTTTCTAAAAAAAAGGTAAAATTCCTTTAAAAATCATTTCTATATCCCTTTAAACATTATTTATTAAATAAAATTTAATGGTGACTGAATGAAACGATCAAGATTAAGAATGTTCAAGGTTACTTCGATGACAATTTCAATAATGGGAATTTTATTGATAGTAGCCACAGTTGGCATATTAGCCTACCTGGGATTTGAATCATTATCATCTTTCATATCTGCAGATGCAACCTCAAGCACTGCTAATGATGAATTAGCATCCTTAAAAAATGATTATTCAAGTTTGAAGATGGAATATGATAATGTTAAACGTGATGTGGAAGCAACTAATGATAAAGACTTGAAGATAGTGTATACTAATGCAGAAATGGAATTGGTAAAAACTGACCAGGCGATTGCTGAGGTGGAAAGTGCAATCACTGTAGGGAAATCCTCTGATGAAGTAACCAACAGGATCGAAGCAGCTAAGAATCAACTGGAGAAGGCCAAATCAAGTTTAACCAATTTAAGATCACAGATGTAGAACAGGAAAAGATGAGATTTGCAAGCATGAATATCTCTCAATATTCAGGAATTGGTTGTGAATAGATTTTAAGATAATCATCACAGTTTATCTTCCTTCTCTTCTAAAACCTCTACCTACTACATACATTTCCCCACTTTGTTTACGTGAAGACGGAGGTTTTGTTGTTTTAACCGTCTGAAACTTTTTTTTAACATCTTTAAGGAGTTCAGGATATCCTTCTCCCTGAAAAACCTTCATAATCAAGTTACCTTTATATTTTAGAATTTTATCACTTATACTCAGCACGCTACGAGCCAGATCTACCGATCTAAGCTGGTCAAGATCCTTGATTCCAGACAGCTTAGGAGCAGCATCAGATATGATAACATCAGATTTCCCCTGCAAAGTACGTTGTATTTCTTCGAGAGTTTCTTTTTGGGTGAAATCTCCAGTGATACTCCAAAAATTTTCTTCAGAAAATGATTTCATCTTATTAAGATCCACTGCCACTACCAAACCACTAGTACCAACAGTTTCAAGGGCTACTTGGGACCATCCTCCTGGAGCAGCTCCTAAATCTACAACTGAGTTGCCATCTTTGATAACTTTGAATTTACGGTTCAGCTGGAGTAGTTTAAATGAGGCTCTTGAATGATAATTCTGTTTTTTTGCCTTTTTGTAATATTCATCATTTTTCCTTTCTTGATTCCATTTTTTACTCATATACGATTTATCTCCAGGATTCATCCCTATTAATCCTTTTTAAAATTCAGGGCTTTACAAATAGGGTCTCCAATTTTAACAATTCTGGCATCTAACTTTCCATCCTCTATTTCTATCATCATTACAGAAGGATCTGAGAGTCGGGGAACAGTAGGACTTCCAGGATTGAGCAAAAGCATATCCGGCAGTTTTTTGATAAACGACCAGTGGGTATGCCCGGTTATTAAGACTTCCACACCCATTTCCAAACCAATATAGCGCAACTGTTGACTATCACCTCGTGGATACACCTCACCATGAGCTAAACCAATTTCAATACCTTCCAGATTTAATTTTTTCCTTTCTGGGAGTTTCAACCCCATATATCGGTCCATATTGCCTTGAACGCAAATTGTGGGATTAATTGTTTCCAATTGCTTTTTAACTGATAGTGATACAAGGTCTCCTGCATGTAAAATAAGATCAACATCTTTGAAGATGTCAAAAACAATTTTAGGGATGTTTTGAGATCTTTCAGGAATGTGTGTGTCAGATATAACACCAATTAACATTTTAATCTCCTTATTGGTGGTTTTAAATAAAGGTTGTGCTGTAGTTCATTAATCAAATTATTCAAGTTGTTATTATATTTTTACTATTAATTTAATAATGGGGGGTGGAGTTCCTATCCAGAACAACTGTGAATTTATTAATTGGATTAATATTTAAGAATATATATTATAATCTGCATCACCAATTATATTCGATAAGAGTAATATTATGATGGTAAAAACTGATCAATATCATTATCAAATCAATGTTAATTATTATTCAAATAATTAATTCAAGTGATTTTTATGCATGAAGTTATAGTATGTGAAAAACCAAAGGCCTCTGAGAAAATAGCCGCTGCAATACCAGGCAATGCTGTGAAAAAGAGTTATAAACGAGTACCTTACTACGAAATCCAGCAAGGCGATAAAAAAACAACAGTACTGTCTGCTGTAGGTCATTTATACTCCTTATCTCCCTTAAAGAAAGAGAAAGGGCGTATGTTTGAAGTGGGTTGGGTTCCACTCTATGAAAAAGATAAAAGCAAAAAATATGTGAAAAATTATATCGATGCCATTAAAAAATTCTCCAAAAATGCTGATCGGTTCATTCACGCTTGCGATTACGATATTGAAGGTACTTTGATTGGTTTTAATGCTTTAAAATATGCATGTGGCTCGGAAAGCATAGATCAAGCGGTTCGTATGAAATTTTCCACCCTCACCAAAGATGACTTGTTAAAAGCCTACAATGAGCCAATTGATCTGGATTTCAATCAAGTTGATAGTGGTGAGGCCAGACACGTATTGGATTTCATCTTTGGAGTTAACATATCCAAACACCTAACTGACTCGGTGATGAAAGCCACCAGCCGTTATATTCAGCTATCAGCAGGTAGAGTACAAACACCGACCCTGGCGATACTGGTTGAAAGAGAAAAAGAAATACAAAGTTTCATTCCAGAACCCTACTGGCTAATAAAAGCTAAAATTGAAGGTAAGATAATAGCCGACCATAAAAAAGGCAAAATCTTTGATAAAAAGGTTGAAGAAGAAATATTATCTGATTGTGATGGTAAAAAAGCCAAGGTAAGTCGGATAAATATCAAAGAAACTCCGCAGTTACCCCCAGTTCCCTTTGATCTAGGTGCCTTACAATCAGAAGCTTACAGTGTATTTGGTTTCAGTCCCAAGAAAACACAATCCATAGCCCAGAATTTGTACGCTGAAGGTTACACTTCTTACCCCCGAACATCTTCCCAGAAATTACCACCGAGTATTGGTTATAAAAAGATATTAGGCAAACTCAAAAAGAATGCCGCATTCCGGAAACAAATCGAAAAACTCAAAGAACCTCTTAAACCACGTGAAGGTAAAAAAACAGATGAAGCTCACCCTTCCATCCACCCCACAGGATTGGTTCCCAAAGGATTGGGGCGAGATTATCAAAAACTTTACGAACTTATTGTGTACCGGTTCATCAGTGTTTTCGGCGAAAATGGTGTCATGAAAACAATGAAAACCCATCTGGATATTGGAGGTCAAGAATTCAGCTTCAGCAGGAAAAAAATGGCAAAAATGGGATGGAGAGAACATTATCCCTACCGAAAAGTTGAAAATGACGAATTCCCCCCAATTGAAGAAGGGGACTGTTTAGATGCTAAAACCTACTCCGAAGAAAAAGAAACCAAACCGCCTGCCAGATACAATCAGGCTTCACTCATACGTGAATTGGAAAAAAGAGGGCTTGGTACCAAATCTACCCGGGCAAACATTATTTCTATATTATATGACCGTAAGTATGTGGAAGGTAAGAAAATCACCGTCAACCAGCTTGGGGAACGCCTTATTGACACTCTAAAAAAGTATTCAGAGAAGATAACCAGTGAAGAACTAACCAGAGAGTTTGAAACGAAACTCGATGGTATAATGAAGGCTGAAGTTAAAAAAGATGAGATAATATCCGAAGCAAAAATTGAAGTGAGTTCAATACTGGATGAGATTGATGTAAATAAGATTATCATAGGTGAAGAGCTCTACGCAGCCTACAGGGAGAGTATGATCGTGGGTAAATGCAAATGCGGAGCCAACCTGATAATGATTAATTCACCCAAAGGTAGTTTCGTGGGTTGTTCTGCATATCCTGAATGTAAATCAACCTATTCCATGCCTAGGGGGGCCACTATTCTTAAAACAAAATGTGAGGAGTGTGGCTTGCCAATGATATCCTTTGGCAAACCCAGGCAAAGGGCCTGTATGGATCCTAAATGTGGTCGGGATGGTGAGGAACCTCCTCAAAATGAGGTTGTTGGTGTTTGTCCGGACTGTGGGAAAGATCTCATAAAAAGAAGGGGCCGTTACGGTGAATTTGTGGGGTGCAGTGGTTTCCCACGATGTAGGCACACTCGTTCATTGGATGAAAAACAGGATCAAAAATCAGAGAAAACCTGAAATCTATTTTTTTCACCCATTTGAATAATTTTCTATTATAATTTTTTAATCCGCTTCATCTTCAAATATGAAAATATCATCGATTTTCGTTTTAAAAACCACTGCGATATCATGAGCCAGTTTCAATGAGGGATTATATTTTCCTTTCTCCAGGAATACAATGGTTTCTCTTCTAACACCTACTTTTTCTGCTAATTGGGCTTGAGTAAGGTTATGACGAGCTCGATATTCTTTAATCCTTGTTTTCATCTTGTATCACCTGCAATTTTAGGTGGGATAAAAATAGAATTAATCTATATCACCTTTGCGGCTTAATATTGTGTTAGCTATCAGCATGGTGGAGGTCATGACCAAGATGGTTACTCCCATTAATTCCAAGGGGTTATGTATATTCTGGGCCCAGTACATGTTTAACACCAAGAAAGATACGAATACTAAGGTTATGTACCATGAATAAGTTGTAGCAAATGTTCCTATTTTCCTTAAACGTTCGTCTTGGGCTTCTTTATCCATTCCCACATAGGTGAAAAAATTAGTTAACAGGGCCATAATACCCAGCAGGAGAATCACTGACAATAAATCGCTCATTGTCTTGGTGATCATTAGGGTTAATCCAGAAAACATTAAAGCAGCCGATCCAAGCCATATACTCATATTCTGCAGATTATAGTCTTTACCCATAGTGATGGAATGTCTGTCTTTTTCGTTAGATTTGTTACTTTCTTCTTTTACATTGTGGTTTTTTATTTTATTGTAAACTGGAATGAGGAACAATATGAAAAATGTGAAAAACACATAGTATACTGGATTCTCTAAAACATAACCTAATAATCCCAGTATACCAATCATTCCCCAGTAGTAATTAATTTCAAGATTCATTTGTTTCACCATTTTTAACTATTTCACTGTTGTCTATTTGTAACATTATGTTATTTATTTAAAACATAATATTAGATTAACACAACATTATGTTAGATAAATATAACATTAAAGTATTTAAATCTTTGGGATGGCGATGTGGAAAAAAACCAGAAAAACTATCACGTCAGATAAAACCCAGTTAAATAAACTCTAATCCACTATAAAGCAACGAATAAGATCAGGTGGAGGTTAAAAATTATAAAAAACCGAATTTATATTGCCCAGTATAAATATTACCCACCAATTGTTATTAAAAACTACAAAAAACTTATACTTTAAATAGTTTAAAAAGTCCAATATAAGATAAAATGACAGCAGAAGTTTACAATCAATCATTCGTTTAAAAAAAAGGTTGACGGGGAATAAAAATTATGGAAGCAAAGAATATTTTAAAAAAATCAAAACCAATTATAATAGTCATCCTCCTGTTTTCTCTGGCATTTTTACTGCGAGCAGAGGCAGTAAGCATTTCTGGCGTTCCAGATGAGTCAAAATCATATTTTCAGGAAGATAATGGTTTACCTTACTTCAGTGAGATGGATTCCTATTACAACTATCGCCTAACCCAGAATTTCATTGATCACGGTTACTTAGGGGATACCATAAAAGATGGTACTGATTGGGATTTACATTCCTTTTCCCCCCCAGGGAGAAGTGCACAATATCCTCCACTCATTGTCTGGATCACCACATTTTTCTTTAAACTGGCCAATTTATTTGGTGAATACCCCCTTATAGTGGTTAGCTTCTGGACGCCGGCAATCATAGCTTCACTCTGTGTTATTCCTGCATATTCATTCATTAGGAAAATCACCAATGATTATGGTGGAATCACTGCCGGAATACTGGTGGGTGTTACCACTTTCTATTTCTCCCACACCTTTGCTGGTTTCTTTGACACAGACATGTTCAACATGCTCTTACCACTCCTGGTAGTCTGGTTCTTCAGCGAGAGCATCACCACCAACGAAAACCGGAGAAAAATGTTGTTCGCTGTTTATGCGGCCGTTTCCATGTTTGTATTCTCTTTAGCATGGGAAGGATGGTGGTACATATTCTATCTGGTGATATTCGCAGCCATAGTATATTTATTGGTTTCAAAATACCTCTTTAAAGCAGATAGCTTCAAATCATGGGCAAAATACCCTAACAAGAAACAATGGTTCCTTGAACAACCAATAATCCTCCCTTTACTCATATTTATAGTGTTGAGTTTAGTGATGATGTCCATTTATTGGGGTAGTTCAGTATTTTCATCATTGTTACAGCCCATTGCTGCAACAAAACTGCAAGCAGCAACACACGCCGCATCATATCCCAATGTTTTCATATCAGTAGGTGAAATGCAGATTCCAAATATTTCAACAGTAATTGCCGATGTTGGGGGTTTAATGCCTTTCCTATTCGGAATATTTGGATTATTAATCTTCTACTGGAATTTAAGGATCAAAAAAGCCAAAGGTAAAACTAAACGCAAAACTCCTAAAAAAGATCGAAAAACAAGGCGGGGAAAGAAATCTCGAAAAATAAAAGAATCTGAAGCAGAAATAAGCCAAGAAAAAGAAGAACCTCTGAGTATAACACCTGAAATGAGATTAAAAAATCTTTACTATGCCATATTATTCACATTATGGATTTTAATCACTGCTTATGCTTTTACCAAGGGTGTAAGATTTGTGGAAGCTTTTTCACTCCCCATATCTTTGTGTGCTGGGGTTTTTGTCGGATTCCTGGCGGATTACTTGAAAAAACATATAAAAAATTCCAAATACCATATCATCACAATGGCAGTAATTATTGCCCTGGTTTGTTATACGCCAGTAGTTACTGCCAACAACATGGCTTCATCCGTTGTACCTGGTACAGATGATGCAATGGTCAATTCCCTTTCATGGGTGAAAGACAACACTCCTGAAAATGTGGTTATGACCTCCTGGTGGGACTTTGGACATCTATTTGCCACCAAAGCAGACCGTGCAGTAACATTCGATGGAGGTTCCCAGAACAATGCACGAGCGTACTGGGTTGGCAAGGCACTGTTCACTGACAATGAAGATCTCTCTGCAGGCATATTGAAAATGTTAGCTGCCAGTGGAGACGAAGGATATTCAACCTTGGAAAACTACACTGATAACACTGGAAAAACTGTTGAAATCATGGACAAAATTCTGGTAAAAGATAAAGCTGCAGCCAGGAAAATAATGACCTCTCAGTATGATTTAACTCAACAACAGGCCGACAATGTCCTGAAATACACCCATCCAACCAATGCCACCCCCTCCCTTTTCGTCACTAGTCTGGATATGGTGGGCAAGGCAGGATGGTGGTCTTACTTTGGAAGCTGGAACTTCGACTCAAAAAATTCCACCAACTACATCTACTCCATGGCCCAAGCTGGTGTTACCACTGAAAACAATACAATTAACATCAAAGGTAACAACAATGTAACGGTTCAGATCAGCGGTAATAACATCACTGGTGGCTTACAAGTCAATGAAAACCAGATTGCTCCACCTCATCGTCTGATATTAATTACCAATGGTACTGTTGTTGTGGACCAAGTTGTTAACAATGAGAGCACATTTTCCATTCTAATACTTTATCAAGACAACAACCTGATCACCGTGGCCATGAACCGGGAATTAGAAGAATCCATGTTCACCCGACTATTCTTTATGCAAGGATCTGGATTAAAACACTTTAAACTAGCCCATAAAGAACCAAAAGAAGGAATATCTCAAGTCATGCTGTGGAATGTGAATTAATGATAATTTAAGTCAAATTAATCCATTCCATCCCTTTTTTTATTTTTGATTAAAACTTTTTTAAGTGGAAAACCAATATTAAAATAGTTAGAAATTATTGCAGGCTTTAAACCAACAAGCTACTTAAACCATGTAATTTATACCAATTCAGAATACTTATACTCTCATTCTAAAGTGAGCTTTATGGACATCGAAGAAAAGATCCGCAAGATCGAAGAGGAGATCACAAAAACTCCTTATAACAAGGCCACCTCCCACCATATTGGGAAATTGAAGGCTAAAATCTCAAGATTAAGGGAAGAATCATTAAAAAGAAGTTCATCATCCACTAAAGGAAGAGGATTTACCCTTAAAAAGAGTGGAGATTCCACGGTGGTCTTAGTTGGGTTTCCATCAGTGGGCAAATCCACCATACTCAACCAAATCACCAATGCTCAGTCCAAGATCGGAGCTTACGAGTTCACCACCCTTGATGTTATTCCCGGAGTCATGGAATACCGTGGAGCCCAGATCCAGATATTTGATATCCCTGGAATAATTGCCGGCGCCTCCAAGGGGAAAGGTAGGGGGAGAGAGATCCTTTCGGTGGCCCGTAATGCTGATCTGGTTGTGATGGTCCTGGATGTATTCAATCCCCACCATCAGGAACTCATCTGGGATGAACTCCTTAACATTGGAATAAGACCCAACCAAACAGCTCCAGACATCTCAGTAAAGCGGAGGAAAATTGGTGGAGTTAAATTAGCATCCACAGTTCCCCTAACCTATATGGATGAGAAAACAATCCGCTCCATACTCAACGAATACGGAGTACACAGTGCCGACGTACTCATAAGAGAAGATGTCACCATCGATCGTTTCATAGACTCTTTAGACAATAGTATTGTTTACATACCCCTTCTATTGGTGATAAACAAGATAGACCTGGCAGATGAAGAGTACCTGGAAAAATTGAAGGAAAAGTTTGATGATGCACTTTACATTGCTGCTGATAAAGGTTTGATGGTGGAAGAACTTAAAGCAGAAATATACGATGGACTGAAACTTATAAGAATTTATCTCAAACCTCAAGGTCAGAAAGCTGATCTGGACGAACCTCTGATTGTTAGACGAGGGGCCACTGTGCAAGATGTAGCCAGAAGACTTCACAGAGACTTTCTAAAGAACTTCCGCCACGCAAAGGTATGGGGAAATTCTGTGAAATTCCCTGGTCAGAAAGTAGGATTAGACCATGAATTACAAGATAAAGATGTTTTACGAATAATCATCAAGAAATAATAATACCAAAAAAAAATCAGGAAATAATATATAAATATTATATGAGGTGGAAAAATGAAACTGGATGATATTATAGTCTCAAAGGGAATTGTAGAAGGATACATGGGAGAATTACTTGATTATCTGCAAATGGACGTGGCAATAGGTGGTGGAGGCCCATCAGGTCTCACTGCAGGTTATTACCTTGCCAAGGCTGGTTTCAAAGTGGCATTGTTTGAGAAAAAACTCAGCATGGGTGGTGGAATGTGGGGTGGTGGAATGATGTTCAATAAAATCGTAGTCCAGGAAGAAGGAAAACGAATCCTGGACGAAATGGGCATTCGCTGCCAGGAATATCAGGAAGGATACTACCTTGCAGATTCCATAGAATCAGCTTCCACCATCTGTTCTAAGGCATGCCAAGCAGGACTGAAGATTTTCAACTTAATAGAAATTGAAGATGTGATGATCAAAGACAAAGGAGTTGAAGGATTAGTCATCAACTGGAGTCCCATTGAAACGGCAGGCCTGCACGTGGATCCAATAACTTTAGCTGCCCGGGCAGTGGTGGATGCCACTGGACACCCTTGTGAAATAGTGAAAGTACTGGAAAACAAGATGGGAGTTCCACTCCAAACCGAAACCGGTAAGATAATGGGGGAAAAGTCCATGTGGGCTGATGTAGCCGAAGGAAGAATCATGGATAATGTCAGCCAAGTGTACCCGGGATTATACGTCACTGGCATGGCTGCCAATGCAGTGCACGGCTCACCACGGATGGGTCCCATATTTGGGGGGATGTTACTGTCCGGAGAGAAAGTAGCTGAAATGTTGATTGAAAAACTAGAATAACCTATTAATTGATAAAACATAATTCGATGGATTAAAATAAGAAACCATTCAAAAGAACTATTAATATATGATCATACTCATAACTGGAACCCCTGGAACTGGCAAAACCACAATTGCTCCTTTACTGGGAAAAAAGTTAGGATGCCCTGTAATTGATGTAAACCAACTCGTAGATGAAAAACACCTCTACACTGGAGTGGATCCTGAAAAAAGTTATAAAGTGGTGGATTTAAACGCCTTAACTGCAGAACTTCGTAAGATCATTATCAATGGAAAGGTAAGTTATGGTCAAAAGGATCAAATTCTGCAAGACCAATCATCTATCCTGATCGAAGGACATTTATCCCATTATTTCCCGCTAGCAGATTATGTCATTGTTTTAAGAACAAAACCCAGCATTCTCAAAGATAGGCTTCAAAAAAGGGATTGGAAAGACTCTAAAATCTATGAAAATCTCCAAGCCGAAGCCCTGGATATCTGCACATGGGAGGCTTACCAAACACATGGTTCCCGGGTACATGAAGTAGATACCAGTAATATAACGCCTCTAAAAGCCATTAACATAATAATGGGGATTGTATCTGGAAAAAAATCATTACCACCAGGCAATATTGATTTTTCAGATTTCCTGAAATAGATCATTTTTGTGGACTGTAAATTACATAGATTGGTGACAGGGAAAGGTTTTTAAGGGGGGGAGTGTTAAACTATAACATTATTCTTAAGTACACCCTCAGGTTTTTGGGAATTAACCCCTAGCTTAACACTCCTGATGAAACTTAAGATCTCCGTATTCTGGCATTTCTAATGTTCCGCAAGGGGTTAATAATTTGAGAAGGGGAAGAAGACCACGATGGATGATTAAAATAGCCCTGGAACGCATGGAAATACTTTTAAACCATGCAGAGGAAGAATTCCCACTTCACCCGGAACGTTCACATCGCTACGTGGAAATGGCCTTGAAAATAGTTACTAAATACAATTTGAAAATGCCATCCTCATGGAGGGGAAGGTTCTGTAAAAACTGCCATAAGTTTTTAAAACCAGGTTCCAACTGCCAAATCCGATTATATGATTCAATGGTAAACATAAAATGTTTGGAATGTGGAAAAATAATGAGAAAGCCTTTTATCAAAGAAAAAAAGGTAAAAAGGAGGAATAAAATTGAATCCAGCACATTTCAAGAAGGAATTGATGCATAGATCACTTTCCACCATCACCCTGAACATAGGCAAATCAGGAGTCAACCCCGGAGTTATGGATGAAATAAAACGTCAACTGAAGGAAAGAGAAGTGGTAAAGCTCAAATTTTCTAAGGGTATATCCCATGAGAAAGAAAACTATATTACCCACATCATCGAAAAATCAAATGCTAAACTCATTGATTTTAGAGGTAACGTTGCGGTAATCTTCAAAAAAGGAAGTAATTAGGAGAAATAATATGACTACAATTTATGATGTACCTGCCGACTCGCTAATTAACGCAGTCGCCATGGAGTTAAGTAAGAATAAAAAGATAAACCCTCCTGAATGGGCTCCGTTCGTAAAAACTGGAGTTCATAAGGAGAGAAGACCAGAAAACTCTGACTGGTGGTATGTACGTTGTGCATCCCTGCTCCGCAGAGTCTACATAGACGGCCCAGTGGGTATTAACAGTTTAAGAACATACTACGGTGGAGCAAAAGACCAAGGCACTACTCCTGAGAAATTCAAACGGGGCAGTGGTTCTATTACCCGAACAGCTCTTCACCAGTTAGAAAGTGCTGGTTTGGTGGAAAAACAAAAGGAAGGGAGAGTTGTAACTCCTGCTGGAAGGTCTTTTCTGGACAAAGCATCATTCGAACTTAAAAAAGACATTCCTGAACTAGCAAAATATTAAAGGCGAATTTATTGGAGAGATGTATTAGATGAGCGATATTGAGGAGATTAGACGTAGGCGAATGCAAGAACTGCAGCAACAAGCAGATCAACAGGCTCAACAGCAACCTCAAGATATGCAAGCCCAGGAACAGATGCGCAGGGAACTTGAAGCCCAGAAAAGGCAAGTTTTGCTACAAATACTCACCCCTGAAGCTCGCAGTCGTCTGGCTAACCTTCGACTCACAAAACCCGAATTTGTTGACCAAGTCGAACTTCAACTCATCCAACTGGCCCAAATGGGTAGAGTAAAGTCAAAAATCACTGATGATCAGCTTAAAGAATTACTCCGCAAGTTAGCTGGTCAAAAAAGAGACATTAACATCACTTGGAAATGAAAGCCGCGGTGCTATACAGTGGAGGTAAAGACAGCTCACTTATGGCTGTAATACTCCAAAAATTAGGATATCAAGTGGAATTAGTAACCGCCAATTTTGGTGTTTTTCCCTCCTGGAAATCCGCTTTTAAATCTGCATCTAATTTAGGATTCAAACACCGCGTGTTGAAAGCAGACCAAAACATTTTACAAGAATCAGTGGATATAATCTTAACCGACCAGTTTCCCAACCATGGAATCAACCATGTGCACCGGGAAATCCTAAAAAAAGTTGCAGAAAAATATCCAGTGGTTGCCGATGGCACCAGAAGGGATGATAGGGTTCCAAAATTAGGTTTAAATGAAATTCAAAGCTTTGAAGATTCTCAAAACGTTCAATACTTGAACCTTGCTGGGATGGGTCATAAAACCATAAACCAATTGTCTTTAAAACTTTTCAAACTGGTGAAAGAACCCACTAGCATAGAAAATAATTCAGACTATGAGATTGAAATAAGATGTCTCATAGCCAAAATGGAATGTAATGAAGCAGCAAACAAATTGTTTCCCCCACACTTACAATCAAGAGTAATAGGATGGAAAAAAGATGAGCAGAAATAAACCATTAGCCAAAAAATTAAGGCTTGCCAAGGCAGGCAAGCAAAACAGGCGGGTGCCTCTATGGGTTATGATGAAGACCAACCGAAAGGTCAGAACCCATCCAAAAATGAGACACTGGAGAAGAAACAAAATAAAAGCATAATTCTAATCTGAGGAGCGAATAAAGATGGAAAGAGTTTACATTATACCTCTCAGGGATGCTAAAAAGGTACCGCGAACTAAGAGGTCACCACGAGCAATCCGATTTGTGAGGGAATTCATTCAAAAACACATGAAGTCTGATGATGTCCAACTAGATGCATCGGTGAATGAAAAAATATGGGAAAGGGGAATACAGAAAATACCCTCCAAGATCAAAGTAAAGGCAACCAAAGAAGAAGATGGTTCTGTACTGGTCACCCTAACTCAGTAGGTGAACTCCTATGATTAGGAGAATAGATCTGGCAGGTAACCCCAACTTGGGTGTTAGCATAGCAGTCACTGATAAAATGGCTCTTGTACCACCTAACTTGGGTGAAAAAATGGTGGGAGTAATTGAAGAATGCCTTCAAGTTCCGGTAATAAAAACCCCCATCAGTGGAAGTAGCCTAGCTGGAGCACTAGCAGTAGGAAACTCCAGAGGATTTCTGTTATCCAAATTTGCCTTCGACAATGAAATAAAAGAGATCAAAAAATCAGGATTGGAGGTAGAAAGGATACCAGACCGACTCACAGCAGTTGGCAACATCATTCTGGCCAATGACCACGGAGCCCTGGTAAATCCCCTACTATCGGATGAATCAATTAAAGTGGTTTCTGAAACTCTGGACGTGGACGTGGTCAGAGGCAGCATAGCAAAATTCAAGATCAACGGATCAGTGGCAGTTGCCACTAACAAAGGTGTGCTGGTACATCCATCCGCAACATCAGAAGAAATCGAATTCCTGGAAAAAGTCATGAAGGTCCCGGCAGATGTGGGAACCGTGAACCAAGGAACCAGACTGGTGGGAGCAGGCACAGTTGCCAATTCGAATGGTGTGTTAGTAGGAAGCAAAACAACTGGTCCGGAAATGGCAAGAATAGAAGAATCATTAGGTTTTCTAGAGGGATTATTATGAAAACGAAGATATATAGAGTTCAAGGCAAATTCATCATGGGAAATAGTTTCAAACCCTTCACCAGGGAACTGAAAGCCATAGGTGAAGAAGATATTAAAGAAAAAATCTACTCAGAATTCGGTAGCAAACATCACATTGTACGCAACCAGATACACATCGAAAAAATTTATGAAATATCTGCTGAAGAAGTAATTGATCCACTGATCAAAACCCTGACTTCGGAGTGAGCAACATGGAAGACCGACAAAGGCTCGAAGAGATCGTAAACGAACTCAATGCCTACAAAGCCCAAGCAGACACGTTAAACCAGCAAGTAGAAACTCTTAAAGATACTATCACTGATTTCACAGTCGCTCAGGAAACTTTGGATTCAATTAAAGGTAAAAAATCACCTGAAACCCTGGTACCAATTGGTGCTGGTTCATTTCTGATTACAGAAATCAAAAACACCGAAGAAGTGATTGTTGGCTTAGGTTCAGGAGCTGCTGTTAAAAAAACTATTGACGATGCTAAAGTAAGCATTGAAGGGCAGAAAAAAGAATTGGATGAAATAATGCAGAAAATGATTGGAGATATCCAGAAAATCAGTGATATCATCGCCCAGAAAAGCCCAGAAGCCGAGGCACTCATCCAGAAAATTGAGGGTACACCTGGTGAAAACCTACCCTAAATTTCACTTCTCATTTTCTATATAAGTCAGCCACTCATCAAGAATTTAATCTAATTTCATCTTTTTATTAACCATAAATTAAATTAAACTATTACAACAATTATCCTACAAAAACAAATTAAACCATTACAACAACTATCCTACAAAAGCAAGTTAAACCACTAAATAATTCTCCATATAATAGGATGTGATGCCCTTTGTTTGAATCTTTAAAAAAGAAATTCTCCGGCACAATCGGAAAAATTTCTGACCAATTTTCCCCTGAAGAAGAGGAAAAAGCTCTTGAAGATGAAAAAAAGGAAAAAAAAGCATCAAATGAAATTAAAGATGCCGAAGATAAAACTTCCGTCAAGGGAAAAGAAGATAAATCATCCGAAGATGAAACTCACTTGAAAAAGACGGAATCTGAAAAAAAATCACGTTTATCATTCCTACGCAGAAAATCCGAACCAAAAGATGAAGATTCCCTGAAAAAGGATGAAAAAGGTTCAAAACAGCATGAAAAATCTCTAGATGATTCAACAGAAGGCATCGAGAAACCGGATAATGATCAAACAGGGGAAAATGCAGAAGAAGAAGCATCTGGACTGTTTACATTTGCCACCCACAAAACCATCTCCCCCAAGGATATAGATGACATCCTATTTGAACTGGAATTAGCTCTTCTGGAGGGGGATGTTGCCTTGGAAGTGGCTGAACAGATTGTCAAGTCAGTTAAACAAGATTTAGTGGGTCGGAAGATAAAAAGAAGAAGTGACGTTGCAAAATTTACTAAAGATGCCCTTAAAAATGCCATATCGGACATACTGATAGTTGAAGGTCCTGATCTGAAAAAATCTGTTAACAAAGCCCAAAAAACTGGAGAACCCTATAAGATAATGTTCGTAGGTGTTAACGGAACTGGGAAAACCACTACTATTTCTAAAATTGCTGATCAGTTTGTTAAAGAAGGCTACACCCCAGTTATAGCTGCATCTGATACTTTCCGGGCAGGGGCCATAGAACAAATATCCCACCATGCAGAAAATATAGGGGTGAAGATAATACGCCACCAGAAAGGGGCTGATCCAGCAGCAGTGGCCTATGATGCAGTGGAACATGCGCGGGCCCAGAAAAAAGAACTGGTACTCATTGACACTGCAGGACGAATGCAGACTAATGTGAATCTCATGGATGAGATGAAAAAGATCCAGAGGGTTGTCAAGCCAGATATTGCAATATTCGTTGGAGATGCACTCACCGGGAATGATGCCGTGGAACAAGCACGTAAATTTGATGATGCTGTGGGTGTGGACGGAATCATACTTACCAAGGCTGATGCTGATGCAAAAGGAGGGGCAGCACTATCCATTGGCCATGTGATAAACAAGCCCATACTTTACTTGGGTGTAGGTCAGGGATATGGGGATATAATGGAGTTCCATCCTGATTGGATGGTGGAACAAGTCCTTGGGGATTAATATAAAAACAGGTGTAACGTTTTTCATTCATAAGTGAAAATACATAATTATAATTAATACGTAGTTTATCATCCACAGTCAATAAGTCGACAGACCACTGGGGTTTATTAGTTTTTCAATTACAGTATCATTTGCAGAAATTTTTTATGATAAGTTAATATTATTGCAACTATAATAGCACCACACGCTAAGGCCATGGTGAGACTAGATGATGGGTGTGAAGTGGTGCTGTTGAGGTTTTTAAGTATTTTTTTTTTATTCAATATTTTGTTTAACTTGTAGATACGGACCATTTTGGCAACTTCATTACCTACTGTGTTCATATTTGTTTTGTTTTTCGGTAGATTGTTTGAAGTTGGCTCATTTTATCCGTGTGTGGGTTTAATTTTTTCCTGCTCCAACCCATTCCCTTGACCATTTCTTCAAAGTAAGAAATGCTTTAATTTCGGCCGCCGATTTGGGTCACAGATGAAATTCCCACGATTTTTTTTTTAATAATTAATATTGACTGCAATAAAAATGGGTGGGGACTGATTTTTTTTAAAAAAAATAGAAGATTATGAAAATGAGTAAAAACATACTTAACCAGTGTGAGAATACCGTTTAAGTCTAAAGAAGATATGCATATATTGGAGAACGTAGAGGCGTATTTGTTTCTAATCATTCAACAAAGCACTATAATAATTACATTGTCCATGAATACAAGATAATATGCATGGTCAAACTTAAAAAACTTGAAGAAGGGGAGGAATGATATTATGCGTCGTTTTTCAACTGAAAAAGAGTTGAGAAAACATTTAAAACGTAGAGTTGGTGGGGAATTCACTGGAGCTAGTAAAGAACTTAGAGAAATATTTGGAGTCGGCCACTTATCCTTCTTTGGCAAAGAAAAAGCAAGTAAAATGTCGTTACATTTAAACTGGGAAATCAAACTCATGATCAAAAGGAGGGAAATAACATCAATCGAACAAATAGACAAAATCGTTGATGAAAAATTCGCAACCTTGCGAAAAGTCATGAAATTTCCTCCTCTTAATATTAAAATTTACAAACCAAGTAGTAAAGTAACAGTATCAGCTCATCGTGGGGTTAAAAAAGCGGGCGGTGCTTTAGCAGGAGGATTGCTTTTAGGGCCGGTAGGGGCAATTGCAGGTTATGGTCTTGCCAGTGGTGATGGGAGCACAACTAAAGAACAAATCATAAATAATAATCAAGAATTTAAAGAGGCCCGCCTAGTCGTGTATCCTGATTGTCTTAAAATTTATGATAGAATGGCACGTTATCAGAACACCATCCCATTTAGTGAGGTTGATTCTATCGGTTGGAATAGTCCGGGTCGTTCATTCAAAATCACTACCAATGACAATGATAGCATAGTTGTTTCAACTAACGATACATCTTTAACTTATCTGTTTGATGAGTTGATGTTCCAATTTAACAATACCCCCAGACTTTGCACTAATTGTGGGTCTAAACTAAAAGAGAACACTAATTTCTGTGGTGAATGTGGTCAAAAAATCCCATAACAAAAAAAAAATGGGAGGGGTTGTTGATTATGCGAATTACTTCTTTCCTCCATAAACTCCAAACATGTAAGATTTCCAAACCACGTCCACTTCTTTAAATCCCACTTCTTCCAATAAATGGATATGATCCATAAGGGGTGCAGGAAAATCTTCTTCTCTGTGTTTAGGAATCCATACACTATCAATTTCTTCATGTGTGTGAGATTTAAGCAGGAATTCTATCCACTTATCCATGTAAAGCTGATTTAGGTGGGGTGATGATCCTAAGATGTTATCTGTATTGTAGAAGACTCCTCCCTTTTTAAGAAAACGGTTTATCCTATGGTAATATGGTTTCTTTTCTGGGTGATGTAGGTGATGTAATGCCAGTGATGATACAACTGCATCAAATTCATCCACAAATTCAAGATCACGGACATCAGCAATTATAAACTCAATATCATTGTAAGATGCGAGTTTCTGCTTCGCTATTTTGATCATGTTCTTGGCCATATCCACACTGGTTATTCTGGCATTGGGAAACCTTTCTTTAACCTTCAAAGATATGTTTCCAGTGCCACAGCCAAGATCTAAAACATTTATCTTCTCTTTCTGGTGAAAAGGTAATGCTAATATCATGGACTCAATCATATCCTCATAATATGGAATTAATGTCTTGATAAGTTCGTCAAATATCTCAGCTTCTTCTTCAAAGTGACTTTTAACCTGTTTCATTCTCATCGCCTATTCACTGTGTTATGGTTTACCTAAAGTTATATTTTTTTCAAGTATTCTACTATAGTCCTCATAAACACTGCAAAAATTACAGTGGCATTGGGAGGAGTTCTCCAATAATAAGTCTAGAGGGAAAAAGGATTTCCTATTTATGGATACATTTTTTTTGGTTAAATGTTTCTCAAAGTGCCATTATTTTTTAAGTGCCAAATCCAAATCTATCATGAGTACATTACTATCTGAATTTTCGTATTGATCACAGGAGAATCTATCTATGTTAGGTGAAAAAGAACTCATAAAATTATTTCCCGAATTCAAAGAACTGGTAGAACCATCAGGTATAGATTTACGGGTTGATGAAGTGTTCAGGCAGAAAGGACCAGGATCACTAGTTGATAACCAGAAAAACCTGCCAGAACTTCAAAAACTAGAACCCCCACTTTACACTCTTAAACCAAAGACTGCCTACAGTGTAACCATTGATCGTAAAATAAAAATACCCAAGGGATATTCAATGCTTTATCTTCCTCGTTCCACACTCCTACGCTCCTTTATAAGCATCCACACTGCAGTAGGTGACCCTGGATTTTACGGAACCCTACAATTCCTCATGGTTAATCAGGGAGATTTCCCATTCACTCTGAAACAGGGGGAAAGAATAGCACAAGGAGTTGTTTTCCCAGTTGAAGGTTCAGGGGAGTATAAAGGCAGCTATCAGGAAAATGAAGATTAATTAAATATTTTTCTAAGTTATCTACAGTGGATGATTCAGTTTGTCCACTGCTTCTGGATTGGCCAGTGTGGTTATATCTCCCACATCATCCCCTTTCACCTTGGCTTTTATCACCCGGCGCATGATCTTACCAGAACGGGTCTTGGGCAGATCCTCCACAAAACCGATAAATGCAGGGCTGGCTATTGGCCCGATTTCTCGGCGAACATGTTCTCTGAGGAGATGTTTCAGCTTGGGACTTGGATCAAATCCCTTTTTTAGTGTAACAAAACTGCAAATCTCTTCTCCTTTAACTTGGTCTGGTTTTCCAACTACTGCTGCTTCAGCCACAGCATCGTAACTTACCAGGGCGGATTCAATTTCTGCAGTGCTTATACGGTGCCCGGCAACGTTTAAAACATCATCTGCTCTTCCCTGTATCCAGAAATAACCGTCCTCGTCAATGCGGGCAACATCACCACTAAGATAAACTCCGGGGTAGGTGCTCCAGTAGGCATCCACGTAACGATCTGGATCCTTGTAAAGTGTTCTGAACATGGATGGCCAGGGTGTCTTAATAACCAGATGACCACCACCTTCACTTATGGATTTGCCTTTTTTATCCACTACATCGGCTTTTATGGTGGGGAATGGTTTTACTACTGATCCTGGCTTTAAGGAAGTTATGGGCAGGGGAGTTATAAGTTGCATTCCAGTTTCTGTCTGCCACCATGTGTCCATAATGGGGCACTGTCGATTTCCAACATGTTTGTAGTACCACATCCATGCCTCTGGATTGATGGGTTCTCCCACACTACCAAGAAGTCTTAAAGAGCTTAAATCATGTTTCTGGGGCCATTTTTCCCCGTATTTCATGAACAATCTGATGGTGGTAGGGGCGGTGTAGAACACATTCACGCAGTGGTTTTCGATGATCTCCCAGAGACGGTTAGGGTCAGGATAATCAGGGGCACCCTCATACATCACTGAAGTGACACCCATGATAAGGGGGGCATATACAATGTAACTGTGACCAGTTATCCAGCCAATATCCGCAGCACACCACCATATATCCTGGTCTTTCAAGTCAAACACTAATTTTAAGGTGGCATAAATCCCAACTGCGTAACCACCATGGACATGAACCACTCCTTTAGGTTTTCCAGTTGTGCCTGAAGTGTAAAGGATGAAAAGGGGGTCTTCAGAATCCATGGGCTCGGTGGTACATTCTTTTTTTTGTTCATGGATGAGGTCCTCCCACCACAAATCACGTCCTGGTTTCATATGAACTGGGGAATCAGCATGTTTCACTACTATTAGTGTTTCCAGGGAGGGAATATCATCCAAAACTTCATCTACATTTTTTTTGAGAGGTATAACTTTTCCTCGGCGGTAAAATCCGTCCACAGTTATGGCTACTTTTACTTTAGCGTCGTTGGCTCTTTCTTGAAAGGCTTTAGCCCAGAAACCAGAGAAAACCACACTATGGATTGCTCCGATCTTGGCGCAGGCCAAGATGGCAATGGGTAACTCCAGGATCATGGGCAAGTAAATAGACACACGATCCCCCTTTTTAACACCAAGACCACGCAGGGCATTTGCCATTTGGTTAACCTTTCTATGAAGATCGTGATAGGTAAGCTTCTTCACCTGGCCAGATTCACCTTCCCATGTATAGGCCACCTTATTTTTTCGCCAAGTTTTAACATGTCGATCCAGGGCATTATGCACAATGTTAAATTTACCTCCACAGAACCACTCAGCATGGGGGGGATCCCATTTTAAGACATCATCATAGGGTTGGTACCATTCCAGTTCCTGGGCAAGCTCATCCCAGAACCATTCCGGATCATTTTGAGCTTTCTGGAGAAGTTCATCATAACTAGTTATCCCATAACCTTCCATCCATTTCTGGATGTTACTATCTCTCATTAAATTTTCAAAAGGTGGAAATAATCTATTTTCTTTCAAAAGAGCTTCTAATTCACTTAAAATATTAAAACCCCCTACAAACCCTTTTATTCAGGCAAGATTGTCATTAACAATCACCATGCTATGTTATGTTGTTTCCAGTTGAATTATATTTCCACCATTTTTTTTACATATTTCCATATCTGGCTTCTTAAGATTAGTGGCACCAAAAACTGTTACTGGGTCCTATCTAAACTTGCCCATCAGGGCATGAAAAAGTTGTCTCATATCCTCAAAAACTGTTACTGGGTCCTATCTAAAACTTCCGAATCATCTGGATGTGTTTCCAATCATTCCTATCTAAAACTTTTCTGGGTCCTCCTGAAAACAAGCCGGGTCATAATTTAATAATAGTAAGCAACATAATCTTTCATCATGCAATCCGTGGCCAAGATTAGATTGGCAGATGCACTGGTTAAAATAATGGAAAAAGAGGGAATAAAATATATATTTGGCCATCCAGGGGAACAAATACTACCAGTTTACCAGTCGCTGCGTAAATCATCAATAAAACATGTTCTAATGCGTCATGAACAGGGTGCAGTTCATGCAGCAGATGGATACGCACGAGCATCACTCCAACCAGGTATATGTATAGCATCCGGAGGTCCAGGGGCATTAAACATGGCAATGGGAGTTGCAACTGCTTATAAGGACTCAATACCTCTTATTGTTATAACTGGAGATGTTCCTAGTAACTTAAAGGGTGAAAATGTCTTTCAAGATGTGGATGTAAACGCTGTTTTTGAACCCATCACTTTACAAAGTCACTTGATAGATGAACCAGATAAAGGAATAGAACTAATTAAAAAAACATTCCTAACCCTTAAAACAGGGAAAACAGGTCCAATACACCTGAACATTCCACGCGATACTTTAGAAAAAGAAGTCAACCCATCCCTGCTGGATGAAAGTGTGGAAAGAAACACCAAAACCGATTGGAAAGACATAAACCAAGTAGAAGGACTACTTAGAAACTCTGAAAGACCCCTGCTTCTGGTTGGAGCAGGAGTATTATGGTCACATGCGGTTAATGAGGTAAACAACTTTGCAAAACAACACCAAATCCCAGTAGCCACCACTTACCCGGCCAGAGGTGTTATTGGTGAGAACCACCCCCTTTCTTTGGGACTTTTAGGAACCAGAGGTACACCAAGAGCGAACTATGCCGGAAAAAACGCAGACCTTATCCTGGCCATTGGATGTCGACTATCCGAACGAACACAAAAAGGGCTTGATAATGCACCAACCATCCATGTAAACATGGATAAAACAGTTTTAAATGGAAATATCAATATTCAGGCTGATGTAAAAGAGTTCATGGGAAAAATCAGCCAAACATCAACTAAAAGTACAGAAAAATGGTTACATGAACTCAAAAACTATGATAACGTCCAGGAAATCAGGACAAATTTTGATAAAACACCTCTAAAGCCACAAAGAGCTATTAAAGAGATATTAGGTGGTTTAGGTTCTTCAATTTTGGTTAATGATGCTGGCAGTCACACCACATGGGTAAATCTACTTATGAAAGTATCCGAACCATCTTCATTGATTTTTTCAGGAGGATTCGGACCTATGGGGTACGGAATCCCGGCAGCAGTTGGTGTTAGCCTGGCACGTCCTGATAAGAATGTGGTGGTGGTAGTGGGTGATGGTGGTTTTCAGATGACCAGTCAGGAGATGGCAACCATCTTTGAGTTAGATTTACCCATCATGATCTGCCTAATTAATAACCAGTCACTGGGCATTATCCGACAGTGGCAAGAGCTTTACTATGGGGGAGCATTCCAAGTGAAACTTGAAAATCCTGATTTTGTGAAACTGGCCACTGCTTATCATTTAAAGGCCAAAATGGTGGATTCTCCAGGTGATGTTTTGGTAGCTGTGGAGGATGGACTAAAACTTAATAAACCATTATTAATAGAGATTAAAGTTGATGAAAATGAAGATATACCTCTACCCAAGTGAATTTTTAAATAATTTACTTATTCTGGTGATTAAATGAAAGTTTTACTCATTAACCCACCTTACTTTAATTCTAAATACAAATTCATAGGATTAGTGGCACCACCATTAGGGATAGCATATATAGCTGCAGTATTAGAAGAAAATGATATCGATGTTGAGATAATTGATGCAGCAGCCCTGGAAATGAGTTGGGAAGCACTGGAAGCCCAGATCCAAAAGGCCAACCCTGGATTGGTGGCTGTAACTGCATTAACCCCTACCATCTCCAACTCCCTTAAAACTGCCCAGCTGGCTAAAAAAAGTTGTCCTGAGGCCACAATAGTTATGGGAGGATACCATCCCAGTTTCAACCACCAGGAAATGTTGGAAAAGGATTACGTGGATATTGTGGTCATAGGTGAAGGAGAATACACCTTCCCCGAACTGGTGAAAACCCTGGAAGAAGGTGGAAATCTTAGTAAAGTAAAAGGAATTGCCTACCAAGACGTGGTAACGCCCCCACGGCCTTTGATAATGGATCTTGATGAATTACCATTCCCTGCAAGGCACCTGCTCCCCATGGATCATTACAAAATCTTGAACCAGAAACTACCCACTGCCACCATAATATCTGGCAGAGGATGTCCAATGCAATGTTCCTTCTGTGCCTCAGCAGCACTGCACGGTAACAAGCTCAGGATGAGATCCGTCAAGAACGTGGTTGATGAAATGGAACACCTTATCAACGACCATGATGCCGGGATAATCGCGTTTATGGATGATACTTTCACACTCAAACCAAGCAGGGTGGCAAAAATATGTGATGAGATTATTAAAAGGGAACTTAACATTTATTGGGGATGCACAGCCCGGGCAGACACGCTTTCTGATGAATTACTCCAAAAATTGCATGATTCTGGTTGCATAACCATGTTTTTAGGGGTGGAATCAGCTGATCAGCAACAGCTCGACAAGCTTAACAAACAATTAACCATTGAAAAAATCCGCCAAGCCTTTAAACTAGCCCGGAAGAATGATATCCGCACCATAGCTTCTGTAGTGCTGGGAATGCCCGGGGACACCAGGGAAAGTATTGAACGAACCATCAAATTTGCCAAAGAACTCAACCCTTCCTATGCAGTTTTCAGTTTAGCCACACCCTACCCTGGAACCAAATTTTACCAGGAAGCAGTTCAACAAAACCTTATCAAAGTGAAAGACTGGTCCAAATACACCTTACTCTCACCAGTATTGGATACTGTTGACTGTTCACTGGATGAACTTAAAAAACTACAGAAAACAGCCTTCAGACAGTTCTATCTACGGCCGATATATCTCCTAAAACAAGCATGGATGGATGGTCCAATACTCTTTAAAACTGTAGTTACCATGATAAAAGAAGTTTAAAATACGAAATTAATTTAGATGTGCTTAAAATGTACTATCACTTTTCCATTTGGCCTGCAACCATATAATCAATTCAACTTCTTTGTAACAGGAGTATTTAGGTATAAGAGTGGTATGAATGTGCATTGGTCACTTATGGGCAGTAGTGGTGCTTTTTAGCTCATAATTGATGTTATCATTACCAAAGTTTTTACTCTTGAAATAAACATCTATTTCAACTGGGTAACATTCCATCAATGAACCCTGGAGTTTTTCTAAAAGTTATTGGGGGGCTGTAAAGTTTATGGGGGTTGGAACCGATTTCATGAAAAATACTAAAAACCTCAATTCAAATAAAAAAAAACATGGTTTCTACAAAGCCGAAAAATTTATATATCTTATAATAGCTATTATATATCAAGGTGTGTAAGTCCTTCCAAAAGAATGATGCCCGCGGACGCGGGATGGGACTAGTAGGAATGGGTTCACCTATTACTTTTATTTTCTTGTGAATATTATTTCTTTTGAATCTAAAGCTAAATCAATTTTATCCAAAATTATGTTATGGAAAATATCATCATTATTACGATATTTTCGATGAACTGCACCTACAACAAAGTCTACAGCTTGAATACCATTGTTAGATTGAGAGGATACATGTTCGATATCTCCCCTTACAGATATTTTTTTTGTTGATATAACTATCAAACTCTTCAATTCTTTTGTAATCAAGAAATTTATCCACAATTATTTTTGTCCTTGAAATAGAAGTTTCATGAAGAATGTTTGTTAATAATTGCCCAAACATATATTTATGAATAACTTGTGGTTTGTCGCGTAAATGATCATCAACCCAATTCTTATCTAAACTTAAATAAGCAATTGACACATCTCGGCGGGCAATACACTTTAAAACTCTCCTTCGTGTTGTGTCTGAGGAGTTGGAAAATTTCATTTCATTCTTTTTATATTTCTTAGTTAATCCATTCCGTACTCTTTTGATACACATATCAACAGTTTTCATCTCATTACAACAGAGAGCAGCGACAACAAAATATTGGGTAGATTTTTCACTAAACCCCAAATTTCCTGATTCATCTAAGTAAATAAAATTCAAGATAGGCTCCTCGATTAATTAAAAAGATCTCTTAAATCATTAGAATAGCAAGGTATAACTATTTAAATTGTAAGTTGTAGGTTATAATCTATATATCTTTCTAAAAAAATTGCGTCTATATCAATGCTATTTGCCCAATATGCCATTTTAAACATGTGATTAAACAAGAATATCAGGAAAGAAACCCTGTATTAGGAGAATTTGGTCCCCAGAAGATTTATTTAAGAAGATACAAATGCAAATCATGTTGGTAAAAATTCGTAACAAGCCTTAATTCAATCATTAAACC
>DALO01000006.1:0-251 GCA_002496805.1 Methanobacterium sp. UBA353 | reverse complement strand
AAAAAGATATTCAGGATATTACAGCTATGATGAACAGTATTTTACGAATTAACGGCCAAAGAAAATACAGATTAACATATATTACGACACGAAACTCAATATTCCGATAGCAGAAGAAAATAGTTCCCAAAAGAACTCCAAAAGCCATAAAAACATTTATACAAGAATCAACAACTAATCAACTATTAATTGCAATAACAACTGATCATTTTTTAGAGAATATAAAGAAACAGGGTGTCTGTTTTAAGTGA
>DALO01000027.1 GCA_002496805.1 Methanobacterium sp. UBA353 | reverse complement strand
CTTTTACTAGGAATACTAATATCCTACGGCCAAAACGAAATCCAAGAAATTTACACACTGGAAAATTTCACTTAAAACAGACACCCTGTTAATAAAGGGGATGATTGCAGTAAATTAATAAAGACACAATATATGTCAGAGGATACAATCAATGATACATACGTGAAAGGTGATGTTTAAAGAGTAATATGGAATTTTACAGTTATTTGGGATAATTCGGCTACAAAGTATTCTATAGATATCAACCCACAGCTTTTTTCACCAGAGCGGTGATCTTAGTCTCTTCGGCGGCAGTTAAATCCTTCAATGCAAAGGAAGTTGGCCAAAAATTATCTTCATCGAGCTTAGCATCCTCGGTGAAACCCAATGTCATGTACCTCTCGTTTTTAGCTCCCCGGATGAAGCAGATGACCTTGTTGTCCCTGGCATATGCGGGCATCCCGTACCAGGTTTTTGGTTTGAGTAATGGTGAGCTGGCTTTGATGATATTATGGAGTCGCTCGCCCATGGTGAGATAAGGTTCGGGCATTTCGGAGATTTTCGCAAGTACAGCACTTTCCCCATCCATTTTATTCACGTTTCTGCCAGTTTTTCCTTTTTTGTTTGTTGTTTTTTTGCATATTTTCCCCCACAATTATTTTAAGGTCTTAGATTTTTTATGATTCTGAAAGATTTTGTAGGGCTATTTTTGAGTTGTAGCCTAATGTTGTGATTAGCCCTGCTAAAAATACAATTAATATGGTGGTTTTTTTTGAGCTGAATCTGGTGTATATTTATGTATTTTTTTTAAGCTCAAATATAACGAATTCAATGGTTGTATTGAAAAATATAGCTGTGAATGTTATTTGATTGATAAAATCACCATATTCGTGTTTTATAAACAATATCTAGTTTAATGATGGGAATGGTAAAAAGGGTTGAATTACTTAACTTTTCAGATAGTAATATTCTCCCTTCTCCTTTTGTTCTCTATCCAGGTAGCTATTTTCTTTGTTAACCCTGGGCCTTTTTGTTTCTTTGTCACGACGGAAGGTAACACCAACCTCTGACAGGAACTTGTTCATAGCCGAACGCAGATCCATGGGCTTGGTGGCATGGCCATCCACTCCAGGTTCCCCAGTGAAAACCATGGCACGGCTGGAAATGTAGTCAATAAACACGATATCGTGGTCAACAATGATGGCAGCAGCGTTACGGCTTTCAATCACATGTTTTATTGTGCGCGCTGTCCGGAGTCGTTGTTCAACATCTAAGTAGGCGGTGGGTTCATCGAAAAGGTAAATATCAGCCTCTCTGGAAAGGGAGATAGCCACACTCAGCCTTTGGAGTTCACCCCCACTCAATTCATCCATTTTTTTCTCCAGTAATTCCTCCAGGAGGAACGGTTTCATAATTTCAGTCTTGAAAAGGTTAGTACCAAAGTTGGGGGTTGTGGTGTATAAGAATTCCTGGACTGTACCTGAATAGTCAGATATGAGGTACTGAGGTTTATAGGAGATTGTAACCTTCTTTTTTATCTTTCCATCGTCAGGTTTTTCCACTCCAGCCAGTATTTTGGCAAAAGTGGTTTTCCCAATACCGTTGGGTCCGAAAGCCGTCAGTATCTCATCATGTTGAACTTCACCTTCATCAACTTCCAAGTGGAAGCCATCATAAGACTTTCGAAGGGAAGTGTATGATGATATTGATTCAGTATCAATCTTTGCAGTGGGTGGACTTGCATGGAATTTTATGGCTTGTTTACGGAAGCGAACATTTTCTTCCCGGAGATAACCACTGATATAAGTGTTTATTCCCACTCGAACACCACGCATCTGTGAAACAACACCATAACCTCCGGGTTGACCATAAAGAATATGCACGTAATCGGAAATAGCATCTAATGCTGCTAAATCATGCTCTATTACCAGGATGGATTTGCCCTGACTTGCCAACTCCCGGATAACTTTGATGGCATATAATCGTTGGCGGACATCTAACCAGCTGGTGGGTTCGTCAAAATAATAGAAATCTGCTTCTCTTAGGACTGCAGCTGCTATAGCAACTCTTTGAAGCTCACCACCACTTAGGTTGGCAATTTCCCTCCCCATTATTGGTTCCAGTTGAAGGGATTCATTTACAAATTCCAGTCGTTTCCTTTCATCAACACTGTTTAAAAGATCAGCCACATTTCCCTTCACAAATTTAGGTAACAAGTCCACCATCTGTGGCTTATGCACCACTTTTAAATCACCCTCTGAAAGTTTCTGAAAGTAACTTTGCAGTTGGTTTCCTTTGAAAAAATTGAATATATCTTCCCATGGAACTTTTTCATCAAACTTTCCCAGGTTGGGGTGTAATTCGCCAGATAATAGGCGGATGATGGTTGATTTACCAATACCATTGGGTCCTAAGAGTCCCACAACGGAACCTTCTCTTATGGTGGGTAAACCGAATAATTCGAACTGGTTCTGCCCATAGCGGTGTATGGGATCTTCCAATGTTTCTGGTAAGTTAATAATACTCACAGCCTTAAACGGGCAACGATTAGTGCATATACCACATCCAGAACAGAGTTCTTCGGAAATGATTGGTTTTTTTGTCTTAGGGTTGATGGTGATAGTGTCTTCTTCCATGCGCACACCAGGACAGTATTCAATGCAAGTGTAGTTGCATTTTTTTGGTTGGCAGCGGTCATGGTCTAATATGGCTATTCTACTCAAAATTATCAAAACCTTAAATAATTGTTATTCGGATTCAAAGAATGTGTGAATTTTCCAATTTAATGAATTGTTTAATTGAATATTAATATATGGATCAATAAATTTTTTATTTAGACTATAAACATCCTATTATTGAACTATTAAATATTATATTAATTCAGAACTTATAACTATTGTTCTTGTTATATTCAGTTTATCACCAGTTATATGGGTTATGGCCATTAATACAGATTCGAAATAATTATTGGAATGAAATTATCAAGTGTAAATAGTATCAATAAAGTAGATACAATTAAAATAGTTAATTTTTCAGAGAATAATGATTAAACAGTTCCGATACAAATGTCAACAACTGTTGAAATAACTTAAAAATAATATTTAAAGAAAAAATAAAAGGTTAGGCTGCTTTAACAGCCATTTCTATATCTGATGCTTTAACAGTTTTTCGTCCTGCGTGTTTAGCTAATTTAACAGCTTCTACAGCAATAGATTCGCCTTTTTCTTCTAATACTTTAGCTAATGCGTCTCTTGCATCATCACTAACTCTTGGGGCACCAGCATTTTTAATGATCCTTCCTACTGGAGCAATTGGCAATTCAGCCATGTTAATCACCTCGTTCATTTATAGAGGCTACATTATATTTAAGTTTGTCGATCTTTTGCTTATGAATTACCATTAACCTTAAAGATGTTCACTATGAAAACCATAATTGACAATGGATAACTTCAACTTTCATTTGCACGTGTCTATAATAATAAGTTCCTTATACCTAAAACCAGCATTCAGTGGGGTGTTGTACAACCACTTCACATATAAGTAGTTTGCCGTTCAAAATATTAAACAGAAATATAAGATAATCCAGATTGAAAGGGGTGATTTTATGGTTATAGAAATTTCAAGTCCAGTGTTTAGTGAGGGGGAACCCATACCTCCTAAATACAGTTGTGAAGGTTCAAATATTTCCCCTCCCCTTGATTGGGACATGTCAAAGTTGTCAATATCAGATAATGGTAGTATTGCCTTGATATGTGATGATCCTGACGCACCAAGAGGCACTTGGATCCACTGGGTGATTTTTAATTTGCCTCCTGAAATCAGCAGTTTAC
This sequence comes from Methanobacterium sp. UBA353, assembly GCA_002496805.1. GTDB lineage: Archaea > Methanobacteriota > Methanobacteria > Methanobacteriales > Methanobacteriaceae > Methanobacterium. Next base: position 3,975 of record DALO01000027.1, on the reverse strand, counting down.
CTGAAATGGTGATGCCCAGGGAAGAACTGGAAAACGGTGCACTGCAAGGTTCCAACAGTTGGGGAAACATTGGATACAGTGGTCCCTGCCCACCAAGTGGAACACATCGCTATTATTTCAAAGTCTATGCATTGGATGTTAAACTAAATTTACCATCGGGAGTTACTAAAAAAGAAGTTTTAAAGGCTATGGAAGGACACATCCTTGATGAAGGACAACTGATGGGCACTTACACCCGGAGATAACTGGATTTATTCATAAGACTTTTTTTTTACTGTATTAGTAATTTTTTCAAGATATCAAGGAGAATTAGTTTTGAATATAAAAAAAAATGAATTAATAGCTTTAATCTCTAAAATTAGAAGAGATATAGGTCATAAAGATGTTGAAGTGGGTATATCCCACCTTATTTTTGACGAAAATGAAGGAAATCTTCTGATCATAACTCCAGACCGTCCTGAAAAATCGGTGATAATTGGCAAAGGAGGTTGGGTGGTGGGCCGGCTCCGTGAAGAATTAGGAATCAACTCCATTCACGTAGAGGCTAATTCAGATTTCATCGTACCAGTATACAGGATGAAACTTGCCCTGGTAAAATTGGAAAAAATTATATCTGATTACAGCCACGCAAAAAAAGAACCCCTAATTAATTTATCCAATTTACTCAATTTTCGTATAAAAAACCCTTACACAGTTGAATCACTTATTGAAAAATTACAAAAAACCCCTACAAAATCCAATAAAATTCGTAGGGATGAAAATAATCCTAAAAAGATAGGTGCGACTATAAAAGAGACCCAAAAAGACAGATATGATGAAATTCGTGCCGATAACAATAAACTGGAGTCCACGGCATTGGTAGCCTTATCTGGAGGTGTTGACAGTGGTGTTTCTCTTTTGATCGCTAAAATGTTGGGATTTAACCCATTAGCAGTGACTGTGAATCCGGGAAAGATCATTCTTCCACCATACTTCCGCACTAGCGCAGAAAACCTCACCAAAAAACTGGGTGTCAAGCACCACTACTTGGATGTGGATATGCAGGAAATGATTGATGGATCCCTGGAGGGACGCTTCCACCCCTGTGGGGTGTGTTCAAAGACCATAGAAGAAACAATACTAACATACGCCAGGGAAAATAATATCTCTTTCCTCATATATGGAGATCTCTTGTCAACTGGAGCAAATTCTTTCCAAAAGGAGGGTGATGTTTTAAGAATTAACCTACCTGCAGCTTTATCTCTCAAAAAAAGGGAAGTTAAAAATATATCTCTTAAATGGGGAATGAAAAAGACAACTGGATATGGATGTCCGCTAATCAGGGAAGTCCATAAAAATCAGCCTCACATGCGACGATTTTCTATCCAGAGGGTTTTAAGAGAAACTAGATCGGGAGTACTGGAACCTGGTGAGGCTCTAGCTCAGATTAAAGGTATATTGTAATGTACTTGATTGCTTTTTAAGCTACTTAATTAGTTCCAGTATACCGTATATGATCAGGAATAATCCAGCCAAGTATCCTACCAGTTGGGGGTAAATAAGCATTAAAACCCCTAATATAATAGCGATTATAGAGATTATTTCACGTGTAGTGTCTTTTTTCATGCTCATATCTTTTGTAAGAGAATGTATATATATATTGTGAAAGTTAAGGTTAATCATGAAAATATCAGTTTAGTTTTACTCTAATTATGGTTCAATTAATATTAATTAAATGGATTCGTCCTCAGGTGTGGTCTATGTGGAGTTACGGGGGGCTGTGTTATATCAGGGTAGTGGTAGGGGATGAACAGATAGTTGATGAAATTAGAAAATATTATTTTTAAAAAAAAATAGTTAACCAATGAAACTAGGCCTATTGGAGATAAACCCTGTGACAACAAAGACAGTAATGGAAAATGAATTAATTTTGACTAAAATTAGTTGTTGCGGTTTGAAAGCATATATTATCCTAAAAGGAGAATATAATCAAAGTATTTAATTTTTTCTCGTATAAAATCACCTAATCCGGACAAAATACCATGGAACATGTTATTCGGGTGCAAAATCTGACAAAGATATATGGGAAACTCATTGCAGTAGACCATATTAACTTTGAAGTTAATAAGGGTGAGATCTTCGGATTTTTAGGTCCCAACGGAGCTGGTAAAACCACCACACTAAGAATGTTGACTGGCATAATTAAACCGGACCATGGAAAAGCAGATATTTTGGGATTTAACATCCAAAAAGAACCATTAAAAGCAAAACAGAACATTGGGGTGGTTCCAGAAACAGCCAATGCATATGTTGATCTTTCCGCATGGCAGAATATGATGTTAATGTCAGAACTCTACGGAATTCCCAAAAAAGAGGCTGAAAACCGGGTTGAAATTCTTTTGAACCAATTAAACCTTTATGATAGGAGGGATGGTAAAGTTAAGGGATTTTCTAAGGGTATGAAACAAAGGCTGATCCTTTGCATGGCATTAGTAAATGATCCGCAGATAGTCTTTTTAGATGAACCTACTTCTGGTTTAGATGTTCAAAGCAGCCTGCTGATTCGGGACATTCTTCAAGATTTCCCAGATCAAAACAAAACAATCTTCTTAACCACCCATAACATGGATGAAGCAAATCATTTGTGTGATAGAGTTGCCATAATCAACAATGGGAAAATAACAGCCATTGACCGTCCTGGAAATCTCAAAAACATGATCAAAAAGCTTAAATCTATTGAAGTAAGCTTCAACAAAACTGTTAATATCAAAAAATTATCAACAATACCCAACGTTAATGAAATAAGGAGAGAAGGGGATAAATTCATCATTGGCACTGATAATATTAACGATCTTATATATTCAGTGACTAATTTCGCACAAAATGAGAATTTAAAGATAATAGCCTTGAACACCAGGGATCCTTCCCTGGAAGAAGTATTCCTAGAAATGACAGGTGAAACTTAATGCGGATAAATCTGTATATGGATCAACTGAAACGTTCTTTGGGAATTATGAAAAAAGACATCCTTATTTACTACTTAAAAGGACCTGTAGTTATATTTGGATTTTTAATGCCGTTATTTCTATTTTTAGCCTTTTTTATTGGCAGTAGAAAGATGTCTGCAGATTTCTTGATTTCTGGATTAATTGGGATGACTGTATTTTTCACAGCCACTGCGGTTTCTCCAGTGATAGCACCATGGGAAGCTCAAATACGGACTTTAGAAAGATTAATATCTGCACCTATCTCCATTACAACTCTTCTGTTTGGTGATATGTTAGCATCATTTTTATTTGGAATGTTAATTCCCATATTACCTATAGGTATTGGTTTAGCAATTGGTGTAAACATAATCCACCCCATCATTTTCATATTAGGAATAATCTTAGCTGCGGCTTGTTTTTCATCATTCGGTTTGATATTATCCTCACCACCATCTAACGCCCCCAGTAACGTAATGATGATTTCCTCCTTGGTTAGATTTCCGCTGGTATTTGTCAGTGGCATATTCGTACCCCTTGAACAAATGCCATATTGGGGTCAAACAATCGCTTCAATTTCCCCATTAACATACTTCATAGATCTAATAAGATACACTATTAACGGAACCAGTTATTATTCAATTCAAATAGATTTCATAGCCATAATACTTTTCACGGTAACATTTTTCTTTTTAGCTGTACAGTTACATAAAAGAACTATATTTAAAAGAATTTAATCACATAACTCACTTAATCCCCCCTATAAATCTAATGTAATCCTTCAATTCTATCTGAAAATTTATTTTAAAAATATTTCAGTGGCCTTGACTATGGGGTTTAACATAACACCATTAGATAATGTAACACTAATAAACATACAACCAAAAAAATGATATATGAATTATAAATATAGCATACATCAAAGTAATCATTAGACTTGCTGATCAAATCGGAGATGGGGAGTGTTAACATAGTTAAATATGCTAATAGATTTTCTTTATTATTACTTTTT
>DALO01000032.1 GCA_002496805.1 Methanobacterium sp. UBA353 | reverse complement strand
ATAAATTATTGATATAACCATGTATTTATAAATGGCAACGGGTCTTTGTGGTTACGAACTTTATTTGGTCGTGAAATTTGCCTTATGGATATTATAAATGGAAATAGGCGCCAGTTTACCGTTATGGATGGCATAAACATGGCAGATGGGTATATGAGTAACTTTATAAATAAAAATGACAAATTAAGGTAATACTATGGAAAATTGAGTAAAATTTTAGCAACAATGCTAATTATGGTAGTAGTAGCATTTGCATATACTTTAATATTTGGATTATCGTTCGAATTTCCAGTAAACGAAGAAAAGGATGCTTATTTACTTGTTGTTTCGGGGGAAAATATTTCAATATACAAGGCCTCGTGCACAGAACTTAACCTATCAAAAACATCGGAAAATCTAACTTCTCTCAATGGACAAAAAGTCAAAGTAAAAGGCCAAATACAAAAAAAGATGGAAAATGTGCAATTTAATAAAACACGAACTTACATAGAACTCAAAGTTCCAAAATTTAAAACAAACCCTATTCTTGTCAGATACTTAACAACCATACCATACATTGAAGGGGACACAATAGAGGTCTATGGAGAATATACATACCCTGCGAGAACTGAAATTTCAGTAGAAATGGCCAACAAAGACTTAATTATGATCAAAGCAGCATACATCGAAAAGACCTAAAACACTAGAAAAAAATTCTCTTATTGATGTTCGGATATTCTGGAAAAACTGAAAAAAATAATATTCATATCTATTTTAGGTTGGTTAACGTGCATTTATTCTTCCGGTACTTTCAATTTTCTTATTGTAACTTCCAAGTAGTCACATTCATGGTCATCTGTTAACCTAGCTACCATCCCTCTATCTTTTTTACTTCTTCCAATAATTCAATACACTTATTTATTTTCTCAGTAGGTTCTAACCCTTCAAGTATCTCTATAACTTGGTTAATCCTGGCTATGCTTCCAACATTCATAATCTTTTCTTTTTCTAGTTCAATATTGTCAAAACCTTTTAGTTTAACCATAATATCCGCCCTTTTACTTGTTATTGGGTTCTGTTGGAACTTACAATTTTCTAATGGTGACTTCCAAGTAGTCACCTTTTTCTATACTTGCTACTTTCAGGAGGTTATCAGGAATATAAACTTGGTTGCCTTTGCGTTGTGCAATTGAAGTGTACCTTTCATTTTCTGCCATGGATTATCACCACTGATTCATATGTAGCGAGTGATATATACTAGTTCCCCAATTACCAGATGAAACTTAAAAAAGACACTGAAATTTTGTTGGGATGGTTTATGTTGGGTGGTATAATTTTTACACCACCTGACTTTACCAAATATGTACCATTCAACCCCTATGAAATTATAAAAATACCCTGATTTCTCGAATTTTCAAAAAAAAAGCATAATCAGTATTCTGAAACCATGATAAATTTTAAACGGACTACCCCTTAAATTAAATAATGTAATGTATTGTGATGGGAGCTTAATAATATGACTAAAAAAACTTTCTGTCCGCGCTGCGGTTCTAAGAAAATAAAATATGAACAAATCTATGAAGGCAGTGGCACATGGAAATGCCACCACTGTGGATATGAAGGTTCAGTAATTTTGGAAGATGGTAATATTGAAAAAAACATTATAGAAGCCAAGAAAATGGAAAAATTAAATAAAAAACTATCATGGAGAAGATAATTTAAATAATAATGGATTATTTCATTTTTCCAAGTATTCTGCTATCGCTTGACTAATAGGAAAACTAATCAGTTTGACCTTTCCTGAAAATTCTGAAATTGGATACAATACCAGAAATCAGTAGGTTACAAAAAATCCATCAATATCAGCATACAACGGTTTGAAACCATGTTTTCCTGCTTTTTTCATGGTTTCCTTTAGAAAATCTCTCCCCCAAGCTGTTATGGCCTCAGAACATTCAACACTATACCAACGATATTGAGGGTGATTATAAAGCCCATAGACTGTAGATATTAGTGTTTTCAATGCTTCTTGTCTGAAATTTAAGATTTGTTTTTCCTCAGGATCTGTAGATTCCTTCATCATGGACTTAAGTCGTATCCTATCATTTAAAATTTGAGAAGTGACAGTAGGAATAAAACCCAAAGGTTCTTTCCTGAATTTATATCCAAATTCAAGTGCGACATAACAATTCTCTTCACCTCCATCTTTACAAAGAGTTTCCGGTGAAATATTTTTAGCTATTACTATACTGTGATACAGACTCTTGAAATCGAAGTAAAAAAAAATATTTTCATGAAGTCTTGCCAAAAGATTTGTTAGTTTATATGTTCATGTTACAAAGGATGCTAGTGATTATGATAAAGGAAGGATGAACGGACAACTATTAGGCCAAAATTTCATAGTAAAAATTTCATAGTACCCGATGTGGTCATTGAAAATCCAATGTTAGTTGTTGATGCCCATGAAAATAAAGGTAATAAAGCGGTTACACCTATTCAAGATTTTTATATCCCATCTCAAATACCACCACAACCATGTTCTATACTAATTAAATAATAGCTGAAATGCCATTTTTAACAGTATACACCCCCCCAAATCCTACAAGCCCTCAATATGTTACAATACCCCTTGCCGATCAAGGGATAACTGCCTTAATCTACGAAACGTATCTATATGATTCCATATCTAAAAAAAAGATGATACGAACTTATTAATCAATGCCTTAGACTTTTTACATGATTAAAAGAAAATTACACGATATTGTAACATAAAACTATTTTCAAACATTTATAAAAATCCATGACAGATTTATGAGTTGCGGAGAATTATTTTAAGTCATACAAAAACAAGAGATAACCTTTGGCCAGTAGGCCACTGTTACTATATAGAGACACCTATCAGAAATCATGAATTTTTATTAGCTTCCAGTTTTTGACTTATATGTTGATATATTTCCTTAGTTACTCCAACATTCCTAATAAAATCGTTAGAATACCTTATATCTCCCCTTCGTGGGTTGTCTTGTCTCATGACGTACATGCAGATGGCGGTTATGATCAGGAGGGGGTCGGTTTTCCTACCCTTACCTCCACGGTAAAGTTTACGAAAATCAGCCTTGCATATAATCTCTCTTGCACGGTCTTTTTGACCACCACCAACTGGTTTCATAACTTCTTCTCCTTCTTCCAGTTTAGTTAAGACCAATGTTGGGCTGTGACCGGTCATCATAAAATTACTAGCAACAACACTTAACATGGCTAGTTTTTCCTTGACACGGAAATCATCTTTGGTAGTTTTCTCATTATATGGCTTGTAACGTTCGTATTTTTTAATTTTCTGTTCAATTCGGGCGATTTTGCTATTATCGTCCAAAAATATGTGTTTTCGTTTAATCAAATTCTTCGCCTGGTATTTTTTTGGGGTTATGTTCGAATATTGTATTTTTAGAGTCTAACTGCAACACCCTTTTTCTTCAAGTACTCCTTAACCACATGCACAGGATACTGATCAAAGTGGAAGATGCTGGCAGCTAACGCAGCATCTGCTTTTCCTTGAGTGAAAACTTGATAAATATGTTCTGGAATACCACCACCGCCTGAGGCAATTATGGGAATATCCAACATTTCACTCATTGTCTTGTTGAGGGGTATGTCATAACCATCCCTTGTACCATCACGGTCCATGCTTGTTAATAGCACTTCTCCAGCTCCACGGTCTTGACATTCAATGGCCCATTTAATAGCATCTATTCCAGTAAAATCACTACCTCCATAGACACTACAATCATACCAGCAATAACCTTCTGGTGTTCCAATAATAACGTGTTCATCACTTTCTTTAGGGTTATCCACATAGCGCCGTTTTGCATCAATTCCAATGACACATGCTTGGCTTCCCACTAGTTTAGACGCTTCATTGATTAGATCAGGGTTGTGGATTGCTGCAGTGTTAACGCTGCATTTATCTGCCCCTGCCCTGAGCATTTTCACATAATCTTGGGGCTTTCTTATACCTCCACCAACACAGATGGGAACAAACACATTCTCCGCAGTGGCTTCTATCACATGTGTCATTGTTTCCCTCCTCTCATGAGAGGCGGTGATGTCTAAAAAAACTATTTCATCTGCCCCATCCTCATAGTATTTAGTGGCCAGCTCTACAGGTTCTCCAGCATAGCGGATCTGCTTAAATTCGATTCCTTTAACCACACGCCCATGAGGCACGTTTAGATCGCAGTCCAAGCAAGGTATAATTCGTTTGGTAAGCATGGTCTTTCCCTCATTGGATAGAAAGAAAATTACGTTTATATATTTCAAAGTAATTTGGACAACAATATCAATTTTCAACTAAAGTAAGTGATTTGAAATATTTAAACTTATATCGGTTAACGAGTTCAAGTTTATTTTTAAATAACATTTTAACTGATGATCTTCCATGAATATTAGTGTAATTATTTTAGAATCTTTAGAATATCCTTTTGATGATTTTAATAAAATCTTCTTATGAGCCATTTCACATAATTAATTATAAAAAAGAGAATAAGAATAGTTTTATAAGTGAAAAACACCTAACAAGTCACTTGTCAATGATTTATTCGGCATACAAATGGGCCTGTAGTCTAGCCTGGAATATGACGTGGGACTTCGGATCCCAAGGTCGGGGGTTCAAATCCCCCCAGGTCCGTTCTTATTCTCTAAATTTTTATTCTTCTTCTTTTTTTCCATATATGGCGTTCAAATATCCGTCAGGCTTTTTTGGCATTTGTTTCCTTTCAGATTTGTGATTATCATTCTTTTCATTTTGACTTTTAGTTTTGTACTCAATTTTTCTTCTGGAACTGTGGTCATCTAATAGTGTGTAGGCAGTGTTGAAACCAGAACCCATGCGTACCAGACCTGCAACTGCTGCTGCTTCTAGTATTTCATTTTCACTAGCTCCTGCCTTTAGAGCCTGTTTTTTATGGGCTTTAACACAGTCATCACACTTAACTGCAACTGCACATGCCAGTGCTATGATGCTTTTCTCTTTAAGGGTGAGTGCGCCATCTTTTAATATTTCAGATGCCAACTTTTTAAATGCCATATCCACATCTTCACCAAGAACCTCTGTAAACCGATTAGGCCTAGTTTTTCTTTCCATTTAAACAGTCTCCTTTTATAATAATTTTCATCGTGTTATTCGGCGATAATATTGAATTTCTAATCTTAAATTCAGTAATACATAACTTCCCTTCATCATTTAATCCTAAAATCTGCTATTATACTCTATAGGGGCCTGGGCTGGGCAGAATTTTTTTTGGGTAGTTTTAAATACGAACACTAGTTGGGTTAATATTTATCTTGAGTTTTCTTAAATTATGGATTTTCCCAAAAATTGCATAACTTTGTTCCGGGTTGGATAATATTTATAAAGGATCATTGTTAACTAATTCTAGATAAAATTGCTTATTTAAAGGTTAATAAGCTTTTTTTGGATTTTTTCAATATGGTGCTTTTTACTTTGAAGATAAGAAAGTGCAATACTATATAATTGGTGATGGTCATGGAAAATGAAAAAGAAAAACACTTAAAAGTTTTAGAGTTTCACGGACATTCCTGTCCTGGTGTGGCTATAGGAGTTCGTGCTGCTGAAATAGCTACGGATAAGTTAATTTCTTCAAGGGCTGTGGATGAAGAGTTATTGGCCATTGTGGAAAATGACAGTTGCAGTGTGGATGCCATCCAAGTAATTACGGGATGTACCTTTGGAAAAGGAAACTTAATATTTAAGGATCATGGGAAAAATGTTTATACCTTTGTTTACCGAGACTCTGGAAAAGCATTGCGTCTATCTTTAAATGTGGCTATAGATGAGATCGATCCAGAATTTGCTGAGGTAAGAACCAAAGCATTTGCTGGTGAGGCCACTCCTGAAGATCAAAAGCTATTCGATGAAAAAAAGGATGTTATATTCGATAAAATCATTAACATGCCTGAAGATGAATTGTTCAAAATAGAGTATGTGGATATAGAAATTCCTGAAAAAGCCAGGATATTTGGTTCAGTTAAATGTTCTAAATGCGGAGAACTAGTTGCTGAACACCGGGCAAGAGTCGAAAATAGTGAATTTGTTTGCATCCCCTGTTTTGATGATTATTCAAGGAATTAATTCTTTTTTTGGAATCTTTCCTTGAAGTTTTTTTTTATAGATTTAGATCCTTTTTTTTAGCAGATCAGATTTATGGATAAATTTTTTGAGTATTAGAGGTTGTAAAGTTATTGGGTGTTGGGGTTTTTTTTACGTGTTTTTTTGTTATCCAGTATTTTTTTTTTTATTGATTGGTGTGATGGTGATATTCCAAAGAATGTCTGGAAGTCTTCACCTATTTTTACGTAGTGAACGGTATCCTGTTTCCATTGATTGATTTTATTCTGTCTTTATAATACTTCTGCGTATCTGTGATGGGGTTTAATGATTGAATTAAGGCTTGTTACGAATTTTTTTTACCAACAGGATTTGCATTTGTATCTTCTTAAATAAATCTTCTGGGGACCGAATTCTCCTAATACCGGGTTTCTTTTCCTGGTATTCCTGTTTAATCACATGTTTTGAATGGTATATTGGGCAAATAGCATTAATATAAATTCAAAATGGTTATTTTCCAATAAATTTAACTGTTGATTCACATTTCGACTTTACAACCTCATAATATTTTAAAATATATTAATTTTCAAGGCAAAAAAACAAACAATAAACGAAATCAAAGTATTTCAATTTCTAACCAAGTCTATCATCTCATCAGGACGTTCTTCAACCTTCTTATCTCGTATTAAATCCTTAATTACTCCTTTTATTCTCTTCATTGCTGGGCCACGGGTTACTTTGCCCCCGAAGAGTCTTGAAACTTCACGCACCAACTCATCAGTTTCTGTGGCATATTGGGATTCTAAAACCATCCTCACCGCAATAGCTATTTCTTCTGCACTGATAAGATCCATTCGTGCTGGAGGGGTCCCTGTCCGTCGGCGTACAACTATTTGTGAGTCTTTAGAATATAAAAAGTCATTTTTCTGGATTATCTTACCATCTAAAACTCCAAGATGAATTGCTTCTTTCATAACACTATGTACACGTCTCCCAGCCCGACTAAGTCCCCAGAAAGTGCGCACTCTCCGCACAACTTCGTCATAGTGGATGGGTCCTTCTTCTTCAACCACTTTCATCACTGCGTGAGCAACATCTCCCACCGGTTGGCTGTGTAAATCTCCTGACACGGCCACACCAGGATCTTCACAAACAGTGTATTCAGGAATTTTATCCATGGGTTTCTCTTCAAATTCATTTTCAGGGATAATTTCCTCATTTTCCAAAATTTCCTCTTCTAAGTGTTCAATTTCTTCAACATCATCCTCAACTACTGGGGGTATGATCTCTTCCCGGTCACGTTCCTCGCCCAGAAGTAATTTAATAGTATTTAATAAGTTTTTTTGAACTTCCGAACGATTCCTATACCAGTCAGTGGACCATAATCGATGGAATCTCCATCCGAGCCCCTCCAAGATCTGCTGCCTTAAGCGGTCTCGATCCCGTGCCACTCTACTGGTCTGGTACATGGGTCCGTCGAAGGCAATTCCCAGGAGGTATCGTCCAGGATAATCAGGGTTTACAATTGCCAGATCTACCCGGAAACCAGCACAACCCACCCGACGGTGGATCTGATATCCCTCTTCACATAGAAATTCGTAAACCGCATCTTCAAATGCAGCATCATTGGACTCCTGATCCAAGTCAGACATTCGCAGAGTTTTCTTTTCTGCATATTCCAAAAATTCTTTAAATGCCCGCAGACCAAAAGGTGCAGTATTGCTTAAATGCAAGTCTTGACCTCGGAAGTTGGAGAATATCACACATTTTTCACGTGCACGTGTTAAAAGAACATTTAAACGTCGTTCTCCTCCATCCTGGTTCATCGGTCCGAAATTTTGACTTAATCGTCCTTCTGAATCAAATCCATAACCAGCACTGACCATAATGACATCTCTTTCATCTCCTTGGATGGTTTCCAGATTTTTAATGAAGAAATGCTCTTCTATATGTGGGTTGAAATATTTTTCCATTCTAGGGTTGAGTTTCAACTGTAATTCCAATTCTTCAAGGAGTGCTTGCTGCTGACGGACGTTGAACGTCCCGACACCCAGACTTTTGCTGTCTCCATACTTCTTGAAATGTTTGAAAACTGCTTCGATGACTTTTTTAGCTTCGGCACGGTTAGTTGCAGTTTTTCCCCTATCGTAAACAGTATCAGGTAGGTGTACCAACTTCAATCCTAATTCTTCTGAATCCTGGTTGGGAGAAGGGTATATTAGCAGATGATTGTCATAAAATTCTTGGTTACTGACTGCTATCAGGGATTCATGTCGGCTACGGTAGTGCCAACGAAGCATTTTCGAGGGGAAGCTACGTTTGCACAGGTGAAGTATACTTTCCATATCTGCCAGAACAGCTAGGTCGTAGTCATCACTTTCCACATCAATCAATATATCGAAGAAGGTAGTGGGTGGTAATTGTCGTGTGTCACCCATAATAACTGCATATTTGGCTCTTAATAGTGCTCCTAGGGCATCTTCTGGTTTAACTTGGCTGGCTTCATCAAAAATTACGTAATCAAAGCGTAAGTTTTTAACACTATATGGATCCAAGTATTGGGCTATGGACAGGGGACTCATCATGAAACAGGGATTTATATTCTGGATCAAGCTTCCACAGATGGATAACAATTTTCTAATGGGCATATGTCCCCTTTTACGTGAAAATTCGCTTTTGAGAACTCCCAGTTCTGAACGTGGAGAAGCAGTGCGGGATAGTGAAGGCCGGTTTTCGTAAAGTTTCTCTGCTATTCGGTAGCGGTTGAGTTTTATTATTTTACTGTCAAGTTCTATGAATTCATTTATTTTTTTTTCGTGCACTTCCCCAACGAAGCGAGAGAGTGAAGATTCCTTTAAAAAAAAGCTGCGTAACATGGAATCTGCGAAGTTACCTTCCAAACAGTGTATTATGTCTTCTGATTCGATTTCATCGTTATCAACTAATTTTATCAAGTTAAAACCTATAGTTTCTAAGCATTCGGATCTTGATGAGCTAAAACGAGACCAGTTCTGTAAATTGGAGAGATTAGATTTTAAAATGGTAATATGGGATATTAAATAGTCAATGGGGCTTTTTATCAGATTTTTTCCCAGTGCTGAATCAAGGTCAAAATGGAGGAAACTATCCAAACGTTTAATGTTGGCGATGATCTGATGGTAATCTTGGTGTATTTGTTTGCTGATCCGTTTGACATCATTTTGTTCCACTGAATCCAGAATTATAACAATTTTTTCAGTTATATGCCCTTCTTCAAGTGATTTTCGGAATTTGAGGATCCATTCTGATATGTTCCTCAAGTTCTCAGATTCACTTTTTTCTCTTTTCCAGTGGGATCCAAAGAGGGATCTGGCTAGTTCATCTTGTTCTCTAATTTCATTCCTCATTTTTTGATATTTTATGAGTTCTTCCAAGTCTTGGGCTATTATTTCGTCATCATCTGGTGTTTTGTCAAGGTATAGTTTTCTTATTCTTTTCTTGACTTTTTTGAAGTCTCCGCTTAAAAATTTCAGAAGTTTAGGTTTCTGTGCCTGGAAATCCATTAAAAGTGATATGAGGTCCTCATCCAGAACATCGGTTTTAAATCTTTTCAAGTTTTTTTCTTTTGATTGGAATTCTTCCAGAATTTTAATTAGGTTGTAGACTTGGAGTTTGTCATAGTCCCATTTGGTGTTTAGAAGAATATCTCTTTCCAGCGAAGGGAAGGAGGAGATTATTTCCACTGCAGCTATTAAGTGTTCCATTTCTTCCAAGGTGGCTGGGATTTTGATTCCAGAGATTTTTGAAAGCCTATGGGCTTCATCTTCAATGTTATTTAGGTTTTCAATAGTTTCACTTAGAAGATATTCTATTTCTTCTTCCTCAGCAGGCAGTATTGGGTCTGGTTTAGTTAAATTCCAGGGATTAGAAACTACTGGTTTTACCAGTTTGTATAATTCACCGAGTTCTTTGAATTTATTTAGGGTTCGATGCCATTCTCTTAGAGTGCAATTTTCAATTTCTTCCATTATGAAACGTGGCATTCGATGTCCTGATTTTTCAAAATGATGCAGGGATTTTTCTTTTGCACCGAAAAGCTGGTAGGGTGTCCATTTAATTTCTCCGTAGGGTGAGTGTATTAAATTGACATATTCATTTAAATCAGATTTTAACTCTTCTATGGTGCTTAAATCTTCTTTTAACATTAATTCTGGGGGTTTAGGGTTTCGTAGGACGTGTTCAAGTTTTTCAAGGACATCTTTTTTATTCGATTTTTTACTGTGCAACTCTAAACAGAACTCTCCCAAACCTACACGGTCTAGTCGACCTTTTACTACTTCAAGGGCCGCCATTTTTTCACTTACAAAGAGTACAGTGTTTCCAAGTGCCAGGAGTTCGGCAATGAGGTTTACTATGGTCTGTGATTTCCCAGTTCCTGGTGGACCCTCCACTACCAAGTCACGACCACGTTTTGCTTCTTCTATTACTGATATTTGGGATGAATCTGCATCTAACACATGATAAACATTTTCAGATGAGAGTTTCGCATCCACTTGATCTTCTTGGAATCCTACACCAAATTCTTCTTCTGATGGATCGAATATTGATTTTATTAGTGGGTTTTCTTCCAATGGCATGTCTTCAGGCCAGCTTTCTGGATCTAGGTCTTTGTACATCACAAACTTCGTGAAACTAAAGAAGCCCAGGAAAACTTTGGGAATAACTTCCCATCCTTTTTCATGGGAAATTGATTCAGTAATTTGGTTTAAATATTCATCTACACCCTCTTTTGTTCTTGGCATTTCAAAATCAGGTATTTCGACACCATTATCCACTAATTTGGCTTGTAAGGAAATGTTGGTTATTATGTCTTCTCCAGTCCAGCGAAGTTTAAAAGAACCTTTTACTCGCTTTCTTTCCAGTTCAACTGGAATTAGTAGTAAGGGGGCTTCTCTGAATCCATTACTGCCATTTTCTTCTTTCCATTTTAAGAAACCAATGGCCAGATACAGGATGTTGTACCCCTGTTCTTCCATAACTGATCTGGCGCGTTGGTTTATGTAAAACAATCGGCGTTGGAGTTCTGATGGAGTTAGATCAGTGGATAAGAAGATTTCTTTATTTTTTTCCAGGGTGTCCTGATCTAAAGGCGGTGATTCCCAAAGCAGAGAGGTTTGCTCGCCAGTTAGTTCTTCTACACTGTCATTGGGTGGGGAAGACTCTTCTGATAAATCAGGGGAAATGGCATTATCAGAATTGGAAGGGATATCTTTAGAAACATTTTCAGACAATTCTTCTTCAATTTCACCGCTCATCATTGCCTGATCATCATTAAAAACATCTTCATCTGTTTTTAAAGATAAATCTGATATTTTAATATTTTTATCAACACCAAATTCGGATTCTCCATCAGATACGCCTTCGTCATCAGTTGATGTCAAAATTTCATTTTCTTTTTTTTCAGAATTAGTATCTTCTTCGTCTTCATCAAAACTAGATAAAACTGCTTCTCCACGTGGTATGAACTGTAAAAGTTTTGTTTTAGTTTGTTTAAGTACCAATCGGTCATAAATCTCTGCTAATTCGGCATCTTTAACTTCCACGGTCATGGTGCGCGGGCGAAAGTTCAAGAGCTGGTTTCGCATGGTAAGGTCCAGTAAACTTTGCCTTAAAACATCAATTTGTCTGTATATGTCCACTTTGGAGAGTTCGGACATTTATCAATACCTCTCATTACTTGATTAGGCTGGTAAATAATTATAACATTCAATTTAATATTCATGGTTTATTAAAACTTTATATTAAAACTATCTCTCTGTTTGTAATCACACGGCTTTCATTCTCTCTGTATTGCTTCTTTGAAGAAGTTTGGCACCAAGTTACGGTATAGGCGGTTGCGCAGTAACATGCGAAAGTTGCCATCCAGAATATAAGTTTCACAGTAATCATCTTCAGCTCGCATACCTCTCCCATACGCTTGGAGCAAGGTCATGATTGTTTTATAGGCATACCATGGGGGATCCAAATGTTTTCTTTGGTTTATTTGGGGATCTCCAAGGTACGGGAAGGGTATTTTATAAATAACCTGAAACTGGCACTTTTCATAAGGTAAATCCACTCCTTCACTCATGGAAGGGCTGACAAGTACTCGTTTCTCTTTGGAGTGTTCGAACCTGTTTAGAACTTGTTCCCTGTTTTTAGGGGTATGGCCCATTAAACGAGGATTTTTAAGATGTTTCATTATGTATTGCTGGCATTTGTAGTTATGGGTGTGAATGAGTCCTTTTTCATTTTTATGATGATCTAAGATTTTTTCCAGAATTGGAATTGTTTTTGGGGCGGTACGTTTAATAAGGCGTTGTGACATGTTTCCCACTAGTTTTAAGTATACAGGGCGTGATGATTGTGGGAAAATACTTTTAATTTCCATGTAATAGGTTTCATCAGGATCTATCCCTAGCCACTGGGAGAACAAATCCTGATCCAGGATGGTGGCACTCATAAAAAGCCTAATATCAGCATGGTTGAAGAGCCGATCTCTGGCATAGGTGTTTACTCGGAGAGGTTTAAATGACACACCACCGGGACTGGTATCAACTACCCAGTTTTCTGGATTATTCTCTAAGTTACGTGAAAGCTCACTGAGATTCATTTTCATTCGATTGACACGGTCAGCTGACTTTTTAGGGATATTTTTAATGTCAATGTCTCGGTAATCCTCATAAAGGGATTCAACAAAAAGAATCCATTCCTGTGGGTCCTTGTATTTAGCCATACTTGGAGGTATGGTCTTTTTGATTTCTCGTTCCAAACGACGGTTGTAAAGATTAACTTCCAAACGCTGCATTAACTTATCTTCTATGTTATGCGCCTCATCTAAAACCATTAAATGCCTTTTTCCAAAGTGTTTTACATAGTTAAGTTCAAGTAATGCATAATCATAATTCATTAAGGTAATAGGACTTTCCACTGCCACTGCTTTTTGATCCCAGTAACTGCATCTATCATTGGAACGGAAGTAGACTGGGGTTCCAAAGGCATCTTCAAATGCACGCATCTCGCTATTAAATGGGGATTTGCTTATACCGAAATCACAAACAAATTTTTGGGTGCTGGGAATGGTCTGACATGTACCCTGGTCACAACTGTACTCCAGACTTTCATTTTTGCATAAAAAGTTACCCCGACCTTTAACTAAGGGGTAATCAAACTCTACAGCATATTGGGCTTGAAGTTGTTTAGTCATGGTTAAAATATAAGCTGGTTGAAATATTCTGGCTAGGGTTGTGGCCACAGCCGATTTTCCGGTACCGGTACCTGCTTCAAGGATAATATTGGAATAACCACGGTCAATAGCATCGACAATCTCGGATATTATTTCTAATTGTCCTTTTCGAGGAGTTTGAAATGGGAATTTTTCTAATATATTTTCGGAAATATCCGGAAATTGATTTTTAAGTGTTTCTAGCTGTGGTGTTGATATTTTAGCAGTTTTAATTTGCTTTGATTTGTCTGATGTACAAATGCAGCGGCTTTTTATCATCCCACATTTGTTACAGAAAAAGCTGTTTTCCATAGGGACTTATATTTTGGTAGTGGTATAAATACATGAAGTTTTGAAACCTTTATAACATGTTTAATCCGGATTGAATTCTGATTATAACTGCAAGTTAGTTCATTTATATATATCGTGGATATTACATATTTTTGAGAATTTTTATCAAATTTTTCTTCTATAATGTAATTTAAAAGCTCTTGTGAAGAACTATCATATATTACTTTTTATAATTTATTTATTATAAATTTTAGGGAAAATAATGCATTTTTTAAACCTTAATCGATAACTAATTAATCTAAGGACTAAATTTAGAATTAATTTAAATGTTTGTTAAGCGGTGTTTACTATGGATAAAGGAAAACTTATTGGTTTAGGGGTGGGTCCGGGAGACTCTGAACTACTCACAGTTAAGGGAATAAAAACATTAAAATCTGTGCCAGTCATCTGTGCCCCTAAATCTTCAAAGGATAAACCTAGTTTAGCCCTTTCAATAGTTCAAAATATTTTAAATGAACGAAAAGATGACTATGTTCTAATCGAACCTCTTTTTCCCATGATAGAGGATAAAAAAGCATTGGAAAATTATTGGAAAGGTGCAGCTCAACTTGTAATGGATGAACTTGAAGAAGGCAAAGACGTATCATTTATAACTTTAGGAGATCCTTCAATATACAGCACTTTTTCCTACATTGCACAGATAATTCGGGACGAAGGATATGATGTGGAGATGATTCCCGGAATTACATCGTTCACCAGTTGTGCTGCCAGTGCAGGCATCACTTTGAGTGAGAAAGATGAGATAGTAATAATAGTTCCCAAGGTGGACCAGAGACTGGAAGAGATATTGGAGCACGCAGATACTGCAGTGATAATGAAGACTTCTCGCCACTCTGAAATGCTTGAAGAAATTATAAATAAAGATTCAAGGGTTAAAAAAATTATTTCTGTTCAAAATTGTGGGATGGATGATGAAAAAATCTTCAATGGCTTTGCAAAAAAGGGAAAGTATCTTTCAACAACCATAGTTAAATTTGAAAAAAACAAATAACCGGAAATCTAATAGTTTCCATAGTGTCAAAACCATCGTGTGGGAGGTTTATTCTTGCTTGAACCAAAAAATCACATCATTCATGACTTTAAATTTGAATCCGGAAAGGTTATCTCTGATTTATCAATTGAATACGCAGTTCAGGGGATTAAAAAGTTTGATGAACAGGGGAAAGTAACCAATGCTTTTTTATATCTTCACGGTTGGAGTGGAGATTACGCGTCAGTGGAAAACCTTAGCAGCGTTATTGGCCCTGGAAAGGTTATCGACACCAACAAGTTCTATGTGATAAGTCCAACTGCATTGGGGACTCCAGGATCATCTTGCCCATCTAGCACTGGCATGGGTATAAATTTCCCGGAATATACTGTTAAAGACATGGCTGTAGCTCAACATGAATTGATCAGTCAGGGGTTGGGGATTGAACATTTGCAGGGCATTATGGGCACTTCCATGGGGGGATTTCAAGTCCTTCATTGGGCTTTGGAATATCCTGATTTTATGAATTTCATAATACTTCACGCAACCAGCCATCATTTATCCAACAGGATGTTTGGTGTTTATCATCTCATGAACCAGATCATAGAAGGAGATCATGAATACAATAATGGAAAATACGTCCAGAACCCAGTGAAAGTCATGGAACATGTAGCATACCTGAGTTACCTGTGGTCACTTTCCCCAGAAAACTACGAGCATTGTTTTGAATCTAAAAATGAATTTCTTAAGAGTGTCAATGAAAGAAAGGCTGATTCGATTAATTGGGATGCTAATGATTTAGTTTGGAGAAATAAAGCAATGTTTAACCATGATCTAGCTCATGATCTATCCCAGATCAATGTTCCTTCCCTGGTGATTGGAATACACCAAGATCAGATAGTAGATGAAAAATTCAGTGTAATGCCTTTGAAGGAAAGTCTTAAAAATTCAGAAATATTTCTATATGATTCGATATGGGGACACTATGGTTGTATAAGAGACGTTTTAAAAGCTTCAAGTGCAATAAAGAGATTTTTAGCGAGTTTTGACTAATCATGAACTGGGTTTCACAATAAATTGACAACACTCATCTCCTTGAGCGTAACATTTAACTTCTGACACTTCCACATGTTCCTGGAAATATTTCGAGAAAAAGGCTTCGAGCACACCCGAATCAAAGGAACAGACGGTTCTACCAATTTTTGGCAGATCTTCACATTCGAAACAGTCATATAACTGGATAATAAGGGGGTCAATGCTTTTAAGTTCTATTTGGCCTAATTGATTGGTTTCCCAGAATTTTGTTAGATTATCAATAAATTCATTTTGATCAGTGGTTTTTAATTTTTGGTAAAATGTATTTCCTACTTTGACACCTGCGTTGCGTAGTATGGGGTCAATGTTTATACCTTCATCCAGAAGTGCTACTCGGATAGATCTGAACATGAATCTGAAGAATTTCAAAGGGTCATCCGAGTCTGCGACAAAATTTTGCAAATATTGGTCGTCATCATCTTCAATTTCTTTTTCTGATGAAAAATCTCCTAAAAATTTGGAATTAATATAATATATTTTACGACGACGGTCTTCGGGGTCTATCACCCAATCTATTATCCCCGCATTTTCTAAATCTTGTAAATGTGCGGATATAGTAGATTTAGATCTTTGTGTGGATGAAACGATCTGGGATCCGTTCATACCGCCTTCTTTTAAAAGTGACAGTATTTGTGCCTTAATCGGGCTTTGAATAATATTAATCCCTGTTTTTGTGGAAAATATTTTCGCACTACTTTTAGTTTTAACTGGGGCCAATGTAACTCCTCAATTTATTATAATTATTCTCCTCAAGGTAATGATCACGTGTGTTATTAAAGTATAGTACATTCACCTATTATATTCGTTCGGGTATATAAGTACGTTCGGTTCACTACGAACAGTAACTTTTATATAATTGTGCTTCGTATATAACCATACGTTCGTATACTGCAGAACTAATATTGTTGTTATTAAAATCGAAATAATTGCAGCTTAATTAATTGGGTCAAATGAAAATCAAGAATAATAAGATCATGGTTGGAGTAAAATGCAATTGTCAAAAACCAGCCGTTCCCCCGCCACCATCTCTTCTGGTGAAAGTGCAATGTAAAAACTGTGGTAAAGTTTTGAAAACCAATCGATTAAACAAAGAAGGCCAGTATATTTGTTTGCACTGCAAAAAAGGTAGATAATTTAATCTACATTTTCGATATAAAAAAAGATAATTTTAAAAAAAATATTTTTTCTCAGCATTGTCATTGATTGCTCAACTGGGGTGAATACCTAGTTGGAAGTTATGTTACCATGCTGATTATTCCTGGAACAATGCTGTAGATTATTAAAAATGCCACAATTGAAACCATGACCGCCGTAACACTGGAAACAATTTTATCTACCCATTCTTTTGACAATTTATATCCCAAAAGTTCTTCAAATATTATTCCCCCATCCAGTGGTTTAAAAGGAAGAAGGTTAAACAGGGCCACCATCAGGTTCAATGCAAAAACCCAGTAACCTACATCAGATAGGTAGTATAAAAACCAAGGAAGTATTTCACCATATTTAGAGGAAACTTCAGGTTTAACCACTAGATGTGTTTCACTACGTGTTCCTGGATAAGTTATAGAAGCATTATGTGGTTGCCCAGTTGAAGTGATGGTATATGTCCCCTGATCAGTGACGAAAGTCAACTTGTCTCCGGGTTTAGTTTTATTCATAATCAAGTCAGTATAATCTGTCCGGCTATTTACTTGAAAACCATTAATATTGGTTACAACCATTCCTTCTTTAAGTACACCTTCAGCAGGACCATTATGGGTGATACTGGTAATGGTAACCCCATTTTCTTGGAAAGCGTAGGGTATGAAAGATGACGATAAAATAAGCACAACAACAAATGCAAGTCCTGCCAGTGCAATGTTAAAAATTGAACCAGCAGCATATATGCGGAGTTTCGCAGATTTTTTTGCCTTTTCCACATCTTCTTCATCAAGTTCCACAAAGGCCCCGGGCAGTATTGCTGCTAAGATAACGCCAATTGATTTGATCTTAACACCTTCCGCTCTGGCCAGAATTCCGTGCCCAAATTCATGAACCACCATGAGCAGAACCAGGGCGATAATTCCAGAAACAATGGGAATGAACACTGGAGATCCAGGAACATCGACTCCAGGCAATAATAATGCTGCAGCAGGAGCTGAAGAAGTCTGAACCATGTATGATTGAATCATAATCATCAGGGACATTATAATGGTGTAAACCATAAAAATCATGCCCAAAATAGCTATTGGGATGCCTATATTCATACTCCATCGCCAAAATCTAGGGCTGAGGTTCGCTATGAAATCTATCCATCCTCTCATTTTTTGGGTCCTTTTCATGAGAATAGGCCCATAAATATCTATTTTCAACCTATCTCTGAATAAGATGGCCAATATATAGATGGCGACAATTAAAATGACATAATACAATAACACATTCAAACAAGATCACCTTTTCATTAATGATATTCCCTTTGATTTAAGCCTTTAACGATTGATAAGGAAGAACCAAGCAGTATTCTCCTTCAAAAATTCCTTCCGTATTTTCTGGTATTATGATGTAAGAATTCGATTCAACCATTGACTTTATGATCCCTGAACCCTTAATTTTCAAGGGACGAACCACATCTCCTTCAATTACCGCACGAATATAGTCTGTCCTACCTAAAGTCGACGCTATTTGTCTGGTTGCCTTTTTCTGGATAGTTAAAGGTTTCATCTGAAGTCCCTGCATTTTGTGAAGAGACTCTCTCACAAAAGCATCGAACTGTACCATGGCTGCCACTGGGAAACCAGACAACATAAAAACAGGTTTTCCATGGATTTTTGCAAATGCAAATGGTTTACCTGGGCGTAAAGAAACGCCATGCATTAATACATCTCCCATTTCATTGGCAACATCCACCACAACATCTCCTTTGCTAATTGCAGTACCACCGGTTGTGATCACTGCATCATAATCATTTAACAGCTTGGTAAGCATATCTTTCATCAGACTAGCATCATCAATAGCATGGAACATGTCAGGAACAGCCAGACAACTTTTTATCATGGATTTAATTGTAAAAAAATTGGAATTTATTACCTCTGCTCCTTCAAGATTAGTTTTAGGCATTACCAACTCACTGCCTGTGATAATAACTCCTATTTTTGGTTTTTTGAATACTGAAACACGGTCCAAACCAGAAGAAGCCACAAGCCCCAATTCTGCTGGGTTTAAAATTTTTCCTTTTTCCAATATCAGATCTCCCTTATGGAAATCCTCTCCAACTGGGGAAACATTTTCCCAAGGAACCAGTGATGTTTCAACATCTAAATGTTTTCCTTCAGAGTATGTGAATTCTTCCATCACCACAGCATTGGCACCGGATGGTAAGGGAGCACCAGTGGCTATTTTAATCGCTTCACCCTTTTTAAGCAGAACTCTCGACTTTTCTCCCGCACCGATAATATCTATAATTTTTAATTGAGCTGGATTCTTTTCAGAATGTCCAAAGGTATCTTCAGCTTTAACAGCATAACCATCCATAGCGGCACGATCGAAAGGAGGTGAATTTAGATTAGAAGTCACATCTTGAGCAATAACTCTCTGATACGCTTTTTCCAAGTCAACAATTTCTGTAGAAGGTGCTTTCAAGTGATTAAAAATTATTTTTTTAGCATCCTCTGGTGGGATGAGTTTTGATAAAAACATTTTATGATCTCTTGGATATCTACACTATTAATATGATTGAAGTTAAGTAGTAGAATTCAATGGTTTATTTTACAGAATATAAAAATGTATTTACAATGTTGTAATTCTTTATTTAATCACCCATGGAATATAACATATACTAAAATATTCACTTCAAAAAGTGATAAAAATCTTAACCCATGTAATTTAGATTAATAAAACAAATCTGAAGAAGTTCACCTATTAAGGGTGTTTGGATAATCATTAATCTTGTTTTCATCGTATCATGTTCAAGGTGGATTATTAGATTATTAACATTCCTTCACTACATCTGGGTGTGGTAATGGTGTCTATCAGCAACAATAGCATTAAGTTAGGTGAGATAAATTAATATAGTCATCATATTATTCTTTTTTTCAATGATACTTATGATATCAGTGATTATCTTAAAATGATGTTTTTGAAATATTTCCAAATAGTACTTGTTTAGGGTTTCGGTTAAATAGATAAACAAGATGTATTTAGAATTAAATAAGTACATGTATTTTTTTACATTCACGAATGGGGAGTTACAACTTGAACTCAGATGATGTAATGGTGAAAATTGGCTCTTTAACGAAGTCTTTTGGGCATATAAAGGCACTCGACAATATGAATCTGGATATTAAAAAGGGCGAGCTTTTGGGAATTATAGGACCTAATGGTGCCGGAAAAACCACTGCAATTAGAATAATCTGTTGTATACTCCAACCCAACTCTGGAGAAGTAATGGTGGGGGGATATAGCATATATAATGATCAGATTAAGATAAAATCCATGATCGGATACTTACCAGAGGAACCCAATTTATACGAGAGGTTTAAAGCCAGAAATCTTTTAAAATACTTTGGTGAATTATATGGGGTCCCTAAAAACCAGCTTGATGGTCGTATTGACGAGCTTCTGGAATTGGTGGGGATGAGTGAACGTGCCGAAGACCGTATCAACACATTTTCCAAGGGGTTGCGCCAACGGATTGGGATTGCCAGGGCACTCATCCATGATCCGGAATTAATAATCTTTGATGAGCCGACTATGGGTCTGGATCCTGCCACTTCCAGAACCGTAAGAAACTTCATCAAAGAACTTAAAGGGGATAAGACGGTTATACTTTGCACACACTACATGGATGAAGCAGATTTGCTATGTGATCGGGTGGCTATATTAAATCAGGGCCGAATTCGCGATATTGGAACTCCTAAAACTTTAAAAGAACAAGTTCACGGTGATATAATTCTTAAGGTAAAAGTTCACCAGCCTCAAAAAATAGACACCAACCGAATAACTGCATTAAATTCGGTTGAAGCTCTTAACCTTGAGGGAAATCAATTTTTAATATCTTTAAACACTCGTGAAGATATTTCGACCATAATTGATGTATTCGGCAGTCAGGCGTATTCAGTTAACACTAAAGAGCCCACACTTGACGATGTTTTCATTCAATCAGTTTGATCTAAAACAATAATTATTATTTAAATCTGAAGCGATTACTTCTCAGTAAAACATGATAAGGGTAGTAAAAAATGAATTTTAACACGAATTTCTTGACTATCACTCGATGGGAGTTTAAAAACACTCTTAAGAGCAAGAAATTTCTTTTAATATTTTTGATGCAGTTATCTGTTCTATTCATGTTAATTATATTGTTCAACTCCTTTGCAGTTAAAATGGAATCAGAGGAAGGTATATCCTTAACACCATCCCTTGTTGATTTTGCGGCTTTAGATATTGATGATCGTGGTGGATTATTTAAAAAGTACGTTAATCCAGAAATAATCGACATAACCTCTTATAATGATAACAATTCTTTGTCACGAATTGAAAAGGGCGAAATTGGGGGTTGGCTTAAGGTTTCACCGGATTCAATAGAGCGCATACAAAAAGGGGAGGTTGTGGATATTGTTCTATATCTGGATTATTCAGATCCTAG
This sequence comes from Methanobacterium sp. UBA353, assembly GCA_002496805.1. Classification (GTDB taxonomy): domain Archaea; phylum Methanobacteriota; class Methanobacteria; order Methanobacteriales; family Methanobacteriaceae; genus Methanobacterium. The sequence goes on along the minus strand of DALO01000032.1, from coordinate 17,402 downwards.
GAGGAGCGTTATTAAGGATGAAGTAAACTCCACCATACAATCCCTGTCTACTGTTTTAACTCGGGCATACCTTCCGTCAACTAACACTGAAAACACAAAAAATACGAGCATTACAGAAGTAAAAACAAGTGAATCATTGCCTATTCAGCTCATTAAAAAGGTCATGCTATCTGTTCTACTTTTTTTGCCCCTTTTCCTATTCGGAAACATAATCATCGATAGTGTGGTGGGGGAGAAGGAGCGCAAAACTGGTGAAATACTTGTTGCCATGCCCATATCAACGGGTGAGATACTTTTAGGCAAAGGATTGGCGGTGGTGGCTATATCTGCCCTGCAAGTGGCCATGTGGATCATTGTTCTTATTGGGGCTGGGTTTATTATTCAAAATGTAATTCTGGTTTACCTTTTGGTGGTGCTAACTGCAGTACCGATCGTGGGACTCACATCCATTATCGCTGCCTACGCTAAAAACTACAAAGAAGCAGGTATAGGGATCAGTTTTGCTTATATTGTGGTGGTTGGGATTTTAATTGTTCCTGCTCTGGTTTACATTTCCAGAACAAGTTATTCTGCCAATTTCTCTCCTATGACTACAGTGATGAGGTTATTTACAGGTGAAACCATTGCCTTACCGGAACTACTCATGTCGGTGATTTTTGTAATTATAATGAGTATATTAACATTCTGGATTGCCACATTGCTTTTCAAACGTGATGATATTTTATTCGGCCCTCGCCCTGGACCTATAACACTCATACTCCAAATTTTGGGTATTAAAAAAAGATAGTTCAATGTTTATTCTCGATTAAATCTGGGTTAATGTTACTTTCTCTTTGTCCAATTTGTATATTAAAAATAGAACCAATAATGCTGCTAGAACAAGCCCCATGATGCTATAACCTAGAATTAGCCAGTTTACAACATGTCCACTGGCAATAGACTCTACAATCGTCCCAGAACTTAAAAATACCAGCACACTAAGTCCAATCGCAAAAACATTCAGAGCTTCCATCAATCGGGGATGGTTAAATCTTAATATGGACCATGATGAAAAGGCTGTGTAGATCATTGGAAGCATCGGAGATATTAATAACACCATTAACCACACTGGAATTGATAAAATAAGGATGGAATTTAATCCAGTTAAAAAATACCAAGTTAATGAGAATAAAATAACGACAAGAATTTTTTATATATTGTGCATAAAGTCATATTTGTGAATTGTTAAAGTTTTAATGGAGAAAAATTTATGAGCATTTACAAGCTATCATTCAAAAACCTAAAAAGAAGAAAGCTCAGGAGTGCCCTGACCATGCTGGGCATAGTAATTGGGGTGGCCACACTGGTCCTTCTAATAGGTGCGGGTACCGGAATGCAATCCTACATGAAGGAACAGACCGAAACCATGATGGGAGATATTTCCATATACAACAGCACCGGCGGAGCATTCATGGGATCCAGTGGGGATGCCTATATTAACAACAAAACAGTATCGATGATAAAAAACATGTCTCAACTTTACGATATTAAGGAAGAAACTCAGTTCACCACCGAAATCAACAGAACCCCTATATACGTTTTAGGAATTAATAATTGGGATCAGGTTAAATTTAATGGAACTCCTGGCGTGGTAGTTGATCAGTCTCTGGTTGATAAGTTTGGTTACAAAATTGGCAGCAAAATCAACATTAAAGATAAAGACTTCACTGTAACCGGAATAACAAAAGAAACTACTGGAATGGGGATGGGATTATTGTTTTTAGATGTAGGTAAGGCCATTCCCTTAAATGAAAATAAGGTGACCAGCATTACTGCTAGTGCAAAGGGAGACCCAGAATCTGCTAAAAAAGATGTGGAAAGTCAGGTCCCAGGAACCAAGGCCATGACTCAGTCTGACTTCACCAAACAGATCGATGATATGATGAGCGGTATAATGCTCTTCATCGGTGCCATTGCCAGCATAGGACTCTTAGTGGGTGTTATCAGTATTGTGAATATAATGTTAGTGAATGTGACCGAGAGAACCAGGGAAATTGGTGTTTTAAAAGCCATAGGCTTCACCAACCGTGAAGTCCTTGGAAGTATACTCATGGAAGCAGGCCTTTTAGGTTTTATAGGTGCATTGATTGGTTTGATTGTGGCGGCAATCCTCCTGCAGTTGGGCATCATTTTCTTAGGCCCATTACAAGATGTTAATCTAGCATACATGCTTCCAACTTGGCTTGTTTTGGCTGTAGTGGGGGGTGCAACACTATTAAGTGTTTTAGCCGGTCTTTATCCTGCATGGAGGGCCTCAAGATTAAATGTTGTGGAGGCGTTACGTTATGACTGATATAGTGGATATTAAAGACGCATGGAAAACATATAAGATGGGTGAGGAGGAAATAAACGCCCTTCAGGGAGTAAACTTTAAAGTTGGGGAAGGTAGCTTCATGGCAGTCATGGGGCCATCCGGATCGGGTAAATCCACCCTCCTTCACCTGGCGGGCATACTTGACCTGCCAACCAAAGGGGATGTAACTCTTGGTGGGAAAAAAGTTAGTGAGTTATCCGGTAACGAACAAGCCCATCTAAGGAGATCCCAGATAGGATTCGTATTTCAACGTTTTAACTTGCTATCACAGTTAACTGCCATGGAAAATGTTATGCTGCCTATGATTAAACCAGATAAAGAAAAAGCTAAGGAAATATTAGATCGAGTGGGGTTGGAAGGAAAATACCATCGCTTACCTTCACAATTATCGGGTGGGGAGGAACAAAGAGTGGCCATAGCCAGATCATTGGCTAACGATCCAATTCTTATCCTGGCAGACGAACCCACTGGTGAACTGGATACCAAAAACAGCAGGATGATCATGGAGTTATTAACTGAACTTAACAGGGGAGGCATGACCCTAATTATAGTTACTCATGACCCTATGGCAGCAAAATTTGCTCAAAAAACCGTTCAAATGCAGGATGGGAAGATTTATGAGTAAATTATTATAGAAAAATCCAAATAAACTAAAAATAATTAAAAGAATATGAACATCCCACAGAATATCACAAAAATAGTGGCTCTGGCCCGGAAAGAATCCCGGGACATCCTCCAAAACAAGATCTACCTTTTGGTTGTTTTTGTTCAGATTTTCATAATCCTGGGTGCTGTGGGTCTGGTGGTGGTGGCAGCTGTTGCCAGTGACCCGGCACTAATGGATCAGTCTGGAATAACCTCCGCCCTAACTATAGGTTTACCAACAGATTTAAAGGAATCTTCTTTGGCAAAATACTTGGAAGAAGAGAAAATAGCCCTGAAATATTATAAAACCACTGAAGATGCCAAACCATTTTTAGGGGACGAACTAGTGGCAATAATTGACCTTTCTGATTCAGGAAGTGTTGTGGTACAAATTGATAATTCCAACGTGTTTTATCCAGTAACATCCAGCAAGATAAACAATGCTGTGAACAATTATAACACAGAAACAGCATTAAAAAAAGCAGGATTAAATGAAAACCAGGTTAAAATCATTCAAAATCCAGTGAACTTCCGGATAATTAAGATCAATCAGGATAAAGAAGTTCCACTAATCCTGGACAATGCATACTTTGTGGAATTAATTTATGGTTTTATAATGCCATTCATTCTTCTATTACCATTTTTCTTAGCCAGTAACATTGTTACTGATAGTGTGGTTGGTGAAAAAGAGAGAAAAACCTTTGAAGTCTTATTAATGACTCCTCTGTCTAGTTACATGGTTATAATTGGGAAAACATTTCCTATATTATTATTTTCACTTATACAAAGCCTCACATGGATGGGATTTCTTAATCTTCTAAAGGTTCCCATATACAATCCGGTCCTTCTAGCTTTAGTTTTATTCTTCATGGGCTTGGGCTTTATAGGTATTGGAATCTTAATATCCATGTTGGTGGACAGCACCAAAGAGGCCAACTCTGCCATAACATTGGTACTTGTATTTGCAACCTTTATCTTGTTCGTACCACTTTTCGTTAAATCAGGCGTTTTTCAGGGAATTTTCAACTTTATTCCAACGGTTTTAATGGTGAAACTGGCATCAACTCCCACCATTAAACCAGAAATCATGCTTTACATCTTACCAACCCTTATAATCTCTTTTTTAATTTTTTTGGGAACAGTAAGATCGTTTAAGCATGAAAGGGCTATAAGATTATAAAATTTTTATTTCATAGAATGTATATTGCCAAACTCATTACAAATGCGGATACAAGAGGTATGGGTACGTTATCATCAACTGGAATGTAAGCTTCAGTCAAAGTTCCAGCCATTACACCAACAAATGCGGGAATAACAGATAATTGGGTGAGGGAAACCATGAATCCCACTACCAAGAAGGTTAAACTCCCTTCTAATGTTTTATGAGACTGAAAGGGTAGTTTATTTTTACCAAACCTTTTACCAATGAGGGTTGATGCCGAATCCCCAAATAGGAGTATTAGTATGGCTGCATTGGCTATGGCCATGTTGAACTGGAAAAAATAGAGGGTGATGATGATGCCAATGAAAAAGAAAACAAATCCTCTTTCGTCATGTTCACGTTTAGTAACCCTTAGAATAGCCGAAAAGAGAGGTATATTGTAGTGACGATCCAATCGGAAAACCATCTCCACGAAGCCCAGAATAGCTATGCAAAGGATGATCAGGAGATTTGGGGGTAAAAAATAACTTAAAACAACGATGAAGACACCTGATGCATGTATCAGTTGTCTCCAAAGTTCTTTTTTCATATAATCATGCCATGAATTTTTCTATTACTCCCTGATAAGAATTAGCAAGCTCTGACACACTAATTTTAACATCATTTTCAGCACCTGATATTTTGAGAGAATCCCCACCAACAAAACCTATGACTGCTGCTGGAACACTCCTTTCTTTTAAAGTGCCTAAAATTTCTTCTGATTTTTCTTCGGCTACGGTGATAAGATAACGGGCATGGGTTTCAGAAAAGAGTGTTTCAGATGTTGAAAGGCTTTCTGCTCCAGGAACACTCAATAAATCTACGGTGGCACCAACATCTCCTTTAATTGCCATTTCTGACAAACCAACAGCTAATCCTCCTGTAGAAAGATCATGGACAGCGGTAACTGATTCATTTTCGTCAGCACGAATGATGTCAAGAACAGCCTGGGCAGATGCATACTCCTGTTCAATATTAATTTTAGGGGCATTCCCCTGTACCAATCCATGAATAGTTTGATGATATTCAGATCCATCCATTTCTGGATGAGTGTTTCCAATAAGGATGATCTTATCGTTATCATTCTTGAAGTCCATAGTCCGGATATTATTCAGATCCATGACCCCAGCCACACCCACCACTGGAGAGGGGTTCACAGTTACTCCTTCGGTTTCATTATAGAAACTCACGTTTCCACTAGTTACAGGTAATTTAAACCGTTTTGCAACGTCTGCCATTCCTTTAACACATTCGGAAAATTGCCAGAATACTTCTGGTTTTTCAGGATTACCAAAATTAAGACAGTCAACCATGCAGAGTGGTTCTGAGCCCATGGACACGACATTGCGTATTGCTTCAGCTACAGCTCCGGCCCCTCCATGGTATGGGTCTAAATAGCAATGTATGCTGTTACAGTCACTGGTGAGGGTGAAAGCTTTATCATCATCCACTCGTAAGACTGCAGCATCATCTCCGGGTTTAATGACTGTGCGGATCTGTACTTCATGGTCGTACTGCCGATACACCCAATTCTTACTGGCAATATTTGGGCTGGAAATTAATTTCAATAAGGTTTTATCAACTGGTCCATCTTCCACTTCCACATATTTTTCTTCTTTAACTGGTTTTTTGGATTCACGTTTTATTATGGGTGGATCTGCCAGTAATTCGGTGGGTAAATCTGCTAATACTTCTCCTTCCTGGGTTACTACCATGCGTCCGGTGTTGGTCACCTGACCAATCACTGAATAAGTTAACTCATGCTTGTCAAATATTTCTACCAGGCCATCCACATCTTGACGATGAACCACAAAAACCATCCTTTCCTGTGACTCAGATAACATAATTTCATAGGGGGTCATTCCCTCCTCCCTTAATGGTACTTTGGTCAACTCCATTAAAGCACCATTCCCCCCTTTAGCAGCCATTTCAGAAATACAACAAGTGAGTCCTCCCCCACCTAAATCCTTCAATCCCTGCACGTTAACCTTTTTCAGGGCCTCCCAAGTGGCTTCCATGACTTGTTTTTTAGTGAATGGATCAGCCACTTGCACTGCTGGTCTGCTTTCCAATTCAGATTCAGAAGTGAGTTCTTCTGAAGCAAAAGTAACACCATGTATTCCGTCTCTTCCAGTGCGACCTCCCATCAAAACGAAGACATCACCAACATTAGGGGCTATACCTTGGACAATATCATCTTTGTGAACAATTCCTGCACACACCACATTTACCAGCGGGTTGAATTTGAAATTATTGTCAAATTCCACTTCTCCACCAACAGTGGGAACTCCTACTCTGTTTCCATAGTCTGAGATCCCTTTAACCACATATTCAAAAATGTAACGGGACCTTTGATCTTCCATGGGGCCCAAACGGAGCGAATCTAACAGAGCAACTGGCATAGCTCCCATAGATATTATGTCTCTAATAATGCCTCCGATCCCAGTTCCAGCCCCTCCATAAGGTTCTATTGCTGAGGGGTGGTTGTGACTTTCCATACCCATCACTAGGGCCAGATCATCAGTTAGATCCACGATACCTGCATCGTCTCCAGGCCCTATTATGACTTTTTCACCCTCAGTGGGGAATAATTTCAGAACTGGTCTGCTACTTTTGTAAGAACAGTGTTCAGAGAACATTATATCTAGCATACCAGATTCCAGGGGATTGGGTTTCCTTTCCAGCTCTTTTTCGATGAATTCCGTTTCCATGTCAGTTAAAGTCATTTTTTCACCTTTTTTGCAGGATTTTTTCCATAAAAATTTATAAAAGTCCAATTCTTCTATATTTACAAATAATGCATCAGGACTTTACTATACTGATAGATAATCCATGTTCTTCTATATTCCATTTTTTACTGTAATCTCCATCCACTGCACCAAACAATAATTTAGAGGCTCTAACTTCGTGAGAGACAAAATTAAGGTGTGGTTCTACCATTTTTCTAAATTCTGGGCTACAATCAACATAAACATTAATGTTAGCCTCTACATCTAAGTCTAAATCTTTTCGCATGTCTTGAATCCTTCTAATTAGTTCCCGGGACATTGCTTCAGAGAGTATATCTGGAGTAAGTTCGGTGTCAACAAAAACACTTCCTCCATTAAATTCAGCACTCACCACATTATCTGGAAGCTCAGTTTCAAAGACTACATCGCCTTCTTCCAGAACGATTGTAATATCATCAAGTTCGACCAGATATTCACCACTTGACTCCAGTTCAGCAATAACTTCCGCACCATTAGCGGTTGACAAGTGAGAAACGACTTTTGAAACATTTCCACGTAGTTTAGGTCCTAATGTCTTCATATTTGGAGCAGCAATGATTTTTAAGTCTTTGAATTCAGTAGATGATGTGTATTTTTTAGCATTAGCTTGTTCTAATAAAATATTTCGAAGTTTTGATGCAGATTCCATGACTTGTGGATCCTCAGAGACAATTATAATTTCACGCACTGGCCATCGCAATTTATAACGGGCAACATCCCGGGCATGAGCACATGCTTCTATAATATCCCGTAAAATAACCATATTATCTTCAAGATCTTGATCTATAGCTTCCTCATCAACTGCCCAGTCCAGCATATGCACACTTTCAGGCGCATCTTCTTCCACACCAAAAACCAAGTTCTGATAGATTTCTTCAGTTATATATGGTGCTATAGGTGCCAAACTAGTAATCAATTTCCGAAGAACATGGTACAGTGTGAAATAGGCGCCCAATTTGTCCGGGTCTTCTTTTTCAACCCATGTTCGCCCTCTAATTAGGCGCACATACCAACGACTTAGATCTTCCAGTATGAAATGGTTGAGGCTGCGAGTAGCTTTGTGAAGGTGTAATGAATCAAGTGCATCAGTAACTTCAAGAGCTACTGAATTTATTCGTGACGTGATCCAGCGGTCCTCATCACGGAATTTAAGATCATCAGGGTTGTAAAGGGTGGGGTTAAATTCATCAAGTGACATGTAGGTTGTGCTGAAGACGTAAACATTCCAAAGAATGTTAAACATTTTATTAACGGTTTCAATTTCTTCCCAGTTAAATTTTAGGTCGTCCCATGGTTTATTACCCCAAAGCAAGTAGAAACGGAGAACATCTGCTCCATATTTTTCAATAACTTCATCAGGTTCTACCACGTTGCCCAAAGATTTGCTCATCTTCTTACCCTCTTCATCCAGGGTGAAACCATGCATTAGGACTCTTTGATAAGGTACACTATCCAGAGCAATCACTCCGCAGCCCATCTGGGAGTAAAACCATCCTCTAGTCTGGTCATGTCCTTCAGTGATGAACTGGTAGGGATACCACTCCTCAAACATCTCTTTTTCCTGAGGATAGTATAACGCAGCCCATCCAGCCACTCCTGAATCGATCCACACATCTAAAACATCTGGTGTACGCTGCATTTTTCCTCCACAGGAGCAGCCCAGCTTTATTTCATCAACGTGGGGGCGATGAATGAAATCTCCCTCTAATTTTCCTTCTACGATTTTTTCGTGGAGTTCCTGGATGGATCCAACTACCTCCATCTTCCCACAATCTTGACAAAGCCAAATTGGTATGGGTATTCCCCAGTAGCGTTGTCTGGAGATGGTCCAATCCCGTGCATTTTCGATCCAGTTCCGGAATCTGTTTTCACCAGCCCAGGATGGAATCCACTCAACATTGTCCAGTTCACTTAGCATCTGATCTTTTATTGAGGTGATCTTCAAAAACCATTGTTTGGTGGCTAAATAGATTATGGGAGTTTTACACCTCCAACAAAACCCATAACGGTGGTTAATAGTACTTTTTTTATATAATAATTGATGAATTTCCAGATCGGCCATTATATTTTCATCAGCATCTTTAACGAATTCTCCTTCATATTTTCCTGCTTCACTTGTAAATATTCCTGCCTCGTCCACAGGACAGAATATTGGTAGCCCATATTTTTTACCTATTTCAAAGTCGTCAGGCCCGTGTCCTGGCGCGGTGTGAACGCATCCGGTTCCTTCTGTTAGAGTTACGTGGTCACCGGATAAAACTCTATGCACAAAATCTTTATGGAATGGTATTTCTCCAGGAAGTGGGTGTTCGTATTCAGTTCCTTCCAACTCGCTTCCTTTAATTCTTTTTAAAATTTGGTAGTCCTGATCAGGGAATGTGGATTCCACTAATGCTTCGGCTAGAAGATAGATTTCTTCACCTTCTTCAAGTTTCACATAACTATAATCAAAATCAGGATGCACACAGACTGCCAGATTGGCGGGTAGTGTCCATGGGGTGGTGGTCCATACCATGATGAATTCATTTTTTTTACCTTTTAGAGGGAATTTAACATATATGGATGGGTCTTCCTTGTTTTCATAGTCGATTTCAGCTAATGCCAGGGCAGTTTCACAGCGGGGGCACCATGTGATAACTCGTTGGTCGTTAACAAGGAGTTTTTTTTCATGAGCACGTTTAAGCGTCCACCAGCAACTTTCCATGTACTTGGTGTCAAGGGTTATGTAGGGATTATCCCAATCCATCCAAACACCTAACATTTCAAATTGTTTAGTCATGAGGGCTTGGTTTGCTACTGCAAACTCTTTACATTTATTAACGAAATTTTCAATACCTATCTTGGTTTCGATTTCCTTTTTACTTTTTAAACCCAGAATTCCCTCTACTTTATGCTCAATGGGCAATCCATGAGTGTCCCATCCGGCTTGTCTACGGACATTGAAACCTGACATTGATTTGAAACGTAAGAAACTGTCTTTGATGATTTTGTTCCATGCAGTTCCCAAATGGATGCGGCCGCTGCAATACGGTGGTCCATCTAAAAAAGAAAATTTAGGCTGGTGTTGCCTTAACTCTTTAGTCTGCTGATATATCTGGTTTTGGTCCCAGAATTTCTGTATTTTTTCCTCAATGACCAGTGACTGGTATGATCGTGGGGCTTCCTTTATTGCCATCTCTATTCTCCTCGGATAGTATGATTATTAACTTGATGATCAACTCATAACAAACTTTGTTTGCGGCCTTTTATATCCTTTTATATCATTGATCTGATGAGGCGAAGGAAGGGTGCTGGTGAAAATACTTTTAAATAAACAGTATAAATCGCCAACAGAATAGCAAACTAATATTAAAAAAAATATTTAATAAAAATAAGGGGGTTTAAAATGTTCTAAGTTTACCCTGAATCAACATTTCTGTTATTTTGTTGATATCAGCCAACCAAGAATCCATAACTCCCTGAACTTCATTTTTTACTTTGCTCATCTCATAACCTTTTTCCAGAATCAGTTGAGCACTTGCAGCTCTGGGTTTGTCAATAGGGGATCCTATCTGGCTTAAAATCATCATATGAACTTGGTTAACTCCTTCAACTTCTTTTACAATGGCGCTGGCCATTTCATTTGATAAAAGATTATATATTTTACCTACGTGGTTGATAGGATTTTTCCCAGATGTGGCTTCCATTGACATGGGCCTGTTAGGAGTTATAAGTCCATTTGCTCGGTTTCCTCGACCTACAGAGCCATCATCACCCATTTCTGCCGAAGTACCAGTTACGGTGAGGTAATAACCTTCTTCGGTTTCACTTCCTGAGTTGTCTCCAGTGTTTATGTAGGTGCTTACTTCTCGGTTGGTGTGGTCCATGGCTAAGTTAGTGATAATATCGTTAAGTTCCGTTTTGGTGTTCATATAAGTTTCTACACAATCAATATGCTTAGATATCATGGCAACTGCAACAGTGAGGGTGATTTTATCATGGTCCCTCAGACCCATTACTTTAATGTCTTCACCTACTTGGGGGTATTTTTTCTTGAATTTTTTGGAGTTTAAAAGTTCTTCAATGGCCAGAACCATGCTTTCAGTCTCAGAAAATGGGGCAAAACCAACTCCAAAGGAAGTATCATTAGAAGCAGGTATTCCTTCTCTTCCGAAAACATTTACCAAGTCTCCCGATCCATGGCCTATCTTACATTCTACCACGGTGCAAGTTTCCACGTCCAGATTGATCAAAGATTCATTAAGATATTCTTTAGCCGCACTGATAGCTATTCTGTCAATACCTATTTTTTTACCTTCATATTCAGGCACACCCCGGCCAGTCAGGAGGATATCCATGGGGGTTATTATTTCACCCCCACCAAATTCAGGTGAGGATTCTCCAGCGGTTATTTGCACTTCATCAGTGTTGTGGTGGAGCACACCACCAAAATAATCAATATAAGCGTTGCACAGCTTGCGACTAACCGATTCTGCTATTCCATCACTGATACTATCTGGATGTCCAATACCCTTCCTTTCCACAATTTCTATTTCTTGCTCTTCAATGGGTTTTTGAATAAGTTTTTCAACAATAATATTTCTCATACAAGATCCCTCTAACCTTATAAAAACCTATTATAATGAGTAGGTTAAAACATTCTTTATGAGTTATGTGCATGACACATTTATATAACTAATTATTTTTGTGTTTTGATTATATGAAATACTCTGGTTCTGTTTTTTTTTATTCGTAATAAAAATATTTTCATTTCGTTCCACTTGATTTCAAGGTTAAATTATATAATTTTTTTATAATTAGTAAAGGATGTTAAAATTACGTAGGAGAATTATTTTCCAGTAAATAAATATCTGATGGAGTCTTTTTTTATTTCATTTGTCGTTTTTTATCATATCTTTTGATTAACCATATTAATATCAATAAAAAAACTAAAAGAACAAGTAAACTGATTAATAATTGAGTTGGTGTAAGGGTTGAAGTATAAGATGGGGTTGTAGTTGTTATAGTTGTCACATTTGCAATGATTTTTCACTCCATGGACCTTTCTTGATAATGAGGTCCTCATAATTGATTATATGTTTAGGTTTTGACGTTTATCTATAAATATTGCCAGATAACTTCCTATTGTTGAGGCTATAATGAATCCTATGTACATTAAAAATGGAATCATGAGAACTGATAGGGATTCAGGAGGGCCCACAAAGATTAAGGCAGGCAATATTGAAAAAAAGACCATCCAACATATACCAACACAAATTCCATACAGTATTTTGTTTTCTTTAGCAAAATAAGTAGCTAAAAAACCACCTATTGTCGCTGAAGCAAGACTTTCTACTGTCCATATCACTTCTAAAACAGAACTTGAAACTCCTAAAGCTCCTAATAAGGTTAAATCAGTAACAAAATAAAAAACAATATAAGATACTATAAATCCTAATGTAATTGAAACAACGGGATGAAGCCTCATATATAACCATTCCTAACTTTATATATTCAAATATTTTATTAAATCGTATTTGTATCTAAAGAACTTATTAAACTTATTTAAATTACTTTAATTTAGCTGATTTTTTAAAAGAGGGTTTGATTGGACGTGAAAATTTATGGCTTATTTGGGTTAAATTTCACATATTGATAGTAAACCAAATTTCCATCATAGTATTCATTTGGAAAAGAGAATTTAAAACGCGGTATGAATCTCTAAATCCCATAAATTCACCCTAATCCTATTTCTAAAAATTCTTCATAAGTTTTTTTATAAATTACCCTTCTTAAGCCTATATATATAAAGTCCACTAACATAAATTATGAGAACTATAAAAAGTCCAATCATTACATAAAATAAATCCATCAATTCTGAATAATCCTGAGTTCTGAATAAGAAAATATACAATAACATAAATCCCCATAGCGCGATTACAATAAAAGTCGCCATAAAATAATTTTTATTTATATAACCTTTGTTGCGGAATACTGCCCTGATGATCAGCAATATCGCTGCCAATATACCAAATATGTACGGAAACCAAAAATCAAATAAAATAATGTCAATTATTGATATAACTGCAAATATACAACCTATTATTATTAATATTATTGAACCTGTTTTCATTTAATTACCCAACCAACAATTTTTATTTTACTAATAATTTACACAATATTATAAATATTTATTAAGAGGTTATTATGTTATGATGCAATCGCTCCACCAGTTGCTAACCATAATAATATTATTGCAGCAATTCCCCCAACATAAATAACTGTTTCAATTTTTTTCTCTTGTATTTCAGCATAATCCTCAGTATATTCCTCCCGAGTTGGAGTATGTTCTTTAAAGAAGTCGTAAACATCTCGGTAAGTGATTGGTTTCTCTAAAGGAGGATAACCGTATGGGTTATTTAAATCAATCGGAATCTCTGAAGGAGGATAAGCAAATGGGGCATATGTTGGCAGGGTCCAATTCCCGGGTATTGGGGGCCACGTAGGTATTGGACATGGAAACAGTGGAATTGAAGCCAAGTCTTGTCTCTCCCTAGTCTTCTGGAGCACATATAGTGGACTAGTCATAATCCAGCCATGATCCGTATCCAAAAGTGAAAGGGAAATATTTTGAACACCTGCATTTATGTCAAGGATATCTGTAATATCCAAAGCAGGTTGCACCCCACGAATGGTTTTTGATACACCATTAGATCCAGTAATAGTTAAGATATTATCAGCCCCGACATTAGCAAGATAGAGACTAGAAGAGGAAATAAATACTCTTCCTTTCCCATCCCATGTAAAATCTTTAGTTCCCAGATCCCAAGGGTTTGATGTCTGCCAATAAAATAATTTATGTCCTATTATTGTAATAATGCGAATACATTTAGTCGATTCCTTAAAGAAAAATGGTCCGAATCCCCATATACCCCCATTGAAATTATTAACAGTATCTATATCCCTTACAATACCCGTTTCAAGATCAATAACTACGAAATTATCATTAAATATTGATTTTAATATGATAAACCCATCCTGTTTAAAAGTATCCACGCATGTGTCATGATTTAAGCACATATATAGTAATTCCATTGTTACAGAACTAAAAGTATAATTAAATGCACTATTCATAACATTGTATTCGATAAATGGAATGAAATTAGAATTGACAAAATTGAATACTCTCATATTCTCGATTGTGCCAATGACTGTCATTCCCATGCTATGATCACATTCTAAAGTCACATAGATTTGGTGTGGGTCCTCACTTACAGAAACGATGATAGGACTAGTACGACTCCAAGTTACATTCAATGAGGATGTAATATTGTTTGCAACTTTGTCATGCAGATATTCTACCATGAAAGCTGTCATAAAAGTATTGTAAGCAACATTCATGGCATCACCAGTTTGATAACTGGAATATTGATCCCACCAGTATTGAAAAACATCATCATTTACGGCTGTTGTGGCTATTGCAAAACTTTTGACACCCTCACTTGGAGAACCAATGTATATAACTTGGCTTGTTCTCTGAATGGTATTTCCAGGGAAGTTTAGATTAATTACATTTGAATGTGGGTCAGTTACAGTTAAATTAAAACCTGATACTCCAGGATAAACTATATTGACCGTCAAGTTATCTATAAATTCTTGTCTATGATTTTGGATGAATTCTAATTCTGTGCTTGTTAAGTTATATGTTGTTGTGAGGTTATTCCAGAATGTAATTAATTCTGCTGAGTTAATAAATGGTAAATGATGGTTAGCATATTTGATTGCGTTGAATACTGATGTTGAATAATTGTTTTGCCATGTTATGTAGGCTATGTTATTGAAGTATTTATCCTGAACTACAATTCCGTCCACTATTATTTGCAGTTCATCTGTAAACATGCCTGTGTTAATCCATACAACACTTAACCATGTGACGGAGTTATTTAATGGTATATCATATGTGATGTTTAGTGGTTGACCCGTGGAATTATCTATGGCTGTGCTATTAATGGTTAATATGGCTGTTCCTGTGGATATAAATCCGGTTGTGGAGATATTCTGACTATCGAGTGATGCTGTGGTGGTAACTGTTGCGTTCTGTGTGCTGCCTAAGTTTAAGATAGTGGTCGCTCTTCCTTTAACGGTATAACTTGTAGTGATTATGGTTCCATAGTTGGTTGTGAAATTCACGGGTATGCCATTGGGGACATGACCCTGGGGCGTTGTGTCTTCGCCCTGGTTATTATGGGTTAAATCTGCTGTCACACTTGAATTTCCACCAGAATTGGTTGATGAAGCATTTACGCTTAAAACTAACCATGGATTATAGTTAACATTTCCACTCACGATCCAAATGTCATTGGGATTGCTTGGATTGTTGGTTCCCCACCAGTTATTGGTTGCATTTACGGAACCAATATCATTCCTAAGTCCATATGTATTCAGTGTTATTCTGTTGAATTGAATGGTATCTGTCGAGTTGTAAGTCCAAATTCCATACAGATTATTGGTCAAAAGGTTGCTAAAGATATTATTATTGGAATTTTCTGAGTAAATTCCACTTTCACAACCTGATATTGTGTTACCATAAATCATATTAGAACTAGAATTACTCTGAATTCCGTTGGAATCGTTACAAGTCATAGTGTTATATGCTATGGTATTATTAAATGTATTTGAAGCGCTTATTCCGGAAGTTCCGTTTCCAATTATTGTGTTTGAGCAGATCTGGCAATTATTCGCTTGTAGACTAATACTTCCATTTAATATTAATTCTCGAATTATTGAACCGCTTCCACTATCTGTTATTGTGAAAACAATATGAGTTGGATCTGCTGCTTGAATTGTAACATTATTGCCCGAAAACGGTACAATTGTAAGTTTTTTATTAAGGGTAACAGTTTCTACATATGTTCCGGAATATATTTGGATAACATCTCCGTTGAGGGTTGAGTTATCATTTATAGCGTCCTGAATAGCAGAATAGCTGTTGTTATTATTCATATTTACTATGGGGAGGGATATAATGTAAATTTCGTTTTGAATCTGTCCCTTGTTACCTGCGAGGTCTACTACCATATATTTTAGATTGAAAATAGTCCTCATATTGAGATTCATTTGAAGGGTCATCGGACCAGAATATATAGTACTTGAGATTGTTGGATCACTACCATCTAAAGTGTAATATATTACAGGATTCGGATCTGCATCATCCGTTGCGGTAATATTAACAATCTGTGTGGTATTATAAACACCGCCCATTATATTAACAGTTGCTGTTGGTGGTGTGGTGTCTATTATGTAGTTTTGTGTGTATTCCGGTCCCCAGTTAATTGTGGGGCTAAATGCAATGTATCTAAGAGTTGTTGTATTAGTTATTGTAATCGGATTTGAGTATACAGTTCCGTTTATTTTTGGATCTGAGCCATCTGTAGTGTAATAGGTGCTTGCGTTGGAATCTGGGTCTATTGTGAATAATGTCACGTTCTGAGTTGTGTTATAATAATAACCAATCGGTAATGCAAATATAGCTAATGGTGTTTCATCGAAAATAACATTGGTTTGCACGGTTTGATTGTCAAATGTGGCTGTGATGTTTGCTGTTCCTGAAGTTAATGTTCCACGGCTAAATATGGCACTAGCCTTCCCATTACTTGTATAAACCACGGCAGTTATATTGCCTAAATTCGTGACGAAATTTATTGGAATGTTATCAGGAATGTTGCCTTGAGAAGATGTGTCATTTCCTGCGTTATTATGAGTTAAATCTGCCGTGATTATAGAATTGTTATAAGTGGCTACAGGGTTGGCAGTTATATTCAAAATTAACCATGGGTTATATATTACAGTTCCAGTTGTGATGTAGATGTCGCTAGGAGTGGTTGATGAAAATAAAGGACCGTTATTTGAACCCCACCAGTTATTAGTTACATTTAATGTTCCATTTGTGGTACTATAAAGCCCATACATGGTATTTCCGATGATTCTATTAAAGTTAACAATGGCTAAAGAGCTAAAGATGTAAATTCCATATTTAGTATTTTGAATAATCGAATTCTGGAGAATTTGCACATTGTTTCCGTGGATTTCCATTCCTGTGTTTTTATTATTAGTTACTGTGTTATTTGAAATAACGCCCCCGTCACTGTAAACCCGCATGCCTGTGTTGGTGTTGTTTGAGAAGGTGTTGTTTGTGATATTGGCGTTGATTCCTTCCATGTATAAGCCGTATCTTCCATTGAGGGTGGCTGTGTTTAGTTGAATTGTGGTTCCAGTTCCATAAATACGAAGACCCTCATTTTTGTTACTGTTTACTGTATTTTGAGTTATAATTGCGTTGTTTCCATGGATTTCCATTCCGTGGTTGTTGTTATTATTAGCTGTGTTGCCGGAGATGATTGCTCCGTCACTATATATTAATAATCCCGTGTTACCGTTATTTGAGAAGGTGTTGTTT
>DALO01000014.1 GCA_002496805.1 Methanobacterium sp. UBA353 | reverse complement strand
TTACATAATATAAAAATCATATGATCATAAATTTGTGATCACAATTCTTGTTTTATAATCTAAATTTTTAAAAGAATACACATTGATGCCAATTAATATGTCATTCTTTTTCTTAAGATTGCACTCATTATAGTAATACAAAACATAAATTATTTATATCAAAAATGAGGATAAGGTACACATACGTATGTGATAATTCCTATCAATTAATGTTCACCTTTTTTATATCAAAGATTAGTTTATTTAATATCTTCAATTCATGTAATTTCTCTTTAAATCGAATAAATTAATCTAATAATTGCCAATTATTTAAAAATATCACTATTTTGGAAGATTATATCTTATTGTATCGTATATAAACTTATTAACTATCTAAAAAATATCTTAATTACATAAAATTAATCTCAACAGCATTATATTTATTGGGAACTGAGAGATATGGTAAAATTTGAAGCTTTTGAAAATTATTCCCAAAAATACGATGAATGGTTTGATAAAAATAGTTCTATTTATGAATTAGAACTACAAGCAGTTAAAGGGTTGTTACCTGAAAGTGAAAATGGTATTGAGATTGGTGTTGGCAGCGGACGTTTTGCAGCACGGCTTGACATTAAACTAGGGCTCGATCCATCGAAAAAGATGGGCAAAATAGCTGAAAAAAGGGGTATAAAATTTATTGAAGGAGTTGCTGAGTCACTCCCATTCCCTGATTCATGTTTTGATTTTGTTTTAATGGTCACTACCATCTGTTTTTTAGAGGATATTGGCAAAGCGTTTAAAGAAGCTAGTAGGGTGTTAAAACCCAGAGGCTACTTGATAGCTGGTTTTATAAATGCTGAAAGTCCAATGGGGAAAATGTATGAAAAAAATAAAAACGAAAGCACCTTTTATAAAGATGCGACATTCTACTCTGTAAAAGAGGTTGTTTCATATATGGAAAAGGCTCATTTCACAGATTTCAGTTTTAAACAAGCAGTATTCCAACTGGGGGAAGAATTGAAAGATATTGGTTCTGTGAAAGATGGATACAGGGAAGGATCTTTTGTAGTTGTAAGGGGGAAAAAATTTATTTAGGGATTATTTAATAATTTCATCCCCAAATTCACCAGTCTTAATTTTAACACGATCTAAAAAAGGTTTTATTTTAGTAGCAATATCAAAAAGCTCATTCCGAGTGGTGTTAGGGGTGTTTTGAAGTTTTTCATCTAATACTGTACGATTTCTAAACTGTTGAATCGTATACAGGTCACAAGTAATTTTTTTGGCGATTTTTTCTATATCTGTTGAATTCAGTAGGGATGGCACGTAAGTAGTTCTGCACTCAAGGAAACAATCCGAATCAAAAGAAATTTCCATGCTTTTTTTGACTAAATCACCTACATCATCACCAATAATTTTTTTATACTTATCGAAGGGCGCTTTAACATCTAACGCAACGTAATCTACCGCTTCAATAATTTTTTTAAGCTTTTTAGGATAACATCCATTGGTGTCAAGTTTGGTCTTTAAATCATAATCATGACAGCACTCCAAGAGTTTCTTTGTATCAGAACTCTGCAGTAGAGGTTCACCACCTGTAATAACCACTGCATCAATAAAATCACTCGAACCTTGAATTATCCCGCATAATTCTTTTAATGGAATGTTTTCCCCCCCATCCACATCGATAAGTTCTGGGTTGTGACAGTATGGACACAATAGATTACATCCTGCAGCGAAAAACACAATAGACATATGCTCAGGATATTCCAGAGTTGATGTAATACGGCCTCCAATTCTCATTTTCTTAGCATCCCAATTTTAAAATTTAATCCAGTGCAGTGTTATATTTTTTTCATGTTTTAATTGATTTAACAGCAAAATTATCAGCAAAGATAAAAAACATATTAGTAATAAATATATATTCATAATATGAGTTGTCATGATATAAAAAAGATTTTATTAAAGTGTTAAATGCATGTTTTTTGCTTTACCCGCAAATTGAAGATAAGTACAGTGATAACACAGATTAAAATGTCACATCTAAGGTAATGGGTTTTGAAGAACCAGTCCAGTTGAAATCAGGCTAATATGGAGTTGAAGTTTTTTTTGGGGGTGTCCTGTATTATTAGGTAATCCCTAAAATTTCCTGCCCAACTTATGATGCGAGTAAAATTTTTGACAAAAAACTGGCCCAAATATTAAATTAATTGATTGGACACATTAATATTATTGGAAGAATTTAGCATGGTAAAAGATGAAGAAGCTCTGGAAAGGCAATATGCTGAAGAAGCTTTAAATAGAAATGCGAAAGCAGGGATCCATGCTGATGCTTGCACTACTCCCCTTAAACTGTTTAAACACTATGTAAGAAAGAAGCCTCTAATCACACAGGTTACATGTAAAAAATGTGGGAAAATTTTCAAAACAAATCGTGACACTCAATTATGTTTTAGTTGTGAAAGAAAGAAAAAAAGAAATTAAGACAAATTTTCTTTTTATGGGCTTATCCAAATTAAATTTCATTTATTTCTAATAGGATATAAAAAAACATAAGCAATCCCTATCAGCCAACGAAGATTAAGTAGGTCTGCTTATTCAACATACTAACTTGTTTCCATATGGCTAAGGAGCTTGCTTTGCTATCAATCAAGAATTTGCTTTGCTACCAATCAAAGTACTCAGAATCTAATCTCTTAACTCTAATTCAGTTACCATTTGTTCTTTAGTTTGGTTATTAGGAATCATGTAAACAATGCCATTGATAGTTGTCCAGTTTCCTGAAATAATGGCTGTTTTACTATTATCTAGGTTAAAACCTGCAAAAAACTTTTCTAAAACTGTTATTTCAAGAAGAGGAATATTCGTATGCACATTATTATTCAACTGATTCAAAACTGCAGGTGCTTTAGCAAGGTTGCTTGGTTTTAAAAATTCGTCGATTATGGCTTTAATTGTTTTTTGATGTCTTTTAACTCTTCCAACGTCTCCTTCCGCGTCAAACCTGAATCTATCATAGGCTAAAGTTTGATCTCCATTTAATTTAGTTAAACCCTTTGCTCCATTGAGTTGGCTAATTTTTGCAGATTCATTTTCATCAATATCAATATAGATCCCACCTAAAGTATCCACTATGCCTTTGAATTCTTGAAAATTTACTAAAACATAATAATCTATTTTAATGCCCAAAAATTCTTCTACGGTATTAATTGTTACGTTTAATCCGCCATAAGGATATGCTGAGTTAATTTTGTCAAAACCTCTTCCAGAAATTTTCACTCGGGTATCACGCGGAATTGATAGAAGAGAAATTTCTTTAGTACTTTTGTCAATTGAAATAATGGAGATTGAATCAGTATTACCCGGATGTTCCAAATCTCGAGCATCAACACCTAATAATAATATATTTATTTTATCACCAGTATCTTTGGTAATAGGTATAACCAATAGAATGAATGATGCCACCATAATTGTAAAAACAATTATTCCAAAAATTTGCCATTTTTTCATGATATAATATCTCCAATTTAATCATATCTTTTATTCAACAATTTTTTTTTATCAATTCTTTTTAGAAAAATCATTTTTGTCGGTAAGCGTTAACTGGACATTTATTAACATCCATATTTCCTGGGATTTCCTGCCCGAAACAGTTTCCTTTCTCATCATCAATGGGTTTATAAAATTTGCATTCATTACATTGGGGCATGATTTCACCATTAAATTGTTTTTATTAGATCATTCATATTTTTTTGAAATTATCGATTTTTTAGAAGGTTAGTAGTTGATCTGGTCACATCTGAAAATTCAATATCTGCTTCCCATTTAACCTTGCATTCACATTCAAATTCTTCTGGAATGGTTTGATTAATATTAGATTTAATTATTGCATCTTTTAATTTGGAATTACATTTTTTACAATTGAATGGTCCTCGCCTGGTTCCAAAACCAGCAGTATCCATTATCACCGGTATTTTAACAGTGTTTCTCACTCTACGGATAATTTCCAGTGTACTCCATATCCATGGGGGCTGATATGCGCCACGTCTCCATAAAACTTCCATTAAAGTTCCTTTATGAATAGTGGACGGGCAGAATGACACCCTATTAACTCCTACTCTTTCAGCGTACTGGGCTGATTTCACTGCATCGTCAATAGCATCTTTTTCAGAGGTTAAAATAGGTTTAAAAAGTAAATAAGCCTTAACACGTACATCAAAATCAGATTTCAGCTGATTTATAACTTTCATAGCTTTTTCAAAATCTTTTCGTACGAATCCTTTGTTTATTTTCCTGATCCGAATATCATCATTTGCACTTTCCAGTCCAATGGCCACTTCCAATATTTTACCCGGAATCAAAGTACAACAATCCCTCAGCACATCTTCATTAACATATTCGGGCCTAGATTCAACCACAACTTCTTCAATATAATCGAACTTATTAATAATATTAAAAATCTCTTTTTGAGCCTCTTCAGGTATTTCGTCAGTGTTTAGGAAGCTACCTGATACGAAAATCTTAATTGCAGTGGGCGTATGAACTTCTTGTTTTTGCACTTGTCTTTGGAACTGTTTTTTGAAGATTTCCACCAATTCTTGGGAAGAAACCTTTTGGAGAGGAGAATCCGCGATGTAACTACACATACTGCAACCTCCAGAACTTGCTAGTGCCCATGCACATCCTGGTGTGGGCAGAACTATGAAAATAGACTTACCAGGTCCGGAGTATAGAAGATCATCTCCTGACCAGCTGGCTGCCAGTTCTTGTGGGGGTCTTTTATCTACCCTTTTAAGGGCTTTTCTTCGTATTTCAGGAAGCAAGTTACCATGGGGTGGGGTTGTGTTCATGTGGTTAAAGTTATTGAATCCTATTAATATATTAATTGTAGCAGAAATCGTTGTGATATGCTATTGATTAATGGTAGGTGAGAGAACTGGTAAGAAAAATTAAGGTTAAATCAGTGTTAAATAAACAGAAATTTGTTGATGATTGGTTCTTATCAAGTTACTCAATAAACCCCTATTCCAATTGTTCTTTCAATTGTATTTATTGTTACACCCGAGGCAGTAAGTATGGTGAACACCAAGTTCCAAGTCTGGCTGTCAAGATAAATGCTCCTGAAGTACTGGTCCGACAACTAAAAAATAGGGCAAGAAAAAGGGAGTATGGTTTCATAGCTTTCGGATCAGCTACCGATCCCTATCTTCCTGTGGAAAAGGATCTAAAAATTACCAGGGAACTTTTAATGATAATTTTAAGATTCAAATTCTCGGTTAACTTGCTGACACGTTCACCACTTATATTAAGGGATCTGGATATTTTAAAGAAAATAGGTGAAAAAGCAAGAATACCCAAAGAACTTGAAGGAAAAATGGATACCGGAGTTGTACTTTCTTTTTCTTTTTCCACAACCGATGAAAAATTGGCCAGAATATTTGAACCCGGAGTTCCTTCTTTAAAAAAAAGGTTGGATACCCTTAAAAAATGTAAAGATGCCGGGTTCACTGTAGGGGCTGTCTTCATGCCTCTTTTACCATTTTTATCTGATTCAGAAGAACATTTGGATAAAATGTTTAAGGATGTTAAAGAAAATGGTGCTGATTTTGTATTGGCCAGTGGATTGACTCTTTATGGTGATGGACCTCATGATTGTAAAACCCGTTACTATGAAGTTTTAGAGGAACATTTCCCAGAACTTGTACCCAAAACCAGGGCAATTTTTGGAAAATCTTCTGCTCCTTCACATAAATATCAAAAAGAACTTTATCAACGTTTTTTAGGGTTATGTCGGAAGTATCAAATAAGGAATAAAATTTATTGAATTTTATTAGAATAGTTAGAAAATTAGAATATAATTCGTGCTGATTTTTTAGAAAAATAAAAAAAAAGAAGAGAAGTGTTATTAGAAGCTGTCTATAACTTCTCCTAACAGTTTGATGGATTTTTCTTTGTCTGGTCCCAGTGGGGAACCTGCGACGTACTGAGTCACTCCCATCTCACCTAAGGCTTCAATCTTAGGTACGAAGTCTGATGGGGTTCCTACTACAGAGAAAGCTTCCATTAGATTGTCGTCGACTGCACCTATTGCTCCACCAAAGTCTCCTTTACCGATCATTTCACCGATCTTAGCGCCGGTGTCAGGAGCTAGTCCGTGTCTTTCCAGCACTGGTGGTGGGGATCCGGCTGCAATGAAAGCAACCACTATTTTTGCTGCACCTAATGCTTTTCCAGCGTCATCGTCTATGGAACAGCAAGTGTAAGCTGCTACATCAACGTTTGCCATTGATTTTCCTTCGGCTTCAGCTCCTTCTTTTATGAGGGGAACAGCAGCTTCAAAGTCTTTTGGGTTAGATGCGTTAATTAATGCACCGTCTGAGAATCCTCCAGCGGTTTTCAGCATCATGGGTCCTTGGGCTCCCATGTAAATAGGGATTTTTTCTTGGACAGCTTTAGTACCGCCTAGCTGTGCACCGGTTTCGGTTTTTCCACCAGTCATTAGGACGGTCATCATGGCGATGGCGTCTTTGATGGCGCTTACGGGTTTTGTCCATGGGATTCCAAGGGAATCAAAGGTAGCTTTGTCACCGGGGCCAATACCTAGGGTTGCTCTTCCATTGGATAGTTCATCCAGGGTGGTTATTGCGGAAGCAGTTATTGCGGGGCTTCGCACGTAGGGGTTGGTTACACCAGGACCCAGTTTAATGGTCTCGGTTCCGGCAGCAATCATTGCCAGGGTTTCGTATACGTTTTTATTGTTGTAGTGGTCGGTGATCCATGCGTATTCAAAACCGACATCTTCTGCTAGTTTGACAAGATTCACAATCTTATCTATAGGTTCATTTGGGACAAATTCAATACCAAACTTCATAGTTTATCACCGATTTAAAATCTATTACTAGTATAAAAATAATTTGTGATTCAATTCTAAAACGAAAGATTTAAATAGGTGTTTAAAACTGTTGGCAGTTCTTTGGTTGCTATTAATCCAGTGGTTTGCCATTTATTTAATATTACGAGTCAGTTATTATCAGAAATTTTACTTATTTTCGAGGAATTCAAATTTTAGATTCCATAAGAAAATTATAAATAGCATGTCAATACAATTTTATAGTGTATCTTTTGATACTGGTACTCAGGAATATTTTGTGCAACAATTTCTAAAAACTTTGTAAAAGTACAACACCTGCGTATAGTATGTGCCACTATTTTTAGGCATTGGCTGGAGTGTGAGAACATCACTCTATGAAGGCCGTAATCCTATTGTGGCTGAATAGATGAGGGCCTAAACCCTTGCGAAAGCAAATTGTTTAGGTTTGATGTTGGTATGGTAGATGTGGTGATATTTAGTTGCTACTAGATACTCCTTACTTTTCCAAATAAATTATTTCCCAAATAATAACACAAGCAATCCGCCATCAAACAAATCCGTTTGATCCTGGCGGAGGCCACTGCTATTGGGTTTCGATTAAGCCATGCAAGTCGAACGATCTTTTAGATCGTGGCAAACGGCTCAGTAACACGTGGATAA
>DALO01000003.1 GCA_002496805.1 Methanobacterium sp. UBA353 | reverse complement strand
AACCAACAAACATAAAAACCAAAACAGTTTATAGAAATTCTCTATTATTATTTTTTTTTTATCTTTATTATTTTTATCTATGTTCATGAACTGCTGTGGCCTCTAAAGTTTTCCAGGGTGACAACTTTTTGATTCCCCAATTCTCTGGGAGGTTCAAGAGCCTTAAATTCCATTCCCTGTTCTTCCAATAACTGTATTGCATCATCAGTGGCTGAAGGAGCAACTAATAATCCCCTTACTTTTTCTTTGTGGTCACAGAAACAGTCCACATATCTTCTTAACTGTTTGACTGCGTTGGTACCGGCTTTTCTGCTTTTTAGCTCTAAGATTGTGATATTTCCATCTGAATCTTTGCCAAGTATATCAATGAACCCCTGAGGAGTATGATACTCTCTTGATGTGGGTCTAAACCCTTTTTCAATAACCTCCGGATCCTTGAATATAAGGTCTCCCATATCTGCCTCATAACCTGCCAGTTGCAGACTTTCTGAATCCTCTCCAATGAAGTAAGAGACCATATGAGTTTGTAATATTTCCACTTCCAGTGATTCAGAGGGAGTTCTCCTCACTCCCTTTACTTTAACCATTCCCTGATGAATATAAGCAGTGACCTTGGTTTTAGGTGGTTGCCAGTTAACTGGTTCCAGATTACGGTCCTGGTGTATGATGAAAGATCCGTCAGATTTTATGATGATAACTCTGTCTCCTAATCCCAGACGACTGGTTGCCCTACCATCATAATAAACACGACAGGATGCCATGATGGTAATAAAAGCCCTTTTTGATAGCCCTTCAATTATAATCTCCAATACCCGTTCTGTATCTGGGTTTTTTTCTTCAACCAATTTCATAATATGAATTTCAGAGGTAACAATAGAAATAATTGACTGTTATCATAATTTAAGAATTATATTTAATAATAAACATATGCTGAGTGGTGTTTTTACAGTTTAGAAGACAGTTCCGCCTAAATTATTAGTTTAAAATATAGATTAGTAGAAAAATAATATCAAAAGGCCATATAGGGATTTAAGATATTAAATTATCTCTGATCTTCGTCAATTAATTTCTTTAATTAGGATATACAAAATATAAGTTTGAGTAGTGTTATTTTTTTTTAAAATCATTGGGGGATAAAATGTCACCGAAATATTACACCATTACCACTGAACTTTCAGACATACACTTGGAGGAAACTTTAGATTTTGTAGCTGAATATTTCCTTCAGCCTCAAGGAAAATATTATCATAACATCTACAAGACCTTTAAAAATGGTGTGGCATATCTTAATTTCACAGCAATAAATGAAACAGAAAAATGGGAAGTTGTGGTTGAGGTTCAGGCAACAAATCCCTTCAAAGTGAAGATGACACCAGTGAGAATCCCAGCAAAATTCAATATCACCAATAAAATGAACCTCATTGAAGAAGAACTGCTAATTGCAGTACAGGCATATGCAGATACAATACGCCAAGCCACACTTTACTTTGCCTGGGTTGGAGGGGAAAAGATCATCCCAGAAGCACCTCCCACCCGTAGGAAAAAATTTTCATTCCGTATTTTTGGAAGTAACATGATCCTGATTTACATCCTATTTTTTGCGGTAAACATTGCACTGTTTCTTACATTAGGAATTGTGATGGCGATTATTGGTATATTAGCCATACAACTATTTGTTGTGCTCTTTTCAGATAAGATATTGCTACGTACTAGTGATTGGAACATCACCCCTGAAAACCCCAGGGTTCATATCTTGGAGTACCAGCTCCCCTTGGAGGACTTTCTCAAATTTCAGGAAAAGTTTGGTAAAGATATGATTATTCAGATGAAAGAAAAAATTTACAAAAAAAGTCTTGCTATGGGCCGAGAACCTACCTGTGAGATAGGTGAGGATGTTTTCGCTGAATATGGTTTCAAATGCAATGCAGATATTCGGGTTTCCAAAGTGGTTGATGTTTACAGAATAGTCAAAGAAGCTTCTAACAAATTCAATATAAAGATGCCTAAAGTTGCTTTGACTAATACAATGATTGCCAATGCCGCTGCAACTGGTCCCAGCCCCAACCGGGGCTTGGTACTTATCACCACCGGACTTTTAGTCCAGTTGGAGGAAAACGAAATATTGTCAGTTATTGGTCATGAAATGGGCCACTTATCAGGAAGAGATCCTTTCATACTTTTTAGCATCATTTCATTGGAATTTATACTCAGATTCAGCATTCTTTATCCTCTTGTGGTTTTATCTCCTTTGGTGTATCTGATTGTGGCAATGGGACTGATATTTTTCATAGCCAAGTTCTTTGAAACCCGAGCAGATCTTTTATCGGCCATGAAGATTGGTGAACCTCATGTTCTAGCCGAAGCACTGCGAAAAATTGGTTATAACCGCCTCCTGGCTGAAAGAATTGCACCAACCCGTTTTCCCAACTGGATAAATTTCGATCCTCATCCACCAATCTACTTCCGAATCGACCGTCTGGAAAAAATGAAAACTCCCATAAAAGTAAAAAATCCCTTTTTAAGATCGGTTAAAGATGTTTTTCATGGTTTTAAACGCACACTTAAAATTAAATAAACTTAAAAGAAAATGATAACCCCTGATTTTGATGATAAAAAAAAAGTTGAAACCAAAAAAAAATGTGAAGTAAAATCGAGTATCATTGAAATATTATGGAGAAATAAGAATGCAAGTAGATGTTGATTTCGTGAACAAATTAAATGATGGATGGAAAGTACGTTTATTTGTTAAATTATCCTCTGAAGAGCTTTCCATGTTAAATATGGATAAACTTGATTCTATTGAAGATTATGAAGTTAATTTTGAAGGATCTGACTTATATTTCGATTGTTTTGTAAATACAGAAGAACCATGGGAAGATGAATCATTAGAAGAGCTTATAAAAGCTATTAAAATCGAAACTGAATATCATGTTCAGGCACTTTTAGAATAGAAATATTTTTATGAAAAAAAAATGTAAAATGTCCCTCCACAATTTTGTGATGCATTACATTTTTTTTATCGATTTTAATATGGATTTATCGTTAATTAAGTCAAGGGGTCATGGTTTTACGATGTTTACAATGAGTCTTAGAACTTCAACCAGACTGATTATTAAGAGGGCAACCATCCCCATAATAATGATCATTTTCACAACGATTGTGTAGGCTGTTTGGCTGAAAATGAAGGGAAATATTGTAAACAAATAGTAACAGACATAAAATGAAAGTATATTTAATACAATCTTTGCCAGGCTGCGGAACCATCCGGGATGGTAAGCTAGGAAGATGATATTAGCAATGATTGTTGCACAGATTGAAATGTTGAAAATCCATAAAACATCTTGGAAGGAAGATGTGATGAAGCTGAAGTTCCAGGATAACAGGTTGTTAACAATGTAGAATAGGATTAGGTTAACAATTATAGCTACTATAAATTCAGATTTCTTGACCTTTTTTCTTCAAATATTTTTTTCAAACAATTTTTGATATTCTCCTGAATATCAATGGACCCATTATTTTCAGACATATTATCCACCATAAACTTAATTTAAAGATATATGTGTGATTTATTAATTTTGGTTTTATATTTCTTTTTTGATTATATTTTTTAGATTATTTATGGCGAGAATAGTAAAATTCCTGCTAATTTATCATTCAAGCCCATTTTCAATTATTTTAAAAAAGGATTATGCTTGAGTTTTCATTTTTTCGCGAATTATCAGTGAAACCACAACTCCTATTGCACAGGTCACTGCGAATATTAAAAATGAAAATTGCAATCCTTCTATAAAAAAGGGATAAGTTGGAGGTAATAATTGAACTGTGCCCATATACTTGGTTAATATTGAAAGTAAAACTCCCAAACTCACTGTTTGGCCTATAAATACCATGGTAGACATAGTTGCTGAACCAACACCATAATATTTGCTGGATATTGATTGAAGGAAATTACGATTAGTTGGAGTTGTGAATAATCCCATCCCAATCCCAACCATTAATAAACCAAGGATAAGCTGTACTAAAGATGACTTCCCATCTAAAAATGAGAGTATGACCAGGCCAGCTGTGCATATTATAGCCCCTACAATATTCACTATTTTATTATTATTTGTATCCACCATACGCCCCACCAATGGAGATAAGACAGCAACTGCCAGTGGTTGTACTGCCAATATAATAGCAGTTGTCAGGGGATCCAGTCCCCGCAGTTCCTGCAAGTAGAGGCTGATCAAAGTCCACATTGCGGAAGTGGAAACCGTGACCAGAAAAAGGGCTACACCTGAAAAACTGGTGATCCTATTTTTAAAAATATTTAAAGGAATTATAGGGCTTGATGAACGTCTTTCAATGATTAAAAAGAGTATTAAGCTTACAAACCCTATGATAAGAAATGTTTTCCCTAAAACCTCATTCAGGGTTGAAATTCCATACATCAATACTGAAAGTGAAAATATATAAATTATTGTACCTATCCTGTCAAATTTTTCTCCATCAGCACTTTTCCATTCTCCTCTGAAGCTAGTCAGGATTAATGATAATAAAAACAGGCCAATAGGAACATTAGCTAGGAATATGCTTTCCCAGCCCAAATTATGTGCCAAAAAACCTCCTAGAAGAGGGCCCAAAAACAAGCCAACATAAACTGCAGTGAGATAAATTCCTAATACCT
Organism: Methanobacterium sp. UBA353; assembly: GCA_002496805.1. GTDB lineage: Archaea > Methanobacteriota > Methanobacteria > Methanobacteriales > Methanobacteriaceae > Methanobacterium. The sequence continues at coordinate 37,466 of DALO01000003.1, read as the reverse complement.
CTCCTCTATGTTTTTGGGGGAAAATGGAAATAAGAAGGGCAACTCCAGTGGCAAAGATCATGGCACAGCCCACTCCCTGAAGGAAGCTGAAAAAGATAAGCATCAACCCAGTACTAGAAAAAACAGCCAGAAATGATGCAATAGTGTAGATGGTTATCCCGTAGGTGAAAATTTTTTTCCTACCATGGATATCTGCCAGTCTGCCAAAAGGTAAGACCAGTGCAGCGTTAGCAAGTGTAAATGCTGTGGGAATCCATCCAAGTACTAAAATATCAACAGCTAGATCGTTCTGGATAAGTGGAAGAGCAATGCTAAGGGATGATCCCATAAAAGGAATTAAAAATGAACTTACAGCCACCAGTAATAAACTCAATTTTTGGAGTGATGTTGTTGATGCTATTTTGACTCCTCCAGTAACCATGATATTCTCCCATATAATGCTGCCAGATGTGTTCACTTAGATATAATTATCTGTTCCAGAAATATAGTATTTACTGGGAACAAACTGAGATTATTGTTGGTAAATAAAAACTTAGGAGACAAAAATTTAAGTGATCTTATGTTTTCGGGAATGTTAATGTCTGGGATAGGGGGATGTGTAGCTGGTTCTGCACTATTTTTGGGTGCTTTCTTGGGCTATTTTGTCAAGTTGCCTCAACGTTTAGTAGCCTCAATTATGGCCTTTGGAGCTGGCGTTCTCATGTCTGCTGTGTCTTTCGAACTTTTAGATGAGGCTTATGCTCTGGGAGGGCCGATGCATTTAGCGGTTGGATTTTTTTTAGGTGCTACTATTTTCACAATTGCCAACATCTACCTGGCACGTAAAGGAGCTAAACACCGCAAAAGATCTGATAAACCTGAAGATGATGATGAAAATAATGCTGTAGCCATAGCTGTTGGTTCAGTTATTGATGGTGTTCCCGAGTCTATGGCTATAGGTCTGACCATGATCAGTGGTGGAATGATCAGCACAGCAACTGTAATAGCTATTTTCCTTTCAAACATACCTGAAGGACTTTCCAGTACGAGGGGGATGAAAAAAACTGGATGGAAACCTGTTAAAATCTTTTCGTTATGGTTTTTTATCGTGGTTATAACATCTTTATCTGCCATGGCGGGGTTTTCTGTTTTCAGTCATTTACCAGTGGAATTAACTGCAATTACCCTGGCCGTGGCGGCAGGAGGTATCTTAGCCATGTTGGTGGATACCATGATTCCTGAGGCATTTGCAAAAACCCATAATCTGGCGGGTATGGTTACTGTCATCGGTTTTACCATCTCTTTCATACTTTCCAAATTTTAGGAATAATCAATATAAATTGTGGATTGGTAAGTTTTTAGACTAAAATTTATGTAATATTTGCTCCAGTAGCATCCATTTTAATTTAACGATTCATGGGAGAAATGATTATGAGTATTGAATGTCCTTACTGTGAAAAATTAGAAGATTACAACTTTGGAGATCCACTCCTCCAGACTGATCACTGGATTGTATTTCTGGCTCCCAATCAGAGCAATCTGGCAACTTGTGTGGTCGCGTTAAATCGCAGCAAAAAGACGTTATCCGGTCTTAAGGATTCGGAATGGCAAGATTTCATCCAACTTCTTGAAAGGATGGAAAAAGCAGTGAAAATGGCATTTGACGCTACATTATTTAATTGGGGTTGTCTCATGAATACGTTTTACTTGGAAGATACTTTGGATCCTCACCTACATTGGCATTTTATTCCCAGATACAATCATCCAGTGAAATTTGCGGGTCACACTTTTGAGGATCCTCATTTTGGTTACATGCGCCCCCGTCCGCCTAAAAATATATCTAGAGATGTTCGCAATAGAATTGCCGGAAAAATTAGAGAGTTTCTTTGATTGGGTTTGAAAATAAAATTATGGGCAAAAACTCTGGGTTTCAAGATTTGCTAATGATGTGTAGATGTATATTAAGATTTTACTTTTTTATTCCTTTTTTAAACGTTCGTTGAGTTCCTGTATGGCCTCTTCTACTTGTAAGCGAACGTACCATTTTTCATCATCCATAGCTGCTAGGAGAGGCTTAATAGCTCTTTCATCACCAATTTTACCCAGTGCCCCAGCAGCATGCCTTCTAACGCTGACATTATCATCCTTTAATGCTTCAATAAGGGCTGGAATTGCTTTTTCATCCCCAATCATCCCTAATGCTTCTTCAACAGCGCTTCTGAAGCTGAAATCGTCGTCATTAAGTGATTCCATTAATTGGTCAACTGCTCGATTATCCCCTAAGTGGCCTAGTGCAATTGCAACGTTGTTTCTAATTTTTTTATCGTTTAATGAATTTAAAAGCGGTAGTAACGCGCTTTCATCACCAATTTCACCCAGTGACTCAGCAGCATGTTGACGTACATACCATTTTTCATCACGAAGTGTCTTTAGAAGGAATGGTGTAGCATCAACTGTGCCGATTTTTCCAAGAGAAGTGGCAGAGTTCCATCTAACATCAGGATCTTCATCTTCCAATGCACCGGTTAAGGCTTGAAATACTTTTTCTTCTTTGAATCTTCCCAATGCCCTGGCTGCTAAGGCTCGATTTTTCTTATTACCCTTTTTCAAGGCCTTGATCAGTCCAGTAATATCATGTTCAAGTTCAAGTTTTTCCATGTCTGGGTTGAAACTTCTATCAAAAATACCCATATTCCCCCCTCCACCATTTTTTTTAACCTATTTAATCAAATAAACCCAATATAATCTTATTTCTTGGAATATTCCCTATATTGTTCAATGAAATCATAAGCATTGGTATCTACATCGGTGAATTCAATGAATTTTTTAAACTTATTAAGAGTGGAAACATCCATGACATGTTCCATTAAACAAGCATCCTTTTCAGCAACTTCCTCATCTAATCCCAACAGCATCAGGAAATCTTTAATAAGTTGGTGTCTGCCGCTGATAATCTCTCCAATCCTAAATCCCTCATCTTTTAACTTTATCGTGCCGTATCGTTCAGAAGAAACCAAATTCATCCGGGATAGTTTTTTAACTGCTTCAACAACGCTGGGAGGTTTCACTCCCAATTTTTTGGCAACGTCTTTCACCCGGATGGTACCTTTTTCCTGCTCCAACGAATACATTGTTTCCAAGTAATCTTCCACACTACGAGTGATTTTTGGTGAATTAGGAGTCATCATATTATTTCTGGTTTTTTTATTCTATTAAATTTTGTCTTTCCAACTAAAATGATAATTCATCATATCATTATAGGTTACAAAGGGTATCTATGGAAAATCCTTATAAAGTCGAATATAAATAGATGACATAAGATTAGTGATTATTCGGATGAATATTGAAAAGTTTCAGTGAGGAATGTGTCATATGCCTAACTTTGATGTTGAACTAGCTATTTTTTTCAGCATAATTCTTGGTCTCATCTTAGAATTCATAAACTTTGGAGGAATCTTTGCCCTGGTTTTGGTTGGATTTGCAGCAGTATATCTGACCCATGATGAAGATGCAAATTATAAGGTAGGAGCGATGGCGGCGGCGGCACTGTGCTTAATTTATTTTGGGATATCCATATTTGCAGCGCCTAATATCCCATACCAACTTCCCAGTCCCTTAGTAATAGGTTTGAATTATGCTTTTGAAGGTTTATTCACCCTTATATTGGGTCTTTGTGTAGGTTTGTTAATTTATGGATTGATGGGTGCCATTGGAGGATATTTCGCAGATAAGCTCTTCAAATTACAGGACAAACCAAAACGACCGAAATCTCAGAAACGTCGTGAAAAAATTGTTAAACGAAAAACTAAACCCCGGAAAAGAACTCTTCACAGAAAAAATCTTCAATGAGGGTTAGTTAATGGCTTGATAAAAAAAATGAAAAATGTGATAGTTGCAGGTTCAGGTGCTGGTGGAGCAGCTGTCGCTAGAGAACTTGCATTCTCTGGAATAAATGTAACACTACTCGAAAAGGGAAGTTCTATTCTAACAGGAAATGCCCATCTGTGCTATGACAACATTGATGCGAGTGTAGAACTCCTAAAAACCACTTGTTTAGGAGGCACTACACTTGTTACGGCTGGTAATGCTGTGAGGACTTGTCAGGATGAGTTAGAATCATTGGGTGTTCATTTGGAAAATGAATTCCAGGAACTTGAGGATGAATTGAATGTTAGTCCACTTCCTGACTCTCATTTTGGTGAAGGCACATTAAAGATTATGGATGCTGCTTCTTCAGTTGGTTTATCCATGGATAAAATGCCTAAATTTATCAACCCTCGAGAATGCATTCCCTGTGGTAAATGTTCTTTTGGGTGTCCTAGAAATGCCAAGTGGAGTTCACTTAACTATTTAGATGAGGCTAGAAATTTCGGGGTTGAGATAATAGAAAATTCACCAGTTACCAGAATTGTGACCACTGATGGAGACATTAGTGGTGTCAAAAGCCATGACCAAAAATATACTGCAGATTTGGTGATATTGTGTGCTGGGGCTGTTGAAACGCCTAGATTACTCTGTGCTGCTGGTTTGGCGGCAGGTGAACAACTTTTTGTTGATACTTTTGTCACTGTGGGTGGAGTTCTTAATGATATCAACTTTCATAAAGAAGTGGCCATGAATGCTCTGTATGAAGGTGATGGATTTATCTTATCCCCTCATTATTCTAGTTTAATCAATTCCAGGATGATAAAAAGTGGTTTCCATGAAAAGGACATTCTGGGTATGATGGTGAAGATCAAAGATGAAGCTTCCGGTTGTGTTAAAGACAAAAAGGTAATTAAAAATAACACATCTCATGATGTTGGCTTAATTGCTGAAGGATCATCACTTGCCGGGGCCGTACTAACCGAAGCAGGAGTTGATCCAAGTAGTCTTGTTTCCACCCCAGCCAGGGGTGCTCATCCTGGAGGAACTGCTGCTATTGGAGAAGTTGTAGATAATAATTTGGAAACAGAGATTAATGGTCTTTTCGTGTGCGATGCCAGTGTTCTTCCAAGTGCACCGGGTGCTCCGCCAGTTTTAACTATTTTAGCCCTTGCAAAGAGGTTAGGCCAATATTTAAACACAATATAAAAAAATTTTGTTATGATATGAGTAAGTTATACAAAAACATGATACATAATTTAGGAGAAAATCCAGGTATTGATGGCCAAAATATTACAATAATTTTGTTGGAGCCTCTTCTGCACAATTGGAGTGTTCGTGGAGGTAAACTTGCCAATCAAGTAGATTTTGGGTTTGATGTAAATGTTTTATTTATGTTTTTTCACATCTAAACTGTTTTTGTTATATTCATATACAAAATAATGATTTTTTTAATAAAAAAAAATAAAAAAGGGACTTCCCCCAGAATGAATAAGGAGGAAGTATTGTTATTTAAATAGCCCTTTACGGAGGCGGTGTGCTATTTAAATAAATTTGATATCTGATTCTTTTAGGTGGGTAACACATCCCTACCATAGGTTTCATTAAGAACTTGTGCCAGCCCTACATAAACTGCAGCAAATCCAGTGAATATTCCCTCATATCCAGCAATCAAAGTAATGGTAGAGTTACCAGTTACATCCCCAATTGCCAAGAGGAAGAATAATATTGCCAGTGCTCCGAAGATTATTTGCAGTCCCCGGCTGAGTTTTAGGGTTCCAATAAACATTACCAGAGTGAATAATCCCCACATAGCAAGGTATGATGCAACTGCCAGATTATCCGGGGCAGCCACCAGATTCATTTTAGGGAGTACCAGGAGGAGTACGAAGCTCCACCAGAACAGTCCGTATGATCCGAAGGCCACAGTTCCGAAGGTGTTTCCTTTTTTATATTCCATGGCACAAGCCATAATCTGGGCAATCCCTCCATAGGCTATTCCCATTGCCAGTATCATACTATTCATTGGGAAAAGCCCAGCGTTATGTATGTTTAACAAAACAGTTGTTAAACCAAAGCCTAATAGTCCAAGAGGTGCTGGATTAGCTGTTAAATCCTCTATTGCGACTAATTTTTTATTTTCTTCCATACTATCATACCCCAAAGGGTTTAATTTAACTCAACTTAATTTAATCACTCCTATTTATTCATATTCTATCATTGGTGTTTTGATTATTCTTCCAGAGTGGATGTGTCACCCAGATCTTCACCCATCTCTTGGGCTCGGAGTATCCTTCTCATGATCTTACCACTCCTGGTTTTGGGTAGTGTATCAACTTGCACTATTTCTCCAAGAACTGCTACGGGTCCCAGTTCGTAACGTACATGTTTTTTAAGATCCTCAATGAGTTGGGTCTTGAGTTCATATCCTTCTTTGAGGATAATGAAGGCTTTAATGACTTCACCTTTAATTGGATCAGATTTTCCAATTACTGCTGCTTCGGCCACAGCTGGGTGTCCTACAAAGGCGGATTCAACTTCTGCAGAGCCTATACGATGTCCTGCAATCTTTAAAACGTCGTCACTTCGACCTTGTATCCAAAAATAACCGTCATCATCCTGACGGACCATGTCCCCTGCTTTGTAGATGCAACCGGGGAATTCATTCCAGTAAGTATCTTTAAAGCGTTGTTTATCTTTGTATAACGTACGGAACATGCCAGGCCATGGTTTTTTGATAACTAAGTATCCACCTTTGCCTTCAGGTACTGGGTTTCCGTCTTCATCCACCACATCGGCATCAATTCCAGGGAGTGCTTTGGTTGCTGATCCTGGTTTTAAAGGTGCCACTGGTAGCGGTGAAATTAAATGCATTCCAGTTTCAGTTTGCCACCAAGTATCCATTATCGGGCATTGTTCTTTACCAACATTTCTGTAATACCACATCCAAGCTTCGGGGTTAATTGGTTCTCCAACTGTTCCCAGTATTCGTAGCGAGTCCAGATTATAAAGGTTGGTGTATCTTGTTCCGAATCGCATGAGGTGACGGATGGCTGTTGGTGCTGTGTAAAATTTGGTAACCCCATATTTTTCTACAATCTTCCACCATACACCTGGATCGGGATAGTCTGGTGCTCCTTCATAGACTACTGTGGTGGTTCCCAATAAGAGTGGTCCATATATGACATAGCTGTGTCCTGTGATCCAACCTATGTCTCCAGTACACCACCATAAGTCATCATTGTGAATGTCAAATACATCGCGTAGGGTGGTTGCCACACCCACCATGTAACCAGCTGTAGTGTGCATAACTCCTTTAGGCTTTCCTGTGCTTCCTGATGTGTAAAGGAGGAATAAGGGATCTTCTGCATCCATATGTTCTGGTTCACAATGTGATGGTTCACCATCCAAAAGTCTTTCGTAGAATATTTCTCTGCCGGATAATTCAGAAATTTCAATTGGTGTTCCAGTGTGGTTAACCACAATTATGGTTTCAACAGTGGGACACTGTAGTATGGCTTCATCTGCAATTGATTTTAAATTGATAATTTTGCCTCTTCGGTAGGTTCCATCAGCAGTGAAGAGTACTTTGGCTTTGGCATCGTTGATACGGTCCACAAAAGCCCCCACACTAAGTCCAGAATAGATAACACTGTGTACTGCACCGATCTTGATACAGGCCAGTAGAGCTATTAGAAGTTCTGGGCACATTGGCATGTAGGTAGAGACTGTATCTCCTTTTTTAACTCCTAAATTTTTAAGGGCATTGGCTAGTTTATTCACCTGCACAAATAGTTCGTAGAATGTTATTTTTTCCTCTTCCCCACGTTCATTGATGTAGAGAATGGCTACTTGATTTCTTTTTTCGGTTTTTATCCAACGGTCTACAGCATTGTAGGTGAGATTAATCTTACCCCCTGTAAACCATTTGTAAAATGGCTTGTTGGATTCATCAAGTACTTTATCCCATTTTTTAAACCATTCAAACTGTTCTGCTTTCTCTGCCCAGTATTTTTCCAGGTTTTTACCCTTTTCTATTTCTGTTTCCCAATTTTTAACATTGGCTCTTTTTTTTATTTCTTCACTTGGTTTAAAAACCCTTCTTTCATCAAGAAGGACTGTGGTATCACGTACCATTCTTTTACCGCCTTTTTTAAGTATCTAAATTGATTTTTAATTATGATGATTACTAAGTATTTCTTAGTATATATATATTACTATTATTAATCATTATAGATTATGATTAATCATTATAATTACTGGGGTTGGAGATTTATGGAATGAATTTTGTAGAAAATAGTCTAAAAACTAAAAAAAATAAGGAAAAAAGAAATGTTTTTACTCGTAGTTCAGATTACCGCCACGGTATAGTAGTTGGAGATCAGTTGAATTTCTCAGCTCAAACCACTTATAGGGACTATGGATATAGGGAAAAATCATGCCATAAACAGTATACACGTAGGCGGGAATAATACCATAAGTTTTTTGCAGTATGTGAAAATACAAAGGAAATCCACAACCCTGAATAAAGATTGGATTGCCTTTACGGGCACTGCCATGCCAGGCCATAGGTATAGCACCCTCTTGACCATGATTACGTGCAAGAGTGTAGACGTGCTCCATGGCTTCATCATAATTATCAAATACAATTCCATCAGATTTGTATTTGTATCTGCCATCAGGAATTCCAAATAGTGCTATACTAAGTGAATCTAAGTAGTTTGTATCTCCTTCGGCACCAGTCCCCTGAGTGTCAATGAAGGCCAGTTCAATGATAAAAACATTACCATCCTGATAGCTACGGTAGTTGGAACTTCCAGCAAAATGACATATCAATGCGCATTTTGAATTTCTTTCCTCAGCATACTCAGCCAATAGTTGAGAATGGGGATGACCCGGATAAAAATCTGGGTTTCCTAATTTTACAAATGCAGTTCTTCCTAAAGGGTCAAAAGGGCCATTAGCCACTGATATAAATGAATAACCTAATATTAATGCAATTATGGTTATTAAAACCATTAACCATCTCATTTAATATCACCACTGTTGATTAACAGAAAATTTTCTACCAATTTTCTAAACATTCCAGATCATCCTTAATTTAAAATAATATGTGAAGTGTCATAAATAAATATAATTCGTGAGCAACTACTTAGTTTAGGTTCACCTAAAATTATGTTAATATTTATGGTATTTGAAAGTTAGGCCCCCTGAGATAATATTTGAGGATTTAAAAACATAATTGAAGGATTTGAATAAATATTCATAATTGGTTGATTTCTGGAATACTAAATTGTTAAAAAGAATAGAAATTTAAAAAAAAAGAAGGGTGTAAGTCAATGACTTACATCGGTGGCATTCCACCAGGCATTCCACCCATGCCTTCCATACCACCCATATCCGGTTCAGAAGTTCCGGAAGAAGCAATCATATCATCAATTCGCAGAATCATCTCAGCTGCTTCAGCTGCTGATAGAATAGCTTGTTTTTTAACCCTGTGTGGTTCTATAACTTTAGCTTCTTTCATATCGGTAACTTCACCATTAAATACATCCAGTCCCATGTAAAAATTACTTTCATGGGCTGCGCGTAGATCTACCAAGGCGTCGATCTGGTCCAGTCCAGCGTTTTCAGCGAGAGTTTTTGGAACAACTTCCAATGCTTCAGCAAACGCATTTATTGCCAGTTGCTCTCTGCCACTGATGGTGTCAGCGTATTCTTTTAATCCTTTGGCAATGGCTATTTCTGGTGCTCCACCTCCAGCAACAACTTTACCATCTTCAACTGTTGAGGCAACCACACCGATAGCATCTTCAACTGCTCTTTCAATTTCTTCAGCTACATGTCTGGTACTTCCGCGGAGTATGATGGAAACTGCTTTGGGTTGGTTGCATTCTTCCACGAAGATCAATATTTCATCAAAGATTTTCTTCTCATAAACCTTACCAGCCAGTCCAAGGTCTTTTGAGGTTAATTCATCGATGTTTGTTACCATTTGCCCGCCAGTAGCTTTGCTTAAGCGTTCCATATCAGATTTTCGAACTCTTTTAACTGCAATGATTCCTTCGCGTGCGAGAAGGTGTAAAGCCAAGTCATCAATACCTTTTTGGCAGAAAAGAACGTTGGCACCGCTTTGAACGATTTTATCAACCATTTCCTTAACCATTTGTTCTTCCTGTTCAATGAATGCTTGCATCTGAGTTGGGTCGGTGAGTTTGATCTTGGCATCAGTTTCCAGATCTTTAACTTCTATTGGGTATTTTAACAGAGCGATTTTAGCGTTTTCAATGTTTTTGGGCATGGAATTATCAGCCCTGCTTTTGTCAATAACAACTCCATTAACGATTTTGGAGTCGTTGATTGTTGCTCCCTGTATTCGGTGGATGTTTATATGGTCTTTATCCACTTTACCATCTTCGTCCACTTGCATCACTGCATTTACCACCAATTCGGCTAGGGGTTCCCGAGCTTTTTCAGTTCCTTTACCAGTCATAGCAGTCATAGCAACCATTTTAAGAGTTTCACTATCGTTAGAATCCATAGCAATTTCATTTAAAATTTCATGTGCCTTTGCAGCTGCTCTACGGTATCCCATAACCAATGTGGTTGGGTGTATTTCTTGTTCCAGGAGTTCTTCTGCCTTTTTAAGTAGTTCACCAGAAATTATTACTGCAGTGGTGGTTCCATCTCCCACTTCATCCTCCTGGGTTTTGGCTACTTCCACCAGCATTTTAGCAGCTGGGTGTTCGATGTCCATTTCTTTGAGGATGGTTGCACCATCATTGGTCACTACAATATCTCCCATACCATCTACTAACATCTTGTCCATTCCTTTAGGACCAAGAGTAGTCCTGATAGTCTCAGCGAGAATCTTTCCTGCCATAATGTTCATTCTCTGAGCATCTCTTCCCAATACTCTTGAAGAACCTTCAGGCATTATAATAATAGGTTGTCCTTGTCCACCTTGTCCGCCTAATTGTGCCACATTAATCATCTCCTTTTTTCTCAATTGATAGTTTATCAGTGGGTTAGAGGTTATATAAATATCTTACTATATGCTTAGTTAGGACAATTGATAAAATCCGCACATAAAAAACAAAGCATGAATTGATAAGTTAGACATCTAAAATTACCAATGACTTTTTATTATTATAGCAACACTTATTAGTTATTAAGAACACTTAATACATATTTGAAGTAAATTATTATACGGAAGGCATGTGATAAAATGGCAGCTAATATACATGTAATTAACGGTAAACAAGGTGGATGGGATGTTAAAAGAGATGGAGCTGTAAAAGCCTCTGCAAACTTTGAAAGTAAAGAAGACGCAATCAAATTTGCCGAAAAAGAAGGAAAACGATACAATGTTGAAGTGTTCATTCATGGGGAAGATGGTAAAATCCAGAAAAGAGAAGTTTTTGGGAAAATATCATATGGGAGATAATTCTCGACTAAAGATGGTTAATTTAGGTAACATCAAGTCCGAATAGTAAATTATGAAAACATTCAAGAGTAAATATTTATTAATATTTATTAGAGTATTCTTATTATTGTAAAACTTAATATTCTAGATTGTATTTAAATTCCCATATGAACTTCCCTGTATGTTCACAACCTGTAAGGTGCTCTATTTCATGGGAAACCCCGTAAGCTGCAGATCCTTCAAAACTGAGGGGTCCTTCTATCCTTTTTAGAATTATAGTCATTGTTTCAGGGTTGAGTTCTGATAGTATAATGTCTTCTGCATCAAGCTTAACCTGGAAGGGTCTTTCCACCAGCTCACGCTCATTTTTATTACCACATTTTTCCAGTCTCAAAACTTTGCCCTCTGTGGATATAACCTGAGGATTAACAAATAGAGTAACTCTCTCCAGAGTATAACCCTCACATATTTTCCCATTGTAACGAGTAATTTTCTCTTTAACAGCCATAGCAGCTAAATTTTTCGTCTTGAAGCTCCAATCACCCCCGAACTTCAGTGAAAATAAAACCGGGATGAATGCATCTGGTTGGATATTAAGCTCTTTAATAATCTTTTTCTCAGCCAAGTTAAACGAGAGCTGTTTTTTGATTTTATCATAATCAAATTTTTTGTAATCAGGATTTTCCAACAATATAACCACATACATCCAAAATAATACTAAATTCAATCAAATGAAAAAGAAAATAAGTATTCAAAAAATAGAAGACCATAAAAGCTATTTATTTGCTCTGAAAGTCTAAAATAGCCTTATCCACCACATCAATAATTGCAGGATCAAGTTTATCTTCATCCCGGATTACCAGAGGTATGTTATCACAGTAAACAACTTCTAAACCTGCTTCTAATGCATCTTTGGTAGCTACATCAACGGCTGCTGCTTTGAGTTCTGTGAGCATCACATCCACATCATCAATGTATTTTTTGATGTCTTTCTGGAGTAATGGACGGTTGGACAGGTAGGGTGTGGTTCCAACAACGGTGCAATTATATTCATCTTCCAAATGTTTAATAAGAACATCTTTAATGGAATCTGGTGCCGTGGTTGCAAATAAAACACGTTTACCTTCCACGGAATCTAGTGGTTTAGGGCGGAAAACAGTGGGGATTACTGTTGCTTCTGGATTGACATCTTTTATAAATTCTTCTATGCGTTTAACTTTCTCTGGGCTAGCCATGGGTTCTTCACACATAGTAATAATAGCCAGATCTGCCAGTTTAATCCGGTATGGTCCAAAAAACTTTTCAATATTAATAATGGGCTGGTTTGCCCCAATAAGTACAACATGTCGATTAGTTTTTATAGGTGGGATGGCAGCTCCACTACCTTCCATTATCACAAAGTCCGCATCAACTTCATTGGCTTTCAATGCGCCTTGTTTCATGTTGGTAATAAAAACTTGACCCAACATACCCCCACCACAACGTCGACATCCTATGGTAAGTATTCGGCTCATAAGGGCATCTTCCCAGTGGTCACTGGCAGCGTGGACTCCCTTTTCAGATTGTTCCATCAAGTACTGTGGTGTGATCTCAATCTGGTCTCCCCTAACAATTTCCGGTTCTTCTGGTCCACCACGCCCCATGGCCACTACACATGGATTATATTGCTTTTGGTGTATGAGGCGCGCTGCATATGCAGATACAGCGGTTTTACCGATACGTTTACCTGTTCCCAATATTTTAAGAGAAGGTTTTTCTAGAATATCATGTTCATCCAGAGGTTGGAATGAAAAGTCCGGCCCTTCATAGATTATTCCCTGTTCCAGAACCAACGAAGCTATATTAAAACGCTGCGAATAATCTACTACCGGTTCATCACTGAGATCCATAACCACATCAGCTTGGTGATCCACAGCAACTTTCACAATTAGATCGTAAGGAATTTTATCGTGATCAGCCTCAAAATAAACCTTCAACCCGAGTTGTTCACCTATAGATTCAGGTGTAGCATCTCGTAACTTTTCTGTGCCGCCAATAAAAACAGCAGCAACCAGTTCAATATGTTCAAGACAATCAAGAGTGTTCAATGCAGATTTAGTAACAGGAAGATAATGTTCACCATCTATTAAGCATACCATCTTCGATAAAGAAGTCATTCTCATCACCAGCCAGGGGTTAATTTACATTTTAACTTTTTGTATAGCTAAAGCATCTTCGTTCTGGAACCGTATTAGTTCTTTTTTGGACCTTTTTACTAGTTCTGAGAGACCATTAGAAATATTAGTAGAACTTCCCCCATTGTTAGTGGCAATGATCTCAGAAATAGAATTGGACAATACAAAAATAGCGTATTTATGTTCGGCTTTGGTGCGGTGAATGTGATGCGGGCTTATGTTGAGGCACAAATAATCCTTACATTCGTCCTTCACCTCATATTCATGGTCCAGATGCTTTAAAACGTATACCAAAAATTGGTGTAACTGTATAAGCTCATCTTTGTACATATCTACCAGACACCTACAATTATATTAACAAACTAATTCGACCAACAGGAATATATAAACTTATGCACTAAAATCTATACCCATACAACCATAAGCACTAGATATAAAGTATTATTCGAATGCTTGGCATAGTGGATAAATTATTCTTTGCCCGTGGTTGCAAATAAAGGTTTTGACTGATCCACACTGGAAAAGAAATATCATTCTAAAAAAATTATCGCCTTAACTTTAGACAAAAGAAAAAATACCGGTAATAAAATGAAAATTCTCAAATTAAAAAATCAAAATAGGATAAAATTATTAAAACGTTCTCAAATTGATTCAAACTCAGTTTTAGAGACTGTACGAGATATTGTTAGTGACGTGGAAAAAAATCAAGACAATGCACTCCGTAATTACACAAATAAGTTCGATTGTGTTGATTTAAAGGATTTCCAAGTAAGTGAATACGATCTTAGAGAGAGTTTAAAAAAAATTGACTCTGAATTAATGAGCAGTATAAAAAAGGCAGCGCAAAATATCAGGAAATTCCATCAGGCCCAATTACCCATGGATTGGTCAATGGATGTGGATAATGGAGTGAATGCTGGGCAGATAGTACGTCCACTGGAAAAAGTTGGATGTTATATACCTGGAGGGAGAGCTGCTTATCCTTCAAGTATCTTGATGACCGTGATCCCAGCTAAAGTAGCAGGGGTGGATGAGATAATTTGTTGCACCCCACCAGGAAAAAATGGCACAGTGGATGATGTTATCCTGGCAACAGCATGTCTTGCCGGTGCAGACAAAGTATACAAAGTTGGAGGAGCTCAAGCCATTGCTGCCATGGCTTATGGTACCGAAACCATTGAAAAAGTAGATAAAATTGTTGGACCTGGAAATATCTTCGTAACAGCCGCTAAAAAGATGGTTTACGGACAAGTAGATATTGACTTCCCTGCAGGCCCTTCTGAAGTCCTTATAATTGCTGATGAAACTGGTAATCCTCATTACATTACAATTGATCTGTTGGCACAAGCAGAACACGATCCTCAATCAGCATCCGTGCTGGTAACCACATCCTCTGAATTAGCAAAAAAAGTAAAACTTAACATTCAATCAGAACTCCCCCATATGAAAAGGAAGGATATTATTCAAGAATCTCTTGATAACAATGGTTTAATCGTTATAGTTGATAGTATTCAAGAAGCCATAGATTTTTCTAATGATTATGCCCCAGAACACCTTATGATCATGACGTCACATCCTGAAAAAATAGTTCCAGAAATCAAAAATGCTGCTTCAATATTTTTGGGAGATTTAACACCTGTTGCAGCTGGTGATTATGGTTCTGGAACAAATCATGTTTTACCCACCGGATTTTGCGCTAAGATGTACTCTGGATTATCAACTGAATCTTTCTTGAAAAAACCAACAGTGCAAAAAATAACAAAAGATGGTTTGAACAGCCTGAAAGACGTGGTGATTCCTTTAGCAGAATATGAAGGATTATATGCCCACGCTGAATCTTTCAAAAGACGTTTAGATCAAGATTGAATAATTATTATAATTTTTCATTGGCCCTGATAATGGAATAGTTAATTATTATAGTAATCATATTATAGTTAGAACAATTTTATTATATCATTGCATTTGGTATGTGTGAATTGAATCTAAATTAATGCTTTTCTCACATTACTATGATACTATTTAGTTTGTAACGTAAAAATGGAAACAAAGAATAAACAATATTTTTTTGAGGAGATTATAATATGACCGATTCATTAGGAAACTGGAGAAGAACACATTACTCAGAAGAACTAGACGATACAATTGAAGGTGAATCAGTAACTCTCATGGGTTGGGTTCATGAAATCCGTGACTTGGGAGGAATCATTTTTGTACTACTCCGGGATAGGAATGGGATAACTCAGGTCACCGCCCCCAGCAAAAAAATTTCGCCAGAATTACTTAGTGAAATCCGTAAACTAAGAAAAGAATCTGTTTTGAGCGTAAGAGGAAAAGTGCAAGGTTCGTCAAAAGCTCCTGGTGGTGTTGAAGTAATTCCAGAAGAAATCAAGTTGCTTAATAACTCAGAACAGCCATTGCCTCTGGATCCCACTGAGAAAGTGAAGGCAGAAATTGACACTAGACTCGACTCCAGATACATGGATCTCAGGAAACACAGTGTTAGCGCCATATTCAAGATAAAAAGTGCCATGCTACATTCAGTAAGAGTTTACTTGGAAGATAACGGATTTATGGAGATTAACACACCTAAACTTGTTGGTTCAGCAACTGAAGGCGGTACCGAACTATTCCCCATCACTTACTTTGAAAGGGAAGCCTTCCTGGGTCAAAGTCCACAGCTTTACAAGCAGATGATGATGGCCACCGGATTGGATAAAGTATTCGAAATTGCACCAATCTTCCGGGCTGAGGAACATGATACTCAACGCCACCTAAACGAAGTCATATCAATTGATGTAGAGGTGGCATTTGCTGACAATGAAGATGTGATGAGCATCTTGGAGAAACTGGTGCACAATGCCATTGAAGAAGTTAAAAAGAACTGTAAAGCAGAATTGGAAGAAATTGGTGTCCATTTAGAAGTCCCAGATCTACCATTCCCTCGTCTTGAATATGATGAAGTGATTGATATGGTTAACTCCAAAGGAGTAACTCTTCACTATGGAGACGATCTTTCCCGGGCAGCTGAAAAGGTGCTGGGAGAAATCATGGATGGTTACTATTTTATTACCAACTGGCCCAGTGACATTAAACCATTCTATGTCATGCCCCACACAGAAGAGCCTGAAAAGAGTTTTGCTTTTGACTTGATGTATAAAGATCTGGAGATCTCCTCAGGGGCAACTAGGGTCCACCAACATGACCTCCTGGTTGAAAGGATAAAAAAGCAGGGACTAAATCCAGATTCATTCCAACGTTACCTTGCTTCATTCGAATATGGTATGCCCCCACATGCCGGCTGGGGTTTGGGAGCTGAAAGGTTTACCATGTGTCTTACTGGAATGAAAAACATCCGTGAAACTGTTTTGTTCCCAAGGGACCGGAGAAGGCTGGCACCCTAATATCACCTTTTTTAAAAATAGTCGATCAAAATTCCTGTTATTTTATTAAAAATTAAAAAAAATGTCCATAATTTTTTTTTAAAAAACCTACTCCCATCCAATCTTCCCTAAAGTTCAACCGTTCTTATAGGATCTGGTATAAATGAAAAAATATGACATTGCTGTGGTCGGAGCAGGACCAGGAGGATGTATGGCAGCCATTCAAGGAGTACAACAGGGAAATAAAGTAATCCTCCTGGAAAAAAATGATATAATTGGCCGTAAACTCCTTTTAACCGCAAATGGAAAGTGTAACCTTACCAATTCCTCAACGTTGGAAGTTTTTCTGGAAAAATTCGGAAAAAATGGTTCATTTTACCGGGATGTCTTCAGTGAATTTTCCAATCAAGATTTGATGAATTTTTTCCAAAAAAATGGTCTCAAACTAAAAGAAAAAGATGACGGGCGCATATTCCCATTCACTGAAAAATCCAAATCAATTGTGAACGTTCTATTAAAAGTTTTGGAAGAAAACAATGTAGATGTAAATTACAATTACTGTCTTAAACATCTTCAAAAGGCATTTGAGAACTTTGAACTTAGATCAACAAAAAATGAGGTAATCATTGCACAATCGGTTGTCATAGCCACTGGGGGGGTAACTTACAAATTTACAGGTTCTACAGGAGATGGTTTTAGAATTGCCAAATCAGTAGGGCACCAAGTCACTGACCTAAAACCAGGTGGTGTTCCTTTACGTGTGAGTGAAGAATGGGTGCATGATCTAAAAGGTGTTACCTTGGAAAATGTTGGACTGAGTATAGGATATGGGAAGAAAAAGAAACTTTTATCCAGTGGAAACCTTCTTTTAACCCATTTTGGTGTTTCAGGACCAGTTATTCTTGACAGCAGCAATACGATTGTGGAATTGATGGATGTGCACGGTGATATAAAGTTATATATTGATTTTGTACCGGAAATCCGTCCGGAAACTTTGGGTGTCTGTCTGGTTGAAGACTTCCAGAAACAGAGCAAAAAGAGTTTGAGAACTTACTTAACCAATCACCTCCCTAAAAGCATGATCGATCCCCTATTAAATAATATATCGATTGATCCCAAAAAAAAGTTGAACCAGGTAACTAAAAAAGAGAGATTAAATTTACTGGAAACATTAAAATCACTACCTTTAACACTATCTGGATATCTTCCCATGGATAAAGCCATGATCACATGTGGTGGTGTATCACAAAAGGAAATAAATCCCCGAACAATGGAGTCAAAACTTGTTGGGAATTTATTCTTTGCTGGTGAAATAATCTCTGGATGTGGTGGTAGGGGAGGATATAATTTGCAACAAGCATTTTCGACTGGTTATGTTGCTGGAAATAGTGCAGCAAAGATTTTAAAAAATAATAAAACTATGTGAAAAATAGTTAACCCCCAAAAAATAACCATCTTCGTTAGTTTTTATTCACTTTTTTTATATATTCTTCAATGGGGCGGGTGGAGAAGTAAAGCACAATTACAGCACCAATTAACCATGTGAAGTTGTTTACGATAGGTTGTGCAGAAGCTCCTAATGATGATTCAAAGATTCCAAAGGAGATAAGTGGAACAAAGGCAAGATAAACTATGGTAAGAGATGTAATGATAGATTTTCTGATTTCACCAGTGTTAAATGGTGAAGTGCCTGACATGTAATTTGTAATCAGCATCATGCCAAAAAATGTTACCAGACCAATGGAAACAAATAACCATTGCAATGGTATGCCTAGCAAGGTGATTATTAATGGAATAACTGCCAGATCAAGAACACCTAAAATAAAAATCATTTTTAGTGCATTTTTCCAGTTCTTCTCATTGGAATGACGAACCTTTCGAATAAGGTTATCTCTTTCTTTAATTGCTTTTATCCTCTCTTTGTCCATCCA
Source organism: Methanobacterium sp. UBA353 (assembly GCA_002496805.1). GTDB lineage: Archaea > Methanobacteriota > Methanobacteria > Methanobacteriales > Methanobacteriaceae > Methanobacterium. Next base: position 18,712 of record DALO01000003.1, on the reverse strand, counting down.
ATCAGATTTTTTCTCAAGTTCTTCGTTGATAGCCTCTAATTTTTCAATTTTAATAAGATTAAGGTCGTTGATATCTTTCTCCAGATTAAGTTTTTCCTGGTGAAGTTCATGAACGAATTTTTCTAAATCTTTTTTTTCTTCCGCCGTCATAATAAATTCCCCATAGGAATAAAAATAAATCAAATTAAGACCCAAGTGATGTATAAAATAATTATTATTTAATCAATATATTAAATTTTTAGATGGAAAAGAAGATAGGTAAAATTATCATGAATTTTTTTAAAACAAGATTTAACAGTTAGATTAAAGATTTTACTGGACTGAACATTACTCAAAAATTTCCTAAAAATGATTATCCGTATATATCTCTAGGAAAACAGGGCCCAAGTTCCAATTTGTGCTAAATAAAAAACAAGTGTGAGATACATGATAAAAATCGTTTACGATATTAAAGTTTATAGGGAAGGTCTTAAAGATATTATTAAAGAAGATGATGTTGTGGTGGAGTTGGGTTGTCATGTGGGAAATTCAACTCGCATTATATCCCAGATCGCACCATATGGGAGAATTATAGCTCTTGATAAAAGTTCCCAGTCAGAAAAAAAGATGCAGAAACTGATAAAAGAAGAAGGAAGTTTAATAGAATTTATTAAGGGTGATGTGCGACTCCATGAAATATTAGAGGAAGTGGCTAAAAAGGTTAATAAAATAGGGGGTTGTGATGTTTTATCCGTTGATCTGGGTGGGGGTTACCATCCAGACACTACATTTAAAGTATTCTTCATTTGGTCATCAACTTTAAAACCTCGTGAAACCATAATTAGAAATAGAGGTCTTTTAGATTTCATTCATTCATCAACAAGCTCTGAGATCATCAGTTCCAACAATGGGTGGTTAGAGTCCTGTGGAGATGATGGCATCCCCACAAGATTAAAAGAATTAAAACTCTGGTCCCCTAAACTTTAAAAAGGAGGGTGTTCATGATAGGGAAAAAAATCAGGATTGAAAGGATAATCAATCGAAAAACTGGTAGATGTGTTATTGTACCAATGGATCATGGAGTTTCCATTGGACCTGTAGAAGGAATAATAAAAATGGCTGAAACCATTGATGAAGCTGCCAGTGGCGGGGCCAATGCAGTTATAATGCACAAGGGAATGGTTGGTTGTGGTCACCGTGGTTACGGGAGAGATATTGGATTAATAATTCACCTATCTGCCAGCACTGCCTTGGGCCCAGACCCAAATCATAAAGTACTGGTCACTTCCGTAGAGAAAGCCATTCAATTGGGTGCAGATGCAGTTTCCGTTCACGTAAACGTAGGATCAGAGATGGAACTTGACATGTTAATGCATCTAGGCAGTATTTCTGAAATCTGTGATGATTGGGGCATGCCCCTGATTGCCATGATGTATCCTAGAGGCAAAAAAATCGATGACGAACACCACCCTGAGGTGGTGAAACTAGCAGCCCGTGCCGGTGCAGAACTGGGTGCAGATATTATCAAAACAAACTACACTGGAGACCCTGATACATTCAAAGAAGTAATTGATGGATGTCCTGTTCCCCTGGTCATTGCTGGCGGACCTCGTGTGGAAACTGACCGTGAACTTCTGGAAATGGTGAAAAACGCAGTTGATGTTGGTGGAGCCGGAGTAGCCATAGGTAGGAATATTTTCCAAGCACCATCCCCACATAAAACCACTAGGGCCATTGCCGAGATTGTTCACAATAATTTAGATGTAGATGAAGCACTTAAAATTCTGAATGGTTAAATCAATACCATGAAATTACACGATTATTTTATTCCATTGGACTAGTATTCCGATTGAATGAATAAAACAAAAAAGGCTGTTATTTTATCAGAACACCCCCATAATTTTATCAAAGAATTTTGATAAGGAAATCGGATAAAATAAGTTTCACGGAATAAATGATAATCGAAAATATGATTAGAAGGTTATAATTATGAAATTTGCATGGGTAATGGCTGAAGGTAATGTTTGGGATGAAAAAAAGCAATTTATCACCACTGCATTAGAATCAGGTGTGGACCACATCGTAGACTTCACTGATGTGGATAACATACAAAGATTGGGTAATGTGAAAATAATTTCAAATACTGACGGTTCAGACATTGTAATGGTGGGCCGTAACAGTGAAGGAGATGGCACCCTTAATATACCTGACGATTTATCTGAATCAAAAGATCTTGCTGCTGTGAAAAGACTTAAAAGAATGGATAAAACGGTAGCAGCATACGTAGAGATCACTAGTAAAAAACACGAACAACTGGCCAGAATATTAGGAAAAGATGCCGATTATCTCATTTTAATGGGTCGAGACTGGAAAGTGATTCCCTTAGAAAATATAATCGCCGATCTACAGGGAGAAAAAGTAAAAATTATTGCAGCAGTGTCAGATTATGATGAAGCTAAAGTGGCCTTGGAAACTCTGGAACATGGAACTGATGGAGTCTTGCTATGTCCCCAAGAAATGAGTCAGATAAAAAAGGTAGCTGAGTTAATTGAGAAAATACAGAGTGAAAGTTACCCGATGAAAACAGCCACCATCACCCGGGTTGAACCAGTTGGTATAGGTGACCGAGTTTGTGTGGACACCTGCTCCATGATGCATTTAGGGGAAGGAATGCTAGTCGGTTCTTACTCCCAGGGACTGTTCCTGGTGCACAGTGAATCAATGGAAAGCGAATACGTTGCATCACGACCTTTCCGGGTTAATGCTGGCCCAGTGCACGCCTATGTCATGACTCCAGGTAACAAGACTAAATACCTTTCTGAACTGGAAACTGGAGATGAAGTGCTCACCGTGGATCAGGAAGGCAACACCAAAATAGCCATAGTGGGCCGAGTCAAAATTGAGAAAAGACCACTGATGCTGGTGGAAGCCGAATCTGAAGGAGTAATCCTGCGCACCTTGCTCCAGAATGCTGAAACTATTCGGTTGGTTACCGAAGATGGTGAACCTAAATCCGTGGCAGAACTAAAATTAGGGGACAAAGTAATGGTCTACTTGGACCCCAATGCCCGGCACTTTGGAATGGCCATCGAAGAGAGTATTATTGAAAAATGATAAAGGGGAATCTTTTTTTATATTCATTCAAACCTCTTATACTTAAATTACCTTATAACTCCATTATATTGGTTGGAAATTAAATTAATTTTTTCATGAAATAAATTTATTCAATAATCCGACCCGTTCTACAAAATTGATTAATGATAATCTTCAATATTTTTAGATGTTTGGACATTATACTCAATTTAAGTGTTGTTTCAAATGATTTTTTAGGTCAAATGCAGTGGAAATCCCAAAAAAACTTCCATTGGCTGGTTTTTCAATACTGGCAGATAATGAATGTTATAGAAATCAGAATATGAATTAAAAAAATGATATCAGTTAAATATGTTTAAGGAAATTGAGAATTTATATCCTGATTTGGCTTACTTAATACAATAGAAACTCCAGAAGATGAGTGGAGATAGAATAAAAAAAAATATTATTGGATAAAAAATAATAATACTTGATTCTATAAAAATAAAATGATGTCATTAAATTGAAAGGCTGATCTATAATGTGATTATGGTGATATAGTGAGAGTATTCTTAGCAGTTGATGTAGATCGTCGGTTGTCATACAAAATACAAAAGATACAAAAAGATTTGATAAAAACTGATGCACCTTTAAAGTTAGTGGATTCTGAAAACCTCCATTTCACCTTCAAATTCTTCGGAGAGATTAACCCAGACCAAATTCAACACATTACTAATCTTACTGAGGATAAACTGGAAAATTACCACTCTTTTCCACTGCATATTAAAGGAACTGGAGTGTTCCCTCATCCCGGATATATGCGAGTGGTATGGCTGGGAATTGAAGATCCTGTGAATTTTTCAAAACTTCAGAAAGATTTGGACCAGGAATTTAACAAAATGGGTTTTAAAAAAGAGCGAAGTTATACTCCCCATCTTACCATTGCCCGGGTGAAAGGATCAAATAACAAGGAACTCCTCGCTCGTAAAATACAAAAGTTACATGATATCGAAGTAGGGCAGATGGATGTGGAAAAAATAGTGTTAAAAAAGAGCGAATTAACCCCAGTAGGCCCTATTTACACGGATATCCATGAATTTTTTATTTAACACTTTACTCCTTCATTAGGAAATAATTTCAAAAGTTGATTCTAGAAAAATATAATTTTAATTGATAATACGTAGAAAAATGGAATAGATATGATTTTAGATAAATAATACGATAGAGGTATTATAATTGATTGATTTTAACACAATTCTAAATGATATAGAGCCTTCAGAAGAAAATGAAAAGAAGGTGGAAAAATTATCAAACAAAATAATTGATATTATCAATTCTGCTGCCAATGAAAAGGGTTTTAAGGCTGAAGCAGTTCTTCTTGGCTCTGTTGCCAAAAAAACTTGGCTTTTTTCTGATGATAAGGATGATGTAGATATCGATATTTTCATCAAATTCCCACTCAACACTTCTCTTGAGGATCTCAAAGTTCAAGGCATGGAATTAGCATACGACTGCATAGAACAGATAGGTGGAACTTATGAAGAGCGTTACGCATCACATCCCTACTTATCTGGCATTATAGATAGCTACCCAGTTGATCTGGTGCCTTGTTATGATATCACCAACTCAACAGAATTGAAATCCGCAGTAGATCGTACTATCCTACACACCAAATATGTAAGAGAAAACTTGAAAGTGGAGCAGGAAAAAGAAGTACGCCTCCTGAAAAGGTTCATGAAAATGGTTGGCACTTATGGTTCTGAATTCAAGGTTGGTGGATTTTCTGGCTATTTATGCGAGTTACTTGTAATCAATTACGGTTCATTCCTAGAAGTACTTCGTAAAGTTTGGAAGGATTGGAAACCAGGCTACCAAATCGACTTGATGAAATATGGTTCTTCTAATCTTTTTGATGACCCCCTGGTGGTGGTGGATCCCACGGATCAGAACCGAAATGTTGCAGCAGCATTAACCCTGCAAAAAATGGCTGAATTCCGTGTTGCAGCTGCTAATTTCCTTGAAAATCCCAAAAAAGCATATTTTTATCCTAAAGATATTAAGTTGGATAGGGATGCCTTGAGGGTTGAATTTGATAAAAGAGATACTCATTTGATTGTGATTACCTTTGCAGCTCCGGATATTCCTTTTGATGCTCTCTATCCTCAGATAAAGAAAACAGAAAAGTCTCTGGTTAAAATTTTGGAAACTGGAGATTTTAATGTGTTGGAAAGTGATTGTTGGGCCAGTGCCGGTAGTGCTGATGGAGAAAATGTGGTTATTATTCTTCTGGAGATGAACACTTGGCATCTTCCCGGTTTTAGAAAACATTTTGGTCCCAGAGTATGGGATGAAGATAATGGGAAAAGATTTATCCAGAAACATCCGGAATCATGGGTTGAAGCTGACCAGTGGGTGACACTAATAATGCGTGAATACCAAGATGCAGAGTCACTTATTAAAGGAACTCTCACCAAAAGTGGGATCAGAAATTTAAGAGTTGGAAAACATCTGAAAAAGAAAATCCTGGATGATTATCAGTTAATGGATGTTAGAGACCTTTTGATTAAGGGCGAATCAGAAGACGAATTGCTGAAATTCCTGTACTGTTATCTTCACAAATATGAGTTGTTATCAAGATAAAATGTCTTTTTTTATATCACAACTGATTTTCAGGATAGTATAAAAAAATACAACTTTATTTCTTTTTATTTTTGCTGAAATATTTTATTATTCCCTTAAAAAATCTTTTATAAATTAAACTAATCCCTTTCATAAACGAATTTGGGAACTGCATCCTGAAATGGGTCAAATGTCTCCAGATTCTTAATTTCTGTAGATATCATGCTGACACCCGAGTGGAGAGAGGTTGGTAGTCTTAATATCCTTTTGAGATCTATAGATACCTTAGCATCTACCAGGGTGAGATTAAGTGAAGCAATACCTTTGACCAGTTTATGGTATCTAATAGGACCAATATTTTTCCTGAAAATCCCCCATTGATGATCCTTTAACAGGTCCCGGTGTTTTATGACTGCTTTGAGAATATTTTTGTTTACTCCATCAATTTCCGTTTCTAGATTCACTGCTAAAATTGCTTGTTTCATCCGATTGGTGAATACTTGCGGATAAGCAAAGGGGATGGTAAAGTGTTCCAGGTTGTATTTCATTCCCTGGTTGGAGTATTCACTACGTGGAACATCAGAGCCAACTAAATATTTAACGATCTGACTACGTACATCACTGTCTGCACCCATCACCAAATCATCCAGTACCCTTATGTGATATCCTCGGCCAGAATACACAACGTGAATATTCGATAGTCCCAAGTCACCTTTTATAGTATCCACCAGGCCATGAACGATGTCTTTAGCTTGATTTAAACATACCTCACAGACATTACTACAGCCACAGGACCTTATAGGGATATCTTTGGCGTCCACATCAAAGACCAACTCTGCTTTTATCCACCCATCCCTTCTCCTGGGTTTATGATAGAATGCCACTGAGGAATATGCTGCAAATGGTGCACGGTACCTCATAAATTTTCTTAAATAATCCATGTTTTTGAAGACACGGTAACGATCGTTAGGCCCCCTCCCCATATGATCAAATCCAAATTCACGTTGAATAAGGGATTCGCGGATATAATCAGGTATGTTTTTAACATCCCACTCTTCCCGATAGTACTGGCGACGTTCATTAGGACTGGTAGGCTTTAAATACATGATTACAACCCCCCACTATTCGGATCAGATGTGTTGGACTTGGTTAGATCAGTTTCCTTTTGAACCCCAGAAACTTCAGTTTTACTGTGTTTTTCAGCATCTCCCTCTTCTTGTGTTTTAGAACCTTCTGTTTTTAAGTTGTTAACTTCCCATATCCTGCGGTTATAATAGCTTAGGGGGTTGCCGATCTTTTTACAAAGATCGTCTGGTTTACATAGAGGGGGAAGATGCAATTTAATCTTTTCACAGCTCATAGGCGTGTACCAAGTGGTTTCACCCTCATGTTCCATCTTCAGTGTACTATGCATTCCAAAACCTAATTTAGCATTGATATTAACCTTTTCTTGAGGCTGATCATCAAATAATGGTGGTACACATCGTTGAGCAGCTTCATAAATCAATGGTAAAACTTCATTTTCAGTTTTTTCCAGATTAGGGTCCTGATCAGAAACACGTTTTGTGATGTTCATCCGGAACACATCTGGATAGAGGCGAGCATAAGAAATAAATGGAGTTATAAACAGGACAATTCCATCATTCCTACCTCCTGATTTAATCCCTTCCAACGCTTTTTTCACGCAAGGTGGGAATGCCTGATGATTGAGTGGTCCTGCCTTCAAAGGTCCACCCCCACCCCCCATGGATCCGTAACCGTAACTTTGCATTGGTCTAGAAAGAACCTCTGCAACTTGTTCAGCCAGCTCCAACAGTATTGGATTTGGTTCAACCATTTTTTTGGCCTTTTCATGAACTTGTTTAATGTAATCCTCGGTTTCTTGCATGATCAACTTGATCATGATGAGTTCTTTCAGTTCGTCACCAATTAAAAGCTGGTACATGCTCAGGGGATTTCGATGTTTGATTTTGGGTCCGAATCTCTCCATGAAATCTTGATGATCGAGTATAAGCTCCCCTTGATCAAGTATAAGTTCGGTGAGTCGTATTTTACGTGAGCTTAGAAGTTCTTCAAAGAATGTCCAGTGTACCTGATCATCATCCAAGTACAGATGTAGGGACTGTTCTACCAGTTGCCTGGCTTCATCTACATGTAGTTTACCCAATCTTTCTCTGATCAAATCTCCCTGAGACTCTACCATAACTCTGGTTTCACGAGAGTTAGGCCCAAATTTAACCCCTATCGCTTGACATAATAGATAAAATGAAATAACATCGTATTTAGTTATCTGATCATCGGATAGATAGGCATATCTTCTTCCATTAAATTCTCGATGGTTTTTTTTCTTAACATACCATTCAATCCGTTTTAAAGCAAGTTCCAGAAAATTAGAAGGTATTTCACTATCATCTGCTATTTCTTGTGAAGGGTTGTGAGTGACAGTGCTTCTTAGCTGAGGAATATCCTGGGATATGCCTTCAAAACTGCCCAGTTCCCTTACAATATCTTTTCCCTCTGGGGATAATGGGTTTAAAAAAGAAATGGAAACCATGCAATCTATCTATATTCAGAGCATTTTAATAAAATTTGCTAATTAATAATTGCCCTTTTAAAAAATTTCTAAAATAAATAAAAATAAAATGCTTAAAATTTTAATCAAAATCTTCTTTGAATTTAATGGTGAAAGTGGTGCCCTTATCTACATCCATGGTGATTTTTCCACCAATCTGGTTGGTCAATGTGTTTACTACTTGTAAACCTAATGATTCTGTGTTTTTATAATTTAATTCCTGAGGAAACCCTATTCCATCATCACTGACAACTAATTCAAATTGATCATCATCTTTATAAAAGTCTACCATTATTCTGCCCTGCATGTAGTTAGGAAAGGCATGTTTCATGGCGTTTGAAAGCAATTCATTGACAATTAACCCCAGTGGGATTGCATTGTTAATATCCACCTTGAGATCTTCAATATTTTCCATTTGAAGATCGAGTTTTATACGATTTTTATCAGACACATATGTATTGTAGAGGATATCCGCCAGATTTGTGATGTATTCACCAAAATTAATGCTTTTAAAATCATCTGATTTGTAAAGACGTTCATGAATTAGGGCCATTGATTTAGCTCGGCTTTGACTTTCCCTGAAAAGGCTAAGTGCTTCTTTATCCTTAATATATCGTGATTGGAGGTTTAAAAGGCTGGATATGACCATTAAATTATTTTTTACCCGGTGATGAATCTCTTTAATCAGTAAATCTTTATCTTTAAGGGCAGTTATCAATAAGTTTTCGGCCCGTTTTCGCATCAAAGACTCAGAAATTGCTACAGATAATTTTCCCATAATTTCCTGGTCTTTTAAATCATATCCATCTTCTTTATTAGCCAGACATATTGCCCCAAAAACTTCACCACCCTGTTCTAAAGGCACACCTAAAAATGAGCTTATGCGAGGATGATCCGGTGGTGTTCGAATACTGGATTCATGTTTGTAAGGGTCATTGGTGAAAAATGATTTACCATCCCTGGTCACTTTACCATAAAGTCCCTGTTCTTTCAAATCATTAAGAAGAACATCAGTTTTCTTTTCACCAATGGGATATTCTTCCCAATCAGGATCAGTGATGAACAAAGTGTTCAGACTTCCTTTAGGATTAAACTCAATTATCCATCCATATTTACTGTTGGTTATTTCTTTACAGACATTAAGGGAAATATTAGATACTTCACTCTCATCTTCAGACATTAATGATTCTTTAAATATTTTGTTAATTCCTTTCAGTGTTTGATTTTTTATTTTGATACGCTCTTCTATTTTTTTACGTTTACTAATATCCCTAGTTACTAAAACAATGGATTTAAATTTATTTTCCATATCGTGAATGGCGTTACAATTTGATTCAACCCACAGATTATTCCCATCAGATCTTTTGATCCGGTGCTCCATATTAACTGGCTTTTTGGTGGTTGGAAGCTTACGAAGTGCATCTAATACTTGATCCAGATCCGCAGGATGAATAATATCGTCAATTTTCTTTTGAATAATTTCATGAGGCCAGTATCCGCTCAATTGTTTTATTGAAGGAGTGGCAGAAGTTATGATGCACTCAGAATCGATTTGAAAAATGACATCAGTCATTTTTTCTGTTAAAAGTAGAATCTCCTCGTCTTTTTCTTTTAACTCCATCTGAAATAGTTTATAATCAGTAATATCTCTTGAGATGCCTAAAACGAAATTTATATTGCCATCCTCTTTTATTGGGATCAGTGATGTGTTTAACCATCGCTCCCCACTGGAAAATGCATATTTATTTTCTTCAGAAAAGAGTTTACCCAACTTAAAAACATTTTTAACATTCGTTTTCATGTATTTAACCAATTCTAAAGGAAATACCTCTTCCAATCCTTTTCCAATGATCTCTTCAGACTTTTTACCTATCATTTTAAGAGCTTCACTATTCAAATAGGCATAATGCAGATTTTTATCAAATAAATAAATGGAATCAGTGGATAACTCGGTTAGAGTTCGGTACTTATTCTCACTAGTTAATAAAGTTTTCTCTATATTATCGGTTATAATCACATGGGAAGTTGTATTAGCTAAATCTTCCAGCATTGATTCTGAATCGGAGTCTAAAACTTCTTTTCGAAATAGTGCTAAAACACCGATGGGTTTATCATCCTCAGAATCAAGTTTGAAACCACCAAAAGAAACCAAACCAAGATTTCGTGCCCATTCGGGATCATGAATTAGAGGATCATGAACTACGTCATTGGTAACTATTTTAAAATCATCACCTGCGGCTATTTTCCCAATTTTGTAACTTCCCATTGGGATTCGTCGATGATAACCATTTAAGTTAGTGTATCGTCCGGAACTGGCAACCAGATGCAAACATGACGACCGGTTCTTACATTTGTGAGGCCCTTCAGTAATTTTAGCATGTATACATCCATTATCACATATGTCTGCATTTTTGAGGAGCCATATTCTTGCAAAATCTGCATCAAATAGTTCTACAACACTGTCTGTGATTAGTTTCAGTTTTTCATCCAAAGTCATTGATTGTTGTAGTTTTAATTTTAAATTACTTAGTTTCAGGATAATTTTGTTGTTTCTTGTTTGTTTTCGGTTTAGTTTCCTGAATTCCTCAGTTTGATTTTTTATTTCTTTTTTTAAATTTTTCTGGTAATTCTTAAGAATAGTTAAATCCTTAATCACGCTTAAAACCAGTTTTTGACCATTTAAATCAATTTTTTGTGCATGGATTTCCACAGATATTTGTGATCCATCCTTATGATAATGGACAGTTTCATATTTGGCCTCACCAGTTTCCATTAATTCTTTCAAATGTTGATCAATCAATTCAGAATCTTCTGGTGCATCCAAGTCATGGATGTTCAGGTTCATTAACTCTTTTTTTGTAAAACCACGCGTTTTATAAGCAGCTTCATTAACGTAACGAAAATTACCCTTAAAATCGATAACCCAAATAGAATCTGATGCAAAGTCAAGTAGCAAGTTTTTAAGCTTTAAATCCAAAAAAATAGAGTTCTCAATATCTGAAACTCGCTCTGGACGGATATTTTTATTATTTGATAAAATTAGTTTTTTATCATCATTTTCATCATTTGGATTTTTCACTTCAAACCCCTCATGATCCAAACTTAATAACGTATTACTAATACTAATATTTCTTCCATTATATAAAATTTCCTTTCACCAACAATAATAATATTGGACTACAATTACTCAGAATCAGATTAACTTGATTAATTCATACTCCAAGCAATAAAAATATTATGATAAAATCTTATATAGAAATTAAATAAAAACAACTACTATTCTTTATCATAACTCGAGATGAGTTTAAAGCTAAGATAGAAAATAACTATTAAATATATAATATCCAATGACAAACAAGCTATAAAATTCCCATATTATGTTTCACAAGTTTTTTTTAAGGAGGAATAGAGTTTGAATAAAAATTCAAGTACAAGTAAATTTTTCATTACATGTGCTCTGCCCTATGCCAATGGGCCCTGTCACTTGGGCCATCTACGTTCCACATACATACCTGCAGATATTTACGCCAGATACAATCGTATGAAAGGCAAAAATGTGTTGTTTGTGTGCGCAACTGATGAACATGGAACACCCATCGCTGTTCAGGCAGAAAAAGAAGGAACATCACCATTCCAGATAGCCAGTAGGAATTATGAATTGATAAAAAAGGACTTGGAATCCTGTGACATTTCCTTTGATAATTTCTCCCGAACATCAGACCCCCTACACTATGAAATATCACAGAATTTCTTTTTGAAACTCTATGAAAAAAACTGCATTTACTCCAAGACCATTGAACAACTTTACTGCCCTGAATGCGACAGATTTCTCCCAGACCGTTACGTAGAGGGCACTTGTCCTCAGTGTAATGCTGAAGGTGCTAGGGGTGACCATTGTGAAACTTGTGGCCGGCACTTGGAACCGGTGCAGCTGGTGGAACCTTCATGCCTCATATGTCAGTCCCAACCAGAGGTCAGAAAGTCAAACCAGTACTACTTCCGTTTAAATCACTTCCAAGACCAGCTCAAAGAAGTTATCGAAAACAACCATGAACTACCATCCAATGTTAGAAATTATGCCTTACAATGGATCAATGAAGGGCTGAAGGATTGGATACTCACTAGAGACATGGATTGGGGCATCCCTGTTCCACTGGACGATGCTGAAGGGAAAATAATATATGTTTGGGGTGAAGCCTTCTTAGGGTACATCTCCTCAGCAGTGCAATGGGCCCGCCAAAAAAACACCAAATGGAAACCTTACTGGGATGACCGAACCGTGCACTTTATTGGTAAAGATATCATTTACCACCATAGCATATTTTGGCAAGCATTTTTGTTAGCATACGGATGTAAATTGCCATATAACATCATTGCCGGAGAATATTTATCTTTAGAAGGCCAAAAGATGTCAACCAGTAAAAATTGGGTTATTTGGGCTGCTGATTTTGTGGAAAAATTTAACCCGGATCTTTTACGATATTACTTAGTGGCCAATGCCCCCTTAACCCGGGATACCGACTTTTCATGGGATGATTTCCAGCGCAGAATCAATGATGAACTGGCGGATGTGGTGGGGAACTTCATGCATCGTACATTCACCTTCACCCACAGATTCTTCAGTGGAAAAATACCGCAGCCGGGTTCACTGAATGAATATGATCAGAAAGTCGAAAAACAAATCAAAGAAACACCAGAAAAAGTTGGGCAACACATAGAGAATTTCAATTTCCGAGAAGGCCTCAAGGAAATAGTAAAATTAGCAAAAACTGGGAATAAATATTTCAATGATCAAGAGCCGTGGAATGCAGTTAAATCAGATCCACAGCGAGCTGCTACGTGTATTTATCTTTGTAATCAACTGGCAAAAGTTATCAGCATTATTATTACCCCTTACCTCCCTAATAGCGCAGCTAAAATGAGAAAAATCTTCCAATTAAATGAAACTGAAGATAACAACAAGGGAATTGTTACCATGCTAAACTGGGATGAATCTGCAGTTTTTATTGAAGTGGGAACCCCAATTGCTAAAGCTAAACCATTATTTGAAAAAATTGAAGATACAACCATTCAAAAAGAAAAAGATGTATTGTATAAGAATTTAGAGGAAAGTGAACTCATGGAAGACCTTATCAGTATTGAAGATTTCGCAAAACTTGACCTGAAAATTGGTAAAATCATTGGCGCCGAAAAAGTGAAAGGCTCAGACAAATTACTTAAACTAATGGTTGATGTGAAAGATAAAACATTGCAAATTGTGGCAGGCCTAGCCAACGAATACTCTCCAGAAGATATTTTAAATAAGAAGGTCATTGTGCTGGCGAACCTTAAACCTGCAAAACTCTTCGGCATTAAATCGGAAGGGATGGTACTGGCAGCTGAAGATAGTCTTTGCCTCCTAACTGCCCCTGATGCAGATATTGGTGAAGGAATAAGATGAATGAATCTGTACTTATTGGGAGATCTGAACGTTTTCTGGATCAGATAAAAAGAAGAGTAATCTCAATCAATGATGTTAAATATCCAGAGAACTTTCTTGAAATTTACAGTTATTTAAAAAATAATTTGGATTCTCTGCATGAAATGAGAGAGAATATGGAGATTAAGGGATATACTGCTCCTTATCGTTCCATAAACAAATATGGACGCCCTCTTTCTGGAGATATGAAAGCAGAAGACATGTATGACATTAGTAGGCACACCAAATATTTCAGGATGAATGCTGCTGCCAAAAAAAACATCCTCGATAGGGTGAAATCTGCTATTAGCTCCCATAAAATTGCTATCGGACATTTAGAGGAGTTTGCAACTATAGAATGTGATTCCTGTCATCGTGTTTATCGAGGCCATGAACTTTCCATCCTCACTGAAAAAATGTGTGAATGTGGAAAAGATATTTTCAAGTTACACCCTAATGATGAAGGAGTTTATAGGCTGGATATAATCCCTTTTTTACCCCTTTCTGGGGATTATATGGTTAAATTATCCCAACTCAGCCCCAGAAGTAGGGAAGCTTTTCGAAGTATGGTTCGTATCCTGAAACAGGAGAAAAGAGGAATAGTTAAAACATTATCTTTAGTTGTTAAAATCATGGAAGATGGTCGTTGGGTGCGTAAAAGGGTTACCATTGATGCCGATGAAGAAGTAAATTATGATAAAGAAATACGTAAGCAGTACGGTTCCAATGCTCGTATCGAAATGATTCAGTTCCATCGCAAAAAGCCATCAATTATTAATGATAAACAAGTGCAAACTGCACTTTCTCTGGGCTATGTTAAATATGCAGAAAATCAGATTCATCAATTTTTACCAGATTTACTCCAAAAAAAGTTACAAAATGAGGGAAAAGTTGAAGATTACCAGGAAGCTCTGGAGATTGCAGAACAAAAAGCCAATATGTTTGGAAATGGAGATGAACCGGAAACCTTAAAAACTGATTTTTTAAAAAAAGAACTGAATAAAAAGGGACTGACAGATGCTGATGGAATTCTGGATGAAACAGTCTTGCAAGATCTCAATGACAAAGAAACTATTGAAAAAACCATTTTTCAAGAAATTCCACGAATATACATACTCTGGGACCTTCTACATTATTATTTAACCACTTCATATGATAGGAGGAGTAAATATTCCGGACCTTTTCCTTATCTTAGGCCGAATCTGGATTCAAATCAACTTAAAGCGTTTGATGACTTTAAACCAGATGTTGTAGAGATTATGGATGTTTATCTTGATGAAAAGATAGAATACATATCGAACATGGGCCGGGTATTGTCCAATAAATTTTCAGTGGAAAAAAAAATGAAAGGCCTCCACATGCAAATGGGAGTGGCACTGGGGGCTGCAATACTCTCAACAGAAGGGAATTTGCCTGTTGAGAGGACAGCCGAACTTTTTTCCACAGAACTTAATGAAGTGGAAAAAGAGAGGAAAAATCTTCTAACCCTCCAGAGACCAGTTTCCACCAAAGCAAAAAAGTTTATGGAACTGGTTAAAAAATAATTCATCAATGGAGTAGTTTCTCTTGAAAGAAGAAATATATGTTAATAAACCATTGTCCCTGGGTAGGATCATGGAAATTCTGGACAAACATCCAAATTTGAAGAAAATCAGTTGTCCTCCTAGTTTATATTCACGTATTTCTCCAAAATATCTTCAAGCCCTTGATGAACTAAATGTTAAAGTTGAACCAGTCCAAAAGAAAGGTCGTCCTAAAAAGTATCATGGCAAAGAATCATACCAAGTGGAATTTCTCTTAAAATCTGGTCATACTCCTCAGGAAATTGCTGAAAAACTCCAATTAACCCTTAAAACCGTTTACTATCTGAAAGATTCTCCATTGAAACCAGGCAGGAAAGTAAAGTATGACCAACAACAAGTGCAAAAGATCAAAGATCTCTACAAAGATGGTTTTTCTGCAAAAGAAATTGCAAATAGTCTCAAAATTCCCATTAGAACTGTTTATTTTTTGTTAAAACGGTGATAGAATATGGATCCTAATCTCATTTTAATATATCAAAAAATTCTCTTAACATCAAGTATCTGTGGCTTGTTAGCTTTCCTTGTCACTTTTTTAAGCATGCCTCGCCTTATTAATAAATTGAAAGCTGCCAAAATCGTTGGAAAAGATATTCATAAACCATCAAAACCACTCATAGCAGAAATGGGTGGTGTTGGCATCTTATTCGGTTTTATTATTGGAATATTCCTGGGAATGTATTTTTATCCTAATCTTCAGTTCCAGCTAATCATCACCTTACTGGTTATACTCCTGGTGGGTATGGTGGGTATGGTGGATGATCTAGTGATGCTTTCATCTAAAGAAAAACTGATCCTCTTATGGCTAGCTGGTTTGCCCCTCATCTGGATTGCACCCCCTAATGTTGGAATAGTATACATGTTATCAATGCCCATAGCTGTGTCCATTGCTGCTAACCTTACTAATATGCTAGCCGGATTGAATGGTATTGAATCTGGGTTGGGTGCAATAGCAATGACATCCCTTAGTATTGCTTGTATTATCATGGGCAAATACGATGTGGCGGTGATAAGTATGTGCATGTTGGGTGCTCTTCTTGCATTCTTATACTACAATCGTCATCCTTCTAATGTTTTTCCTGGAGATGTGGGAACCTTAATAATTGGGGCAACAATTGTGACGGTGGCATTTATTGGTAGGGTCAAAATTATTGCCTTTATTGTCCTAATTCCCAATATTATTGACATGATACTTAAATTTTATAGTGCGGGTGTGATGGAAAGACAAAAACATCAACCTACCCAAGTTGGTGAGGATGGAAAATTGATGGCTCCTGAAACAGGTTTCAACTCCCTGATTAGGTGGATCCTTAAAAGACCCATGTCAGAAAAAAATGTGGTTACCATTGTATGGTTAATTGGAATATTTTTCGGTGCGATAGGTATTTTTATTGCTTACATTCTAAAATCCAGTATGTTTTAAATGAATATGATGAGTTTAATCAGATAAAGAAATTATTATTCATTCAAAAAACTTATTTTAAGATTTTGTTATACTCGTATAACAATCAGAGTTGTGTCAATAAGATCTCACCAGTTAATACACTAATTGAAAAGATCATTCCCAACGCACATCTGCTGTGGTGAATACATAATTATTGGAAAAAGCAGGGTTGAAAAAAGAGTTTGTGAGATTCTCAGTATGGAATGATTCACATATTTTTTTCCGGGCATAAAAATTAATTCGATCGCCCATGCAATTTCTATCAGATTTATCAGCCAGGTGTGGTGATGAAGCATGAATCCTCAACTGAATCTTTGTTTTTCTATAAACCGGACTTAAACCTTGGTTAATATAATCAATTTTAATGATTTTGACACTGGAAGGATTAAGAAGCCTAAGATGGTCCTTTTTATATTCATTGAAAGCATCTTCAGGGTACATTGCAAGACCATCAGAAACGGAACCATCTAATGCACCAGTACGAGAAGCTGTCATGGCTTGATTTAACTCATTAGAGTCAGATAAGCCCACAACTAACGAAATTGTAATGATTAAACTAAAACCAACCACCATCAAAAACTCAAGTGGAAGCTGGGCTTGATTATCATCAACAATTAGTATTTTTTTCATCAGATTCACTGCCTATTGTTTTAAACAGATAACTCTATCAGATCTTGGCATACCATAATCAAATGAGGATAATTCCAAAAAATGGCATTAATCCTCCAATATTGCCACGGTGTGGGAATTATTATTAACTTTCATATTTCGAATAATGTAACTTTTTCCTGGAGACATGAAAACTTGGGTTTGATGGGTATTATAACTGGAGATTTTTTTCATGTAGGAAAATGAATAACCACGTCTTCCCCCTACCATTACCAAAACACCTGATTGATTAACTTTAACCAGATAATCAGATCCTTTCAAACGGGAAGGCATTTTTATCCTTATTTCATGACCTTCCCCACTAGAATACACTACTTCAATGGCATGAGCCACTTTTTCGGATATCAAACGCGTTTCTACTGATTGTTCAGTTTTTTCTACAGTCGTTAACCTTCCTTCAGCGATACTGATAATACTACTGGTTATAATCAGTAAAAACAGCATGGAAACAAGAAAATCCAAATTTAGACTGGCCAACTGATCTTTGATAATAGGATCATGCATATATATAATAACGTATTACTATTATTAATACTTAATTAAACAATATTAGGAGGTAGTTAAATGGTCTTAAATAAAACTTTGGAAAATGCAACAGGCAATTTAGAAAATGATGTGAATAGTTTTGACCTAATGGTCACATTTAAACAAGGGATAGGTGGATCTTATCCTGAAATAGGAGGAATGAATGAGTTAGAATTAATGTTGAAAAATACGAAATCATATTATATTAAAGAAACCGAATTTTACGATGTAGTGACAGTAGATTTGACAATTGAAGATGCATATAAATCAATCCAAGAACTAAATAAGTTATCATCAGAGCATATACAAAAAGCAGTTCTCATAGATGCAATTGTTCCATCAATCATTGACCAAATTATTGATACTGCAATTGAAGTTGCGTCAATAAAAATGAGCAAAAAAGAAACATTTTCCATTAAATGTGAACTCAGAAGCAAACATCTTGAGGCTCTTGGTGAAGTAATAAATGAAATCCCAAGGGAAGTACGCAAGAAGTTAAATCTAGAATGTGTTAACGAAAATCCTGATTGGATTATCCTTATTGAGGAATTTGGAACAAAAACAGCAATAGCCATTCAACACCCAGATGAAATCTTTATAAATTATTAAAATTCTAAAAAACTTTTATTTCTTCTTTTTTTAGTAAAAAACCTATTTCTAAAGTTTTGTATTTAATTTAATGTGCATATAGATATTGAAATTGATATTAAATAGATTTTTTTCTATTCCAATTATTTGCATAAAACTATTCTACCCGATATTTAAAACAACAGGGTGTCTGATTTAGGGTGAAA
>DALO01000008.1:71515-71699 GCA_002496805.1 Methanobacterium sp. UBA353 | reverse complement strand
TGAGAAGGTGTTGTTTATGATATTAGCATTGATTCCTTCCATGTATAAGCCGTATCTTCCATTATTATTAAAATTAAACCCGGTGAGGCTGATATTCGTCCCGAAAAGACGAAGTCCATCATTTTTATTATTTGTGAATGTATTGTCGCTTGTTATGGCCGCGTTGTTTCCATGGATTTCCATT
>DALO01000008.1:70922-71178 GCA_002496805.1 Methanobacterium sp. UBA353 | reverse complement strand
CGTTCACTAGAATTCCATCCCTACCGTTTCCAGTTACGTTGTTTCCGGATATTGTTAGGTTGTTTCCTGCTATGTTGATTCCAATTTGTCCGTTATTGTAAACGGTGAGTCCGTGGAGGTTTATATTGTTTCCACGAATGTAAATACCATCTCGATTGTTATTATGGACATCATTATCGCTTGTGATGATTGCGTTGTTTCCTGTGATGCTGATCCCAGCCCATCCATTATTAGTGGCAGTGTTTCCTGAGATTAA
>DALO01000008.1:32904-70751 GCA_002496805.1 Methanobacterium sp. UBA353 | reverse complement strand
CGTTCACTAGAATTCCATCCCTACTATTTCCAGTTACATTGTTTCCAATGATAGTTGTATTAGCGCTACTGACAGAGATTCCGTTGATATTATTATAGATTGTATTTCCAGATATGGTACAGTTAGGTGCGTTGACTTTTATACCATCTGAACCGCCATTAATTATGAAACCCTGAATTGTTGAGCCTGATCCGGTTGAAGTGATTGTGAACACAGAGTTTTTTGAATTTGATGCTTGAACCGTCACTAAATTACTAGTGGCTTGTAAGTTTATTTTTTTATTAATTACTACGTTTTCTGTGTATGTATAAGCAGTTCCATTATTATCATTAACACTTATTGTATCATTTTCTGAAGCACTGTTAATAATGTTTTGAATGCTGTCTCCAGCACTCACATTCCAATCTGCAGCTGCAACTGCTCCAGCGGAAATTGTTAATACTGAAAAAAATATTATGAAAATTGAAATTCTCTTAACGCCGCGCATATATAATAATTCCCCCATATTATAATACTAGTTGATAATAATCTTACTACATGTAATGGAATAGAAGTTATATTTATTACTTTTTATTCGTATTCTCCATGTATGATATAAGAAAATATATAAACAATAAAAATGTAATAAAGTATTTTACCTTTATAATTGTTAATTAACTGTTCATTTAGACGTAAAAGTTATTATTTACTTTTTAAATTAATTTTTTAAGTGATATTAGAAATTTTATTTTTTTAACGGATACAATTAACTATTATTTTCATATTAGTCTCATGTGATCGGTTATTACAATATAGGACAAGGGTTCATTTATTTTGACTGAAATCACCAAACAAATTTCTGTCTCATAAAACCGTAGTTAAAAATTTCTGTGAGTTTTTAACTTTCGATCCGGACTTTTCTCTTCTTCCGGATTTTTATTATAATAGGATTCATTATAATGAAGATTTATAGAGTAGGTGTTGAATAATCGAGGAATACTGCAAGAATATAGTTAACTTATTCTCGACTATTCTGAGGTCAAGAAATATAATTCTCAAGGGATTAGAATAGTATATGATGACTTAGATCATTGTAATGACATCAATAATAATTTATCATACTCACAGTAAAGCATTATATCTATATTGAAAGGAGTCAAACTATGCATAAAAGTACAAAAACGAGATATGTGTTTATAGTAAATAAAACTAAGGGCAGCAACTTGGGAAATGCTGATGTAGCTGACAGTTTTTTCTCCCGTTTCAAGGGATTAATGATGGTAAAAAACCTTGAAAGGGGACTTATATTAAAATTACCTTCACAAAGGAGTAGGAGGTCTTCAGGTATACACATGTTCTTTATGCGCATTCCTTTGGATATTATTTTCACAGATTCTGAAAAAAAAGTGGTTGACAAGGTTACTCTTGATCCTTGGGCAACTTACACACCAAAAGCACCGGCTAAATTTGTAATAGAGTTGAAAAAAGGAAAATTAGCAGAATCTAATACCGAAATAGGTGATGAACTTGATTTCGCTTGTGAATCAATATAAGTGTGGGAAATTAATATTTTTCTAATCATTGGTCAAAAATTTAAGGAATAATTTTATCCTATGAGGGGGGACATAATTTTGCGTTTGCAAGTAAAAATCACTGATTATGGATTTTCAGATAGTTTAAAGCGTTATTACGTAACTTATCACATCACCGGTCTTGGCGATGATGATTTTGGTCAACTTATCCATCGCTTGGAGGATCCAGTTATGGTGAAGGGAAATGAGATATATTTGAATGTCTATTTTGATAAGGAGTACTACCCCTTTGGTGCTGCCGATTCTCAAAACCGATTTGAAGATTACCAAGCACGGGAAGAGATAGAAATGACTGCATATCTTCTGGAGTTGCTGGAAGAGGATTCAAAATAATAAATTTTCATTCAAATAGTGGTATTCCTAAATCTACATTTTTTTTAAAATCACATCTTAATGAAAGATAATCAGCTGAAAATATTAGGGTCATAATTCCGATTCAATTTTCATATAATACCAAAGTTTTTTTTAATTTCTTCCAAGCAAATCATATTGATAAATAATTTTATTTCAAACGATTTTTGACTTCTTTAAGGGCGATTTTGGCTACTTTCCTGACTACTGGGTTTTCATCATTAGTTGCCTGTTCTAACACGCTAATTGCACGTTCATCACCTACAATGGAAAGACTTATGGCAGAGCCATACCTTACATTGCATTTTTTATCACTCATTAGTTCTATCAGGGGCATAATGCTCCGTTCATCCTCAAAAATTGCCAGTGAAAGTGCTGCAGCTTCCCTAACATGCCAATCTTCGTCGTGAAGGGCTTCGATCAATGGTTCAACAGCGTTAGGTTCTCCCACTTCTCCTAAAAGTTCGGCAGCGTCTTCACGAACCCTCCACTCATCATCTTTTAGTCTTTCTAACAGAAAATCAATTCTTTTATGTTCTTCATCCAATTTCAGACCCCCAAATATATTAAATTATTTTTTAACCCAGTTAAATTCTATAAACAACATACTTCTTTTTGTTTTTGATCTTTTAATTATTTTTTAGATAAAGATAGAAATTCTCAAGAAAAAATCATTTATGAGATGGACGAAGTGTAAAAAAAAAATATAATAAACTGCAGTTCCTATACATGTTCCAAAATTTTTGAGGGATGTTGAAACACTTCTACTCCTTCTAGTTCTTGCAATTTTTTGGTGTTTTCAATGTCAATTTTGCGCATGTGGATGGTGACTATACTACCTCCGCTGACAGCTCCAAAAGGACAAGCTGTTTGACACGCAGCGCACCCCTGACATTTAAGAAGGTCAATCTCAACAGCAGGCGTTATGGCATCTGGCGGGCATGCCACAGCTGCTTCACAAATATCACAGTTCTGACAGAGCTCTAATTCAAGTTTTGAGGGGAGAACTGTATCTAAATCTCCGGATTCAAGATCCACCGGTACCAAAATTGTTCTAACTTTCCCTTTCCCTGCTTGAGCAACAGCATTGGTAACCAAGTTGTCAGCTATTCCATGTACCAGTTTGGCAATAGTGTTGGAGGTGGCTGGAGAAACTATCAGCAAATCATATCTTCCTAAGGAGAAACGGCCAGACATGGGATAACTCCACATTTGGTCCTTTTCTAAAACCAATTCTCGATAATAACCTCCAGTGAGAGTTGTAACTCGGTCAAAAAGACCATACATCTTTAAAACTTCTTCTCCCGCACCAGAAAGCAACACAGTTATCTGATTTTCCTCTACTGCAGCAATTTTTTCCAGAGTTTCAACGCTCTCCAGGAGCATATGCCCTGCTCCAGTGAATGCCCAAGCGATTTTCATAATAATTCATTCTTTTATGTATAGAACAGTTGTAAATCAGGTTATAGCTCTATTTTCCATAATGATTAGAAATCAATGTAATTATAGGCTTTATCATCACGGAAAGCATAGTGAACAGTATCGAAAGAACATATAAATTCAGATACTTCATTTTTCACTTGTTTACCATCTACAGCTACCTTTTTTATAAACTCAGCCACTTCTGCCATGTGTTGTTCTTTTAAACCCCTTCGGGTTAATTCCTGCGTTCCTACTCGGATGCCAGATGGGTCATCTGAGCGGTTAACATCGTCCCAAGGTAGAAGATTCTTGTTTAAGATGATGTTGTTTGTTTCCAAATTTTTGGCCATCTCGGATGCTTTTCCAATGTTGGAAACATCCATAACCACTTGATGGGATGCAGTGAATCCAAGATCCTCACACAAGACGTTGAAACCAAGTTCATGTAAATTTTGTGCCAAGGCCTGTGAATTGACAAGTATCTGTTTAGCGTAATCAGCACCAAATTCCAGCATTTCCGCGGTGGCAATTCCCAGCGCAGCAAGATGGTGCAGGTGATGGTTGCTCACCACACCAGGGAATACAGCATCATCAATATCATGTTTTAATTCATCTTTACAGAGAATTATCCCTCCCTGTGGTCCGGGGAATGTTTTGTGGGTGCTTCCCACCATTAAGTCAGCTCCTTCTTTGAGTGGGTCTTGGAACTGACCTCCAGCAATTAGGCCTAAAACATGTGCTCCATCATACATCACTTTAGCTCCTACTTCAGCTGCGGCTTCACTAGCTTCTTCAACTGGATGGGGGAATAAAAATAAACTACCTCCTAAAAGAACGATTTTAGGTTTATTCTCGAGAATATCTTTTTTCATGGCATCTGCGTCTATATTCATAATGTCTGCATCAAAGGGGTGTGATGACACATTTAATCCTCTGATTCCCGCAGCACTCACATGGGCGTGGCTGATATGCCCACCCACCGGTACTTCTAGAGCCATCATGTCATCTCCGTGATCTGCTAGAGCGAAAAATGATGCCATGTTGGCAACCACTCCAGAAATAGGTTGCACATTAGCGTGTTCTGCTTTAAAAATTTTTTTGGAAAGATCAACGGTGATGTTTTCGATCTCATCGATGTACTGGCATCCTTCATATAGCCGGTGACATGGCAGCCCTTCAGCATAGCGATGGGACAAGTCAGTGGCTAAAGCTTCCCTGACAATGCTACTGGTTATGTTTTCACTGGCTATAAGGTTGATACTGTTTTGCATCCATTCATGATGATTTTTAGTGATTTTCTTTATTTCTTGAGCGTATTTTAGATTATCTGACATTATTTTCCTCCCGGCAAAGCAGCACTACATCAATAATAATAGCGGGTTGGTATAGGGAAATATTAAATTGAATATATAAATACTTTCTAATCCTGGTATCATTAATATATCAAAAAAGAATCAATAAATGAAATTTTAAATTTCAGGTTCGTCACGTCTAAATGAAGTTTTTGTTTTCATTTCTTCCAGATTAAGGGTGATTCTTTCCAGATCAGTTGCTGGTATGCTGACCATAATCTCGTCATTTTTAAGATTCATATTATTCCTAGAACCAATATCACCAAAACCATAAGTGACTTTACCAGTTAAATAAGGCATGGCTGCCATTGAACTACAGATAGGACCAGAATCAGCCCCTAAACCATGTGAACCGGAGTCATATGCATTGGCATGTAACAATTCCATCCCCTGTCTGGAATTACCAACAATGAAAATTACATCTGGTTCAAAATCAGCCTTGGAAAGTGGTGCAAATATTAATGCAGTAAAAATATCTGGTTCAACAGCCATATTACTTTTCCAAGATCTTTGCACTGCCGGTATGCTTTTATAAACACCTCTTGGAACTAAGAATGAGCCACTTCGCATGTTTTTAGGAAATTTTTTCGGATCTTTTAATCCAGTATATCTAAGACCCCCCATACATTCTTCTTCCTCAGCGGTGGCATAAAAAATCTCCCCATTCATTGCCTTGTCCAATTTTGTGCAGAATCTAGATTTTTCACTCGCTTTAGGGATATTTCGCGGTTCTCTGGACACCCATTTAATGGCTACTGGTTCTCTTTTTAGCTTCAAAACAGTTTTTAGTTTTTTTCCCAGTTTTTGAAAATCCATAGCTCCTCACCTTTCCCTTAAGTTTAAAATATTAATAATTCCCTTTATAATCCTTCATATTTCAATAATTTCAAAATACATCAAGTCTTGTCTAGGTTTTAAATTCATTTAAAAAAAACTAAAAAAATGGAAACAGAAATCTTAATAAAAGAAAAAAGGTTGGAAAAGGGGTGAACCCTTATTTACCTGGATTTAAGGCGGCTTCGATCTGAGCGAAGATCTGGCCAGTTCGGAAGTGTTGTTGATCCATAGCACCAGATGGGCAGGCAGCTACGCAAGTTCCGCATCCTTTACATAGTGCAACATTAATGAAGGCTTTTTCGTCCTTCCTTTCAACGGCACCGAATGGACATAATTCTAAACACACTTCACATCCACCACATACATCACTGTCAACACAAGCAATGATGGGTTCGATTTCCACTTCACCTTTAACCATTGGTATGGCTGCACGGGCAGCAGCACCAGAAGCTTGAGCTACAGCGTCAGGAATATCTTTAGGTCCCTGAGAGACTCCTGCAAGATAAATACCATCAGTTAGTGTGTCAACAGGCCTTAATTTTGGGTGAGCTTCCATCAAGAATCCGTCAGCAGATTTAGATAGGCCCATAGTTTGTCTGAGTTCTTCAGACCCTTCTGGAGGTTCTAAACCTACTGAAAGTACTACCATGTCGTAGTTATATTCAGTGATTTTTCCAAGTAAGCTGTCTTCTGAACGGATGGATAGGGTTTCGTCTGGATTAACCAGTACGTTAGCTGGTCGTCCGCGGATAAATTTAATTCCATATTTTTCTTGACTTCTTCGATAGAATTCTTCGAATCCTTTACCGAATGCTCTTATGTCCATATAGTATATGGCCACATCAGTGTCAGGCATTTTGTCCTTGATGAGTTGTGCGTTTTTCATGGCGTACATGCAGCACACACGGGAACAGTATGGTTTGTTGATCTGTTCGTCACGGCTACCCACACACTGGATGAATGCCACACTTTTTGGATTTTCACCGTCAGATGGTTTTAATACTTTACCCATGGTTGGCCCGGAGGCGTTGATTAATCTTTCCAGTTCTATACCTGTGATGACGTTTTGAGCGTCTGCATAGGACCATTCTTTCTTCTCAGTTGGGTCGTATGGATCGTAACCAGTGGCCACGATTATGGTACCTACGTCGATTTCAATGGTTTCAGCTTCCTGATCGTGGTCAATTGCCCCGTTACCACAAGCTTGGTCACAAAGTTTACAGTCTATACAATAATCTTTGTCAATAGTAGCTACCAGTGGAACTGCTTGTGGGAATGGGATGTAAATTGCTTTGACCATACCCATACCTTCGTCGAAGTAGTTGGGCATTTCTATTGGGCAAACTTCTGAACAACTTCCACAGCCGGTACAGACATCTTCAAGCACGTAGCGTGGTTTTTTCTCAATAACAACTTGGAAATTACCTATGTAACCGTTAACTTCCTTAACTTCTGCAAATGAAATGAGTTCAATATTATCGTGTTTTGCAGTATCCACAGTCTTAGGAGCTAGGATACACATGGAACAGTCGAGTGTAGGGAAGGTTTTGTCCAGTTGAGCCATCCTTCCACCAATAGTTGGTTGTTTTTCAACCAAATAAGTTTTGAATCCCATATCAGCTAAGTCAAGTGCAGATTGAATACCTGCTACTCCTCCACCTATAACCAGGGCTTTGTCATCCACCGATACTTTTTCTGCTTCCAATGGTTCGAGTAATCGGGCTTTAGCAACAGCCATTCGGACTAAATCTTTAGCTTTTTCAGTTGCTGCTTCTGGTTCGGACATATGCACCCAAGAATCGTGTTCCCGGATGTTTGCAAATTCAAAGAGGAATTGGTTTAGTCCAGCTTCTCGAATACACCTTCGGAAGGTTGGTTCGTGAAGTCGGGGTGAACATGCTGCCACCACTACTCGGTTAACTTTACCTTCTTTAACATCCTTTTGGATCATGTCTTGTCCAGGGTCGGAACAGAAGTATTTGTATTCTTCAGATACTTCTACGTTGGGCAGGGTTGCTGCGTAGTCTTTTACTTCATCAATATCAACGACACCACCTATGTTAATACCGCAGTGACATACGTAGACCCCGATTTTTGGTTCTTCAGTTTCTTCTTGCTTATTTTCATCTGCCATTAGATCACCAATTTTTTCTACATTGTGATAGTTATCTAATCTTATGATGTAGGGTGTCATCAATTCTATAAATAAAGTTTTCTATTAAATATTTTAAACAAGCTTTATATAGGATGAGAAAATTTCATAAGGAAAGTGTAGTAAGAGATTAATTAATCCTTTAATCATTTTAAAATATGATAATAGACATTTTTTTTTAATATAACTAATAATTCTTAATTAAACCTGATTAAAAAGAATAATAACAAAATATTAGTTTGCTATCTCATTTAATAAGTTCTAACTGCATTGTATCATTAGTAAGCTTTATAATGAACAAAATCGTTAATTATAGTATTGATAATTATGAAATTCGGTTCAGGTTACAGTAAAACTTTGGATTCAGCGCAAGCTGCTATAGAATCAGTTGAAAAAGCTTTGGAAGAGTCTGGAGAGCCTTCATTGACTTTTTTAATCACTACTGAATTCTATGATCATAACGTCGTTTTTAAATCTGTTAAAAATTTAGTTGGGGATTCTAAAATTCTAGGTTTCTGTTCAGGGGGGATTATAACTCCTGAAGGTCTTTTTACCCGTGGAATTGGGGCATGCACATTAAGCGGAAAAAAAATTAGAGTTAAAACGTCTCTCCAAAAGAATATTGAAGATAACCCTCGTCTTGCAGGTGAAAAAGCAGGAAAAGAATTGCTTTCTGCTGGTATTGACACTGGAACTGTTTTTGTTTTTCCAGATGGGGCTGCAGCGAATATTCCAGATTTAGTGCAAGGACTTTACAATCATATGGGTCCTGATTTTCAATATGTAGGAGGAGGTTCTGCATTTAATACATATCAAGTTACTGAGAAAGGAGTGGAAAAGGGAGGACTGGCAACAGCTTTAGTTGAAGGAATTGATATCAAAACAGGCATCGGGCATGGTTGGCAACCTAAAACAGATCCTATGATAATTACTCGTTCTAATGGGAAAAAAATTCATGAAATAAATGGAATTCCTGCATTTGATGCATACTGTGGGCAAATCAATGATATGTCCGCAGAAAAATTTGAATTTACTCGTATGAAATACTCCCTCGGATTTCCAGATATTTCTGGTAATTACTTGATCAGAGAGCCTTTTACCTTGAATCCTGATAAAAGCATGGATTTAGTAACTGAAATTCCGCAAAATGCTGTAGGAAACGTCATGGAATCTGAAATTAGCGATTTGATAGAAAATATGGGGAAAATATTGTTGGAAATCGGAGAAATTGAAAAAACTGATTTTGTAATTATATTTGACTGCATTGGTCGTTATCTTTTCATGGGGGACGAGTTTCATAAAGAATTGGAAGTTATCACAGAATCTATTGGACAAAATGTTCCATTATTAGGAGCCCTAACATTTGGTGAGGTTGGCAGTTACATTGATGTTCCACTTTTACACAATAAGACAACTGTGATTTTGGGGTGTAAATTTGCTTCTGAAAAGCGATAAACTAGTTGTTGCAGAATTATCGGCTCTTTATGAGATTTCGTCTATCCAATTCCTTCAATCAGAGGAAGATATTTTAAATGAGGCTACACAAAAGGCTATCAGGCTTTTTGGGGTTCGGTTTTTTCTAGTACATGCCAATGGTGAAGTAATGACTTCTTGGGGGTTTAGAAACCCTCAAAAAATTTCTCAAAAAATTCAAGAGTCAAATCCCAATCAATTTAAATTTTCTTTTCAGAATCTTGGAAATTTAGAACTATTCATGGAACAAAGTAAAGATATGGATCATAGAGAACGAAGACTGTACATAATGTTTGCCAAAAGCATGGAAAATGCTTTGTTCAATGTTATGAACATTAAACAACGAAAAAAAGCTGAAAAAGCATTAATTGAATCTGAATCTAGATATAGATCTATTTTTGAGCACACTGGAACAGCTACCATGATCATAGAAGAGGATAAAACAATTTCCTTGGCAAACAGTGGATTTGAAATTCTATCAGGTTACACCAAAGAGGAAGTGGAGAATCAGATGAAATGGACTGAGTTCGTGGAAGGCAAGGACCTAGAGAAGATGAAGAGATATCATTCTATGCGTCGCAGAAATCCAGAACACACGCCATTAAATTATGAATTTTCCCTAATCGACAGAGATAAAAATAAAAAAAATGTTTTCGTAACCGTTACTAGCATAATTGGCTCTAATAAATCATTAGCTTCTCTTATTGATATTACCGCAAGAAAAAAAGCTGAAAATAACCTTAAAAAGTCGTTAAATGAAAAAGAAATGCTCTTGAAGGAGATTCATCATCGAGTTAAGAATAATTTGATGGTAATTTCTAGTTTATTAAATCTGCAGTCTAAATATATTAAAGATAAAGCTGCTTTGGATATTTTCCGTGAGAGTCAGAATCGAGCCGATTCCATGGCCCTAATTCATGAAAGACTTTACAGTTCTACAGATCTCAAGCGGATAGATTTTGGGGATTACATTTCCACACTGTCTACAGAACTTTTCCATACTTACATAACTGATCCTCGCCGCATCAAATTAAAACTCAATCTGGAAAATCTAATGGTTGATATAAACACCACAGTTCCGTTGGGATTAATTTTAAATGAACTAATCACTAATTCCATGAAACATGCATTCCCAAAAGGCAAGTCTGGAGAAATAAAAATTGAATTCAATAAAAAAGATGACGAATTCATACTAAGTGTGAGTGATACCGGTGTTGGATTCCCGAAGGGCATCGATTTTCGAAAGACAGATTCACTAGGTTTGCAGTTAGTTAACAATTTAACAAGTCAAATTCATGGCATAGTAGAACTGAATGTAGATAATGGAACTGAATTCACGATCAAATTTAGGGAATTAGAGTTATAAAACTACTTTTCAAAATAAAAAAAAATAAACTCATGAGAGTTTCAAAAGGTATTAATCAATAATTCCCTCTGTTGTTATCTTGAACACAGATTCTCCCTCTGGAAGATGTGGACTGTCTACTAATCTGGCTATACGTTTACCTGCAAGTCCTTTTTTGAGCCATATTCTATATGTAGCGGCGTGTCCCAGCACGTGACCTCCAATAGCTTTGGTTGGACTTCCAAAGAATGCATCTGGGCGTGCTTGCACTTGATTTGTAACAAAAACTGCCACATTATATGTATTTGCAATGTTCTGTAATGTGTGAAGGTGTTGATTCAGTTTCTGTTGTCGGGTAGCCAAAGATTCTCTTCCAACATATTCTGCTCTGAAATGTGATGTTAGGGAATCGACAATCACTAAACGAATGTTAACATCTTGTTGTATAAGTTCATTAACTTTGTCTGCCATTAATATCTGGTGTGCTGAGTTGAAGGCCCTAGCGATATGGATATTGCCTAAAACTTCATCTACATCGAGATCAAACCCTTCAGCAATTTGTTTAACTCTTTCGGGTCTGAAAGTGTTTTCAGTGTCTATGAAGACGCATTGTCCGTCAAGCCCTCCTTTTTCAGGAGGTAACTGTACAGTCACTGCTATTTCATGAGATATTTGGCTTTTTCCAGATCCAAATTCTCCAAATACCTCAGTTATTGCCTGAGTTTCTATACCTCCTCCAATCAACTCATCTAAACCATCGCTTCCAGTTATTATGCGCCCAACATCTTTTCTACGCTCCATCACATCAAGAGCCGTTTCAAAATCAATTTGTTCTGCCTTCCGAGCAGCTTCTATTACTTTTTCAGCCACCCCCTCACCAATTTCCACTTTAACACTAAGTTCTTTGGCAGTAGATGTGGCTAATCTCATCATATCTGCAAAACCAGCATCTCTTAATTTTTGAGCTGTTTTTTCACCCACATTTGGCAAATCTTCGAGTTCCACCATAATTAATCTCCATTTTTAATTTTTTTTGTATTTACAAACTTATTAGGCATTTTAATCTTTTTTTCCATATTTTAACTTCACGGAATTAATTTAATTAAAGTTGGATATTTATCAGTTTTTTGGCGTTTAAACGCACTTCTTCATTATATTCATCAAAACTGGCGTCAGCGATCACTGTGATCTGTCTACCTACCAGATCACCTACTTTTTCTTCTAGAGATCCTTCATCTCCAGTTGTGGCTATGATCTCTTCTGCTTCTAGTGTGGTCATTCCCAATATTTCTTCTGCTGATTTACGGAAGAAAGTCATACTAATTGTTCCAGTATCATCTTCCAACATGAGACCGATGATCATCAACATATTAGGTTTTTCAATTTTTTCTCCACAAATATCACAAATGTAGGCATCTTCCACCCAATTAACTCTTTTATTGCAATTAGGGCACATTTCAAAGAGAATTTTGTTTCCACGAATGTCAATAACCTCTCCATTCACCTTTACATTCTGATCACTTTCATCAATTTCTTCAATTTTCTTTGAAGGGTATAATTTTTCCTCGATCTCCTCTAAGGTGGGAATGGGGGCATCGTCTTTTGCTTTGGCTATAAGTGTAGTTCTCCCTACACTGATTTCAATTCTATCATTTCTTAAATTAACACGAGGATTTTCTATTTTAACTGCTTCACCTTCTTTTAAAGTAGTATTTGATTGATCATCCCAGAGAGAAGCTCTTACCATCCCGGTATCATCAGCTATCTCTATTGATCGGACAGTACCTGCGCTACCATCACTTTTGGTGAATTGTGTAGGTTCGCCAATACTCAAAACACGGCCAATAATACTAACATCTCGATCTCCCTCAGCCAAATCTTTAATCTTTTTTTCTTGATAAATCATTGATTCAACATCTTTCAGGGACGGTAATGTTTCGCTTTCCTCTTTTGATGGATCCATAATCCTTGAAGTTCTCCCTACACTTAGATCCACCTGATAATCTCCGAGACGAGTGCGGGCATTTTCAATTTTAATGGCATCTCCTTCTTTTAATGAGTGTTCTGCTTTGGCATCCCACATTGAAATACGCACCATTCCGGTTTCATCTGCTATTTCGATTGTTCTTACTATTCCGGTAGTTCCATCATCTCTTTGGAATTCATTGGGTTCATAAAGATTCACAACCCTTCCAACAATATCTATTTCTTCTCCATCATCTTCAATATTGTTCAAATCACTGATTTTTATTGGTTTTATGTATTTTCCTACTTCACTCAAGATGTCTTTAAGTTTATTGTCTAAAGTAGGGTTAATAATGATTTTACTATTCCAATTAGTGTTTACCCTATAATTGGTGCCCGAATAATCGTCAAATTCGATATTACCCCCAATTATTTTCATGATGTCTCCTTTTTTTATCTCGGTTTCAGTGTCTTCATTCCAAAGGGTTACTCGTATTGCTCCAGTATCATCTTCTAATTCTAGAGATTTCACGTTTCCAGTACTTCCATCGTCTCTTTCAAAGGTTATAGTGTCATACACTTTACTAACAAGACCTATCAGTGTAACATTTCTCATTTCGTGAGCGTCTCCAAGTTTAAGAATGTTTTCCTGATATTCAGGAACATCAAAATCCCCTTTTACTATTCTACCAATCCAAGAGTGGCTTAATGAGATTTCGCTGTTACGTACTCTGCTTTGAGCGCCTATTATTTTAATGGCGTTTCCTTCTTTGAGATCAAGATCATCTATTAAGGAAGTGTCTTTGTTCCACAAGGTGAATTGCATGGTGCCACTTTCATCTTGCAGTTTTAGAGATACCACTTTTCCATCCCTCCCGTTCCGATCAAAGGATCGTATTCGGGGAATTCTGATAATACGGGCAACTACATTAACTTCCATATCACCTTTAATATCCTTTAAGGGGGTTATTTTATCATCATAGGTTGGAAAATCTGGAAAATCTTGGGGGTCCTGTTTTTCCAGTGATGAACGTGTATTCATATGGGCTTCATCTTCTCTGAAGCCTTGCTTCACTTCTACATCATTGATTTTGATTATGTCTCCTTCTTCGAGTTTTTCTAGGAGCTTAATGTTTTCAGTCCAAAAAACAACCCTTATTCTACCGGTATCATCGGCAAGGATAATGTTGGCTAATTTACCTTCTCTTCCTTTTTTACTCGTGAATTTCTTTACATTAGAAAGGTTCATTACCCTTCCTACCAGATTTAAATGTTGTTTTCCTGTTTCTAAATCTTTAATTTTCCAAAATTCCTTGTTTTCTTCAAGAGTTTCAATTTTTTCGGTAATGTAATCTCCTACCACCATGTGGGCTATGCTAATATCGTCGAGAAAGCTTACATCCGCGTTTTCTTTTTTATATTCTTCCATTTTATTTAAAAATTCTTCAAATGAGATTTTATCCTTTATTTTCACATATTCATCCTTTATTTCTTGACTTATTTCCCTCATTTTATTTCCCTCACGAAATATCTCTCTTCAATCTGCCTATTTATATTAATTAGATAGTATTCAATATAAGTAAGTATTACATTATATATAAATTTTATTACATAATGTGTTAATTAAGTATCATCTGTGATGTGGTTACATTATTATGGGTAATAATAATGGTTTTTTTCCGAGCTTGTGAGAAGTAATCATTGAATTTATTTTGTTGGGCAAACCTTTTATAATAGTTAGTTTGATAAAACTATATATCTATTGGGGTGACAACTCATGAATCAGGAACTTGAACTGGTAGAATCCATGGATAAACTTAGTGAATTAATGAGGAAATTCCAAACACAACTTCGGTCTGGAGATTTAAAAGAATACACCCTACGACAATTATATTACATTGAGTTAATCGATAAAAATGCGGGAATAAGTGTTTCTGAATTATCTAAAACTCTGGATGTCAAAAAATCAACAGTGTCAGTGGCCATAAACCAATTAATTGACTTGGGGATTGTAAGCAAAATACAATCGAGTGAAGACAAAAGGTTTTACTTCCTACAACTGACTAAAAAAGGTAACTACATAATGGAAATGCATAAACAAGTACATAAAGACACAATTAAGAAGATTTTAAAGATATTAAATCAGGAAGAAGTCCAAAACTTCGTAAATATTGTAAATAAGATCACATTGTCCAAGTTATACTAGTATTCGTTACTAAAATGGAATCAAACAACAATTTCGATTATAAAAGATATATCTGGTTTAAAATGGAGGATAAAAATGTCAATGACCATGGCAGAAAAAATACTTGCACGAGCAGCAGGATTAGATGAAACAGAAGCGGGAAATATTGTAATGGCTAATATTGATGTTGCAATGACTCATGATTTAACAGGACCATTATCCGTCGAATCTTTCCAAAAAATTGGGGTGGATCATGTATGGGATCCAGAAAAGATTGTGGTTCTTTTTGATCATCAGGTGCCAGCTGACTCTCTGGAAGCAGCCCAAAACCACATATTCATGCGAGAATTTGTGAAAAATCAGAAAATAACCAACTTTTACGATGTTCGGGAGGGGGTGTGCCACCAAGTCCTGCCTGAAAAGGGACATGTAGTTCCTGGAGAAGTAATTGTTGGTTCAGACTCTCACACTTGCACTCATGGGGCATTAGGAGCATTTGCCACAGGGATTGGATCGACAGACATGGCAATGGTATTTGCCACGGGAAAACTCTGGTTTAAAGTCCCTGAAACTATAAAATTCGATATAGAAGGAAAACTCGCCAAACACGTATACTCGAAAGATGTGGTGTTGAATATAATCGGACAAATAGGGGCAGACGGTGCAAATTACCAAGCATGCGAATTTGGAGGAGAAACTACCAGAAACATGTCAGTTTCTGATAGGATGGCTCTATGTAATATGGCTATAGAGATGGGTGGAAAAACTGGCCTAGTAGAAGTTGATGAAAAGACCATTAACTATCTTAAAGGGCGCGTGAATCATCATTATGAATCTTTCGTTACTGATGAAGATGCCAAATCACTCACCACCATGTTCGTAGATATAAACGATCTGGAACCTCAAATTGCTTGTCCACACAATGTAGACAATGTCAAACCGGTGGGTGAAGTGGAAGGAACCCCAATTAATCAGATATTTCTGGGGTCCTGTACTAATGGCCGCCTAGATGATCTCAAAGTGGCAGCAAAAATCCTAAAAGGAAAACAAGTTTCTAATAATGTGCGTATGCTGGTCATTCCTGCTTCCAGGGAAATTTACAGTCAAGCACTCGAAAAAGGTCTTATGGACATATTTGTGGATTCTGGGGCCTTGGTATGTAATCCATGTTGTGGTCCTTGCTTAGGTGGCCATGTAGGATTCCTTGGTCCTGGAGAAGTCAGTCTCTCCACATCCAACCGAAACTTCAAAGGAAGGCAAGGAAGCTCCGAAGCAGAAGTATATCTCAGCTCTGCTGCTGTAGCGGCTGCATCCGCCATTAAAGGAGAAATAACTGACCCCAGATCGTAATTCTAATGGTGCTGTTAATTGAAGCATTAAATCCCTTATAAAGCTATTAAAGGTGATAAAAATGGATAATATCATTAAAGGAAAGGTTTGGAAGTTTGAAGATGATGTTGACACTGATGCAATCCTTCCCGGCAGATATTTGGTGTTAACTGGAGAAAAAGAACTTGCAGCATGTGTTATGGAAGGATGTGACCCTAATTTCTCTGAAAAAGTAAAAAAAGGAGACATAATAGTAGCAGGAAAAAACTTTGGATGTGGATCGTCTCGGGAACATGCACCCATAGCCATTAAAGGCGCAGGAATATCCGCCGTTGTTGCTGAATCATTTGCACGAATATTCTACAGAAACTCAGTAAACATTGGATTACTCCTTATAGAAGCAAAAGGAATATCTAAAAATATCAATGAAGGGGATGAAATCGAAATTAATATGGATGAAGGGGTTTTAAAAGATTTAAACAATTTTCAAGAATTTGAAATTAAACCACTTCCTGATTTCATGATGAACATTATGGAGGAGGGTGGTCTTATCAGTTACATGAAAAACCACCTAACAGAGATCAAGGACGAATAAAAACGATAAATAAAGGATTTTAAAAAAAATAGCTATGATTAGCTTAAAAAGGTGTTAATACATGTATAAAATATCAGTTATACCTGGAGATGGGATTGGAAAAGAGGTCATGGAGGCAACACTCCATGTTCTGGAAGCATTAGATGTTGACTTTGACTACACATTTGCTGATGCCGGTGACGAACACATGGAGAAAACAGGGGTGGCTTTACCCCAAGAAACAGTAAACATAGTAAAAGCATCGCAAGCATGTCTTTTTGGAGCTGCAGGAGAAACTGCTGCCGACGTGATTGTTAAAATGAGGCAAGAACTTGATTTGTATGTTAATCTCCGACCTGTGAAATCATACCCTGGTACCAAGTGTCTTTTCGATAACTTGGACTTCGTGATAGTCAGAGAAAACACAGAAGGACTATACATTGGTTTAGAAGAGGAAACAGCTGAAGGAGCAACTGCCACCCGGGTGATTACCAGACAAGCTTCTGAAAGGATATGCAAATTCGCTTTTGAATACGCCCAACAAACTGGTAGGGGTAAAGTAACTGCTGTTCATAAAGCAAATGTTCTTAAAAAAACTGACGGAATATTCAGGGATTCATTCTACAAAGTATCCAAAGAATATCCTGGAATGGAGTTGGATGACCGTTATGTGGATGCAACTGCAATGTTTTTTATCACCAGGCCTGAAATGTTTGATGTAATTGTAACTACCAACCTTTTCGGAGACATCCTATCTGATGAAGGTGCAGGGTTGGTGGGAGGGCTGGGATTAATTCCATCAGCAAATATAGGTGAAAATCAAGGTTTATTTGAACCCGTCCACGGTTCAGCACCAAGACACGCGGGAAAAGGAACTGCAAATCCCTCTGCAATGATATTATCTGCAGTTTTAATGTTGAATTATTTGGAAGAAACTGTTGCTGCTCGAAAACTTGAAGATGCACTTGTGGAAGTCTTGAAAGAGGGCCAAGTTGTCACACCTGATTTGGGTGGCAGCGCATCTACCATGGAGATGGCTGCCGAAGTTAGAACTAAACTAGAATCATAAACAACAATCAAACCTTATTTTATTTTTTTCTTAACACATCACCTAAATCAAACACTACATGTAAATCAATGGATTGATATAGTTAAATTTAATTTTACATTTTTATAATACTACTAAACCATATTTAAACAAAATTTAAGGAATAATCAGTGCATATCATGAAAACAACTGATGTTAGAAGGGACATGCCCCTTCTGGATAAGATTATATATCTAGATGCTGCTAGCACCACTCCCACGCCAAGACATATAATAGAATCAATGAACGATTATTTTTACAATTATAATGCAAACACTGGAAGGGGAGCATATCATCTGGCTGTTAGAGCAACCCAAGAATTGGAACAAGCTAGGAAAAAAATTGCCAAATTCATTAATTCAGATCCTAAAGAGATAATTTTCACTAAAAACGCCACAGAATCCATTAACATGGTAGCTCATGGGATAACTTGGAATAAAGGAGATAAAATCATAGTATCTAATATGGAACACCATTCTAACCTGGTTCCGTGGCTTAATCTTCAAGATCGGGGTGTAGAAATCAAAATAATCAAAGCTGATGAAAATGGAGTTATAGATCCCGGTGAAGTTGAAAAAGCATTGGATGAGCACACTCGGCTGGTGACCATCACCCATATCAATAATTCCATTGGGTCAGTACAACCTGTTAATGAAATCTCAAGAATAGTAGAAGATCAGAATGCATTTTACTTAGTAGATGCTGCTCAATCTGCAGGCCATATAAATATGGACCTAAAAAAATTAAAAGCTGATTTTATTGCATTCCCCGGACATA
Organism: Methanobacterium sp. UBA353; assembly: GCA_002496805.1. GTDB lineage: Archaea > Methanobacteriota > Methanobacteria > Methanobacteriales > Methanobacteriaceae > Methanobacterium. The sequence goes on along the minus strand of DALO01000008.1, from coordinate 52,331 downwards.
AAGGATTATTAGGTCCGGTTGGAACTGGTTTTTTGTATCATGCCAGAGATTCCCATGCAAAATTGAATCCCCTTAACCTTGGAGGAAGTACAGTTGAAAACGTTACAGAAAATTATTTCGAACTTACAGAATCACCATCATGTTTTGAAGCTGGGACTCAAAACATAGCGGGTTTTATAGGTCTCGGCTCAGCAACTAATTATTTGGGAAGGATTGGGATATCCAAAATCGAAAAACACAGTAAAAAATTGACAAAAATCATGTATCAAGGAGTCCAAGATATTGAAAATGCCAATGTTTATGGAAGTCCAGAAAATATTTATGGTATTGTGTCCTTCAATATAGACAATATAAACCCTCACGACTTGGCTAAAATACTAGATGAAGTTAAATCCATCTGTGTTCGGAGTGGTTTTCACTGTGCCATGCCATCTTTAAGGCATATGGGGGCTTACCAATTGGGTGGAACAGTTAGGGCATCCATACATTATTATAATACCAGAGAAGAAATAGAAACATTATGTGAAACCCTTCAAGATGTGTCCAAGTTCATAAAAACATAAAGGAGATAAAAAAAATGACCAGAATGCAATGGATTGTTATTTTTATTATAGTTCTCTTCGTTTTAAGCACATTAGCTGGATTTATACTAGCTATGCCGTAAAACTTTTCTATAAAATCGAAATTCAACTAAATTAGAAACTAAAAAAAAATTATAATGAATTACATATCAATCGATCTTAGAGTATTATGGGAGGAATCATTATGGTAAAAGTTCGGATAGGAGCTGTAGTCGCAGAATTTAATTATGACATAACTCATATGATGTTAGAACTAGCAAAAGAACATGCAAAATTTTTAGAATCTGAAATAACTGAAGTTATCACAGTTCCTGGAGTTTTTGACATGCCACTGGCCATCAAAAAACTCCTAGAGCAAGATGATATTGATGCAGTGGTTACACTTGGGGCAGTAATAGAAGGAGCTACCGACCATGATGATATAGTAGTTCAGCATGCCTCTCGTAAAATCGCTGATCTGGCTTTAGAATATGACAAACCAGTGGGCTTGGGAATTACTGGGCCTGGTATGACTCGTCTTGAGGCACATCAGAGGGTGGAATATGCCAAACGTGCTGTGGAAGCCGTAGTGAAAATGACAGAGCGGCTTAATAATTAATTCCTTTTTTCATAAAAATTATAAACACCTTTAAAGTAGCCAGTTTTTTGGAGACATCTAATGGAAATACTCACTCCACACGATTTAAAAGATAAATTCCAGGATCCATGGGTTGCACCATACCATAAAATCCTTACCATGGTAGATGGGGATATGGTAGAAATTGTAGAATTCCATCCCTGTATCAGTGGTTCCCAATGGATGATTTACCAATATCAACGTAGTAGTGATATAGTTTTAAAGGCTAAAAGAGATGGGAACAGACACACTTTCCTTGTAAAGGTTGGAAGATCTGATTTAAGTCTTAAACCTAGTTTGCATGCGGCTGGCATTGAAGAAGTTTCTGTGGAAGGGGACGAAGTTAAGGTAACACATGCCGGTTTAGCAGGTGCGGGAGTTGGAGCTGCAATGTGCAGAGGAATGGCAGAAGGAGTTAAACGAGTAGAACTCAGGAACGTGGGGGGAGGTTCTAAGGTGGGTAGGGCTGCTGTTGTAACACCACGCCTACAAAAAGTGGTAATTGGTATAGATGACACTGATACCAAAGATGAAGGCGCAACTTGGACTCTTGCTCACAACATAGGTGCAAAACTCACCAAATATGGTTATCAATACTTGGATCACATCACAGTACAACTTTACCCTCATAATCCCAATAAAACTCAGAACTGTGTGGCAATAGCTTTAGTATTTGCAGTAAAACAGGATGAAAAGGATAAATTAGTTAAAGAAGTTGTAAGACTGCTAAAAGAAGATACCTTATCAAATGAAACTGCGATTGCAGTGATTCAAGGAATACAAATTCCTGAAGAACTTCGTTCTTATGCCGGAGCAGCTAAAAAATCCATGATTACAGTTGAAGAAGCTGAAAAGGTTGCTGAGTCGGTAGGTGTTGAACTGGTGGAAGTAACTGGCAGTCAAGGTAAAATTGGAGCTTTAGCTGCATTGGGTGTTTATAATGATATTGAAGAGGCAGCTAAGGTCTATTATTAATTGTATTTATCATGATTGTTAGAAATATGTTGAAATTTATTAAATAAATATTTTTTTCAGGAAAAGTTCAAATAGAATAATATTCCCTTATCCCACGTGGGGAACTGGTCATTTGATTTAGTGTTTCCAGCAACTTGAATTTTAACCACATTTCCCCCTTTTGTCACTAAAAAAGTATCTTGGGGTCTATTTTCATCGATATAAATTGTTTTGTATAGATAACCATCTAAATAGATCTGGTATGTCCCTTCTTTTAACACACCGGTCGTGCTACCGATTTTTTTGTCGTTAAGATATATGTTGATAATTTTAGCATCATCGGCGGTGGTTTTTATTATCTTTCCTTCGGTTATGGTTATATTTGATGTGCTTAAGGAAAGTTTTTTCTCAGCATAAAGATTCTTAAAGAAATTTCGAAGTTCTGAATCACTTATAACATCACGTACATTCAATCCCAGAGTATTCCGGGCATTATATGGTATCCTCACTATGCTTTCTTCACCGGGAATGGTCTGATTTAGAAGGTAACCTTGTTGATTTATCATGATGGTATCTTCATAATTTAATCCTAATGTTTTCAGGGCATCTTCAGGAATTCTGATAATTGAACTTTCGTTTTCGATAGCACTGTCCACAGTGTAGGGCCCTCTAATGTCAAAAGATTGATTTTCTACAGGTTGCTTCCAAAAAATTACATTACGAGCGGCGGGTTCAATTGATATTTTCCCCTCATCCACATGCACTGAACCCAACATTGTAAAAAGGACCGCGAACATGATCAACGCTGAAACTATCAGGGGTGAATGCATATAAAAAAATGATTTAAAGTTACGAGACTTAGAATCAGGCCTTAAAATGGTTTTTATAGATGCTTTTATAATTTTAATCACATAATAAATGGCTATTAGAATTCCAGCAATGATTATGGCCAATCCCAAGTAAAGGGCCACGTATGAAGGTCGAATTCTGATAAAAAATACAAAGAAAAATCCTAATGTGGTTAGTGATAGTCCTAAAACTCCCATTCTTATTGATTTTCCTAAAGAGTCGATCATGGTGATTCTACCGTAACTGTTAGCACGGTCCACAATGGTTCGCACTACTTCGGTAGCTACGATGTTCAGTTCATACAGTGAGGACATGGTATGATTAATATTTCCAATATCTACTTCTTTAACCCGTACTCCCATAACGTCTGCGTCCAACACTATTCCCACATCTACACCGTAATCATCCTCCAATTGGATGTTTTTGAGGAAAGATCTTTTAGCAGCGAATTGGCCGCTGAGGGGTTGTTCAAATTTAATTTCTGGGAAAAAAAAGTTTAATAAAGGTTTTGCTGTCAATTCGGTGACTCTTCCTGCTTCTCTTTTAAATTTAGTTTTGATGACGTCTGCTTCTCCATTCAGGATTGGTCTGATCATTTTATCTACTTGGATTGGGACTAATTCTTGGAGGTCAGCATCTAGAAACAGTACAATATCTCCTTTAGAGTTTTTGAAACCAGTTTTTATGGCAGCACCCTTTCCCCTATTTTTTGTATGACTTAGCACGGTTGCCCCTGCCTCTTTGGCAGTTTGTTCAGTGGTATCTGCTGAGCCATCATTTACCACAATGATTTCATCAATGTAATTAAGTGATTTAACTGTTTTTATCACGTTAGCCACTGTTTTTTCTTCATTATAGGCTGGTATTATGACTGATACCGTCATAGAGTTTTTTGAACTCATTGTTTTAACAGAAGCGATGATAATCACAACTAATAGGATAATCCAAGACACTTAAATTACACCTCTAATTCTTAACTTACATGTTATACTATACTGACTTAATATAAGATTTTATAGAAAATGATGTTTCATTTTAAAATGGTCAATTTACAAAAGTATATTATCCGTTTTAAGCATAAATTATTATGTATAATGGTTTTCAACTAGATTAAATTACCTGATTTGAATTATTTATGATACTCACAAAAAGAGGTTAATAATGGAACCGAAGGTTATGATTATACTGGGTAGCTCATCGGATTTTAAAATTGCAGAAAAAGCCATCACCATATTGGAAAAGTTAGAGATATATTATGATTTACGTGTGGCTTCTGCTCACAGAACCCACGAAAAAGTAAAAGAGATCGTTTCCACTTCAACCAAAAATGGTGTTGATGTTTTCATTGGCATAGCTGGGTTATCTGCCCATCTTCCAGGCATTATAGCTGGAATGACTCACAAACCAGTGATTGGTGTGCCGGTAGAGGTGAAAGTTGCCGGTCTAGACGCACTTTTTGCTTCAGTCCAAATGCCTTTAGGTGCTCCTGTTGCTACAGTAGGAATTGATCGGGGAGATAATGCAGCAATACTGGCTGCTCAAATTATAGGAATCCAAAATACCAGTATTGGAGAAAGATTATCATTGTTTAGAAATGATTTTTACTCAAAAATTGCTGAAGACGAAGAAACTCTTTTTCCAGAGATGAAAGGCAAATATTACTTCCCAAACAAACAAAAATCAGAGGGAAGGAAAAAATTACCATCTAACAAAACCGAAAACCTGAATTCAGCAGCTAAAAACCAAATCACAACTCATCCTGGTGAAATCATAGAAAATCCTCATCCACCACAAATAGCCGTAATTTCAGGGAGTTATAGTGATATTAAAGTGGCTAAAAAGACCACAATGTTCCTTGACAAGTTGAAAATTACATACGACTCAGCAGTGATATCACCAGTCAGATCTCCGGATAAATTTGAGAACTTTCTCAAAAGAAATAAAAATGCCTTACTATTTATTGCCATATCGGGACTTTCTGCCCATGTAACTGGGGCTGTGGTCGCTTACACTGAAAAACCAGTTATAGGGGTGCCATGCGCAATAAAAATGGAAGGATTGGATGCTCTTCTATCCATGGTTAACATGCCTCCAGGAGTGCCAGTTGCTACTGTGGGTATAGATTCCGGGGGAAATGCAGCTATGTTGGCTGCTGAAATTCTCAGCATTGGTGATGAACAGATAAAAAAAGAACTTCAGAGGTTTAAAGGTAATATAAATTGTAAAAGATGATTTTTGTAACATATGCGTCTATTTATTTTCATTTGTCTTCTAGATTAGATAAGTTCGGATTATGTATTTATTTCTTGAAATAAATTGTAGAATACACTAAATACAATGTTATGCATTAAATATATTCATTCAACAAGCCAAATCATATGTTAAGAATTAAAAAAATAAATGCGGCAGGTTCATATAGATTGTAATTTGCTGCAAACACCAATATTATAACAATTCTCAGAATTAACAGCGTTTATTATAAGTATATTATAAAAATTAATGGTGAGTTCATGCAAAACTTCTTAAAAACTATTAGGGATGATTTTAATTTCATAGAAATTAGTGATGAGGTTTCAACCAACCTTGAAGCTGCAGGAATTTTAAGAAAATATCCGAGGGACGTCATCCTCTTGGAAAACATCAAGGAATCAGAGATTAGAGTAATAGCTGGGATATGTAATACTCGTGAAAAGATTGCCCGGGCTTTAAATACTGATGTAGTTGGAATAACCCAAAAAATAATTGAAGCAACCAATAACCCCGTTCCTGTAAATGATTATAAGAGTGTACAAGACAGTTTTCATATTTCAAAACAGCCAGATCTTAATAAACTTCCTATTTTAACTCATTATCAGCGTGATGGAGGTCCTTATATCACTTCGGGTGTGATAATTGTCAAAGATCCTGATACAGGAGTACGCAATGCATCCATCCATCGCATGCTCTTATTAGGGAAAGATAGGCTCACCGCCCGAATAGTGCCTCGCCATCTTTATACTCATCATAAAAGAGCAGAAGAACTGGATGAACCTCTGGAACTGGCCATTGCAATTGGAATGCACCCTGCTACTTTACTAGCCACCACTATTTCCGTACCCATTAATGTGGATGAACTGGAAGTGGCAAATAGCTTCCATCAGGGCAGAATGAAACTCGTAAAATGTGAAAATGTTAATATTGAGGTTCCTGAGTGCGAAATACTACTTGAAGGTAGGATGTTACCTCATGAAAGAGCAGAAGAAGGGCCATTTGTAGACTTAACAGACACTTATGATGTTGTGCGTCAGGAACCAGTAATTGAACTAGATAAGATGCACTACAAAGAAGATTCCATATATCATGCAATAATGCCTGCTGGTTTCGAGCACAAGCTCTTACAAGGCCTTCCACAGGAACCTAGAATATTCAATGCAGTTCAAAACACAGTACCTACAGTTAAGAATGTAGCACTCACTGAAGGGGGATGTTGTTGGCTCCACGCTGTAATTTCAATTCAAAAACAGACCCAGGGCGATGGTAAAAACGTTATGATGGCTGCCCTAGCTGCTCATCCTTCACTTAAACATTGTGTGGTTGTAGATGAGGATATCGACATTTTTGATGCTGAAGATGTGGAATATGCAATTGCCACCCGAGTTCGGGGCGATGATGACATTTTAATAGTCCCTGGAGCTCGAGGATCATCTTTGGACCCCTGTGCAAAATCAGATGGTACTACCACCAAAGTAGGAGTGGATGCAACTAAACCCCTAAATCAACTGGATAAATTTGAACGTGTTAGTTTCTCAGAGTAGCTAATCAGCGGATATTTATTTGTAAATCAATCAGTGAACGCTATTTCAATGTTATTTTAAATCACCACATCGATCTTAGCACCACATTCAGGGCATTTATCTTTTTTAAGTTTGTTGTTTACTATGTGAAAGCCATCTCTTTCTATGAGCAGTTCTTTGCATTCGGGACACTTAGTGTTTTCTCCATTACTCCCCGGCACATTTCCCAAATAAACATATTTAATCCCTGCATCTATTGCCATTTTCTGGGCTTTTTCAAGGGTTTCTACAGGGGTAGGTGGTAAGTTGTTCATTTTATAATGAGGATAAAATCTTGTGAAATGTAATGGAATCCCCACATCCACATCAGCCACAAATTCCACTAGAGATTTTAAATCTTCCTCTGAATCATTATGTCCTGGCATCACCAGATTGGTTATTTCAATATGAATACCTTTTTCATGCATTGTCCTGATATTCTCCAAGACTGGTTTCACGCTGGCCTGACAAAGTTCCTGGTAAAACTTATCAGACATACTTTTTAGATCCACATTTGCAGCATCCAAGTAGGGGGCAATAAGATTCAGGGTTTCATCACTCATATAACCATTGGTGACATAAACAGTCTTCAAATCTTTTTTCTGAGCAAGCTTAGCAGAATCATAAGTGTATTCAAACCACATGGTTGGTTCATTGTAAGTCCAAGAAATTGACTTGCAATCATTTTCTTGGGTTAACCTAATCGCTTTTTCTGGAAGAATATTCCTGATGCCAACCTCATCTAAATAAGTCTGTGATATTGCCCAATTCTGACAGTAAGGGCATTTAAAATTACATCCAATACTTCCCAAACTTAATGAAAGGCTGCCTGGATAGAAATGGAATAAAGGTTTTTTTTCAATTGGGTCCACAGCAATGGAAGATGCAGAGGCGTAATTTTTACTGTATAAAATCCCATTATCATTCTCTCGCATTTTGCAAAAACCAGTTTTACCCTCAGATATAACACATTTACGGTTACACACATGACAGTTCAAAGCACCATCAAGCTTTTCATAAAGCATAGCTTCCTTTTTCAAGGTTAAACCCTCCACCTTCTTTTGAATTTACAACATATATAAAGTTGAAATATAACCGATGCTATCCCTAATTGAACAGATTTATTTAAAGGAGTCATAACCCTCCTTCATTAGAATATTTGTATTACCCTCTTTATCAAATATTTCCATCTTCCCAGAACTTGTTACTGTTCCAACCTTAATAAGTCCTAAATCGTCTTTAAACTTTTCATAAAGATCTTCACGGATGGTTAAAAGAAGTTCAAAATCTTCACCATAATAAAGTGCGAAATCAAGGGGATTTCTATCCAAAGCAGATGCAACTTCTTCAACTTCGGGAATCAAAGGGATCATAGTCTCAAAAAGTGTTATCCCCACATTATAGGGGGAAGCTTCTATTAATTCACCGATTTCACTAGCTAAACCATCAGTTATGTCGGTGGCTGAAGTGGCAAGACCTTTTTTTGCTAAGATCATTCCTTCTTTTAACTTAGCACGTGGTTCAAGGGCATGTCTTACAACAATTTTTATTGTCGAAGGGTTTATTATTTTTTTAAGAGTTTCTTTTATGGGTGGTGGAGCAAATAAAAATTCAAATCCTGCTGCAGCAACACCTAAGGGGCCGGTGACTGCAACCACATCACCAGGGGCAGCACCTTCTTTCATTAACACTTTTTTTTTACCAACAACTCCCAAACAAGTTCCGCTGAGAATCAATTCCTCTGATTGGTTGGTGTCACCACCCATGAGGCCTATTTTATGGGTGTTACACGCTTCAAGTACTCCTGCCATGATTTCATCAAACTTTTCAAGAGGGAGGTCATGAGGCAATCCTAAAGATAATACAAAACCAATGGGTTCCGCCCCCATTGCTGCCAAATCACTCACATTCGCAGTTACTACTTTCATACCCTTTTGAAATGAACTCATTTCAGTTGGGAAGTGAGAAGATTCAAGTAAAAGGTCAGATGTAATCACTAAATATTCATCACCAATATCCAATAGTGCCGCATCATCGCTAAGACTTTTAAAATAATTTTCATCAAAAAAAGGAGAATAAGGTTGAAGGGTACGACTCATTGAAAGGAGTCGTTTAATAAGTTTTTTCTCACCAATATCAGATACTATGGGGATTCCATGTGAACCTGATTTTTTAGAAGACATAATAGTTAAAGGGCATTATTCACCCTGTCTTTTATTATGGCAACGATTTTAGGGTCTGCACCCAAAGGTTCAGTGTAAACAATTTCACCCTGGAAACTTATTTCTTCATCTTCATCATGGTCATGGCTATGACCATGATGGTGATCATGGCCGTGTTCGTGGGGCTCATCCCCATTATTTAATCCAAGGATGCGGGGAATATCTTGCCGGGTGTGTACTCCGGGAGCTAAAAAAACAGGGGTGACCACAATTTTTTCAACACCCATTTGGGCTAGTTTGTTGATTGAGGTGGGGATGGATGGTTTGTTCATGTTCATAAAACCGATTTCCACGGGATATTCAGTTTGTTTCTTGTAAATAGTAGCTAAATTACTGAGAACATCCTTTCCATAGGGCAATCTGCTGCCATGGCCTACTAATAAGACGCCTACTTTACTGTTTGTGTTTGAATTTGTAACCATAGGAAATGACTCCTTCATCACTTTCTGCTCTAATTTTCCTAAATACTAACTCTACTTCTTGACCTATTTCAATATCTTCAATGTCACAGTCTACAATCTGGCTGGTAATTTTTGCACCTTCTTCTAACTCGATTATTGCTACTGGATATGGGGATATATTCTTAAATTCATCTGTAGGGGTGTGTATAATTGAAAAACTATGAATTTTTCCATTTCCATTAAATTTAATATCTTCTAATTTCCCTTTTCTTCTGCATTTAGGGCAGATGACTCTCATGGGGAAAAAAACTTCTCCACATTGCAAACACTTTGATCCAATGAGATTGTAGCGTTGTGGAATGTGACGCCATCCTCTTACAATATCTTTCATTTTAAACCTCGCTAAGATTTGATTAAGTTATTGGTGATTTACATAAAATAAATTTGCACATAGTGATTTTGGATTATAATTCGTATTATGCTTTATATAATCATGATGTTTTTATATGTTTTACGATTGGCTGATTGTTTTGGAAAATTTTTGTTTCATTAATGTTTGGATAGTTCTCCAATAACATATTTTTGGTCCTGGAAATAACTTTATATAGTATTACATATTCAATTATTTTTAATAAAAATTGAAGTAATTCAAATTCATAATATTTTTAGTCTCCCCATCAAATTGTAAAAATTCAGGTAAGAAAATGAATGATCAAGGATATGTAATGAGTTTAACTTCATTTTTACTTATTATTCCTGCTTTTTTACTCTTAATAATATTTATAAACATGTCGGTTGGTATAATAAGTTTTCAAGAAGCAATTTTAGCATCAGATGATGTTGTGGGTGTGTCTAAAGATTTAGAATCACAATTACCTAAAATAGGCCAGGAAGTGATAAAAAATAAATCAGAAGAGGTTATTGAATCTGGAAATCCATTATCAAATAGTAGGGAGGTAATTAGGGATGAAATGCAAGATAAAATCGATATTTGGTGTTTAAAATATAATAAAGACCAAATAAATGCTCATTGTGAGATATTGGGTGTAGATAATAGTCAAGATCCATTTCAGATAGAAATCAAATCAAGAATTAACGTGCAAAAAGACGAAATAAAACATTCATTCAATTTAATCCAAAAAATATCTCTTATTAATGAGTCTTTTCCAATTATGGATCCATTACCTTTTTTAAAGTGCAAAAAACACGGAGGAGCAACTATCGGTAAAGATAAAATATTATATGGCTCCAGTTTATCCAAATATCTGAAGTCGAGTGGATTAAACAATTCACAAGCTTATGAAAATGCCACATCACCTCTGTACATAAAAAAATGTCCTTATGATCCATATGAACTTCATGGAAGTACTTCTGATCTTGCAAATATTAAAAATTGTATTGATAATGGTTTTTATCATGAAAGTAATGATGGGGCCTGTTTTTTCTGTAGACTGGAGGGCCATGGTGTCTGCCCCCATTATGGTTTCGAAACATTCATCTTACCTGCACCATCTGCCAATATAACTTTTTTAAATAATTCATCAATACTGGCAATTAGCTCTATAGATCATGTTATTTTCAATGAAACAAGTTTTGGAGCTTATTATGGCCATTTAATAGTGTATTTCTATGATGATACTCATTGTTTTCACCTTTTTTTAGATGATTCCCATAGGAAAAAGTATGGGTTGCCACCACATGGGTGACAAAATCATCAATTTTTCAGTGATAGTATGTTTGATAATAATGTAATAGAAGAAAAAAGGGGGATGGTGTTTTCCACGGATTTAATGATGGCCCTAATTATTATAACCGTAGTTTTAGGTGTTTCTGCAGATGCAATGGACAATGTTGGTTCGCAAATCCAGGATTATTGTTATGCTAATTCTTTAGATAGAATAACAACTGCTGCTGCTGACATGATGATTAAAGATCCAGGTGAACCTGAAAATTGGGAAGAATTAGGCAATTTTGACGGAGTAATTCCAGGATTAGCTGATGTGGATCAACTTAACAAGGGAGTAACTCAGAAAACTTTAAGTCTACAGAAAATAAAATGTCTTAAGGAAAATTATGATGAATTAATGAAGGGCAAAATACTACCTCCCTATTGTGATTCGAGTTTGACTATTTGTCCAGTAGATTCATCTATAGAACCTGTTGCAATGGGAAAAATAAGCACATCAGCATCGGATATAATAGTAATTAACCGAACGGTTCTTTGTAATTTCTATAATGCCAATATCATAGTTTGCATGAATCCAATGAAGTGTAATTCCAATACACCACAACCGAAACAGGAAGGATATATATGTCCACATCAAGATAAAACTGGAAATCACAGCCATATATGGGTGGATTATCCTAATAAAAAATCCGGTTGGACTTGTCATCCTTTCAGAGTAACCCAAGACATGTTAAATTCTGGAGATTTTTATTTGATGACTGATCCGAGTTATGTAACTGATAATTCAGCAGTTTGGATCATTGATTCCCCGGAAAATATTACTAAAGAAACTAATCATTTTAAAAACCAACCAATTCTATTAAATGATGTTATCAAGAATTGTATTGGAAATAAAAGTACTTGTATATTGTGGCTGCACGTTTTTTCCAGTGGAACTACCCAAAAAGCATTCAACACATATTTAACAGTATATCCTAAAGGTACTTCTGTGGAAACAGTCAAAATTCAGTATCTAAATCCCCAACCCTGTTATTTTATTTTTAAAGTGAGTACCTGAAATTGATATATACCTAGTTAGTATTTATTCCCCATAAATTGACTGATCACTTGTTTTTTTTAGTTATATTCGATTTCAATATTAATTATTCCATGAAAACCTCATTAAACAAAATAATCATATCTTAAAGTATAACAGAATAAAATAAGATTTAAAAAAATAATTAACCGGGTGAATGAGAGGATGAAAAGTATTAATACATGTTACGGTATAGGCGGGGTAAGTAAATAATAAATACTCCTTCCAATGGGTTTTGTAATATTTGTGGGGTGAGATGGGGGTTATTTTGGAAGAATATGGTACCATACAAAGCAGATTGTACATAATTTCAGTGGCTAACCCCCCTCAGCATTTATTTTGTCTTCATTGTATAAAAATTTATTTTTTTTCGAACTATCGGTTTATTTACGAACAGTTCGGAAAATTTAGGGGTAGATAAGTATTAAAAATCATGAATAACCGCCGCATGCCCTTAGAGCATCCAAGATAACAATAAAAAAATTTACGCGGATTTTGGTATTCCAGTAATAACCACTATTTCTTCGAAAAAACATTTTTTTCTGGCTGTTACCGATGCATTTAATCCTTGTTCATTTAATTTTTTAATTGTTCTGTCAATATCAGATAACGATGATTGCACCAGTTGAACTCTTCCATTCGGGGTGAGATGATCCTTTAAATCGTCTAAAAACTGATCGATAATTTTTCTACCATCACTACCACCATCCCAAGCAGTATCAAGTTCATCACCAACCATTTCATCTTCATCTGTGGGTAAATATGGTGTATTAAATAATACTAGATCGAATTTCTCATTTTTAATTGGTTCAAATAAATTTCCTTTTCTTAATTCCACGTTGTATGATTTATTAGCAATTAAATTTTTTACTGCACAATCAATAGCATGCGGATTTACATCAGTAGCTATCACTGTACTGCAATTTTTGGAGGCTATTATTGCTATAAGGCCAGTTCCAGTTCCAATTTCCAGTACTCGGTCTTTTCGCTCAATTTGAAGATTTTCTGCAAATAAAAAAGTATCTTCTGCAGGTTCATATACTTTAGGGTTGGTTTCGTAATGAATTCCCTTATACTCTAACATTAAATTGCCTCAACCATTGTTTATTCACATGAAAATTTCCTCTTCATGTTTTTCTTAAAATACGATTTTCATAATTTTAAACCTTCCATAGCTGCAGGAAGGCATTCCAAAATATTTAAAAGTCCTGATAGGTGTAAATTAATCATTACAGCTCCTAAAATTTCATCACGAGTTGCTCCCTCATTTTTAGCCATCTGAGTGTGTAATTTCACACCCAGGGGGTTTCGATTAGCAGTGTGAATGGCTATAACGGTTAATTGTTTAGTTTTGGCATCCATTCCCTTTAAAGAACTTTGCGCCTCAACTAAATCATTAAAACATCCTGCCAGATCTGGAAATTCTTCTTGAAATAATTGATAGGGATTTTTATCACTTTCGGAATGTTTATTCATATCACATCTTCTCCAAAACAACTTCAAGTTCACTGGAAATTATTAATATTTCTTCAGGGTTTAGTTTAAAAACTCTTTCCTCAATTAATTTACCATCTACATGTGAAATTAGATCTCGAATGGTACTCCGGTCAAGATCCAGATCACTTATTTCATGAAATGACTGGAGTAATGCCTTCCCTGATTTCTTTTTTTTATGCTGGAATAAAGCCCGGCAAGTATTGACAAAAAATTGGTCAACATCAGGATTTCTAGAAGGAATCAATTTAATAACTGCAGAAGAAATCTTTGGTCGTGGGAGAAATGCGTTCTTTGGAACCTTGAAAAGAAGTTCAGTCTGAGTACAAAGTTTCATCATAACTGAAAGGCGAGAATAATCAGATTCACCAGGTTTAGCAACCATTCTTTTAGCAAATTCTAGTTGGTACATTAAAATAGCAAAATCAAAGTCATAATGGAGTAGTTTAAAGGTTATGGGGGATGATATTTGATAAGGTAAATTAGAAACTACTTTAGAAAAATAGGGGAACTTAAGTTTGGTGGCATCACCCACCAATATCTCCACATTGGAAATATCTTTTTCATTAAGTCTTTCCCTTAAAATTGGGACGATACGTTTATCTTGTTCAATGGCCACTACTTTAGAAACTTTTTCTGCCAGAAGAACTGTTAAATTGCCTATTCCTGCCCCTATCTCCAACACAACATCAGAATCATCGAGATGAGCATTTTCAATTATCCGTGACAAAAAATGATTGTTAATAAGGTAATTTTGGCCTTTCTTCCGGTCTAAACGTATCTGGTGCTTCTTTAATAAATTAAAGGTTTCTGTGGCCAACATTTCCCTTATTGAATAATTTTCTTTACCCTACAAATTTCCTTTTAGGAGGTCTGGTAAAGAGAATATATTTCTTTTTTCCTTTTCTATCTTCTTCAGCTTCTAGTTCTAACTGAATTCTTTTGACAATCAGTTTTACAGGGTCAGAAAGCATGGGAATTCTTTTTTTCACATCTTCAAAGTCCTTGAAAGGAGCTTTTTTACGTGTTTGTATAATGTCCCACATGTGTTTTTTCCCAATTCCCGGCAAAAGCTCAATTTGATGCAGTCTGGTGGAAATAGGTCCTGCTTCATTGAAAAATCGGATGAATTTTTCTTCTTTTATTTTCACAATCTCTTCAAGAACATAATTAACCTCAATTTGGGCTGTTGAGGTCAGTTTGTTAAAGGGCAGTCTACGATTTACCCTTGCGATTTTGTCCCTCTGTCCTGCACCTATGTAAACCTTTTCATGAATGTCCAGGTTTATATTTTCCTTGGGTGTTAACTCCAACAGGGTGAATTCTTCTGTACCAATGGCTTGAGCCACAGGTTTGCGTTTGTAGGAGTTAGATCCCTCTTTAACATAACCTAGTGGTAGAAAATCCAGAATAATCGCATAATCCTCCATTTTATCACCCTGACAATGGCATATTTATTATTAAAACACTTAATTAAATAATACCTATCAGAATAGTCTTAATGGGTACAGTAGTCCTTGAAATTAATTATTACCCGTAGATTTATTCTTCTCGGTATTTGTTAACTATTTTTAATATGTTTTCCAGTTCTTCTTTTTTGTGTGAGCCTCTTTCTTTAGCAAAAATTAGTCTCATGTCGTCCATATCTTCAGGCATAAGATCTACTATTTTAATGGCTTGATTCTTTTTTATTATTTCTTCCAACTCAGAAACCAATTTAGCTGCGTTTTCCACTGATATGTTGGAAAATTTCGTGACATGATCCAATGCCAAATTCTGCTCATAACTTAGTTCGTGTACTTTTTCCTGTTCCTCTAGTAATGGTTTCACATTCACCAGAGGAATCGGATCGGTATCCAGGGTTTTCTTCCCAATCATCCCATCACTCTTGTATTTTAAGGTGTTCCGGTCTAATTATTAACTTTTTGGCCTTATTTCCATCATTTATTGCAACAATGTATGCACGACCTCTTTTTTCTACCACTTTGCCGGTTTTTCCATGGAAACGGGGGTGTGGTTGTCCTTTGTGAACACTGGGGTCAATTATAATGTGAACCAGATCATCTTCCTGGAAAGTCTGGATTTTTTTGGATATGGGATTGGCTCTCCCTGTTCTTAAATTCCTTTTAAGTTTGTACCTAGTCTTACTTCTAAAACCTCTTGATCTTTGAGTCATTTTCAATCCTCCACTTCATCAGAAATGGTTTAATTATTAATTAATGTCCAATTGAAAGTATCTTTTAATCTCTGAATGCTCAGTAAAATATGCATTATCTCGATTAATTCATTATATGCATTATCATAATTCCATTTAATCTTGTCTGGTAATACATTCATCACTTACACAATGTATTAATTCACAGAGATTATTAGCATCTAATTTATAATGTAGCCATGTGAATGGCTTTTCTAAGTAATTTAATATAAAATTTATAAAATTCGTGTGAATCTTTAGTGGTCAATCCTCGGTGAAATCGATTAATTTAATGTTAATCATTTAGAGTTTATAAAACTATCTTTCTATCAATTCTACCCATTTAAATATTAACTTCTAGCACATCTAGATCGGCACAAGTGGCTTGGTTTTCTAAAAGTGAGGTAATACTGGGTTTTGTCCGGGTCTCATCTCCAGATATTAATTCTTTGATATATAATCCTCCTTCGCAATTTATTGTTAGTTCAAAATGATTTGAATCAATTATTTTGGATTCAACTTCTTTTACTTCCCTGATGCGTATTTTATCTGCTCTACGATGAGATACACGAATGGGTGTTCTCTGATGGATAATTTTAAGAGTATTCAGAATTTTTAAATCATCATTGGAAATGGGTTTTTCCACTTCAACCACCGCACGATATGTCTTTGATGTTTCAGTAGAAGATGCTTTTACACCGCTTCGACGTTCTTTTCCCACCAGTTGCAAATTAAGAACTTCGACTTTGCCTTGACAGTGTTCATTTATTTTTTCAGTCAATTCTTTCAAATTTAAATCACGAATTTTCGGCTCTTTAATCTCCAGCACGAAAGGCCTACCTCTACCCAGCATTCTCACATCAATGTCTTCTCTACCTGCACCATGAAATCTGGATTCCTGTCCTTTGCTTGCTAGGATAACTTTTTTAGCAATCAACTCTTCAACTGACTCAGGGTACATTTTACCTGTGAAATCACAATATTCGCATCCCTTGCCCCTGCATTTCCTGCAAGGCCATCTGGTCTGAGGAATTCCTCTCATAAGTTTACGGTACCGGCCTTCTATGAACAGTGGGTTTATTTGAATATCCACTTTAGCATTGGTATAATCCATCATCACAACCACGTTAGGATTCTCAAATTCCACTTCTTTATTCATCTTAAGTGCTAATGCTTTACCAAGCTCTCTGTTGATCTCTTTTTTTATACTTTCACTTGTTAAACCGATTTTGTCCCATATACTTTTTTCTTTCTCCAATATTTCTGTAGGTAAACGGCAACCAACCAGGAAATTTGAGAATTCAATTCTGGAACTATTTATTTCATCGATTATATGTTCCACGTCATTTTTTAGAGTTTCAAAGATGTCTTCACATATATAACATTCTTTACTCTTCCCGGCCAAGCTTTTTCCCAAGGTCAATGAATTTTTAATATTGTGCCCCCTCTCCTGATTATCCTTTCCAGAGATTTTTGGGTAGAAATTCCTGCCTAAACATCGATTACAAATATTTCCATTTGTAATTTTCATTATTTCAATAGTTTGATCCTTGATATCGTCCATTCTATAGTTTCCTGATATATTTTTGATGAAATGGTAGTTGGTAGCAGTATTTACCTGGGGCTTTGTTAAATAGTTTTTTTGGGTAAACTGCACAATTATTTTAGCAATGGTAATTTTAATGATGTAACAACTTTTAACAATAAAACAACTGTTAAATTAGCTTATTTGGCGTGTTAGGGGTATGGATATCATCGCATCATTTGACGCATCATCTGCCCGAGGGGGCCACCCATCTTACGTTTTCCGAAACCTTTAATGGCTTTTTTAGTGACTTGATAATATTTAAGGAGCTCTTTAACATCTTCGTTACGCATTCCAGATCCTCTGGATATTCTTTTAACTCGGGATTGTTTTATAATTTCGGGATGACTAAGTTCTTCTTCAGTCATTGAATCCATTAGGATCTTGTATTTGGTTAATTTCTCTTCAGTTACTTGTGATGCGTTTTTTGGTAATTTTCCGCCCATGCCTGGTAGCATATTCATCACTTGCTGCATAGGGCCCATTTTATTCATCATTTCAAACTGGCTGTACATGTCCTTCAAAGTGAATTTACCGCTTAGCATGGCATCCATGGCTTCGGTATCGACATCTTCATCAACAATTTCCTCAGCGCGTTCAATAAGAGTTTTGATATCACCCATACCTAGTAATCTAGAGATAAACCTTTCAGGATCGAAAACTTCTAGATCATCAATGCGTTCGCCGGTACCAATAAATTTAATGGGGGCTCCAATTTCTGCTACTGCAGAAAGAGCTCCACCTCCTTTAGCTGATCCATCAAGCTTTGTTATGACAATAGATCCGATTTTGGTGGTTTTACTAAAAGCTAAAGCTTGTTCTCTGGCTTGTTGGCCTATTGTTCCGTCAATAACTAGCATAACTTCGTCAGGCTCTACAACTGCTGATATTTGTTCCATTTCACTAAGCAGATCTTTTTCCTCTTTGTGGCGACCGGCAGTGTCTACAATGATTATATCCTGGTTTTTATATTTTTTCAAACCGGTTCGAGCTAGATCCAGGGCGTCATCATTGTCAGGGTCTCCGTAAAGGGACATATTCAAGTGTTCTGTGAGTTGGCGAAGTTGTTCGAAGGCGGCGGGTCTCCACGTGTCGGTACATATTACTGCTGGGTTAAAACCTTTTTTTTGTAAATATTTGCTCATTTTACCTATTGTAGTAGTTTTACCGCTACCTTGCAGTCCTATAAAAAGAATTTTATATGGTTTAGTATCAATTTGGACATCAGCAACTCTATCTCCCAGAAGATGCACTAATTCATCGTAAACAATTTTTATTACATGTTCTTTAGCTGCAACTCCTTTAGGAGGTTTTTCGTTTAAGGCTCTGTCTTCAATGGTTTTGGATAGGTTTAAAACAAGTTTAATATTGACGTCGGACTGAATTAAAGCCCTTTGTATGTCTTTAATGACTTCTTTAACTACTTCTTCATCTATGATGGTCATTCCAGCAAGTTTCTTCATGGTTTTAGTCAGATTCTTGCCTAAGTTTCCTAACATAATATTTCACCAGATCTAATATCTTCAGGGAGTTATTACAACTTAATTATTTGCTATATGTAATAAAGATTTGAAGAATTTTTAATCTCTAAAAATTCATCATTCGTTGTGGTTCACAATTTTTTAAGGCAGGGGTCATATTTTTTAATAGGTAAAATTCTAGTTATCATATAAAACTCTATATTTAAAAATATAATTTTAATTACTTCTTTTGGCACGATATATATAACATACTGAGATATAATAGTCGTGTAAAATGTAAACGTGCATAGTCTATTGATCCATAATTGGATGAATTTTCTGTGTTTAAACACGTTAATTAGTCTTTTCAATTTAGATTTAATTATCAATTTTCTAAGATAAAATTAAAAGACGTTACTTGAACTTGATGTGTAAAAAAAAACTGATAAATGAAATGGTTTATTAAAACATGCAAAATTATGAACATTAATATTTAA
>DALO01000008.1:20637-32736 GCA_002496805.1 Methanobacterium sp. UBA353 | reverse complement strand
AACATTAATATTTAATGGTGTGATGAAATGCTTGAAAAACTGGTTGAAAGTCTGATAAAATCTCCTATTGTTAAAAAAGGCGATTATAATTATTTTGTAAACCCTATAACTGATGGAATTCCTCTGGTTGATTCAGAATTGCTTCAAGAAGTAGCTGGAGCTGTTTCAAAGTATGCAGATCTTAATGTGGATAAAATTGTGTGTGTGGAAGCTATGGGAATACATTTAGCTACTGCAATTTCTTTACGCACTGATATTCCATTCGTAGTCGTGCGTAAACGTTTCTATGGTCTGGAAGGGGAGATTGCAGTCCATCAGACTACTGGTTACAGTGAAGGTGAGTTATATATTAATGGTATTAAAAAAGGTGATCGCGTTTTTTTGGTGGATGATGTGGTCAGCACAGGAGGTACCATGGCTGCTGTAATTAAAGCACTAAAACATATTGGGGCCGACATCGTTGATGTAATGGCTATAATCGAAAAAGGTGAAGGTAAGGAATTTGTGGAGAACGAAACAGGAATCAAAGTTCACACACTGGTAAGAGCCAATGTAATCGCAGGTAAAGTAACAATCGAGGCAATACGGCAGAAAAATAGTTCATAGAAATTAACGACTCATATTACAAGTTTTTCAGGGATCAGATGACTAATTACCAATTCAAAATCCAAGAAATTATTGATAAAATCCAGAGCATGAAAGCTAAAGTGGTTGGTTTACAGTTTCCAGAAGGCCTTAAAATTCATGCAACCGATTTGGCCAGAGAAATCGAAGAACAAACCGATTCTTCAGTGTTAATATCTGGCAATCCATGTTATGGTGCTTGTGATCTTTCTGACAAACAGATGGAAGGGCTGGCTGATCTACTGATCCATTTTGGCCATACACCCCTCCCAATTGATGAAAAAATTCCCATTCTTTATGTGGAAGCACATTACCAGTTAGAATCGATGCAAATCTTAAAAAAAGCATTAAAATACCTCGAGGGCAAGGAAACAATTGGTTTAGTGACTACCACTCAACATTTACACCTCTTGGCAGATGCTGCACGAATACTTGAGGAAAGTGGAAAGAAAGTTCTAATGAAGGAGGGAACTGGAACTCTTAAAGGTCAAGTTTTGGGCTGTAACTTTTCATCTGTTCAAGATTTACATGTGGATGCATTCCTTTATCTGGGTAGTGGCAATTTTCATCCACTAGGTATAAAGTTGTCCACTAAGAAAACTGTGATAGTCGCGGATCCCTATCTAAACCAAGTAAGAAATATTGATGAATTCGCTGATAAAATCCTTCGGATACGTTTTGCAAGAATTACTCGTGCTTCTGAAGCTGAAAAATTTGGAATTCTCATCTCTTCTAAAGAGGGACAGTCTCGATGGGAGCTTGCAAAAAATTTGAAAAAGATGATTACGAAAAGTGGCTTGGCAGCGTATTTGATAATTTTGGATGAAATCACGCCTCAAAATTTGATGCCTTTCACTGATTTAGGCGCCTTTGTTGTCACGGCCTGTCCGCGGATAGCTATTGATGATTCTAAAATGTATGAAAAACCTCTTTTAACTCCTCAAGAACTGGAGATTGTGTTAGGGCTTAGAGATTGGGAAGATTATGAGATGGATGAGATTAAATACTAAGATAATGTAATCATTAACTCGTAACAAATTTCTAGAGAAGTGACCTTCACAACCCTATTAGCGCAAATCATAATTTCTCACAATTTTATATACTATTAAAATTACATAAAATCTTCAATATATTAAAATTATAAACAATAACAAAAATATTACTCTGTTAATTAAACCATTAAAATTATAAATTACAGAAAAATTATAATATATTATTCAAGATTAATCCTACAAAATCAACATAAAATATAAATTTCATATTTCTCCACTAATTGTTGTGTAATCAAGTTTTCAGAAAATATGGACAATAGTCGCAAAATATTAAAAGTCAAATAACTAATGATAGATTTTCAGGGAAATTTTTATCAATCATACGTTCTCAACAAATAAATTATACATGAAATTTTCAGGGTTTTTAAGACAGAATACTTTCCATTATTATTTCATACCAAAATAATAGAAAAATTGAGAATTATAGAATGCAACGATTACTCATAGAGTGCCTAATTAAACGTATTAAAAATAAAAATTGTTTTTTTATAAACTTGTTTTTTTAAAATGAGGTGAATTAGATGAAGACAAAAAACGGAGATTTCGTTCTTCCTGGTGACGCATTAGGGGTCACTGAGGAGTTTCTCCCGTCAGAATGGACCTACGATGATCATGGTGATATCAGGTCCTTGGTAGCGGGAACAGTAAGCATAGACCCGAAAAACAAAAAAATATCAATAGTTCCCAAAACAAAATCCCCTGTTATTCTGAAGAAGGGGGACGTGATTTTAGGGCAAATACGGGAAGTTAGAGGTCAAAGGGCTTTAGTAGATGTTGATGGTATTAAAGATAGTAAAAGAAGTCTTCCCATCACATTTTTAGGCGCTATACATATCTCCCAAGCACGAAAGGGATATGTGGACAAACTAACTGACGATTTCCGTATTGGAGATTTGATACAAGCTAAAGTTACTAAAGTCATGGGAGTGGACAATGCCGATTTAACCACTGCCGAAAATGAATTGGGTGTTTTAAAGGCCATGTGCACCAACTGCCGACATTTCATGGAAAAAATCGGTAAAAAAGAAGTTAAATGTCCTAATTGTGGTAGAAAAGAGACACGAAATATTTCTTCAAATTATGAGGGATAATATGAAGATTATAACTGATAAAAAGAATGAATTAGAGATTGAAATCACTGGTGAGACACACACGCTATGTAACACCCTTAGAAAGACCCTAATGGAAGATAAAGATGTTGAATCAGCAGCGTATGTTATTGAACATCCCATAATTGGCGAACCAAAACTATACATAAAGGCAAAAAATCCTAAAAAATCCCTCAAAAATGCAGCTGAGACTATAAAATCAAGATGTGAAGAGTTCAAAGAACTCATAGAATCTGATGCTGATGGAAAAACTAAAGGAAAAAAGAAAACTAAAAAACCCGCCAAAAAAGTGGCAAAAAACTCTAAAAAATCCGCCAAGAAGACCACCAAAAAGAAAAAATGAACTCAAAAAATTCCGAAACATTAAGCAAGAAATAAGGATCCTGGGAGTTGACGATGCCCCTTTCACCCCCCACACCCATGAACAAGTCATGCTTGTAGGAACTGTTTTTAGGGCAGGAAACTGGTTGGATGGCGTAATAAGCACCCACATAACTATTGATGGTAACGATGCCACTGATTCTCTGATTGAGATGGTGAACAAATCCAGACACCAGGATCAATTGGGGGTAATGATGTTGGACGGGATTACCTTCGGTGGTTTTAACGTAGTTGATATCAAGAAGGTCTTCCAAGAAACTGGAGTGCCGGTTATAGTTATCATGCGCAGATATCCTGATTTGCCAAGTATAAAAAAAGCTTTGAAAAACTTTAATAACTGGGAAGAAAAATGGAAACACTTTCTTGAAGCTGGAGAGATTTACCAGACTGATGAGATCCATAAGAAAGATTCCGTATATATGCAGACCAGCGGAATCAGTAAGGAAGATGCACAGAAGATTGTGATACTTTCAACAACAAGGAGCGCAATACCAGAACCCATTCGGGTTGCTCACATCATAGCCGCCGGTATAACCACTGGAGAATCAAAAGGAAATGCTTAATTTCTTTTAATCTAATAAACCGATACGTGCTGGGTTAAATCTTATACCACGAAAATAATATTTTCACCATCAAAAAATATACACATTCAGCGCTTTTTACTCATAGGATTTCAAAAGGGAGTGTACATATAACAGATTCTAAACATCCTTTATTAACTGTTGATGCAGTAATAACTGATGAAAATGGTAAAATAATATTAATCAGGCGGAAAAATACCCCTTTCCAGGGATCATGGGCACTGCCTGGTGGTTTTGTCGAGTACGGTGAAACTGTAGAAAGAGCTGTATTAAGGGAAGTTAAGGAAGAAACAGGAATTTTAATAGAGATTATGGAGTTAGTGGGCGTTTATTCCGATCCCGGGAGAGATCCCAGGGGGCACACGATTACTGTATGCTTTTTAGCTCATAAAAAAGATGGTGAAATCAAAGCAGACACAGATGCTCAAGAAGTTTCATCATTTACAGTTGATGATGCACTTAAAATGGATTTAGCATTTGACCATCAAGTAATATTAATTGATGCATTAAAAAAATTGGAATTATTGATGAAATAATAAAATAAGACTAATATTAATAAACAGCAGTCAAATAATCAAAAAAATAATATATGATGTATTGTCAATAATTATTTCGAATTTAAATTTTATTAGGAGGATTTAAATGGAATTTTGCCCTAAATGTGGGACAGTCTTGTTCCCTAAAGGGGACCGTTTCGAATGTTCATGCGGTTACCAAAAAAAGATAACCAAAGAATCACTAAGTGAATATGAAGTTTCTGAGAAAGTATCCCCCAAGGAGAATGTGATTGTAACTGGGGATGATATTAAAACTTTGCCCACCACCAAAGCTTTATGCCCTAAATGTGGTAATCGGGAGGCATTCTGGTGGTTACAACAGACTCGAAGGGCTGATGAATCTGAAACCAGGTTTTTAAGATGCACAAAATGCGGACAAACTTGGCGAGAGTATGATTAAGTATTTGAAGGAGAGCTGCTGAAATGGGGGAAGAATCATCAAAGGCGAGCCAGGAACAAAAATCTCCTGATGAGGAATCATCAGAGTCCATTCCGTTTAATAACCATATTAAAAATGAATCAAATAAAAATAACTCTTTTATGGATTCATCAACCCCTAAAACGAAATCTTCCAAACGTTTCAGAGATTTTATAATTGGTTCTGAAATTTTAGATTCAGAATCAGATTCTAATAATAAATCATCTGATAAATCTCAAGAACAGAAAGTAAACATGAAACATGAAGATAATACACTTTCGAAGTCACACGAATTTAATCTTAGTCATGAATTCATGAAATTTAAGATTTATCGACACATCCATTCCAAAAAAGAACAAATTATTCGGATTAGTGGTGGACTAGTAGGAGTTTTATTCATTATCGCTGGAATATTATACTTGTTTGGCGGTTCAATTAGATTGGAGGATAGTGTAACATATGGTGAACGAGCAGTATTATCAGCATTTTCAATCCTCATCGGAGTCCTGATAATTGCAGGTTTCTTCGGGCTCCCTTTGTTAACTGGAACTTTTCTCAAAAAAATACATTCAGAACTAAAAAATGTGGAAGAAGTGCCTTCCAACAAAAAATCAGCAAAAGAACTGAAAAAATCATTCAATGAAAAAGAAAAACAAAAAAATAATATAGAAGAGAAGGATAAAAAGTAATTTAAAGGAGGATGAACATGTTCAAAGCAGTTTTAAGCGATTCTAATATTTTGAAGACCAGTTTTGATGCCATTTCATCCATTGTTGATGAAGTGCAGATGCAGGCAGACGAAGAAGGCCTAAGGCTTGACGCGTTAGACCGTAGTCACATCACATTTGTGCATTTGGAGTTAAAAAAAGCTTTATTTGATGAATACAAATGTGATGAGCCAATGAAGATCAACGTGGATACTGAAGAGTTGATGAAGGTTTTAAAAAGAGCTAAAGCAGAGGATATGGTAGAACTCACCGTTGATGAGGGTAACCTTATCGTAACATTGGAAGGTGAAGCCCACAGAACATTCAAAATTAGACTTATAGATATAGAATATGAAGCACCCAGCCCACCACAACTTGAATACCCAACTGAATTCGAAGTTCCTTTTAGTTTACTTAAAGATTCTATTCAGGACATAGGCATAGTTTCTGATAAGATATCTCTTCAAGTAAATGAGGACAAATTTGCAGCTTCAGCTGAGGGAGAATTTGGTGATGCTCAAATTGAGTACTTGCATGGGGAAAAGATAAATGAATCGGCAAAATCGATTTTTTCCCTTGAAAAGGTTAAAGAAATGTTAAAAGCAGATAAATTCTCTGAATCTGCAGTCATAAGGCTGGGAAACGACATGCCTCTGAATATTGCCTTGCAAATGGCTTCTGATGAAGGTGAACTAAGTTTTCTCTTAGCTCCTAGAATTGAAAGTGAGGAATAGGGTTGGATGAGTTTTTTCAGAATTTGAGGGAGATTCAAAAGAAGGAAAGGAGTTTAAGTAGTTTATCTCCGGTGGGTGATGATTTTTATCAAGATATCTCCTTTTATTTCAATAAATTAATGAAAAAGATAGATAATAATCCATTTTCATTTGAATCATACCTCCTTCGTGATGCTCAAAGAATAGTAGCTGAAATATGTGAGAGAAGAGAGCATAAAATAGCAAACAGCGTTGTCATGAATGTACAACGCTCTTATAAAATTTTTAAAGACTCTGTGGGGGATGGAAAACCTCAAATACCATCAAATTTGACTCCTGAAGAACAACAACTCTATAGGGGGATTTATAAGTTACTATCAACTTATAGGCAGGACATGAGATCTCCCTTGATATCGTACACTGATAAAAAAGAGCACAAGTCAACATCAGAGCTACATTCTTCGAAAATGGATTCTAAAACCATTCAAAAAGATTATGATGAGTTCATTGACGATGATAATAACCATAATGTAAATTCTTCAACAGATGTTAAGATCCCTATCACTCAAAAAACAGAAGTATCTCCTGATGTGAATGAAATTCCTCCTGAAATTCAGGATGAAATTTACCGCGAGTTTGGAAAGGAACCTTCTCGACAAGTTTCCAAGAAATCATCCACTCATTTGCCAGAAACCAAATCAAAAGATGATAAAAAACCTTCTAATACTACTGATAATATTAGAAAAAAATTTGAAATCAATAAAGTTCAACCTTCAGGCAATAATCTCACAAACAAATCAAATGATTCAGGAGTTAAAAAGACATTAACAGAAGTTTTAATGATTTTGGATGACTTACCTCCCATTATGGGGATTGATCATAATGTTTATGGTCCTTTTTCTCCGGGTGATATTATAACCATGCCTGTTCCCAATGCCCGTATACTCATTAAAAATCATAAGGGAAAGTCCATCCAAAGGTATAAATAAACAGTGAAATATAAATAGCGAAATATAAGTGAGGCTTTTTATAATAGTCCGAGGACCATTAATCAATTTTACAGGTCAGATGACTTATTTTCACAGCCAAAAAGGAGATTATATGAAGATCAGCGTGTAACCCTAGATTATGCGCCCGTTTGTCTTCGTCAACATCGCGATGAGCGCTGACGGAAAGATCTCGACGAGAGAGCGGCGACAGGTGAGGATCTCGGGTAGCGAGGACTACCTCCGGGTCGATCGGATCAAAGCGGAGAGCGATGCCATCATGGTCGGTATAGGGACGGTGCTCGCCGACAACCCTTCGCTCACCGTCAAGTCCCCGGAACTCCGGGAGCAGCGGAGGGCGGCCGGGAAGGATGAGAACCCGATCCGCATCGTGGTGGACAGCAGGGGGAGGACGCCCACGGATGCGAATATCCTCCATAAGGGAAGCGGGAGACGTATCGTCGCGGTTTCAGAGAAGGCACCCGGAAGTGCCGTAGATGCCCTCCGGCAGCACGCCGCCGTCATCGTCGTCGGTGAAGAGGCAGTCAACCTCCGCGGCCTGCTCGAAGACCTGCACCACCAGGGCGTCCGGCGCCTGATGGTCGAGGGAGGGGGGACGCTCATCTGGACGCTCTTTAGGCAGGGGCTCGTCGACGAACTCCAGNNAGGTGATTATATGAAGATTCCTAAAGAAAGGAAAACTTATTGTCCAAATTGTAAGAAACACACAATTCACACAGTTTTAGAATCAAAAAGAAGAAAGGCCAGCGAACTTAAGTGGGGGCAACGCCAGTTTCGAAGAGTGACTAGTGGTTACCGTGGGTATCCTCGTCCTTTACCTTCAGGAAACAAACCAACGAAAAAACTGGACTTAAGATATAAATGCAAAGAATGCAACAAATCTCATATCAAACGCTCCACATTCCGGGCTGGAAAAGTAGAGTTCATCCAGCAGTAGGTGCATAAAATGTCAAAAAGTAAAAGTAACTTTTTAAAAGTTAAATGTGGGGATTGTGGCAACCAACAAATTGTCTTTGATCACGCGGCCTCCAAAGTGGAGTGCATAATTTGTGGTAAGTCTCTGGTAAAATCTAAGGGTGGAAAATCAGAAATTGTTGCCCAAATAGTAGAAGTGTTGGATTAAGGTGTTGTAATGGTAAGAATGAAGCATAGGTGGCCGCAAGAAGGCGATTTAATCGTGGCCACAGTGCACAAAGTTCTCAATTATGGTGCATTCGCCAAACTAGAAGAATATCCTGGAGAAGAGGCTTTCATACATATTTCTGAAGTGTCTGCAGGATGGGTTAAGAACATTCGAGACTATGTAAGGGAAAATCAGAAGATAGTGGCTCGAGTACTACGAGTTAATCCTAAAAAAGGCCATGTTGATGTTTCCATGAAAAGGATCCGGGAAGATCAGAGAACCCGGAAGATACAACAATGGAAAATAGAACAAAAAGCAGAAAAACTACTTGAATTCGCTGCAAAAAGTATAAATAAAGATTTAAACGCAGCTTATGAAGAAGTAGGTTATGGCATGATTGATGAGTTCGGAGACCTTTATGGTGCCTTCGAAATATCTGCTGAAGAGGGTAAAGATTCCCTTATAGAAAGAGGGATGGATGAAAAATGGGCTGCAGCCATAACTGAAGTTGCCACGAAAAACATATCTCCTCCAGAAGTACAAATCACTGGATATGTGGATATAACTTCTTACGCTGCTGATGGTGTACAGATCATCCGCAATGCTCTAAATTCAATCAACAAAGATGATGTGTCAGTTCAATGTGTAGGAGCGCCAAGATACAGGTTACTTGTCAAATCAGCAGATTACATCACTGCAGAAACTATTCTTAAGGATGCCGCGGATAAAGCTATAGAAATTGTTTTGGAAGCTGGTGGTGAGGGTGAGTTTCACAGGGAATTAGAATGAAAATGAAAATGAAGCGGTGCCGTTCCTGCAGAGAATATACATTAAAGGATCATTGCCCTAACTGTGGGAGTGACCTAGAAGTGGTATATCCTCCACGTTATTCTCCAGAAGATAGATATGGTAAGTACAGGAGAACTCTCAAGAAACAATTCAAAGGCATTTAACTTTAAAAATTTTATTTACACGAACAATAAAGGTAGTTCTTATACATTTTAATCATTTATAATTCCATAAATCTTTTATAAAAAATTATATTTAAGGGATAAAATTACTATTGAGAGCACAGCTATCCCATAGGAGAGTTCAAATGAAAGAAACGTTCATAAAAATGATTAAAAAAGTGGATCTTAAGGATCCTATATTTATTGAAGCCCTACCAGGTCTAGGTCACGTGGGCAAACTCGTTGCGGAGCATATTATACATGAATTAGGTGCAGAAAAATTTGCTGAACTATATTCACCATCTTTCCCTCCACAAATCTTCGTTGATGAAGATGGTATTGTTGAACCAATGAAAAACGAGTTTTACTATCTTAAAAACCAGGGAGAGGATGGACGAGACTTTATTTTTCTAGGAGGAAATACTCAAGGTCTCAGTCCAGAGGGACAATATGAAATATGTGGATACATACTCGACTTCGTGGAAAACTATGGTGTCAAAGAAATGTACACCCTTGGCGGTTTGGGAACTGGCCAACCAATAGAAAAACCAAAGGTTTACGGAGTTGCCACCAATAAAGAACTGGCAGAAATGCTTCAAGACCATGGAATAACCTTAAGGTCAGCTGATGGGGGAATAATTGGTGCATCAGGCCTTATTCTTGGCTTAGGAATTTCTAGAGGCATGAATGGGGTTTGTCTCATGGGTGAAACTCCTGGTTACTTCATTGACGCTGATGCATCAAAGGCAGTGCTCACTGCATTACTGAAAATGATTAAACTAGATGTTGATGTGGCAAAACTGGAAGAACGTGCTGAAGAAACCAGAAAAATGATCAGTAAGGCTCAACAGATGGAACGGGAGATGGCCGAGCGGATGAACATAGTTCCTGGTGAAGAGGACCTACGATACATTGGTTAATTTCCTATTATATATTATTTTTATAGATCTCAAAAAATTTTCTTTTTTTTATTTATTTTAAACACATCATATGTAAATAACGGGTGAAAAATTGATTATAAGGGCTGATTTACATATTCATGGCCGTTTTTCAATGGCTACCTCAAAAAATATGACTCCTGAGTTATTATCCTCTCAAGGACGCCTTAAAGGACTGCACCTGGTTGCTACGGGGGATGCGTTCCATCAAGGATGGCTTAACATGATTGAAAAAGCCACAGAAGAGATAAATCCGGGTGTTTTCAGGATCAAGGATACAAAGAATGTTCAAAATGAATTTCTTCAGGAAGAAATCCCAGAAGGGATTAGTAAAAATCCCGAAACCAACCTTATTCTAACAGCTGAAGTAGAGGACTATAATAGGGTCCACCACTTAATTATTCTCCCGTCCTTTGAAACAGCCTATAATATGCGTAAAAAACTTAAGGGAAACCTTGATTCTGATGGTAGGCCAAGAATCCGCATGAGTGGTGCTGAAATACAAGAATTAGTTTTGGAAAATGGTTGTATTATGGGGCCGTCTCACGCATTCACACCTTGGACTAGTATATATAAAGAATTTGATAGTTTAATGGACTGTTATAGTGAAATTCCTGATTTCGTGGAGCTCGGACTCTCAGCGGATGCTGACATGGCAGATCGTATTGAAGAATTACAAGAAACACCATTTCTTACCAACTCTGATGCACACTCTCCATGGCCCCATAGATTGGGTCGTGAATTTAATGAAATTGACGTTAAAAATATAAGCTTCCCTGCACTGGTCCGTGCAATTAATGACAGGAAGATCACAGCAAATTATGGATTTGACCCTAGACTGGGCAAATATTATCACACTGCCTGCACCAAATGCTACCAGCAGTTCCATCCAGAAGAAGCAATAAAGATGAAGATGAAATGTCCCTGTGGTGGTACCATTAAAAAAGGAGTTGACTACCGAGTTGAGGAACTTGCTACTTGGAATGAACCCCAACACCCCACTCATAGGCCACCATACATCCATATAATACCCCTGGCGGAAATAATAAGCCTTTCCTATAATAAAGGTGTCACCACTAAATTCGTGCAGAGAAAATGGCAAAATTTAATTTTGAAATTTGGTGATGAGATTTCTGTTTTGATTGATGCTCCAATGAAAAATTTGGCAGAAATTGACTCTGAACTTGCCCTTAGAATAAAGGCATTTCGTGAAAAAACCCTGCAGATCAAGGCAGGTGGTGGGGGAAAATATGGGGAAATGATATTTAATAAGAATGAAGAAGTGACTGATGAAGTGGACTACAAAAATGAAAATTCTACATTAGATTCATTCCTGAAATGATTATTATTTTTTTAGAATAAAATTGTCACGGGAAAGGTTTTTATAATCATATTCATTAATCAATTATGAAAGACATATTCATTAATCTCAATTATGAAAGAAACAGGATTTTTAATATCATATTTCATAATCAGAAAATGAGGTGTTCAATAATATGAGTATTATGATGGAATATTCATGGTGGATTTTAGCAGTTATGCTCAGCGGATTTGTACTGGTAAACTCAATACTGCAAGTTATAAACAGAAACCCTGTAGAATAGAATATTTTTATGTTAAAATTATATTTTCTTTCTTTCTTTGGTAGAACTTTAATATTCCACAATTAGTTTTTTTTTGGGCGCGGTTTCAGATTAAAAAATTAGTCTACTACTTGAGAACTAATTTTATTAATCACAATAAATAGGACACTCTACTCTAAAATTCTATATTTTGGAAATCAATATCATCAGGGGGTGTCATGATTATTGGAAAAATGGATGGAATCTGGGGTGATGTCTTACTTGGAAAGACAAAGCAAAATAAGTAGGGTAAAAATGTGAAAAATATTTCATTAATATTATAAAAATGATTTACGGACCCGCCGGGATTTGAACCC
>DALO01000008.1:0-20436 GCA_002496805.1 Methanobacterium sp. UBA353 | reverse complement strand
GATTAGGAGTCTGATGCCCTATCCAGGCTAGGCTACGGGCCCATTATTATTCATTTTTTATCATTATCTTGAAAACATTCACTACTTTCTAATATAAAAAGAGTACAGTAACGGACCCGCCGGGATTTGAANNCAACTAGGCTACGGGCCCGTATGAATTTAACTATATGCTGGAGATTCTCCTTCACTTTGAACTGTATTAGCAAGCTCTTCAAGTCGTGATTCGATCGCTTCTGCCTCTTTTAAGAGTGGTTCAGGATTTACTTCTATGTCCAGCATCTTATTTAAAATGTCCACTACACTGGCAGCAGCACGAGGATCAGGGTACTGGTTTAGAACTTCGGCAAATAAACAAGACCCTAGAATGCCACGGCTCATGCTTCTGGTTAACAGAGTCCCTGAAATTCCATTAATATTCCCAAAGGGCAGTATGGGAATTTCAAGATCCCCTAATCTTTTAAGACCTTCTGTTGTGTTGGCTGCACCTGCAACTCCGTTAGTTTTTTGACGAACTGCAATGCTATTCAATGTTACGATTTCTTTGCTATTATTTCGTTCCATCCAGTCCACAATGGTGTTGGTCATGTCGTAAGTTAAGTTTGGTGGAACAACAAAGTCTGATAGGAATAGGACTAAGTCATCGATGGCATAAATTCGGAATGGATGTATTGCAACTCCTTTGTAAAGAACAGCGAGTGGAGGGAAATATTTGGATTCAATGTGTCCGATTTCCTTCATTTTAAGCTCTTCTACC
This sequence comes from Methanobacterium sp. UBA353, assembly GCA_002496805.1. Taxonomy (GTDB): domain Archaea; phylum Methanobacteriota; class Methanobacteria; order Methanobacteriales; family Methanobacteriaceae; genus Methanobacterium. Next base: position 19,682 of record DALO01000008.1, on the reverse strand, counting down.
AGGAGCCATCCTACGATATTACCTATTAATCCTAGTTCTGGAGATCCTTCTATTACTGACGCGTTTTCAACATCTTCTGATATTATTTTACAACATTCTACTTCTGTTTCCACCATATTGACCATTAGGGTGCACCCCCAGCCCCTCCTAAATTGTTACCAGTCTGAGAATCAATATAAATTTCACCAACCCGATTACCATTCATAACAATTGGCACCACATAAATCTTTTTACCATCGGAATTAATCAGAGTGGGAGTTCCTGCAGTTGCTCCTTTCTGCACGATTGATTGTTGAGCAATTGATTTAGCTTCTGAAGATGATATTTTCACATTATCACTTCCTGTTCTACTTGACTGTTGACTTGAAGATTTTGATGGACTAAGTGCAGAACTTTGCTGGATTCCAGAATCAGTTCCATCCGAAGAACTTGATTTTTGGTCTGAATCGGGATTATTTGATGTTACTGGTTGCCATAGTCCTGGGGTGTTTGATATCTGGTAACTGGCAGCTGCGGCTCCGATTAATAGCACTATGACCACTGATATCAAAATTTTAGAGTCTATCACTCAGATCACCTCTTCACCAATTTTTTCTTATTAACTGTTAGTTTCTTATTTTAAGTTATATGTATTAGAAGTTAAATTTATCTAATTGATTTAAGTTAATATTAATTTCGAATTTTCGAGATTTATGATATAGATTAGTGGTATTTTGATTTATTTAATAGTATTTGAATTTTAATTAGTATTCACTCCAATAAAAAGAATCACAATTTATTTTTTTGTAAGGTTAGTTGGAGTTCATAAGTTAGGTTATACTGCTATTTAAATTTTTCATTTTAGTTTTTAAAGAAAAGCTTATAATATTATTTAAGAGTTAGAAATAATGATGTTCTTATATAAAACTAAGAGGTGATACATTTGAGCGAACGAGTAGTTATCTCGCCTACCTCACGACAGGAAGGACACGCAGAGTTGGTCATGGAAGTCGATGATGAAGGAATAGTAACCAAGGGACGATACTTTAGTATAACTCCCGTTAGAGGTTTAGAAAAGATGTTAACAGGTAAAGCCCCAGAATCTGCGCCTGTATTTTCGCAGAGGATCTGTGGTGTGTGCCCTATACCCCACACCCTGGCTTCAGTAGAAGCTATGGATGATTCATTAGGTATAGAAATACCTAAAGCAGCAAGACAATTGAGAGAAGTCACACTAGCTGCTCATGACATCAACAGTCACGCAATACACCAATTTCTAATCGCGCCTGATATCGTGCCAGATGACCTGATGGTTACAGCAATAAATTCTGTATCCGAAATCAGGAAAACAGTCCAGATGGTAGTGGACATGGTTGCTGGAGAAGGAATTCACCCGTCTGATATCCGGATAGGTGGAATGGCCAGTAACATAAGTGAAGTTGCAAGAAAAAGACTATACGCAAGATGCAAACAACTCAAACCAAAATTAGACGCTCACGTCGAATTAATTATTGGTTTAGTCGCAGATAAAGGATTCCCAGAAGGGTTAGGTGTAACAAACGCACCAACACTGGCCACTGACGTACTATATGGTGACAGGGAAAACTTCGATCTGGACAGATTCACTGAAATAATGCCAGAAAGTTGGTATGACGACCCAGAAATAGCTAAAAGAGCCTGTTCAACCATCCCATTGTACGATGGAAGAAATGTTGAAGTAGGTCCAAGGGCCAGGTTAGCCACTTATGGTGATTTCAAAGAAAGAGGTGTTGTAGCTCAGCACGTAGCCAGAGCATTAGAACAGAAAATGGCATTATCCAAAATTATAGATGTGCTGGCTGAACTAGACACATCTGCACCTGTAATGGCTGACTTCGATGTAAGAGGTACTAACAAGCTGGGAGTCGGTGCTATTGAAGGACCGCGTGGAATGGACGTTCACATGGCACAAGTTGCCAATGGTAAAACCCAGTTCTACAGTTGTCTGGTACCAACCACTTGGAACATACCTACTATGGGTATTGCAACCGAAGGATTCCACCATGAATTCGGACCTCACGTCATCCGAGCCTACGATCCATGTCTATCCTGTGCGACTCACATGATCGTAATTGACGACGAAGACAGGAGCATTCTCAAAGACGAGATGGTCAGGATTTAAGGGAAAAGCATGCCATACACTGCAGAGATAATCGTGGTCGGATGCGGAAACATCCTATTTGCAGATGACGGATTCGGACCAGAAGTGATAAAGGCACTTGGAGAATACTCTAAGGAAAAACCCCTACCAGAGAATGTTATGATCATAGATGCAGGTACTGGTGGACCCCACTTTGTTTTCAGCCTTCCTCATGATGAGTGGAAGAAGATGATAGTGGTGGACGTTGTACAATTCAACACAGAACCAGGAACCCTTCGCAAATTCAGTGTGGACGAAATACCAAAAGGTTCATATGAAAACGTGCATTCATGGCCAGTAACTGAGCCATTACATGACTTGGCAAAAACTTGTGAAGTTATGGTAATTGGATGCCAGCCGGAACATATCTCTGCCCCCAATGTTGAAATGGGGTTAACCAAAAGTGTGGAAAATGCCATTCCCAAGGCCATTGAGATGATATTAAAGGAAATAGGGGTTAGTTAATGTCAATATTAGCCCGCATAAAATCGTTTTTAGGAATGGAGGCAAAACCTGACGATAAAGCTTCTAAAGAGGAGGTTGAAAAAGTGGCTGAAGAAAAAGCTAAACCAAAAATAGGATACGTTCACTTGAGTGGATGTACCGGAGATGTAATCTCGTTAACTGAAAACTACGACATATTAGCGCCTTTACTAACAGAAATGGTGGATGTAGTTTACGGACAAACCCTGGTAGACCTATGGGAAATGCCAGAAATGGACATAGCCTTGGTCGAAGGATCATGTTGTTTACAAGATGAACACAGTGTGAAAGAACTAATGGAAGTAAGGGAAAAAGCAAACTTAGTAGTGGCCTTCGGGTCCTGCGCAGCAACAGGTTGTTTCACCCGATACTCCCGAGGAGGACAACAAGCGCAACCAAACCATGAATCATTCGTGCCAATTGCTGATTTGGTTAAAGTGGACCTAGCCGTACCTGGCTGCCCACCATCACCAGAAATAATTGCCAAAGTTGTAGTAGCTGCTATAAATGGTGATATGGACTATTTAGCGCCTATGATGGACCTGGCTGGATACACTGAAGCATGTGGATGTGACTTGCAGTCTAAAGTGGTCAACCAAGCCCTATGCGTAGGATGTGGAACATGTGCCATGGCTTGCCAGACCAGAGCCCTAAGCATGACCAATGGACGACCTGAACTTAACGAAGACCGTTGTATTAAATGCGGAATTTGTTATGTGCAGTGCCCACGAAGTTGGTGGCCTGCTGACAGAATCCAACAGGATTTGGGGTTATAGGAGGTGAAAAAATGGTATTAGGAACCTACAAAGAAGTTGTTGCAGCAAGATCAACTGACAAACAGATCCAAAAAATAGCCCAAGACGGAGGTATAGTATCAGGATTATTCTGCTATGCTCTGGATGAAGGATTAATCGATGGAGCAGTGGTAGCAGGACCAACTGATGTCATGTGGAAACCAGAACCAACAGTAGCATTGTCTTCAGATGAGATACTGGCTGCTGCTGGAACTAAATACACATTCTCTCCTAATGTATGGATGCTAAAACAAGCAGTCCGACAATACGGTCTGGAGAAAGTTGGAACCGTAGCAATACCTTGTCAAAGTATGGGAATCCGAAAAATGCAGTCTTATCCGTTTGGTGTGAGATTCCTGGCAGACAAAATAGCCTTAACTATAGGTATTTTCTGTATGGAAAACTTCCCATATGAATCACTAAGGACTTTTGTTTCGGAAAAAGCAGGCGTTGACTTCGATTTAGTGGAGAAAATGGACATAGGAAAAGGTAAACTCTGGATAGAAACTGCCGATCAGTCTCTGACCATCCCACTAAAAGAAACTCATGGTTACGAACAGAACGCATGTAAAGTTTGCTTGGACTATGTATGCGAATTAACTGACGTGTCAACTGGTTCAGTGGGTACACCTGACGGGTGGTCCACAGTATTTGTCAGAACCGATGCTGGTGAAACAGTATTCAAACAAGCAGTTGAAGCTGGACTCATCGAAACCAAATCAATGGATGATGTGAAACCAGGTTTAGGTCTACTAGAAAAACTGACAACTGATAAGAAAACCAAAGCCATGAAAGTCATCGATGAAAGGAAAGCCATGGGCTTACCTGTGCCATATAAAGGCAGCGGTGAAAAAGAAGACCCACTAGCGAATGTTTAAGGGATTTAACATCCCATTTTTTTCTCTTTTTTTCAGATCCTTATTTTAAAAATTGTTAATAAATTCTTATAATAGCCTTTTTTCTAAGATGTTTCCAATTACTTAAACATTACAAGTTATAATATCAATTCGGAATTATTTTATATTTTATTCTCTTTCCAAACAAAGTTTGATATTTCGTGAAAGAAGTGTTGTAAATGATTAAATGCGAAAGTATATAGTCATTATTATTAGATATATGGTTTATTGGATGAGGGGTTGTTGAAAAATGGATATAATTATAATTTCTGGGGCAATGTTTTTGGCATATGCGGGGATGATTATACTTTACTACAGTTTAAGATCACAAGAAAAACGAAAAAAGATATCAAAATTAATGTTTGAGGGGGTCATGAATCTTAGGCGCGGTGTTTATGATAAAGCTGCAACCTACTTTAAAATAGCATACGAATACTCTGAAGAGATAAATGACCGTAAACACATGGCTGAAGCTCTTTACAACATGGGATTAGTTTGCAAAGAACAAAAAGATACTGAAAACGCTGTTTATTTTTTTCAAGAGGCTTCAAAGATGTATGAGGGTATTGGGGATCATACTGGGAGAGACAGAGCATACAACACTGTAAATTCACTTCAAAAATGAATATGGGCTATTTTATTTAAGTAGAAGTGTAGATATTTAGCTAGTTATTCAGTTGTTATAATGCAACCATCTGACTCTACAATTACGGTGTGTTCAGCTTGGGCAACCCTGGCACCACTTTTCTCACGAAGTACATGATAGGGGTAGATGGCTCTGGAAGAAATAAGCTGTCTTAGGGCTAAATTAACTTTCCGGATTTTTGAATCTTCTTCCAACCACCTTTGGGCGAATGGAAGATTATTATAATCTTTTTTTATCATGTTAAGCAATTTTCGCGATTCAACCAAGCGTAAAGGACGGTCGCGAAGGAATCTGAAAATGAACGTTTCTTTCATGTCTCCCACCATACCAACGCCGTCGGTAACAAATGGTTCAATGGCTAAAACATCTCCTTCTTCTATTATTTGTTGATTTTTGTCATTAACATTTGGTACAGATAAGCCAGAGTGCAGATTCCACTGATCTAGGCTGTGACCAGTAAGATTCGCCACGGGTAAAAATCCCTGGGATTTTACATATTCTTCTACAGCTTTTCCAATTTCACCCAGAGCTGTACCTTCTCGAACGTAGCTAATTGCCACATTAAGGGCTTCATTTGCAGTTTCGATCAGTTCCAACTCTTTTTCTCTGGTATAAATTTTTTCCCCTGACTGGTAAGGACCTTCACCAGAGCCCACAATCACCGTGGTTGCTGAATCAGCAATGTAACCATTAATATGGGCTCCTAAATCAATTTTAACCATATCTCCATCTTTAATAATCGTTGAATCTCCGGAAGGAGAGGTATAATGGGCGGTAACTTCGTTGATAGATATGTTACATGGGAAAGCAGGCAGTCCTCCTCTTTTTATAATTTCTGATTCAATGAGATTTATCAGAGTTAAAACTTTCATTCCTTCATGCACTTCTTTAACTGCCAGTTCTCTGACTTCTTTTACAATTTTGCCTGCCTTTTTGTACGTATCTATCATGTAATCACACTAATGTTACAGTAATATCTTATTCTCTATTATTCATGGGTTATCTACATATTATTCTGGACTTAATCACCCATCTATCTATTATGCATAGTTTACATTCTCCCAAAATACTATGAAACATAAATAATAAGTTATATCATAAAGCATTAATTATATAAATGTACATATTTATATGTAACTTTCATCTGGAAGTCAATAAAGTATTGGGTATTTTTAAATTGATTAACCGTAATTTGTTGGCAAATAAGATGATCTAAATGGCTTTAAGCAGATAAGGTTTACCACCCGATAACCTTAAAAGCTTAAAAGGTGCAAGTGTTCTTAAATATGGCATATTGGAACGAATAAATAAGGGGGAATATCATGGCAGATGCTATAAGCATTCCACAGAACATTTTTTTACTTATTATTGCTGTAATAGCACTAGTTGCAATAATAATAATTGTTATGCAATGGAGAAGAGTTAGAGAAGCCCAGAGTAATGTAATATTCCTTGAAAAACAAGCCGAACTTAAGAAAATAGAACTGGTTGAAAGGGATTTAGAATCTAAACGTCTAATGGAAAATGTAATACCACTCCCAAAGGACCAGCAAGAGAGGCTTTCTCAGATCAGGGGAGAAACATCAAAAATGATGCAAAAAGTTGGATTTCTCCATAGTGAAATTAATGAGAGAGTCACCCGCCTAGAAACTAGAGCTGAATACGAAAAACTTCAAAACCTTTTAGAAGAAATTGATAAAAAGGAAAAACAGATCGAAAAGAAGGGGAAAGATATTAAAGGGGGGAAATGATCAATGACTCCGTTGGAAGTATTTGCCATTCTTGTTTTGGTAGGTGCGATAATTATACTTTTATATTATTATTTACAGGATAACCGGAAACTTAGTTTGGGCCAAATGAAAAGTGATGCAGCAAATTTAGGTGAAAGAGTATATGGTGAGGCTAATAATTTAGGTGATAAAGTTCAGGGTGGCGCCAGTAACTTGGGTGAAAAAGTATCTGGAGAAAGATCTGTGTCAGAAATGGGTGAAAGAATAAATGTTTCAGGAGTTAGTGAAAAGGTTTCAGGAATGGGTGAAAAACTTAAGGGCAGGGTGAATGTACCCATCAGCACTGATAACTTATCCCAACGTATTGACATTTTCCTCAATGAACAGAGTGATCAGTTAATTGAAGACTGGGATTTGGCCACTAAAAAAGATTTGGCTACATTGGAAAAACGGTTCAAAGTAGTTTCAACAGATATAGAAACTCTAGAAAAACGATTCAACAAATACAGTGCCACAACAAACAAAAAACTGGCAAGCATTGAAGAACGATTGGAAAAACTGGAAACCCCTGAAGAATAATAAAAAAGATATATATGAATAAAAATTAGTTCAAATTAGTTCATATATTGTCTTATATTTCTTTATTTTTAGCCATTTTGTCGTTGAGGAATGTTTATAAAACATTTTGAAGATGATAAAATTACTTTTTATTGTAATTGAAATTAATTAAATAGACTATGAGGGAATACTCAAAAAAGGATTGGGGGAAACCTTTATATACCTAAAAATTCAACAGTGATAGTACAGCGGGGTGGGGTAGTCTGGTGATCCCGCGGGGCTCATAACCCCGAGAGCCCTAGTTCAAATCTAGGCCCCGCTACTCATTTTTTAATGGCCAGCCGAAGGGCAGCTAACGGTTTCTGCGCATATTTTGTCTGCAGTTAAAACTGAGGAAACTCCACCCATCATACAGAACCGTGATGTCTTAAGACATCTGCTGAGAAGCAGGACTCTGGAGCAGAAACGACACGTCTTCTGGTGGATGAACATGATGATCCGTCTGATTGACACTAGAAGGAACGGTGAAACGGCTAATCTACGGGATGCAAGGGTAAACACTGCCAGTGAATACTGTATGAGGCAGAGGTAACCTGCATAGATGAATGCTGCCAAGAACAGAAGGTGGGTTACTCTCGGCAGGCCATTATTTAATAATTATAAGAAGAAATTTCCATCTTTAAATAAATTAAAAAATATGGAAAAAATTGTTTTTGGATTTAATCTTTCTGGAAAAACATCATGATTCCAGTTAAAAGTAACCATAAACCGATAAGTTCACCTAACCAGAATGGATCTTTTATTATATGTCCAAAAAGAAGGTAAATTAACCCTATGACTATGGCTACAACTCCGTTCCAACGGCTACCACCAGTTTTAGTAAACACGGCAACTATTCCCACTATGATCAGGAACAAACCGGCCATGGTGATTAATAATCCAGCAACAAAACTAAATAGACCAGAGTTTAGTATGAATCCAAGACCCAAAACCAAGGCAATGATTCCTAAAACAATTTCGAGAAGTCCTAAACCACTGTTTATTTCCCTATCTGTAAAACCGGTAAGTATAAATCCTATACCCAAAAATACTGCTCCTAGTCCTGTAAGAACACTAAGTGGGATTACTCCCAAAAGTGGAACGGCCAAAATTATTAGACCCAGAATTATCAGCACAATAGCCATGGTATTTTTTTGCATATTTTCCCTCCATAATTAAAACTTATTATTGCCCTATTTTTTCTTTTTAATTTGTATTAAATTTTTTTATCATCTCCTTCTTACTATATCAACTTAATAATATCTTGAATTATTTTTTTCAATTTAATAAACTAGAAAATTATTCAGATACAGATAGGTAGTTATCATATTTTTTAACTAAGATATCATTCAAAAAAAAAGATTCAAAAAGTTAAATTAGAAGAAATTCAGGTTTATTTTATTTAAAATCGTCATAAACTCGTAAAGACTTGGATAAAGCAGTCGTTTCTGTTATGGATGCTCCAATAATTATAGCCAGTAGGAGTTGTTCATCAGTGGCTCCGAATTCTCTGGCCACTTCCAAGTGGGTGGCAAGACAGTGCGGTGATCCCATGGCAGCAGCAGCTCCAATAGACACGAACTCTTTGGTGATAGGTGGTAAACTATCATCAGTCATCATGAATTCGGTTTTATCAAAGAATGCCTTCAAAGCAGGTGGATTTTCAGATAAAACCTGGAATATTTTTGGCACAAAACCAAAATAATCTTCAACCTTGTCCAGTATGAGGGTCACGTTTATATCATGATTTTCATTTGCACACATTTTTCCCAATCACATCTTAAAGGTAATTTGCAATGTTTTAGTACAATAAATAGGAGTTAGCCTTGATAAATAAATAGTTTTACTTTTACAAGCAAATAATAATGGAAGGAAAATATTGTTTATTTTTTTTAGTGACTGATGGCATCTTTCACTTTGTCAAAAAAGCCTTTCTCTTCGTTGTAAATCTCATCACCACTTATATTGGCGAATTCTTCCAGAAGTTCTTTCTGTTGTGGGCTAAGTTTTTTAGGAGTCACTACTTTTACTTTTACGTATAGATTTCCTTTCCCGTTCCAGCGCAGGTGGGGCAGTCCAAAACCTTTTATTCGGAATGATGTTCCTGTTTGGGTTCCTTCAGGTATTTTGAGCTCTACTGTCCCGTCAATAGTTGGGACTTCGACTTTATCTCCTAACGTTGCCTGAACAAAACTAATTGGTTTTTCGTAGTGGATGTTTGCTCCTTCTCGTTTGAAATATTTGTGTGGCCTCACTCTGATAAGAACGTAAAGATCTCCTGGTGGTCCTCCGCGGTTACCAACATCACCTTCACCAGGAACGCGTAAGCGAGATCCGTCTTCTACTCCTGGTGGTATTTCAACATTTATGGTACTTTTTTGTTTGACAATACCTCTACCATGGCATTCATGGCAGGGACTATCAATTATTTTACCTTCACCATGGCAAGTGTTACACGGACGGATGGTTGCAAACTGTCCTAAGGGGGTGTTTTGAACGTGGCGAACCTGACCGCTACCTCCACAAGTATCACAAGTTCGACTTTCTGTTCCTGGTTCGGCTTTAGAACCGTTACATCGTGGGCATGTCTTTTTATGGGGGACTTGGATATCTTCTTTTAGGCCATGGGCTGCTTCTTCCAAGGTGATTTTCATTTCATATAAAACGTCATTGCCCTGTTGGGGTCCGTTTCGACGGCTTCCTCCAAATCCGAAGAGATCAAATATGCTTTCAAAGCCAGCACCGCCTCCACCTTGGTTTCCTCCAAATCCAAAGCCGCGGAATATATCTTCAAAATTGATATTGTTAAATATATCTTCTTGGCTGAATCCACCCATTCCGGCATGACCGTACTGATCATAAGTATTTTTTTTCTCGTCATCAGAGAGTATAGCATAGGCTTCGCTGATTTCTTTGAATTTTTCACCTGCTTCAGGGTCTTCGCTAACATCAGGATGATATTCCATAGCCAATTTACGGTAGGCTTTTTTAATATCTTTTTTAGTAGCTCCCTTCTCCACTCCTAGGACTTCGTAGTAATCTCGCTTCTCTGCCATGAATAATCTTCCTTAAATACTCTGATTACCTTTAATCGTGTATTCTTTAATAAGTGTTGATGATTGATATAAAACCAATTAAATCCAGATTTTCTGAATTGATCATATTATAATTATGGGTGTGATTAATTTGGTTATTTTACTTTTATTTAAATAAATATAATAAAATTGTGGGTAGGGTGGGAGGAAGTTCCCCACCCAATTTCAAACAAAATATTCTCTACTTTTTAACCTCATAGTCTGCATCGATGGTGTCATCATCCTCAGGGTCCTGATTAGTTTGACCCTGGGCATCTTGTTCTTGCTGTTGTTGTGCTTGTTCTTGCTGTGCTTGCTGATATATTGCAGTTCCTACTTCTTGAACAGCTTTAGTCAATTCTTCAGTTTTATTTTTGATGGCTTCTAGGTCATCTCCACCTATAACTTCTCGGAGTCCTTTGATGAGTTCTTCTATTTTAGTTTTCTGATCAGCTTCAACCTTCTCTGCAAGTTCATCCAGAGTTTTTTCAGCAGTGTAAATCATTGAATCGGCATTGTTGCGGATTTCAACCTCTTCTTGACGTTTTTTATCCTCTTCAGAGTGTTGTTCTGCTTCTTTGATTTTTTGATCAATTTCATCCTCGGATAATTTGTTAGGGGCAGTGATGGTTATGGCTTGTTCTTTACCAGTACCCATGTCCTTTGCTGATACGTTAAGTATTCCGTTAGCATCGATATCAAAAGTGACCTCTATTTGTGGCATTCCTCGGGGAGCTGGAGGGATACCGACCAACTGGAACCTGCCAAGGGTGGTGTTTCCAGTGGCCACAGATCTTTCTCCTTGCAATACGTGAATATCCACTGAGGTCTGGTTATCAGCAGCTGTGCTGAATACTTGACTCTTTTTGGTAGGTATGGTGGTGTTTCTTTCAATTAACTTGGTGAAAACTCCTCCTAATGTTTCAATACCTAGGGATAGTGGTGTTACATCGAGTAAAACCAAGTCTTTGATTTCTCCAGCTAGTACTCCTCCTTGGATTGCCGCTCCTACAGCTACACATTCCATTGGATCAATTCCACGTTCAACTGGTTTTCCAATGTAGTTTTCCACAAATTTTTGTACAATGGGCATTCTGGTAGGTCCTCCTACTAGAATAATTTTGTCCACATTATTTTTGGTCATTTTTGCATCTTTCAATGCCTGTTCCATTGGCCCAGAACATTTTTTAATTATGGAATCTACCAGTTCTTCTAGTTTAGCACGTGTTAAGGTATGAGTTAAATGTTTTGGCCCATCTTGGGTGGCGGTGATGAATGGTAGGTTAATTTCAGTGTTTAAAGTTGTGGAAAGTTCGATCTTTGCCTTTTCAGCAGCTTCTCTGAGTCTCTGGACCGCTTGATCATCATTCATTATATCCACGCCAGTGTCTTTTTTGAACTCACTTGCTAAGTAGTTCATGACAGCGGCGTCCATGTCAGTTCCTCCCAGTTTAGTGTCTCCGCTGGTGGATTTTACTTCGAAAACTCCTCCTCCGAATTCCATAATGGTTACGTCAAGAGTTCCTCCTCCAAAGTCAAATACCATAATTTCTAGTTCATCTTCACTGGATTTATCAATACCATAAGCTAAACTGGCGGCAGTGGGCTCGTTGACTAACCTTACAACGTCTAATCCTGCTATGGTTCCAGCATCTTTAGTGGCTGTTCTCTGGTTGTCATCGAAGTAGGCTGGCACGGTAATAACTGCTTTTTTAACTTCTTCTCCTAAAAATGATTCTGCGTCCTTTTTGATCTTTTGAAGGATGAAAGCAGAGATTTCTTGAGGAGTATACTGTTTTCCAGCTATATCAACCTTATAATTAGTACCCATTTGTCTTTTAATCGCAGTAATGGTTTTTTCAGGATTAGTTACTGCTTGCCTTCTGGCTGGTTCTCCAACTAAGCGTTGACCATCATCTGCGAAGGCCACATAACTGGGGAAAGATTTACCATACTGGGTAGCTCCTTCTGCACTGGGGATAATGGTTGGTTTGCCACCGATCAACACTGCAGCGGCAGAATTACTAGTTCCTAGGTCAATTCCTATAATTTTTTCTGTTTTAGCCATATATAATCACCTTTTATTTGCATTATGCATTTTTTTTCTTACAAACTTGAACTTTTGAATATTTTATAACTTTAGAATTTAATTTATAGCCTTTACATAGTTCTTTGATTATTTCTCCATTTTCAAAATCATCATGGTCCTCTGTCATCAGTGCTTCGTGTTTGAATGGGTCAAATTTCTCGCCTTGGGTAGGAAGTTCTTCAAGGCCTTCATTCTCTAAGATTTTTTTGAGATTTTGATAGATCATCTCCACTCCTTCTTGGAGCTCATCGGATTTACCAGATTTTAATGCCCGTTCCAAATCTTCATAAGTATCTATAACTTTAATTATGAGTTTTTCATTGGCGTAGCGGATGTGATCAGTTAATTCTTTTTCAGTTCTTTTTTTAAAGTTATCAAAATCAGCTTGAAGCCTTAAAAATTGTTCTTTTTTATTTTCGATTTCCTGGTCTTTATTGATGATTTCTTCTTCCTTCTCCTGAATCTCATCATTTTTTTCCTGGATTTCTGACTCTAATTTTTTCAGATCATCCTTCAATTTTTTAATTTCTTTTTTGTCACTCATTTGTTCACCTTTAATGGAGGGGTGGGAAGATTTAGTAACTTTAGCATTATAGTAACTTATGGTTATATAAATCTTTACAAAACAAGGTTATAGTAACCAAAAGTTATATAAATTATTAGTAACCTAAGGTTATATAAACCTTTCTGAAAATAATGATTATAATAACAAATTGTTATAATAATTTACAATGCCATTTTTGCAATGTTTTTTCACTATAATACATTTAGGTAAAGACAAGGCAATCTAAATTTTTTTAGATAGGCAAATGTTACATATTATTAAAGAGTAACAGGATATAATTGAAATTAGAATTGTTTGAAGTATAAAAAAATATAAAAAGTGTATTAAAATGGATTTAGAGTTACTGCTGGATGTTATGGGATGCAAAACCAGAAGGAACATACTGGACCTTTTACGTGAAGAGCCACGTTTTGTCAGCCAAATATCCAGAGAACTAGAAATTGGTCAAAAAGCCATAATCGAACATTTACGTGCCATGGAAGAAGCAGGTCTCCTTAGTTCCGAATTTCAAAAAATTGAACGTGGAAGACCCAGAAAATACTATGATATTTCCAATGATGTAGAGTTCCAAATTTTCATCAGTCAAGGCAGAATAAGGGTCAAATCACCTGGTCATGAATTCCAAGAACTGCAAATGTTGGAAGAACGGTCCCGGATTGGAGATGATGTTTCATCAGAACTGGAAGAACTCATCCGAAATTATGATGAAGCCAAAAAACACGCAGAAATCCTTTTAAAACAGGTTAATAAAAGGAAGAGGGCTTTAAAAATTCGTTCTTTAAACTTGCCAGTGATGTTTACTGAGGAAGAACCTCCAAAATAAATATTTTTTTCTTCCCCTAATTTAGTTTATCATTGTTTTGTTCATATATGAAAACACGAGACCTGATCATGAATTATTTTAGTTTTTCATTGAATTTCAAGGCAGCAACCACTGCTTGCCCCAGTGAAACAGAACCGTCACCTGCACAACTATTTTTATGTTGAAGGAAGTGAAAACCAGCATTTTCCACAACATTTTTAATGGTCATACTAATGGCTTCATTGTAGAAAACACCTCCCGAACCACCAATGTTATCAATACCTTTTTTTTCGGCGGCTAAAATTGCAAGTTCAGCTAAACCCTCTGCAACAGCACGCTGACTCGAACATGCTATATCTTTAACATTTTCTCCTGCCAATTTTTTCTCTAAAACTGATAAAAGAATCTGAGAAGTATCCAAAACATCCATACCATCTTGTTGAATTATTTGGATAGGTATATCGAAACGATCTTCACCGTAGAAAGCTGCAGATTCCAGTTTCATGGCACATTCACCTTCGTAAGTTCTTTCCCCACAAATTTGTAGAGATGCAGCAAGAGCATCGAGTATTCGCCCAGTACTGGTGGTGTCTGTTAAGTTGAAATTCTTTTTTAGTTGATTAGCTACTATTTCCACTTCTTTTATACCATGAGGGAAGTAATTAAGATAATCGTTCTTCATTAGTTCCAGGAGGTCATCTTCATCATAATAATGGTAAAGCATAGCCATCATCATTCTAGCAGGGTAACGCGTGGTCAAATCTCCTCCAGGCATGTTATGGGGTATTAAACTTGCCATTCGTTCGTATTCTATTCTGTTAGAGTATAATATCTCCCCGCCCCAAGCACTTCCATCAGCACCATAACCTACGCCATCAGCTGCTATGCAAATAAGTTCTTCCACTTCCCAATCAAGAGATAATGCTGCAGCATGAGCATGATGATGTTGAACCTTCAAAACAGGGCATTGAAACTTTTCACCGAATTCTTGTGCCAGTTTAGTGGTAAAAAATTGGGGATGAAGATCACAAGTCACAACATCAACATCATCAGTCCTTGTGATTCCCATCATGTAGTTTATAGCCTCTTGAAGATAAAGGAAAGTTTCATATTTGGTAGTATCTCCAATATGCTGAGAAACATAGCATTTTCCTTCCTTGAGAAGAGAGAAAGTCACATCAATTTCAGGTCCAAGGGCCAGAACATTCAAATCTGTGCTGATCTGTGAAAAATCATATGGTTCAGGCACGTAACCTCTTGAACGACGTATAAATGCCAGATCTCCTCCACGAAACCTCACAACACTATCATCGCATCGGTTGATAATCTCACGATTGTGCAGGAGGAAATAATCAGCAACACCTTCCAGCTTACTAAGTATTTCTTGGTTCTGAGTTAACATAGGCTCACCAGGCATGTTAGCAGAGGTCATTATATAGGCTGGTGAGTCAGTGTAGGTGAATAAAAGGTGATGTAGGGCAGAGTACGGAAGCATAACCCCTAAATTATGAAGTTCTGGTGCAACTTGGGGGGACAAATAATAATTTTGATTTTTTTTAAGAATAACAATGGGTCTGTTATTTGATGAGAGAATATCCTCTTCATAATCCGTTACTTCGGCGAAACTTCGAATTGTTTGAATATTTGGTGACATACAAGCGAATGGCTGATTCATCCTACCCAATTTATTACGCATATTAATGAGCGGAAGATCATCAAGGGTGTTTGCCACTAAATGTGTACCCCCAATACCTTTCATTGCCAATATATTTCCTTCATCCAGAAGTTTTGCTGCGTCTTTGATTGGATTATCTGTACTTATCTTCTCTTCACCATAAAGGAAAACTTCAGGCCCGCAAACCGGGCAACAAGATGCTTCAGCATGGTAACGACGGTCTTCGGGGTTTTGATATTCTTTTTTACAATCAGAACACAGTGGAAAGACATCCATAGAGGTACGCTCACGATCATAAGGAACTGAACTGATCACGGTAAAACGAGGGCCACAATCAGTACAAGCAATGAAAGGATAATGGTAACGCCGGTCACCACTTTTCATCACTTCTTCCAAGCAACTATTGCATGTGGCAACATCTGGAGGTGTCACAGAAGAACCAGAAAAGTTCGAAGAGCTCTCCAATATATGAAAACCACTAAAATTTGACGAACCACTATCATCCAACCATTCTATCTTCACAGAATCAACTTTGGATATGGGTGGTTTTTTAGTTTTAATATCATTGGAAAAACTTTTTATATCATTTTCACTTCCTTCAACAACGATTTCAACCACATTACCTAAATTTCGCACGTATCCATTCAGTTTTCTAGCATTGGCTAACCTGTAAACATTGGGACGGAATCCAACTCCCTGTACTATTCCTTGGACAAGTATATGGGCTTTTTTCAATTTTATACTCCTAATTTCATCATTTTTTGATCATGAAACATAATTTCTGGAGGGTATTAATTAAGTATATAGGGTGAAAAATATGAATTTACAGTTGATTTCATAGAATTGTTTTTAATACTCCCGCTTAATATATAAGTTTGATAGGTAGGGATAGTATGAAGAAAATACTCCAAGAACTGATCGATGGAAACATATCGTTAGATAAAGCTGAAAAAATGCTTAAAACCATGCAAATAGCTGAATTGGAGGATTTTGCTAAATTAGACGCTGCTCGTGATCTTCGCACCGGATTCCCAGAAGCTATTTTTGCAGAAGGCAAGAATGACCAGGAACTTGTGGAGATAATCAAGAACTGTGCAGACAGGGGGCGAGTGCTGGTCACTCGATTGGAAGGAAATAGGTACTTAAAAATCAAAGAAAACCTTAAATTTCTTCACAAAGAAGGTTTCAAAGTTGAATACAATAATAAAGCACGAATTTTACTCATTAAAGACAGTGAAATAGAACGACAGGGAAAGATAGGGATCATCACCGCCGGCACATCAGACAATCCCGTGGCTGAAGAAGCACGTATAGTGGCTGAAGAAGCAGGATGTGATGTTTTAACATCCTATGATGTTGGGGTAGCGGGAATTCATCGTTTATTCTCACAAATCAGGCGAATGTTGGAGGAAGATGTAAAAGTAATTATTGTTGTGGCGGGAATGGAGGGGGCATTACCGTCAGTGGTTGCTGGGCTGGTGGACGTGCCAGTAATCGGAGTTCCTACATCAGTGGGGTATGGGGTGGGTACCGGTGGGTTTACAGCTCTTAACGCCATGTTACAATCCTGTTCACCTGGAATCGCAGTGGTAAATATTGACAACGGTTTTGGTGCGGCTGTTTTCGCTGCCACAATTATTAAACAAAATAAAAATTGATTTTTTTAGCATTCATCTGATGAAAAAGTAATGCTGATCAAGATAAAAACTAACAATATAAAACGACTGTTTTCCCATTTTCTTCTGAAGTTTTCATCATTAGTTAAAAAACATATTATCAGTGGCAAAGTGACTACAAACGATTCAAATGAATGTCTTCAGGTGAAAAAAGTTGGTTACATAACTATAAACTGTTAATATCTAAATAAGCTAACCATGGCCGTGAAATGGCAAATAAATCTTTCATGACAGGGTCAACAATAGGAGTTCCAATTGCAGTGTTTTGTTTAGTAATGTCCATTTAATATCCTGGTTGGTTTTTAATTATTTCAACATCAATAAAATAACTAATTTTCCTAATTTTCTTCGGGTTGGCAGTATTTTTTCCCCCATTCGCACAAAGAATCAAATATTGGCAATACAGATTCTCCTTTAGAAGTTAGTGAGTATTCGACCTTAGGAGGAACTTCAGGATAAACCTTTCTGGTTATGATCCTATCTTTTTCCAACTCCCTAAGGGTTTTTGTTAGCATTCTCTGAGTTATATCTGGTATTTTCTTATTTATCTCATTAAATCGTAGTGTACCATCTTTTAATGAACATAATACTAACGATTTCCATTTTCCACCTATTTCATTAATTGCAACTTCTACTGAACAGATATATTCATGATTTTTGCCATTTGACATCTGATCATCTCCTTTCTCCTTATTTCAAGACATCACATTGTATGTATTACTATTATAGACTGGCTAATGATGATATACTATATGGTACTAAGTATACTAAATGTAAGTATATATGATCAATGTCAGTACTTACTTTATATACTATTAGTTACTTTTATATATTGTTGAACTTATCGAGGTGAAAAAATGGAAGCAAAATTTGATTTACAACATTTCTGCTGTGGTCCTAAAGGCTGTCAAATAGAAATAGAATACGGCGAAATGATGGATGCAGAATAAACAATTAAAAAGTTATTTAAAATCTTTTATTTTTCATTTTTTCTTTTATTTTTCCTTCAAAGTGTTTTATTATTATTTGATAAATAATATAATTGTAATCAAGGGGGCATTATGGATGGATGTTTTTGAAGCAATTAATGAAAGAAAAAGCATTAGAAGATATAAAGAAACTGAAGTTGAGAATGAAAAACTGGAAAAATATTAGAATCTGCCCGTATTGCGCCATCTGCTGCCAACAGACAGGAATGGAAATTTTTAGTGGTGGAAAATCAAGAAACCCGTGATAAACTGGTTGATGCAGCAAATGGGCAGAAATTTTTGGGTCAGGCACCAATAACCATTGTGGCATGTTCAACAGAATCTGAAAGGGTCATGCCCTGTGGACAATACGCTTATACAGTTGACCTGTCAATCGCAGTATCTTTTATGATTTTAGAGGCCACGGAGCTTGGTCTGGGAACTTGCTGGTTAGGGGCTTATGATGAAAATAAAGTCAAAGACATCTTAAGTATTCCAAAGGATATTAGAGTCCCTGCCATGTTTACATTGGGCTATGCTGATGAAACTCCAGATCCACGTCCTAGAAAGGATTTAGACCAGATTGTGTGCTATGAAAAGTATGAATAAAACTGGATTTTTTATTTTTTTTATAAGGATTTGCATTGATTTATAAAGGTTTTAAGAATCTTTTACTCATTTTAATGATTAATTATGTGTTGTTTTTTCTTTTAAAAGAATTAAAAAAGGGATATGGTGGGGATTATATCTTTCCTGTGCCTCCACATTTAGGGCAGGTGATCTGTCCAGTACCATCACAGATACGGCATTTGGTTCCCTCGGTGGGTCCGCCAGTGACTCTGCCTGTACCTTCACATGATTCTATGTCTTGTCTGTAGTTGTAGCATTCAACCACTCCTGCACCGTTACATTCTGGGCATATGTCGGAATTGGAACTGCTTTCTGGATATGTTTCGTATTTTACACCACCAGAAGCATCAATATCTCCCTCTTCCCAAGGATCGAGACTACCATAATAGCATCCTGAGGAAGCTGTTATCAAAACTACAATTCCAACCAGTATTATAATGTTCATCTGTTTTTTAACCATCTCTGAAACTCCCTTATAATTTTCATCTGAGGGCAATATTGATTTTAATTGTTGAAAATAATTTATCTAATTTTCAACCTAATTTAAGCACTTTTTTCATAATAATTCTATTCAAGGGATTGTCCCATTTATCTATTTTTTTTTTAGGTTGATTAATGTATTGGTTTTTTTTGTGTTTGATTTAAGTTTTTGTTGGTTTTTTACAGTTGAAGTTGTTCTTCAATGTTTTTTTGTATTATTATCGTTAGTTTTAGTGTTATTTATGGTTTTTGGTGTTGGAGGTGGTGTTTTTTTTTATATTTAACAGGTTTTTTTTGTGTTTTTTTAGTGTGGGTTTAGGTTTTTGTGTATTATTTTTATGTTGTGGGCTATTGTTTGTAGTGTTAGTTCTGTTTGTGCTTTTTTAGTGGTTTTTCTTTTTATTCCGGGGAATTTGCGT
>DALO01000017.1:54673-58105 GCA_002496805.1 Methanobacterium sp. UBA353 | reverse complement strand
GGGCTTTTTATTTAACTCGGAGGCGGTATAATTAAGCGTGTGAAGCATAATCCTATTTATGCAGTGTTATGTATGTTTTGTTTGATTGTTGGTTTTGTCCCGATTTCTGGGGCTGTGGATGATCAGGTTTCTTCTCAGAATGTTGAGAGTTCTGTTGCTGATTTGAAAGTTGGTGTTAGTAGTAAGGAAGTTCAGAATGCTCAGAATGTTCTTCAAAGTAAAAAGCCGTTTGGTGAGAAGTCTACTAATAAGATTTTAGGTAAGAATGCCAATGGTAATTTGGAGTTGGGTTCTTCTGGTGAGAAGGTTCGTGATCTTCAGAAGTGGTTGACTGATTATGGTTATTATTCTGGGAATGTTGATGGTGAGTTTGGTGTTGGTACTGAACAGGCTGTTAAAACTTTCCAGGAAGAAGCTGGTTTGATTGTTGATGGTGTTGTGGGTAATGATACTAGGAAGGCTATGAAAAACTGGGACAAGTATGTTGCAGAGGTTCAGGCTGCTGCTGGAGAAAATCAGTATGTTCCGCAGGCTACTACAACTGTTAATACTAATTATAATCGGCAAAATAATAATCGGCGGTATTATGCTAATGCAGTGAGGACTTATACTCAGAATTATAATACTGGTCGTAGTTACCGTGGTGATTGCTGGGATGTTAGTAATGCAGCGTACAACCAGTTGACTTCGTCTGGTCAGAAAGCACGGATAATTCAGTATTCCAATAGTTATTCGTCAAGACATAGGTCGGTTCAGACTTGGAATGGTAATAATTGGGTTGATTATCATAATGTGCCTTGGGTGGGTAAACCTACTGCTCGTGGAAGTTCAGAAACAGTGATTAGGTAAATAAGAAAATATTTTATACCTACCTACTCCCATTTTTTGAATTGAAAATAATAATTCAACAGTTTAACGCAAAAACTGTTGAAAAACAAAACTCTTTTTTTATCATTTTTAAATTTATTAATCAAGTACAGTGTAAATTTTATCAAATTGCAATTTAATCATTTTTCACACATTTTTGCATACATTTTAATCTTAGATTACTTTGGAAACCACAATATTTTTATATCTCGCCCCTAAAAAGAAAATCAGTATAATACATACATTAGGAGGCTGATTATGAAAATCACACAAACTCCCCTAGTAATTTTGAATTTTAAAACATACTTGGAGTCTACAGGAGATAAAGCCTTGCAGTTAGCCAAGGCATTGGAGCAAGTAGCTGAGGAAACTGGGGTAAACATGGCAGCAGCACCCCAAGGAGCTGATCTAAGGATATTATCTCAAGAAGTAAACATACCTATTTTAGCTCAGCACATTGATCCTGTGGATGCCGGCGGACACACTGGAAGCATGTTGTTGGAATGTGCTAAAGAAGCAGGGGCTTCAGGTACTTTAATAAATCATTCAGAGCAGAGAATGCAACTGGCTGATATTGAAATTGTTGTAAATAAAATTAACACTGCTAACATGACCAGTGTGGTATGCACTAACAATATTCTGACCAGTGCCGCAGCAGCAGCAATGAAACCAAATTTTGTAGCCATTGAACCTCCAGAACTTATCGGATCAGGCATTCCAGTATCTCAAGCTGAACCTAAAATAGTTGAAGGTAGTGTAGCAGCAATAAAAGAGGTCAATTCAAATGTAAGGGTTCTTTGTGGTGCAGGAATTTCTACAGGGGAAGATATGAAAGCTGCCTTGGAACTGGGAAGTGAAGGGGTTCTCTTGGCATCTGGAATTATACTAGCACCAGATCCCAAAAAGGCACTTCTTGATCTGGTTAGTAAGATATAGTGGATAAATTTAGAAGTGTTTTTTAGTAATCTAAAAGTGGTATTATATGATGGGTCCTGATTTTTACACCATTGATGACCTTGAATTAGATGGTAAAACAGTGCTGGTGCGAGTAGATATCAACTCCCCAGTTGATCCTTTAACTGGACTGCTTCTTGATGATACACGCATCAGATTGCACTCAGAAACAATCAGTGAACTGGCAGAAAAAGGTGCAAAAACTGTTTTAATTGCTCATCAAAGCCGTCCTGGTAAAAATGACTTCACTACTCTCCGACAACACGCTGAAACTCTTTCTAACATATTAGAAAGGCCAGTGGGCTATGTTGATGATATATTTGGTAGTAATGCTCGGGAGACCATATCTACATTGGAAGGGGGAGAAATCCTTCTTTTAGAAAATGTACGTTTCTATTCTGAAGAAATACTTCAAAGAAAACCGTTAGAACAAGCTGAAACCCACATGGTAAGGTTATTATCACCATTAGCAGACTACTTCATTAATGATGCTTTTGCTGCTGCTCATCGTTCGCAACCTTCAATGGTTGGTTTTGCTATGAAACTGCCGTCTGCAGCTGGAAGAGTGATGGAAAGAGAGCTTAAAGCATTATACAATGCAGTACGTAATGTTGAAAGGCCATGTGTTTATGTTTTGGGAGGGGTTAAAGTCGATGATTCCATAATGGTTATGGAAAACGCGTTGGAGGCAGGAAGTGCTGATTATATTCTCACCACGGGGTTAGTTGCTAACATATTCCTATGGGGTGGTGGAGTAAACATACGAAAACAAAACAAGAAGTTTATAGAAGATAGGGAATATTGTGAATTTGTTAAAAAGGCACAAAATCTTTGTAAAAAATTCAAAGATAAAATACTGACACCCAGTGATCTGGCAGTCTGTAAGGATGATAAAAGGTTGGAGTATCCATCGGGAAAACTTCCAAACCTTCCAATCTTTGATCTGGGCACTGAAACCATCACAGAATATGCTCGGATAATTAGAAATGCACGTACCATATTTGCTAATGGGCCTGCTGGTGTTTTTGAAAAGGAAGGATTCAATCAAGGTACTGAAGACATTCTTAATGCAATATCCTCCTCTCCAGGATTTTCTATTGTTGGGGGTGGACATCTTGCAGCTGCTGCAAATCAGATGGGATTAACTGGAATTAGTCACATTAGCAGTGGTGGGGGAGCTTCCATTAACCTTATTGCGGGAGCAAAACTGCCTGCAGTGGAAGTTTTAAGAGAAACAGCATTAAAAAACAAGGTTAAATATTAGTATGTTAACTATATCTATAACGTTCTAGTAGTGATGCATTTTTGAATTTTCATGAAATTTTTAAAAAAAATTTAAATAATTGAATTAACCACCATTAACACTACTGGACGAGTCATCAATTTAATTAATAATTCCACCAAAAACTATATAAGGCAATATTTCAAAACTTAAAATGCCTCGGTAGCTCAGTCTGGTGGAGCGCGAGACTTGTAATCTCGTGGTCGCGGGTTCAATTCCCGTCCGGGGCTCTAAATGATGGCAAATAATTATAAATAATGTTATAAATGCGTGATTAGATTTTAAATTTAATCAAATATTGTTTAGGGACCATAGGGTAGCTTGGTCGA
>DALO01000017.1:0-54518 GCA_002496805.1 Methanobacterium sp. UBA353 | reverse complement strand
TAGGGTAGCTTGGTCGATCCTTTGGGCTTTGGGAGCCTGAGACTCCGGTTCGAATCCGGGTGGTCCCATCAATTCAATAAAATAACCATATCATAAAAATTGTTTGAATCCCGCCTTAGCTCAATTGGCAGAGCGTCGGACTGTAGATCCGAATGTTGCTGGTTCAAGTCCGGCAGGCGGGACTTAATATTCTACATATAATGATTTAGTTCAATGGAATTTGTTAAGGTTTAAAATAATGCACTTAACGAGTGATTATTTGAAAAACCCTCAAACTTAACAAGCCTTAATAACATAGACATTGAAATGGAAAAGTATATAAAGAATCATATCATAAACCACTATACTCTAGTTCTGCTAAAGTTGCCCTGGTGGTGTAGGGGCTATCATGTGGGCCTGTCGAGCCCGCGACTCGGGTTCAATTCCCGGCCAGGGCGTTCTAGAGGGCCCGTAGCTCAGTCTGGGAGAGCGCTTGGCTTTTAACCAAGTGGTCGCGGGTTCAATTCCCGTCGGGCCCGTTCTAATTTTAATTGGAGGATTCAATGGTGAAGAAGGATATCTTAAAACACGAACTAGTTCCAGATCATGTTGTTTTGTCAAAATCTGAAGTTAAAAAAGTATTAAAAAAACTTGATATCCATCCTGAACAGCTGCCAAAAATAAAAATAGATGATCCAGTTGTAAAGGCTATAGAAGCTAAATCAGGGGATATTCTTAAGATAACCAGAAAAAGCCAGACTGCTGGAAAATTTGAAACATATCGTTTGGTTTTAGATTAATATTTAGGAAATTTAGCCAGAAAAGTGAATTGAATAAATACGAGAATAATACGAATAATTCCTTACCTTTACGCACCGACACATAAACTGTGTATATTTATGAAATAATATATATAGTTGATATAGTGTCCAAACCACCAGGACCCAAACTTTTGGTGTTATGTAATGGAGGGGTATGAATTGTTTTTGGAGGAATTTAATGGTAAAAAATGCCTGGGGACTTGTTGA
Source organism: Methanobacterium sp. UBA353 (assembly GCA_002496805.1). Taxonomy (GTDB): domain Archaea; phylum Methanobacteriota; class Methanobacteria; order Methanobacteriales; family Methanobacteriaceae; genus Methanobacterium. Next base: position 53,511 of record DALO01000017.1, on the reverse strand, counting down.
TACCTTTTTTGATGAATATAAACTGGTTGACCATCACATAAAATCATACAATGACTTTGTTAACCATCGAATACAGGACATAATTGACATAACCGAACCAATAGTTCTTGAACAGGGAGAATACTGCATACAAACTGGTAAAGTGGAAATAAAGAAACCTTACATTAAAGAAGCAGACGGATCAAAAAGTAAGGTTTTCCCAACAGAAGCCAGACTGAGAAATCTCACTTACTCGGCCCACATGTACATGGACATGGCTTTGAGTAAGGGTGAAGAAGAACCACAACTGGAAAAAGTGTATATTGGTGAACTTCCAGTGATGCTCAAATCTAACATTTGCCACTTAAATGGATTGGGATACCATGAACTTGAAGAAAATGGAGAAGACCCCCAGGATCCAGGAGGATACTTCATTGTTAACGGTTCAGAAAGAGCCATTGTAACCATGGAAGAAATTGCACCCAACAAGATAATTCTGGAACGAATCGGTGAAAAAGAAGACCGCAGGGCAAGAGCCATTGTAACATCGATTAAAAGTGGTTTTAGGGCAAGAATCACTCTGGAATACCGAAAACCACGAAAAAAAGGGGTATTTTTAAGAATATCCTTCCCATATGTGCCGGGGGAAATACCATTAGTGGTTCTATTACGTGCGTTGGGTCTTGAAAAAGATGTAGATCTGGTTAGCAGTGTTTCGGAAGAAAATGATGTACAATTCTTACTTATAGATGATATTCAAACTTCAGAAATTACTACAACCTACGATGCCATCAAATACATTGGTAACAGAGTAGCTAAAGGAATGACTGAAGAATACAGAATAAAAAGAGCAGAAGATGTCATAGATCGCTATTTATTACCTCATATGGGTGTGGAACCAGATAAAAGGGCTGAAAAAGCCACATATTTGGCTGAAATGACAGAAATGCTTCTTCAAGTTATTTTTGATGAGCGCGACCCGCACGATAAGGATCATTACGCCAATAAACGACTACGTGTATCCGGAGATCTCATGGAAGATTTGTTCCGAGTAGCATTTACCAGTTTAACCCGTGACATGACTTATCAACTTGAACGGAGTTTAGCAAGAGGCAAAGAACCATCAGTTAAGCAAGCGGTACGTTCTGATGTTCTGACTGAGAACATTAAACATGCCATTGCCACTGGAAATTGGGTTGGAGGACGGGCAGGAGTAAGTCAGTTGCTCGATCGTACTAGTTACATGGGAACTCTTTCACACCTTAAACGTGTCGTATCTCCCCTATCAAGGAGCCAACCACACTTTGAAGCTCGTGATTTGCATCCTACTCAATTTGGGAAGATATGCCCCAACGAAACTCCTGAGGGACCCAACTGTGGTTTGGTGAAAAACTTGGCTATACTGGCCAAAATATCCGAGGGTTCAGATCCAGATGAACTAGAAGCAGTCATTAAAAAAGTGAAGGGAATCAACCTCATTTAATTATATTTAAAAAAAAGGAATTATTGGGAGTTTAAATTTATTTTAATATGAAAAGCCAGTTACTGGGGGACAATTTGTGAAAAAATGCAAGGTTTATACTAACGGAAAGCTTATTGGAACTTGTGACGATCCTGAAGGGTTCATGGAGGAAATGCGCCAGAAAAGGAGGTCTGGTGAAGTTTCCTATGAGATGAATATCACTCATTACCCTGAAAATAATGAAATATACGTATTCAACGATCCTGGAAGAACCCGAAGACCACTAATAGTAGTGGAAAACGGCGGGTCACTCTTAACAGATGAACATGTGCAGAAAATTGCTGATGGAGAAATGACATGGCAAAATCTGATAAATGAAGGAATAATTGAATACTTGGATGCGGAAGAAGAAGAAAATACCTACATTGCAATGTTTGCAGATGAAATTAATGAATATCACACTCATCTAGAAATAGATCCAGCCACCATGCTGGGAATATGTGCTGGGATCATACCCTACGCCAACCACAACTCCTCCCCCCGTAACACTATGGAAGCAGGAATGACCAAACAGGCTTTGGGGCTTTACGTTTCCAACTACAATTTAAGAACAGACACTCGTGCACACTTACTACATCAACCACAAGTTCCTATTGTTAAAACAAGAAGTATGGACGCCACTCAATATGATAAACGACCTTCTGGTCAGAACTTTGTAGTGGGAGTTATGTCTTATGAGGGTTACAATATGGAAGATGCCCTCATACTTAACAAGGCATCTATTGAACGAGGTTTGGCCCGATCATCATTTTTCAGATCTTACGAAGCTTCTGAACGGAGATATCCTGGAGGACAGGAAGACAAATTTGAAGTACCTGAAAACATGGTACGCGGCTACAGATCTGAAGAAGTGTACCGTAATTTAGATGAAGATGGAATAGTCAACCCTGAAGTTGAAGTCAAATCCGGAGACGTCCTCATTGGAAAAACATCCCCGCCACGTTTTTTGGAAGAAATCGATGAATTCGGAACAGTGGCTGAGCGAAGAAGAGAAACATCAGTCACCGTGCGACACGGGGAACACGGAGTAGTAGATGCAGTTTTGCTGACTGAAACAGTTGAAGGAAGTAAATTGGCCAAAATTAGAGTAAGAGACCAGAGGCAACCAGAATTTGGAGATAAATTTGCATCTAGACACGGGCAAAAAGGAGTTATCGGTCTTATTGTTTCTCAGGAAAACATGCCTTTCACTGCTGAAGGAGTGGTACCGGATTTAATTATAAATCCTCACGCCATCCCTTCCAGGATGTCTGTAGGACAAGTATTGGAGATGTTATCTGGTAAAGCAGGTTGTATGGAAGGACAACGCATGGATGGAACACCATTCAGTGGAAACCACGAACACGAAATAATGGATCTCTTAAAAGCAAATGGATTTGAGACCGCTGGCCGGGAATCCCTACATAATGGAATTACCGGAGAAAGAATTGAAGCTGAGATTTTTGTGGGTGTGGCTTACTATCAGAAATTACACCATATGACTTCAGATAAAGTTTACGCCAGGTCAAGAGGTCCGGTACAAGTTCTAACTAGACAACCTACCGAGGGAAGAGCCCGTGAAGGAGGTCTCAGATTCGGAGAAATGGAAAGAGATTGTTTAATTGCGCATGGTGCTGCATTAGCCCTTAAAGAAAGGTTGCTTGATGAATCTGATAAATATGAGGCTATAATATGTGGTGAATGTGGAATGGTAGCCATATATGATCGTATTAGGGATAAAAAATTCTGTCCCATTTGTGGAGACTCAGACAGTTTTCCCGTGGAAATATCATATGCATTTAAACTATTACTGGACGAACTCAAGAGTTTATGCATATTCCCTAAACTAGTTCTTGAGGATAAAGCCTGATAATCATATCAAACAGAATAAGGGTCTTATAAAAATATAAACAGAGGAGAGAGTGAGTTTGAAAGGAATTTTAAAGAAGATCGCACAGATCAACTTTGGCCTGCTATCGCCGGAACATATCCGGAGAATGTCCGTCACTAAAATCGTGACTCCAGATACCTACGATGAAGATGGATACCCCATAGAAGCGGGTCTCATGGACCCAAGACTGGGAGTTATCGACCCAGGATTAAGATGCCGATCATGTGGTTCAAAAGGAGGGGATTGTCAAGGACATTTCGGTCACATTAACTTGGCCCGACCTGTGGTCCACGTAGGATTTGCAGATACAATTCACAAAATTTTACGTTCAACATGCAGTGAATGTGGGAAAGTTCTTTTAACAGAAACTGAGAAAATTGACCTCAAAGACAGAATTGAATCCCGTTTGCAGAATGAAGAAAGCATAACTTCATTGGTGAAGGAAGTTTACACCACTGCCCGCAGAGATAAATGTCCAGATTGTGAAACTGAACAGGAAGATGTCAAAATTGATAAACCTGTTTCAATTGTTGAAGGAAACTACAAACTCACCCCTAGCGAAGTGAGAGAACGTCTGGAAAAAATCCCAGAAGAAGATTATATGTACTTGGGAATAAATTCCAAGGTGGCACGACCAGAATGGATGGTACTTACTGTACTGCCAGTACCTCCAGTGACTGTAAGACCTTCTATTACTCTAGAAACTGGTGAAAGGTCAGAAGACGATTTAACTCACAAATTAGTTGATATATTACGTATCAATCAGCGTTTAAAGGAAAATATGGAAGCAGGAGCGCCACAACTAATCGTTGAGGACTTATGGGAGCTGTTACAATATCATGTTACTACTTATTTTGATAATGAAGCTTCTGGAGTTCCACCAGCTAGACATCGCTCAGGAAGGCCATTAAAAACTCTTGCTCAACGTTTAAAGGGTAAAGAAGGGCGTTTCAGAAGTAACCTTTCAGGTAAGAGGGTAAACTTCTCAGCAAGGACAGTAATATCTCCTGACCCAAACATAAGTATCAATGAAGTAGGTGTTCCACACATGATAGCTACAGAGGTCACAGTACCCATATATATCACTGAATGGAACATGGATGAAATGAAAAAATACATCATGAATGGCCCTAATAAACATCCTGGGGCTAATTATGTCATCCGTCCTGATGAGAGAAAGATTAGGGTGTATGATGAGACCAAAGAATCGATAATTGAGAAATTAGAGCCAGGATTCATTGTAGAAAGACATCTAATGGATGGAGACATTGTTTTATTCAACAGGCAACCATCATTGCACAGAATGTCTATGATGGCTCATGAAGTAAAAGTATTACCTCATAAAACCTTCAGACTCAACCTTTGTGTTTGTCCACCATACAACGCTGACTTTGACGGAGACGAAATGAACATGCACGTATTCCAAACAGAAGAATCACGTGCCGAAGCCAAATCTCTCATGAGAGTCCAGGAACACATATTATCACCGCGTTTCGGTGGGCCCATAATTGGGGGAATACATGATCACATATCTGGAGCATATTTACTCACCAGGGAGGGATCCAATTTCGAGGAGGAGGAAGTGTTCCAAATGATTAAAAAATCTCAGTTACCTTTGCCAAAACCTAAAAATAAAAAATGGACAGGTAAAGAAGTTTTCAGTTTACTCCTTCCCACAGATCTTAACATGGTATACCGGGCAGAGATATGTCGTAAATGTGATGAATGTCTTCGCGAAGAATGTAAAAATGATGCTTATGTTATCATAGAAAAGGGAGAATTGATTTTTGGAGCAATAGATGAAAAAGCTTATGGTGCATTTTCAGGCAAAATATTGGATTCAATTGTAAAAGAGTATGGTACTGACCGGGCTAGACAATTCCTGGATTCAGCCACCAAACTGGCCATTTCTGGGATAATGAAACGTGGATTTACCACCAGTACTGCTGATGAAGAAATACCTCAAGAAGCAAAGGACCGTATCGAAGAGCTACTTTCCAAGGCTGAAAAAAAAGTGGAAATGTTAATTGAAGCCTACCGTGATGATGAACTGGAAGCACTACCTGGCCGCAGTCTTAGAGAAACATTGGAGATGAAGATCATGCAAGTCTTAGGAGAAGCCAGGGACAAATCAGGAGAAATAGCTGAAAGTTACTTTGGAATGGATAATGATGCGGTTATAATGGCATTAACTGGTGCTAGGGGATCTATGCTTAACTTAACTCAGATTGCAGCATGTGTAGGTCAACAATCTGTTCGTGGTGGTCGAATAGAGAGAGGTTACAGTAAAAGAACTCTACCACACTTCCAAGAAGGTGATCTTGGTGCAAAAGCCAGTGGTTTTGTCCGTTCAAGTTACAAAACTGGCCTTGATCCTCTTGAATTTTTCTTCCATGCTATGGGAGGGCGTGAAGGATTAGTAGACACAGCTATACGTACAGCTCAAAGTGGTTACATGCAGCGTCGACTGGTAAATGCACTGCAAGATCTCTCAGTAAGTACCGATGGAACAGTAAGGGACAACCGAGGAGTGGTCATACAAACGCACTACGGTGAAGATGGAATAGACCCTGCCAAAAGTGACTATGGGAAAGTTGCCGATATCGACCGATTGATTGAAGAGATGAGAATTAAAGCCAAGTCAAGTAAATAATCAATCAAAAGTAGACTAATGATTAAAAAAAATAATATAATAGAATTTACTCACAGATGGATTCAGGTGGTTTTGTGGATATAAAAAAAGTTGAAAAGGTGGCCAAAAAGAAAAAAACCAAATTTCCAGACAAATTAATCCAAGAAATAGCTGAAGCAGCCCAAAAACATGATTTGGATGATAAAGAACTGGAAAAATTGGTTCAAGAAATCAAAAAGGCCTACATAAGGTCAGAAGTCGAGTCTGGTGAGGCAGTGGGTACAGTTGCTGCCCAGTCCGTGGGAGAACCAGGTACTCAGATGACCATGCGTACCTTTCACTATGCAGGAGTGGCAGAACTTAACGTGACCCTAGGATTGCCACGATTAATCGAGATTGTGGACGCACGTAAGAAGATATCCACGCCAACTATGGCAATATACTTCGATGAAGAAAATGCCAGTGATGAAGAGTTCGTAAGAACCATTGCCAATAGGATAGGTAAAATAACCCTTAATGACATCCTCAAGGACTTAAATGTAAACTATGCAAATATGAACATGAGCATAGAGATAGATGAAGATCAAGTTAAGGAGAAACGACTTAACTATGATGAGGTTATTGCCAAGATAGAGAAAACTTTTAAAAGTGTAGAAATAAATAACAACCTACTCAGTTTTGAACCTAAAATTACTGATCCTAAACATGCAATTAGAGAACTCCGACTTTTAGCTGATAAGGTTCGCGATCTCCAGATAAGTGGAATTAAGAACATAGGGAAGGTCGTGATCCGTAAAGAGGGACAGGAATGGGTTATTCATACTGAAGGTTCAAATTTGGGGGCAGTCCTGAAAATGGATGGTGTGGACCGAGTCAGAACAACTACCAACGATATACATGAAGTGGAAAAAGTTCTGGGAATAGAAGCCGCACGAAATGCCATTATTCACGAAGCCCAAACAACTATGGAAGAACAAGGACTCACTGTAGATGTGCGACACATCATGCTGGTGGCTGATATGATGACTTCTGATGGAATAGTTAAATCCATTGGCCGTCATGGGATCAGCGGAGAAAAGGCAAGCGTTTTGGCCAGAGCATCATTTGAAGAAACGGGCAAACACCTTCTCCGTGCCAGTATCAGAGGTGAGATAGACCATCTTACCGGAATAATAGAGAATATTATAATCGGGCAGCCAATACCACTGGGAACAGGATCAGTTGGCGTCATCATGAATGAGAAATAGGAGGCAGTCGATGGACGTAGATAGAGGAATTAGAGTAGCAGTAGACACAGGAAATGTCACACTGGGATCTAGCAAAACAATCCAAGCCTTGAAGTTTGGTAAAGGGAAACTAGTCATTATCTCTGAAAATTGCCCACAAGAGGTAACAGAAGACGTGATGCAGTATTCCCAATTATCAGAGATCCCAGTTTACACTTTCCAAGGCAGCAGCGTTGATTTAGGGTCAGTGTGTGGAAAACCATTCACTGTAGCTGCCATGGTAGTAACTGATCCTGGAGATTCCACCATATTAGAGATAGTGGGGTAAGATTGTGACCATCAAGTTCAGCACCCATGAAATAAGGTATATAGCTCTCTTTGAGAGCATGACCGGGGCAACAGTCAAAGATTGCTTAGTGGATGATGAAAATGGCAAGATCACCTTCCTGGTAAAAAGAGGAGATATGGGTCTGGCCATAGGAAAAAAAGGAAGCACTGTCGCTAAGGTGCAGAAAACTGTAGACAAGGGTGTGGAGGTAATTGAACACTCTGACGACCCTGCAGAATTTATAGCTAATTTGGTAGCTCCTGCCAAAATAAGAAGCATAAGAATACTTCAAAAAGAAAACAGAGAGAAAATCGCGACTATTGAGGCTGATTCAAGAAATAAAAGAACTGCTATTGGAAAAGGTGGGCAAAATATAGAAAGAGCCCGAATACTGGCCAAAAGGCAGCACAATATAAATAATATAATTATTAAATAGTGAAAACCGACAACGATCTAATTTTACTGATCAATAAATCCCTGATCCAGGGAAACACCCAAAAAAAGGACTGATCAGGGAATAGTCATCGTATTAATGTTAACAAGGAGGAATTCCATTGCCAGGATTATTTGCAGCAAAAAAGCTTAAAAAAAACCGACAAAACTTTCGGTGGAAAGACACAGAATATAAGAGAAAAGCATTCGGGCTGGATGTGAAGGCCGACCCTTTAGAAGGTGCACCCCAAGCACGGGGAATCGTCATTGAAAAAGTGGGAATTGAAGCTAAACAGCCAAACTCCGCCATCAGAAAATGTGTAAGAGTACAACTCATCAAAAATGGTAAACAGATAACAGCATTTGCACCTGGAGACGGGGCTATAGGGTTCATAGATGAACATGACGAAGTAGTTATCGAAGGAGTAGGTGGGTCATCTGGAAGATCTGTGGGAGATATCCCCGGAGTTCGATGGAAGGTCAGTAAGGTGAACAACGTAGCCCTAGAAGAAATGGTTAAGGGTAAAATTGAAAAACCAGTAAGATAAGTGAGGTCATGATATGAGCTTCAAAGTATTTGACAGTTGGGAACTGGAAGAAGTCAAGGTAGAAGACCTGGGACTGGTCAATTATGTTTGTCTGGACGAAATAATGGTTCCCCACACCATGGGGAGGCATGTCAAGAGACAGTTCGCCAAATCAAGAGTATCCATTGTGGAAAGATTAATGAATAAGATCATGAGAACCGAAAGGAACTCAGGTAAGAAAAACAAGGCTTATAACATTGTAAAAGAAGCTTTCACGGTTATAAATAAACGTACTAAGGAAAATCCAATCCAGATCTTGGTAAAAGCTGTCGAAAATGCTGCACCCCGGGAAGAAACTACTCGTATCAAATACGGAGGAATTGGTTACCAAGTAGCAGTGGACATAGCACCCCAGCGTAGGGTAGACCTTGCAATTGGTTTCATAACTAAGGGAGCACTCCAGTCAGCTTTCAAAAGGAAAAAATCCGCTGGAGAATGTTTGGCAGAAGAACTCATGCTGGCAGCAGAAGCAGACACCAGGAGTTTTTCTGTAAGTAAAAAGGAGGAAAAAGAGCGAGTGGCCAGATCAGCCCACTAAGGGGTTAGCCATAAACTCAACCTATTTATTTTATCTTAAAATTTATTTTTAGGTGATTGTTTTGAGTAGACGTACTAGAATGATCAATAAGATCAAAGAATTGATGTACGAACCGGATTACATCCGGAACATCGGAATTGTGGCCCATATTGACCACGGAAAAACAACTTTATCAGATAACCTACTAGCAGGCGCAGGTATGATATCCTCAGAACTGGCTGGAGACCAGTTATATCTTGATTTTGATGAACAAGAACAAGCCAGAGGGATAACCATCGACGCGGCAAACGTGTCTATGGTGCACAAATACAAGGATGGTCAATACTTAATCAACCTCATCGACACACCAGGTCACGTTGACTTTGGGGGAGATGTAACCCGTGCTATGAGAGCAGTGGACGGTGCTGTTGTAGTGGTATGTGCTGTAGAAGGAATCATGCCTCAAACTGAAACTGTGCTGCGCCAAGCCCTCAAAGAAAATGTGCGGCCAGTACTATTTATAAACAAGGTTGATCGGTTAATTAATGAACTGAAATTAGATCCTCAAGAACTACAGCAACGATTCATCAAAGTTATAGCCAATGCTAATAAATTAATCAGCAATATGGCTCCTAAGGAGCTTAAAAAAGAATGGCAAGTAAAAGTCGAAGATGGAAGTGTAGCATTCGGATCTGCCTATCATAACTGGGCCATAAACATGGACATCATGCAAAAAACTGGTATAAACTTTAAAGACATCCTTGACTACTGTAACAATGAAAATCAGAAAGAATTAGCCCAAAAAGTACCATTATCAGAAGTATTGCTGGGGATGGTAGTTGAGCACTTACCAAGCCCCAACAAAGCCCAGCCTTACAGGGTGCCCAGCATCTGGTCTGGTGACATTGAAAGTGCAGAAGGACAAGGAATGATTAACGCAGACCCTGATGGTCCACTAGCCGTTATGGTCACTAACGTGAGTATAGACAAACATGCGGGCGAAATAGCCACTGGACGAGTGTATGGGGGAACATTAGAGAAGGGAAACGAAATATTCATGGTAGGGAGTCATGCTAAAGCACGAACCCAACAAGTAGGAGTCTATTTCGGTCCAGAACGAGTTAATACCGATAAAGTACCTGCAGGAAACATCGTAGCCATCACTGGAGCTAGAAACGCCGTTGCCGGGGAAACCATCTGTGACCTGGACCGTAAAATCGATGCCTTCGAAGGATTAGAACACATTTCAGAACCAGTAGTCACCGTTGCTGTTGAAGCTAAAAATACCAAAGACTTACCCAAGCTCATCGAAGTACTAAGGCAGGTTGGGAAGGAAGATCCTACTGTCAAGATGCAAATCAATGAAGAAACTGGTGAGCACCTGGTTGCTGGTATGGGTGAACTTCACTTGGAAATCATTGCTTATCGTATCAATGAGAAGGGTGTAGAAATTGAAACTTCCGAACCTATTGTGGTGTATCGGGAAACCATCGCCGGAACAGCCGGACCAGTGGAAGGAAAATCACCCAACAAACACAACCGTTTCTACATAAAAATCGAACCATTAGACGAACCAGTCTATCAAGCAATTGTAGATGGAAATATTAAGGAAGGCAGAGTTAAAGGAAAAGAATTAATCCCTACATTCCAGGAATACGGATTACCCAAAGAACAAGCTCGAAAAGTATGGGATGTGTATGACAAGAGCATCTTCGTCAACATGACTCGAGGTATACAGTACTTGGATGAGATCAAAGAATTACTATTGGAAGGATTCGAAAGTGCCATGGATGATGGACCCATAGCCAAAGAAAAAGTCATGGGAATCAAGATCAAACTCATGGACGCCAAGATACACGAAGATGCCGTGCACAGAGGACCAGCACAAGTACTACCAGCTATAAGAAAAGCAGTTTATGGTGCAATAATGATGGCTGAACCTGCACTACTGGAACCTATACAGAAGGTATTTATCAACACGCCCCAAGATTATATGGGATCAGCCACTCGTGAGATCCAGAACCGACGAGGTCAAATTTTGGACATGGGTCAGGAAGGAGACATGTCAACAGTGGAATCAAAGGTACCAGTGGCTGAAATGTTTGGATTTGCAGGAGATATAAGGTCAGCAACAGAAGGTCGGTGTCTCTGGTCAACAGAGAATGCAGGGTTCGAAAAACTTCCACATGAACTTCAAAATACCATAGTACGGGAGATCAGGCAACGTAAAGGATTATCTGATCAGCCTTATGGTCCTGAACATTACTTGGGATAAAAAAAATCAAATTTTTAATAATAATTATATTAATACCCCTTAATTTTTTGGGTAGTATTCTCTGCATTGAGAATACCATAAAAATCTGGATAAAACATAACCATAAATTGACATGGTCAATCCAGATCAAAAATAATATACTGGTTAATTTAAATAGAGGAACTAATAAATTCAACCAGTGCGCTTAGTAAGCTCTCTAAATAATCATAGTAAGAGAATTATTATTGGAGGAATAATTATGGCTAAAGGAAAAGAACACATGAATTTGGCGTTTATCGGACACGTAGACCATGGTAAATCCACTTTAGTGGGGCACCTGTTATTACAATCCGGATCTATCGCTGAACAACAGTTATCCGAAGGAGAAAACAAGTTTAGATTTGTTATGGACAAACTATCTGAAGAAAGAGATAGGGGAGTGACCATTGACCTGGCACATGCCAGATTTGACACTCCCAAATTCGAATTCACCATTGTGGATTGCCCAGGTCACCGTGACTTTGTAAAAAATATGATCACTGGTGCTTCACAAGCAGATGCTGCGGTTCTTGTGGTAGCAGTTGATGATGGTGTAATGCCTCAGACCAAGGAACATGCATTCTTGGCAAGAACATTGGGAATCAACCAACTCATCATTGGTATCAACAAGATGGATTTGGTGAACTACAGTGAAGAAAAATTCAACGAACTGAAAGAAGAAATTTCTGAATTAGTGAAAACTGTGGCTTACAAACCAAGTGACATTAACTTCATACCTCTATCTGCATTTGAAGGGGATAATATAGCTGAAGCATCTCCTAACACTCCTTGGTATAAAGGACCAAGTCTAGTTAAAGCGTTGGATGAATTCACTGCACCTGAAAAACCAACCGACCTACCTCTACGAGTGCCAGTGCAAGATGTATATTCCATCACTGGTGTAGGGACCGTGCCTGTGGGCAGGATTGAAACTGGAGTCATGAAAAAAGGTGACAACGTAATATTTGAACCACCGGGAGCAAGTGGGGAAGTTAAATCCATTGAAATGCACCATGAAATGCTGGATAAAGCAGAACCTGGTGATAATGTAGGATTTAATGTTCGTGGAGTCGGTAAAAATGATATTCGGCGTGGTGACGTTGCTGGACACACTGACAATGTACCAACTGTTGCTAAGGAGTTCACAGCACAGATTGTAGTTCTGCAGCACCCTGGCGTTATCACTGTAGGTTACACTCCTGTGTTCCACTGTCACACTGCTCAAGTTGCTTGTACATTCTTGGAACTCCAGAAAAAACTGGATCCTGCAACTGGTCAAGTTAAAGAAGAAAACCCAGACTTCCTGAAAACAGGGGATGCTGCATTCGTTGTGGTTAAACCTACCAAGCCAATGGTCATTGAGAAGATCAAGGACATACCACACATGGGTCGGTTTGCAATCCGTGATATGGGTCAAACTGTTGCTGCTGGTATGTGTATTGATTTGGTGCCAGCAAAATAAAGTTGGGATAGATTTAATTGAAGGTAGACTGGATCCATACCAGTTTACACTACCTTCTCTTTCTTTTTAATGGAGGAATATAGTAATGAACAAAGCTAGAATCAAACTCACCGGCACCGACCCAGAGAAACTGGCCTATGTCTGTGACCAACTAAAGAGGATCGCAGAAAGGACTGGCGTAGATCTCTCAGGACCCATACCACTACCTACTAAAAAATTAGTAGTACCCACCCGAAAATCGCCTGATGGTGAAGGAAAAGCAACATGGGAAAAATGGGAGCTACGAATTCACAAAAGACTGGTGGGAATCGAAGCCGATGAAAGGGCAATGAGACAAGTAATGAAAGTCAATGTGCCTGACAATGTGAGCATAGAAATAGAACTACGTAGTTAAATCATAAACACTAATCACAGCTGAAAACAACAGCTTAAAAAAATTACCCTCATATTTTATCTCATTTTTTCAAACAAGACGAAATATATCATCATGTAGTGCCGAACTCAACCTTTAAAAGGATTGATCAAAATTAACTCACATGCCGGGATAGCCTAGCCAGGTAAGGCGCGGGACTTGAGATCCCGTGGAGCATGGCTCCTCCAGGGTTCAAATCCCTGTCCCGGCGTAATATATATCTATTTTCTACTTTTTTCTAGATAATGAAAAGAAATAGTTATCCAAAATGATCTTATAATATTATGGATTACAATTAAATTAAAAAAACGAAATTTTAATTATTTTACATTTTGTTTATGGAGGAGTTCAGGCCGGCCCCCAGGATTCAGAGGCTCGGCCGACACTACGATGTAGTTAATGGAATACGTGTTGAAATTGTTTCAAGTGTTTTCAAGTGTTTTTTGATCTTTTTCGTTGATTGGGCTATTTTGCAATTCTAATATCAATGTTTCCTCTTCAAAAGCTCCGCAATCATTGATAATGCATTCTTGGATTTGGGATTGGATATTATTGGAATTTTCTACATCCACCATATCCACTAACTCCACTTGTTCTTGGAACCGTTGTATGGCTTCAGGAGGCATGTTTTCTATGAATGGGATGGCTCCAGTCGCGTCAATTATCTTTCCTTTTTCAGGGTCAACGCCGTTGGCATGAAGTGATTTAATGCTCTGGCCTGTTATATGCCCCATTACTTCGGCTCCACATACTAACAAAAATCGAAGGTTAGGATTAGAGATTATATTCCCAACAACCTTTTCTATACCCAAATTTTCAGTATGTAGGGGGCCCGATATGCTTGCCCCTGCTTTGATAGGTATATCTTCCATATGAGAGCCAAGAGTAACTACTGCAACGGCACTTTCTACATCACCAATTACATAGTCCCCCACTATTTGTGGCCATTCTTGACTCACGGATTTTTTTTCCACCATTCTTGACACCTCACATTTTAACTGTCAGTTAATTTTTAACTATTAGTTAATATTTAAATTGTAGTTAAAATTATATAAAGTTTTCTACATAATAAAAAAAATTGGATAAATATTATTTGCCTTCAATCTCAATTTAACGAAGGATTTCTGGTACTATATCACTAGAGTTCACCTTGATGGACCAAATGTTGGTTTTTTTAATATCATCAAAGCTAATTTTTTAAGCAATCATATCAGATATACTTATTGGGATAAAAAGGTGAAGTTGCCATGTCTATCACTTCTAGAAGGGAACGGGAAAAACAAAAACGACAAAATGATATCATTAACGCTGCTGAGAAGGTTTTCTTCGCAAAAGGGTACGATAATGTAACCATGGATGAAATAGCTAAGGAAGCAGAAGTTAACAAAGCACTTCTCTACTACTATTTTAAGAACAAAGAAGCATTATTTTTCGCAGTGAACCTCTACGGAGTTAAAATATTATATGAAATGTATTTAAAATGCTCAAATCAGAATATTGATGGCTATAGTAAAGTAATGTCAATGATACAAGCTCTTTATGAATTTTTCAAAGAACATCCTGATTATTTCCGTATTTACTGCTACACCGGAACCGAAAGGTTCCAGATGAGTGATAATGAAGATGCGCAAAAGATTGTGGACTTACGAACTGGGATGTGGAGACTTATGGTAGAGGCTATAATAGCTGGAATTCAGGATGGAACCCTCCGCAATGATTTGGATCCTGTGGAAATGTCCATATATATTAATACTCTCGCTATAAATGCGCTTAACCTTGAATTTACCTTTAAAATGGTATTGGATGCTAGGAAAATTTCAGCAAATAAATTCTGGGATGACTTAGCACGTTTTATTGAACCTTCACTCAAACCTTAAAGGAACTTGGAGCAACAACAATAATTCAAAAAAAATTAGTCAATAGGGTTGTGCAATGATTTAATGGGCTTGTGTCATTTTTATTCCAAGAATAAATTGTTTCCATAATTTACCTGAAATAATTCATTTTTTCCTCATTAATTATATCTAATGAATTTACTTATTGTAACTATTCATAATTGGTATATTTTTTAAGTTTTAAGGAGGATACAGGATTGGAAATGGTACCAATGCCTAATCATTTTATAAATAAAAGTAAAATAAATATTCATGATAGTTTGAATGAAATGAGTAACAGAATAATTAATTAAGTTTATAATTTCTGATAATTCAAGCCCGGTCCAATGTAACCTCAATATCTAATTTTGATTCAAGGTCGTCAATGTTCACTCCCAATGTAGTGAAAACATCCCAAACGTCATATAGTGCGAGTTGCATTAATTCCAATTCTAATCTTTGAATATCATCAGATCTAAAACGAGTCAGCAGGCCACCATCAACATATTCTGCAAATATCTTTATACTTCCTTCCAGTTCTTCTTCATTAAAAAAGACCAGAACATTAACCCATTCCATTTTCTCATGGGACAATAAAGAATTTTTAATTTTTTCCGCTAATTGTGTTTCTATTTCTTCAACATCCTCATCGAGTATTGTTCTATCAAAATTCTGTAAGATATGATCAACATCATCCTCTTGAACATCTTTTAAATTGAATTTTTCCATTAATGCAGACCTATCAATTGTTTCCAATGCTTCATTTTCACCAAAAATAGTATTCTCAACTAATTCTTCATCCACAACCTCATTTTTACTGGAGTTAGGAAGATCAATTTTCTCTGGATAAGTGTGTGTGGTCTTTTTTTCTTGAAGTTTGAACCGTTCTCTATATTTTTGTCTGATTTTTTCTTTTTCTTTGGCTTCTTGTATTTGTGCTTCTTGTATGAGAGCTTCTCTTTCCAGGTTAGTGTGGGTGTTTTTGGTTTTAAGTTGACCTTCTTTTTTTCTTTTTTGGTATTTTTGTCTGATTTTTTCTTTTTCTTTGGTTTCTTGTATTTGTGCTTCTTGCATAATAGCTTGCCTTTCTAAATCAACGATTCTAGTATATTTTCCCTGTTTTCGCTGTTTCCTGTATTTTTCTCTGATCTGCTCAATTTCATTTTTTTCTTTTCTAACAGCCTCTCTACGCAGAACTTCTACTTCTACAGTACTCATCTTTTAGTTTCCCTCTTCAGATTTTGCATCGAGTTTGCACTGGATTTAAAGATCTAAATCTTGTAAATCAACTTTTTTTTGAAATAAAATTATCATGTATATGCTCTAAATATTATTAAGAAGTTGTATAAATCTTTTTATTCGATCTAATTGGTTTATTTGCCGTTTTTATGAATAATAGTTGCCCACGACAAAATTGTGCTTCGATAATTTTTTATAATTGTAATATAATTTGCAAAAAAGTGCCTGAACAAAGCTATGATGTGATCTTGGAACGTAATAATATCTTTTTTTCTTTAAAAAACTTTCTCAATTTTTATCACAGATTTTTAATTTAATTTAAATTTTAAGTTGTACAGTATTAGGACGTGATAAATATTTTCTTAAAAATCATTTCGGAGGATTTCTAAAAAGAAAAATCAATATTTAAAATAAGCATCATGGTTGCCATTTGAAAATATATTATTGTTCGGCACGGTAACTTTAGGATTTTTTTTTTAAATGAATTGCCAATAAATGTAACAGTAGTACAATGAATTGTTTAAACTTGAATGAATCCAACAAACAGGTACTTAAATTGGATCCATGTTATTTGGGCTTTAAATCCATTAATTATTTTATTTTCCCATTTATTGTAATGGTAATATATTGGATTTTTATGTCTTTTTGAGCTTTTTCTAGGGCTTTTTTGACTATAACCTCTATACCTGAGCAGCAGGGAACTTCCATGCGCACAATGGTAATGGATTTTATATCTTGTCTCTGGAAAATCTTAGTTAACTTATCAATATATCCATCAATAAACTTATCCAGTTTGGGGCATAGAATTATCAGAATCTTACCTTTTAAGAATTTTTGATGAAAGTTTGGATAGGCAAAGGGGGTGCAATCAGCAGCTATTAAAAGATCAGCATTTTTAAAATAACGTGTATTGGGATTTAAAAGCTGTAGTTGAATGGGCCAATTCTGGAGTTGGGCTTGTAATATAACTGGTTCTTCTGATTGTGTTTCATCTGGGATCAAATTTTGGGTTGCTGAACCGGGACATCCACAAGCCAGAGGTTTTTCCTCGTAGTCAGGAACTTCAATATTATTTTCCTTCAAAAATTCTATAGCTTCATTTACCAGTTCGCCCTGACCATGCTCCTGAAGATGTTGTAAGTGAGCCTTTATAACATTAGGCCCGGCCTTAACAATATTTTTCATAACTTCACGTTCATCATATGGTTCAGCTTCCCTTCTTTCAACCTCTATAGCACCTTCAGGACATTCGCCAATACAAGCTCCTAAACCATCACAGAATAGATCATTAATTAACCTTGCCTTACCATCAATGACTTGCAAAGCGCCCTCGGGACATCCGGTAACGCAAACACCACAACCATTGCATTTTTCTTCATTAATCTTGATAACATCTCTTTCCATAGTTTTTCACCCTTATTAAAAATTCAATTTTTAGGACAATTTTTATTGATGGTAACTTTTCAGTGTATAGAAAAAGGAAAATTAACCATTCTTATGAGTTTTATTGATAAAAATTTAAATTTGCAAATATCAGATTATTAGTTAGATAATCTTTCAACTTCTGTTTTGAGATGTTCTAAACAGGATTGGAGCAACGTTTCCAAGGTTTCCTGCAACTTATCATGCATGTCACTACTCACCAAACCTTCCCATGATTCTTCAGTTCTAACGATTGTTTTGTTATCTACAAAGTCAATTTTGCAGATGTGGATGGCATTTAAACCCATCATTTTCCCAGTCCAAGCTAAAAGATGGGGTGGTTCAACATTCTGCAGTACGGATGTAATGTTTCCCAGACTAGCTTTCCATTGGAATTGTGTTCCGGATTCCAGTTCACCGTGAGCTAAACACTGTTTCACATTAGGGTTCCACTTAGGCCACCCTTCAACATCGGCCAGGATATTCCACACAGTTTCTTGATCTGCATCAATTTCGATTTCAGATCTAGCCAACACTGATGCATCTTTATTGATACTAACCATTTTTATCCCCCATATAATATGTTTACTTACAACATATTAAAAGAACCATGTTGATTATAATAAATTTTTTTATGGATAAACAGGAGTTTCATAGTCGGATAAGCTGATAAATCAATTGAAAAATTTAAAAAGTCTTTAAAAATCTTTTTTTCCATGGTCAAAGTTGTCAGGATTTCAGTATAAAAAACATGATTATGTTTTTTGATTATTTATTTGCCCCTTAAATCTTTCCATTTTTCTAATTTTTCAATGAATTCATGGTTTTCTTTTTCTAAGAATTTCATTTGTTCCTTGAAATCATTCAGCATTTCAATTTCACTTTGAAATTTTTCTCTTTCAGAGTATTTCTGAATTATTCGTGGGATCGTTTGGAGAAATGGGAGAAAAGCATGTCGATGACGTTTTTTTTGGAGTTCTGTGTAGAGTGCTACTAAATCTTTGTCCATATAAACATAGATTTTGCGTGATTTAGGTTTTTTAAACCTTTTAACCATGTTGTTTTCTTCCATGGATTTAAGGGTGGTGCTTAATGCAGAAAGGCTGTAACCAGTCATTTTTGATAATTTGCCAAGAGATATTTCATTTGGTTCACTTTGAATTACGGACATTAATTTGGAAGGAAGATCATCTATATCTAAAGCTCTAAAACTGTCATATAATTCTTTTTTGAATTCTTCTTTCGGGGAATCATAATTTATTGCCATAATTATCATTTCCATTGATGTATGTAATTAATTTTAGATTTGAGGATCATCTAAAGTAATTAAATACATTTTGATTTCTAGGCAAAGGTTTTGGGTTTTTTTTGACCTTGTAACCTAAAGATACTCCGAAATGGACTTCATAATTCTCTGGAATGCTAAATTTTTTCATGTTTTCAATTTTTAAGAAGTGATATTTAGCAAATCCTATCCAGCAAGACCCAATGTCCATGCTTTCTGCTGTAAGGAGCATGTTTTGCACTGCAGCTGAGCAATCTGGTATGGGAGTGACTGCATCTTTTCGTGCAGAAACAATTATGACAGTGGGGGCATGATGGAATATGTGGAGGTTTTCTGTTTGCCCCATTTGAGATATCCATTCTACATCCATTCTGCTCATCACTTCTTTGGCACCTTTGTTAATTTGATTTATCAAATCCTTATCTTGAATTATAGTGAAGTGCCATGGCTGTTCATTATGTCCAGTAGGGGCATGTATGGCTGATTCAAGTATTTTTTCCAGTTCTTCATCCTTTATCTGGTTTTTTTGGTATTTACGAACACTTCTTCT
Organism: Methanobacterium sp. UBA353; assembly: GCA_002496805.1. GTDB lineage: Archaea > Methanobacteriota > Methanobacteria > Methanobacteriales > Methanobacteriaceae > Methanobacterium. The sequence continues at coordinate 33,881 of DALO01000017.1, read as the reverse complement.
GTTTTTTATAGTTTCAATAACTTGATTCATTGAACACCCTCCATTTATTATATGTTTTTTAATTTTCAGTAATTTCTGAAAGTTGTGAATTGTATCATTTTGATTTTATTTAAATCTTAGCCTAACAGAAATAAAAAAAACGTGATCAATAAATACAAGAATAAATAGGAAATATGTAAAGCAAGGTGTAAACATGGAAGTACTAGAAAAAAGGATTAAAGAAACGATGGTTGCTTATATTCCTTATATGGGAAGTTTTGATAAAATTCCAGAACTTATGCAGGAAGTGGGTGAGTGGCTTTCAGAAAAAGGTCTTCAAACGACTGGCAGAGTTTATGGGACTTACTTCAACAGCCCCGAAGATACTCCTACAGAAAATCTGCAATATGAAATTGGTTTTTCATTTGAAGGAGTAGCTATTCCTGAGGGTAAAATAGGTATTAAAGAAGTTCCAGAACATACTGTACTAGCAGCCGTCTATAAAGGACCCCATACTGAAGTCGGGCCAGTGATTCATGCTGTGGCAGATTACGCAGTTAAAAACGGTTATGATATTGTAGGCCCAGTCACTGAAATATATCTTAACAGTCCACTAGAAGTTCCAGAAAGCGAACTTCTAACAGAAGTGCAGTTTCCAGTCATTAAATTGTAAAAAAGTGTTTTTATTATTTTTTTTAACTTTTTGTTCTCCGACTGGAAACTTCAAATTATTATCTTTAATTAGTCAAAAATGACTTTTCCATCCGAAAAATGATATTTAGCCAGATATGATTAAAGTTCTTAAGTTAAGTTCATATTTGGGTTTAATTTGGGCATAATTATTTATCTTCTGGATTAGATAAAATAGATTAATTCTTCTTTATACTTGAATAAAATTAAATTAAATGAAGAATACTGATTTAATCGTGGCAAAAACGATTTATACAAAAAAGACATCAGTGGATGGAAACATTTCAAGAATTATTTACGAAAACAATATTAAGAAATCCATAATATATTAATAATATTAAAAATAATATTAACACTTGGTTCACAATATCTAAAGGGAACTAGGAGAAAAAATGCGTAATCTAGAAAAATTAAGTTCATTTAAAGAATACATTCCCCGAATAGTAGAACCCAGTTCAAAAAATATTGCTTTGTTAGTTGATGGTCCGAACATGCTACGGAAAGAATTCAGTTTTGATCTGGATACTGTGCAAGAATTACTTGTAGATTATGGGAAAATAAAAGTCGGAAAGGTCTTCCTTAACCAGTACGCCTCAGATAAGCTCATAGAAGCCATTGTTAATCAGGGTATGTCTCCTATTATTGTTGCAGGAGATATTGATGTTCAAATGGCTGTGGAAGCCTTTGAAGCTATTCATAACCCTAATGTTGATGTGGTTGCACTGATGACCCGTAATACTGATTTTTTACCACTAATTAATATTGCAAAAGAAAATGGTAAAGAAACATTAGTTATAGGTGCTGAACCAGGCTTCAGTATTGCTTTGAAAAATTCAGCAGATAATACTATAGTACTGAAGAAGCAACAACATCCTCACGGAGCAGTTTAATAAAAAGATATGCTCCATCTTAAATTACTGATTTCACTAATAATGACTATTATTTTCGTATATATCAATGATATGTTCTTTTTTTTACCCTTGCATTACTTAAAATATAAATTATTTTATTAATAGGTGAACTGACGGCGAATTAATAAATCAAGGCATATTATAACTTATTTTGATAACTTCACATCCTAAAATTAAAGATCATTATTAACAATTCCCCAATTTCGTGCCAATATATGCCTTCAAAACAAAATAAACATTTATCGAGGCAATTGGGAATAAATCATAAAGTTGGTTAGGTACATGTTGCGTGCTGGTTTTTTGATTAAAATGACATTGAATGATTTCCCTAACACTGAATTTATCATCAAAAATATGTGTCAACACAAAAAAAGTTTTAAGTTATTATCTGCAAAATAATGTCAGTTGGTTTCAGGGAACTTGAAACTTGTTTTTTTTCCAAGAAAATGGACTTACTACACAACTTCGGAAAATTTATATGCATGTAGGTCCTATCTTTACGAGTCTAAAAAAATTTTATTAAACCTCTTTATGATTATTCATATAATTTAAAACACGATTAATTAAGATTTACATTAACTAGACTGAAAAATGTCATAATTGAGGTTATTGGCATGGATAATTGATAATTAGGTGTATGTAAAGCTTTTAATCTGGTTAATGGTAATTCATAACAGTGTTATTCTCTTTGAAAACGATCATTGAACAAAACTAATATTTCAAAATTTTTAACGGAACATGTTTATGTTTATGGCGATTAAAAATGTTATTATTGGTCTGAGAGGTGTTTTAAGATGTACGTGGTTGTAATGGGTGGTGGGAGAGTAGGCTTGAATCTCGCCTCTTTTCTGATTGCTGATGGTCATGATGTTACCTTAATTGAAAATGATGAAAATTTATGTTCCAATGCCGCTGCTGAACTAGATGCTCTGGTTATTTGCGGCAATGGTACTGATACTAAAACCCTGGAAGAAGCCAATGTATCCAGTGCAGATGTTTTCGTGGCAGCAACTGGAAATGACGAAGCAAACCTCCTCGCTTGCATCTTAGTGAGAGAATGCAGGATCCCCAAAATTATCGCCAGAGTAAGTGAACCCAGCCATGCCGAGGCATTTAGAAAAGTAGGAATTGACTCAGTTATAAGCCCAGAGATCACCGCGGCTAGTTATGTGGAAAAATTAATAATCCGGCCAAAAATTGCTGATCTGGTAGTTATGGGGAAGGGTGATGCCGAATTACTTGATTTTAAATTAGAAAATAAAAAGGTCATTGGCCAGAAAATAGGCGATATTAGTCCCACTGAAGACTTCATAATCGTTGCAGTATACGAAAACAGTGATATAACAATCCCAAAACCAGATATTGTCCTTAAAGAAGGTATGAAGGTTTCTATTCTTGTTAAAACAAAGGCAGCCCGAGAAGTTATGAAACAATTTACCAGATAGTTATGATTAATTAAATACCCGATCCGGGTTTATTATTCAAATTATCTTGATTTCAAATCATAAATCTCAGATGATTTGATTAAAAAAATTACTTTTATTTAAAAAATTCCCACTACCCATCATTTTAAATTTTCAGATCAGAAAAATTAATTAGGATTACTCCATAAATTGATTAATAGTGGAAAACATGACGATCTTGGTTACTGGTGCGACTGGCCACATAGGAAATGTCCTGGTACGAAAATTAACATCTGGGGGAAGAAAGGTAAGAGTGATAACCCTTCCGGGTGATGATATTAAACCCCTCTCTGGATTGAATATTGAGAACATGGAAGGAAACATAACGGATTATGATTCAATTTTGCCTATTTTTGATAGTGTAGACGTGGTGTTCCATCTGGCTGGGATGATTTCAATAATGCCCGGGCAAGATGAGCTTCTCTATCAAGTTAATGTAGAAGGAACCCGTAATGTGGTTAAAGCATGCTTGGAGAAAAATATAAAGCGTTTAGTCTACACAAGTTCTGTTCATGCACTGAAAGAACCTCCCCACGGAACTGAAATCAACGAAACATGTTCGTTCGAACCAGAACATTCCAGGGGTGGTTATGACCGTACCAAGGCCATTGCATCATTAGAAGTACTCGAAGGTGTTAAAAAGGGTTTAAATGCAGTTATCGTATGTCCGAGTGGAGTTATTGGTCCTTATGATTACAATATATCTCAAATGGGGCAGTTGGTATTAAATTATACTAATGGAGCAATGAAAACCTATATCGATGGAGCATATGACTTTGTTGATGTTAGAGATGTGGTTCAAGGATTAATTCTAGCATGTCAGAATGGTAAAAACGGCGAAATCTACATCTTATCTGGAGAAAAAATTACTGTAAAGGAACTCATGATAACGTTGGAAGACATTACTAAAATAAAACGTCCCTGGCTAAAAATCCCTCATTGGTTGGCCAGCACAGTTGGAAAAATAGCTCCAATATACTACAAAAACCGAGACAACAAACCACTTTTCACCAGCTATTCTATGGAAGTGTTGTTGAGTAATTGTGACATAAGCAATTCAAAAGCTAAAAAAGAAATAGGATATAATCCACGTCCTATGAAAGAGTCTATAAAAGATTCTGTGAAATGGTTTAGAGATACTCCTCCATTTTAACTCACTAACAATATTTTTCAACGGCACTTTTGGTTATTTTTCTCTTTAACACATTAACGCATCGTTCTCCTTCTCTATCAAGTCTTGAGACATTTTTAGGCTTTAAACCTTCCCCATCCAAGATGTTAAGGACATTAATAGTTTCTGCAACTTTAACTCCTTTTTGTTTTAATATTTTATCCACACAAGACGCATCACAACCATTCACTGCCACTATTGGAAATTTTTTTATAATGTCACTGAAAACTTCTTTATCTGCTGATGTGGCACCCATACAGATAGAAATTAGTTGATCTGATTCTTCAACTATGTCCGAACAAGCCACTCTCGTGATAAGACCATGAGGGCTCATCCCACTACAAGAGGCCAGGGCTAACTTTCCTTCTTTCATATTTTCCGCTCCATTAATACAACAATTTTGATAAAAAAAACATTAATTCAATATATGTCTTTCAAACTGTTTTTTTAATAATTTTTTACTGTTTGAAGTCCCATGACCTGGCAAATAAACTTCACAATCAGTTTTCAGAAGTTTCTCCCAGCTTCTGATCATAATGGGCACATCATCCGCAAATGGTGGGAAAACAGACCAACTGAAGACTCCAAACATGGCATCACCAACTAGTGCAATCTCTCCATCTACAATCAAACTCATTGACCCCTTTGTATGGCCTGGGGTGTGAATTAAGTAACAGTTGGAACTAAGAAAATAACAATCATCCACCCAGATGTCAGGAGAAACTTTTTCATAACTGGCAATTCTGTTAATTTTCCTTTCCACGCCCACAATAATACAAGTTAAGATGTTTGTTCCGTTGGGAATTAGAGAGGTTCCTTGCTTTAGATTGTCCCCTTCACTACTTTGAATTACTACTTTAGCTCCATATTTTTCTTTAATAATAGCTGCATTTTCAACATGATCATAATGACTGTGAGTTAAAACAAGATATGATAGTTTATTTTTTCCAAAGAACGTATCCAATTTTTTCAATAATCGTTTTCTCGATTTTTTAATTGAAGTATCAACTAAAATTGAAACATCCTGATCAAAAATTAAGTAAGAATTACTCCTACCCTCAGAAGTCTGATAAACCATGCACCCATTGCTAGTAATCCATTTTTTCAATTATAAAACACCTAAAATTATTATTATCTTGATGGATTAAGAATTTGTTAAATTTATTTGATCAATAATATATAGACATGATCATTTGATTAAATCCTAAATTATTATTTTTTGCTTTTTTCCCCTCAAACAGATACTAATCTGTATAAAACACCATCAGGGCACTTTGATTCTGATGTTATCTTGAAAATGGTGTAATTTGAGAATTCACCACGAAAACTATCCACTTGAATTGATCTATCTGATCCTATTTTTTTGGGGGAACGGAAATATCAATGGTAAATAACCCACAGAATAGAAAATTAACTTGGTATAAAAATAAAAGTTGAAGAATAAATTTATTAAATAAAACTTCATTTGTATCTTAAAAATCATTTTTATCTTCCTTGAATCCCTAGTAATTAGATATATGTAATAAAATGATTAATCATTATAAAATATGTTTATATGTCCAATAAATCTAGGTAAACAGTAAAAATGTAGGAGGCTTTGAAAACGCATATAAACTTGAAAAAATGGGGAATACCTTTGGCGATAATTTCATTTATAGTCGTTATGTTAATCCCCATGGAAGGTTTAAGCTATTCTGGGCATGCAGCAATTGCATTACTTGTATTTGCCATAATAATGTGGGCATCTGAAACAGTTCATTTGGCTGTTACTTCATTAATAATCCTCTTTATTCAACCCATGATTGGTGTTGAAAGCTTTGATGCTGCTGTTGTGGGTTTTGCAAATCCCATCATATTCCTCATGATTGGAGGTTTCATAATAGCTGAAGCAATCCGAAAAAGTGGATTAGCTACACGTTTAACCTATGTCATGCTTAACAAGTTTGGAACCAGTCCTGATCGTGGCCTTTTTGTGGCTGTGTTTTCCACAGGGATCTTATCTGCCTGGATTGAAAACGTTGTGGCGTTTGCAATGCTCCTACCTATTATTAAGGAAATTATTCCATTAATGGGTGTTAATGATCCTGAAAAGGGAAAAAGTAACTTTGCAAAAGCAATGGTTCTTGGTGCATCCTATGGGTCCCTGGCTGGTGGATTCGGTACGGAAATTGGAACTGCTCCTAACCTGATGGCTGCAGCCTACACCCAAATATCTTTTGTTAACTGGATGATCTTCGGATTTCCATTAGCTATAATCATGCTTATTGTTGTTTGGAAATTACTGGGAAAACTATTCAAACCAGAAGTTAAAGGAATAATGGGTGGAATGGACACCATATCTAACAAAATGGATTCATTAGGTCCAATGACAAAAGTTGAAAAAATTTCTGTAACCCTACTCTTATTTACCATATTTTTATGGGTTACCACAACTTGGACTGGACTGAACAGTTATTCTATTGCTTTAATTGGGGCTGTGTTATTTTTCATATTCAAAGTAATTGATTGGAGAGATGCGCAGACTGGAGTAGATTGGGGATTAATTATCTTCTTTGGGGGTGCATTAAGTCTTGGAGCTGCACTACTAAAAACTGGTGCTGCAAAATGGCTTATTAATGATATTGTCCTATTATTGGGTAGCGATCCATCAACACTCCTTATAATAGTAGTCTTGATGATAATTGCAGTTGTCATAACCCAAGTAATGTCAAACATTGCACTTTCAGCAATACTCGTACCATTATCAGTTACACTTGCCCAAGCACAGGAATTATCCATAGGGACTTATGCAGTGCCAGTGGCAATTGCATGTTCACTATCCTTCATGCTACCAATGGCAGATCCAACAGTGGCTATGGCTTATGGGACTGGATATGTCAAAATTAAAGAGATATTAAAAGCAGGAATCCCATTGGTCATAATTGGGGTATTTTTAACCATTATAATTTTACTGAGCCCTCTTGCAAAACCAGCACTGGGATGAGCAATTTATAAAAATAGAGGGTAAAATTTTCTACCCATAATTTATTTTTCAAAAAAAATAAACTATAAAATGGTTAAAAAGGATATGGGGTTTAAAATGGTTTACAAAATATTATTACCGACAGATGGATCAGAAGCTTCCAAACGTGCTGGAGAATATGCTATTTCTGAATCAGAGTTAAGTGGTGCGAAAATAATAGTTTTACATGTAATTGATATGGACTATTTAAAATCATTACCACAAAGTGATTTACAGGAAAAATTAGAAGAAGAAATGAGGGAAGAGGGTAAAAAAGCCGTTGATAAATTCAAAGAAAGGTTAGAAAAAGAAAAATGCCAAGGTAACTGTAAAAACATTAACCTTAGAACCATGATAAAAAAAGGTAAACCTGAAGACGTTATACTGAAAACTGCAGAAGAAGAAGGTGTTGATCAAATAATAATGGGCAAATCAGGTAAACACGGATTGGAACGATTTATAATGGGAAGCACCACAGAAAAAGTGATTAAAAAAGCAAAAATCCCTGTAAACATCATATCCTAATCCTATTTTTACAAATTGGAAGGAAACCCTTAAAATATTCTATAATTTACTTGGATTATGTCTCCAATGGACTGACAATCCCTCATCCCAAGGGTAAACACTGATATGAAATATTTGATCTGATTTTTTTATTCCTGTAGCTTCAAATTGTTGGATTTCTTGGTTGTTCATGGCGATTTTAATTTTTTTTTCATATACGGTTCTGTGAAGCTTTGGAAATATTTCCAATATATTTTGTCCCACCAAATCATCCGCATCTTTACCAAGATATTCTGCAGCGCAGCGATTAACATAGGTTAAATGCCAAAAATTGTTTATAACAACAAATCCATCTTGTATACTATCTAAAATATCGGTCATTTGAAGTTTATCTCGATTAAGTTTTTCTTCTGTCTTTTTGCGTTCACTATCATCAAAGACATAACCTTTAACTTGCGTTAGTTCACCTAAATCATTGAAAATTCCCACAAGATTAGCCACAACATGAATCCTCTGAGCATCTGATCTCCGTTGCCAACTTTGAAAACCAAGCAATTTACCCTCATTTTTGATCTTTGTAACCATATATGGCCAGTCGAATGGATTTGATTCTGAAATATTCCATTTTTGTGCATTTTCGCAATTTTCTAAGCCATATATTTCTGCAAAAGCAGGATTACATTCTAATATTTTTCCTTCAGGGGTGGCAATGAAATCACCAGTCAAATCTTCATCAAAAAGAAGATGATACTTTTTTTCACTCTCTTTTAAAGCTTTTTCAGCGTTTTTACGTTCAGTATCATCGAAAATAAAACCTTTAACATGATCCAACCCTGTATTATCACTGAAAACAGCAACAATATTGCTAACTATATGGATTTGCTTCCCATCATGCCTCATGTGAGTCGTTTGATGATTTTTGATTTTATACTCAGTTTCAAGGCGTTTAATTATAATTTTCCAGTCTTCAAGGTTGAATGTAGACATATCTGCATTGGAAGCATCTTCAAGGTTTTTAAAACCATATATTTCTGCAAAAGCAGGATTACATTCTAATATTTTTCCTTCAGGGGTTGCAATGAAATCTCCAGTTAGGTCATCCTCAAAAAAGCGCCTATATTTTTTTTCATCATAAATTAGTTTTTCAGATTTACTATCTGGAGAAGTAAGATGGACTTGCACCAAAAACCCTGAATCTATTACTGAAACAACACCGTCAATTAAAAAATTTTGAGATTTTTCAAAATTAGTATAATTAGCTATATTTTTTGGATTTAATTGAAATTTAAATAATCCTTTTTTAATTAATGATTTTTTTTCAAAATGGAATATTGGATTATTAAATAGATTATTAACTGGAATATCCTTTTTATCATGGACGTTAATGATTTTTAAAGCTGATCTATTTAAATTGGTTAAATTTCCTTCATCATCATAAATCAGCATCCCCACTGATGATTTTTTGAAAATCTCACTGAGAATCTTGAAATTGTTTTTTACTTTTATTCCTCCTTAAAACCATTCAATTAAAATAAATCCAGTCTATTTAATCAATTATTTTTACTTCTCCTAAATGACTAATATCTGATATTATGATTTTTCAAAAAATTCCCTATCTTACTTGATTTTCAATGGAGAATGCCAATCAATATATTTTAACCTTGTTTAGTGACCTTCCCTTTTTGATTTAAATAATTTTCCATTGTATTAAATAAATCTCTAAAAATGAATTCTAATATCCTGTTTTTAAGGGTGTACATTTTTTTTTTAAAAAAATATAATGGAATAAAATAGGGTATATGGGTTCTAGGAGTTTATCTGATTAACATTTCTAAAAAATGGATAAGTACAGAATTATTGGGGATTTCATTGGAAGATTAGCTTTTTGATAAGGTTCATTGTAAAAATCGTCAGTGTCTTCTATAAATGTTGGGTGATAGATGCCAAGTCTTTTTATAAATAGATACCCTGATTTTCGTGATTTGTCAGCTTTAACACAATTATTCTTTTTTTAAAAGTTCCACGAATTTGTCCATGTCTTTGATGTTAAATACAAACTTATGCCGAAAATTTTGACCTTTTGGTCTCATGGACATTAGACAGCTAACTGCAGATTCCTTCTCATAATCATCAAAGATATCTTTAAACCAGTTTGCATCCTCTGATTTTTCAAATGTAATCTCCATAACACTCGAATGTTTTTCGATAATGCATTTCCTGTTTTTCAGTGCTTTTTTTAGGTCATCAAGTTTTTCATCTGCTCTCATAGTATCCCTAATGTCTATAAATTATGTTTTGCCACGAATTTTTTAGTTTTTTCTTTAATTTTTACTACTATCTAATTTTCTCACAAATTCGTAAATATCTTTTTTATTGGCAGTATGTATGATAGTAAACCATATGGTTTCGTTTTTTAACATCAAATTAACTCCATCGTCTCTCATTAGATTGTCGTCTAATGACATTTAACGAATTTATCAATATCAAAGTTTTTATCAGATATTTTAGAGATTAAACCCTCTTTTTAAAACTATTTTTCACCTTAAACTTTTCACGATCTTTTTAATCCGCAATGCGAAAAATATATCTTTCTCTACAAGTCTGGTAATGGTTATGGTATGATGCTTACTCCACTCCACATTTTTTGCTATTTGCTTTGTGGTAGCAAGTTCATGGGTTATTGCAAATTAAAGTGCATCTACCTTAATTATGGTTACTTTTCCTGTTCACCATTTATTCTAAGTTGTTTCTATGCGTTCCCAAATTTTATCGAGAAAGACTCATCATATCATATCTCTTCCTCATCAATATCTCCTTTTTGCCATAATTTTGGTTTAAATATTAATACATTGATAAGAAATATAAAAAGCAAAAAATAAAGCCAACAAAGAAGAATTAATTAAAATGATCTATTTTAAAAACCATATATTGCAAATAATAGGTTTAAAATAATCATAAAGTCTATCGATAAATATATGGCAAATTAAAACTATAAATAGATATTTAGGGGAGTATTTCCCACATTTGTGCATGGTTCGCTCATAATTGAGATTTTTGTCCAGAAAAATCTGTGGAATGATTTAAATTGGAATTATCTTTTTCGAACAGTTCTATTTTCGAAAAGAACTAATACCATGTTTAACAAAAATAAAAGGTGGTGTGATATTATGGAAAATGAAAACAATAAAGGAATGCCTCTTTTAGGGGATGACTTCCCAAAAATGACTGTGCAAACAACCCATGGGGTTATAGAACTTCCAAAACATTTTTCTGGAAAATGGTTTGTTCTTTTCAGCCATCCTGCTGATTTCACTCCAGTCTGTACAACAGAATTCCATGCGTTCCAGACACTGTATGATAAGTTCAGGGATTTAAATTGTGAACTTATTGGTCTTAGTGTGGACCAAGTATTTGCTCATATTAAATGGGAAGAATGGATAAAAGAAAACTTAGATGTTCAGATCGAGTTCCCAGTAATCGCAGACACAGGGGCAGTTGCCAGTGCCATGGGCTTAATTCATCCAGGAAAAGGTACTAACACTGTTAGAGCTGTTTTCATAGTTGATGAAAAGGGTAAGATACGGATAATCCTCTATTATCCTCAAGAATTAGGTAGAAACATGGATGAGATTTTAAGGGCTGTGAAAGCCATGCAGACAGCTGACAAAAACAGTGTTGCCATGCCTGCCAACTGGCCAGAAAATCAACTAATTGGTGATGAAGTAATCATACCTCCAGCTACAGATGTGAAAACATCAAAAGAAAGGCTTGAAAAAGCTAAAACTGGTGAACTTGCCTGTTATGACTGGTGGCTCTGCCATAAAAAACTGTAAAAAAATCGGATACTCTAAGATTTGAACTTTTTCTTTTTCTTTCTTTTTATTTTTCCAGATTCATCTTCTGAAGTTATAATTATTTTCTAGCTTTAAAAATTTTATATTAGGATAGCGAGTGGTTTTGTCTTTTAGGAGGCTGTAAAAAAAATGGGATGAAAATATATTCCGATCCTAGACTTTCTTGCCATTATCATTGCGAAACACTTAGTACGTAATTATCTTCGAAGAAACGAATCTTCAAACTGAAATGGAAGGGTACCAAAACCAGGTGCCGGATATTGCTAAGAATCTGGTGATTAACATGCATTTTCACTAATCTATGTTAATTCTGTTAAACGTTTAACGAACATCTTAGCATATGCATAAGCGATTATACATCCAATTCCTCCCCCAACAACTATTCCCCACCACACACCCTGTGATCCAAAGCCCAGCGTGAATGTAAATAGGTAAGCAAAGAAGGATATGAGGATTACTTCTCTTAAAACAGTTAAGATTAGAGATGTTACTCCTTTACCCACTCCAAGAAATATGGAACTGGCATTGATTCCTAATGGGATAGGAAGATAGAATAAGAACATCACTTGGAGGAATGCGGCTATTGAAGGTGCCATGAAGACACTTTGGGCTGAATAAGTGAATATACTGGCTATGTTTCCTGCGAATATATATGAAATTGTGGCAGTGACTAAAGCAATACTTACTCCTAATTTAGTCGAGTAACTAAGTGCATTAGATAGGTTTTTATAATTTTTAGCTCCGTAAGCAGCCCCAGAAACAGTTACTGTTGCTGTGCCTAACCCTATTGGTATTATCATTGCCATGTTAACAACTCTCCATCCGGCAGTGTAAACTGCCACCGCTGTTGCTCCCCCAGAAATCACAAGCATTAAATTTAAAAACACTCCCAAAACTGACATTACAAAAGATTCTGCACTGGCAGGCAAGCCCACACTTAAAATATCTTTTACTACATTCCAACTGGCCCTGAAATATTTTTTAGAGAAGGAAATATAAGTATCTCTTTTTAAAAATAACCAATACACCATTACGATACATGAAATGCTGGCAGAGATTATTGTAGCCCAAGCAGCACCTTTTACTCCCCATCCAAAGTAATATATGAATATGGGATCTAGTATTATATTCAAAATAGCCGTTACTGCCATGGCATACATGGGTCGGTTTGCATCTCCTTCTGCTCTTAGGATACCCGAGGCCATACTTGAAAACATGAATAATACGAGCCCACCGAATACAATTTGACCATAATCAGTAGCTAATCCGACTGTTTCTCCGGCACCCATCAATAAAAGAATTTCACGGAGAAAAATTAAAGTTATCAGTGTTAAAACTACTGAAAATACCATTGTAAGAATTATAGAGTGTATTGCTGCGTTATCCGCACTTTTTTTCTTCTCAGCACCTATGCATCTTGCAATTAAAGACGTAGCACCGACTGCCAAGCCGTTGCCTAGTCCTATAACTATGAAAAACAGAGGATTTGTAAATCCCAGTGCCGCCAATGCATTAGGACCAAGACCAGCAACCCATATACTATCAGCAAGGTTGTAAGCCATGATAAGGAACATGGAAATTATCATTGGCACTGAAAGTACCCTGATGGCCCTTTTGGGGTCTCCAGTAATCATGGCGATGCGCTGATCTATGTCTTTTTTTGAATTTGAGTTCATCATCATTCTCCATTAATACTTAATTTATCAATCCACAAAACAAGACCCTATTTATTGATGATAATTTAAACTATATAAATGTAAAATTAAAGGTCATGGGGCCAGTTTAATACCTAAATCAGAAAAATATAGGGAAAGCATTGAAATTTGCTAAAGTTGATATTGAAGTGATTATTTTTGGGGTCATACCAAACCAATTGCAGCTCATGTCATTCTAAAACAAGAGGGGGGGGGGTGGTATTAAAAACCCTATAAGAAAAAAATTTATTTTTTTATTACAACTGGAAATTGCACCTCAGTTAACAGTTTACTTTCAGGCACTTCATTTGGGTTGTTCAGATAACTTTCAAGAACTGGTCCTGCAATTTTATAACCATTACTTGCAGCAAATTCAAATAGGGATCCATAAACTGAATTTGCCTCACTAAATGGACCTTTAAAGATAGTAGATACAACCGTGTGATCTGGGACGGTTTTGATTTTAATTCTTCCTTCACCTTTCAAATCCCCTATGAAAGCTGCTCCCATTTCCCATTCAAGCTGGTCTTCAGATACGTCCATAGGGCTATTGTAGTACAAACCGTATATGGGCATTTGGATCTCAACGTCCTTAGTCATAAGCCATCCTACAACTTCATCCAAGGTTTCGGGAATTTTTTCATAACTTCCCTTTTCTAGGATAAATGCCACTTGTTTTGTTTCGATTTTTTTTTATTTCAATTGTCATGATTACATCCACCAAATTTTATCATTAATTACTATTTTTTAGTAACTTAGTATGTTATTTTCCCAAGAGCACATGCAATGTAATATGAAAAGTGTATAATACTATTTTTTTTTTAAAATTTCTATAAAAATAACATACCATTGTTCATATGGCCAATTTTTATCAATTTTTCATCCTTGAATGAAATAGGATTAAAAAAATCAGTTTACTGTCTTGTCAGAGAGGTATTTCACATTCCAAGAGAATTTTACAGTTATTATGGATAGGGGCTTTATGTGGCGGAAATAAATTTTAAGGTTTAATAATAAATAATTAAAGTAGAATAGGGGGGCTTAATATGGATAATTCTCATCTAGAACATGACATGGGACATGCAATGAAAAAGAAAGCTGAAAATGGGCATGACCATCACCATATGATCGTTGATTATAAGAGGCGTTTATTGATTTGTTTAATTTTAACAATTCCTATACTCATTTTATCACCTCATATTCAGCATATATTTGGGGTACATGAAATTTTGAGGTTTTATGGTGATTCATACGTCCTTTTTGTCTTATCATCTGTTGTTTATTTTCATGGTGGTTACCCATTTTTCAAGGGAATCTATCAAGAAATTCATTCCCGAAATCCGGGTATGATGACTTTGGTGGCTGTAGCAATCACCACTGCATATTTTTACAGTGTTATAGTAGTTTTTGGGTATAAAGGAGAGTTATTCTTCTGGGAACTGGCCACACTTATTGATATAATGCTTTTAGGGCACTGGTTAGAGATGAAATCTGTGATAAGTGCATCCAAAGCTCTGGAAGAGTTGGTAAAACTATTACCTAGTCATGCTCATAAAATAATGCATAACGGGGAAGTTATGGATGTACCATTGGAGCAATTGAAGGTAGGTGACATGGTCATGGTCAAACCCGGGGAAAAAATTCCTGTAGATGGAAAAATAATAAAGGGCCAGACCAGTATAAACGAGTCAATGTTAACTGGGGAATCAAATCCAGTTAATCGAAAAGAAGGTCAAGAGGTAATAGGTGGTTCCATTAATGGTGATGGTGCCATTCAAGTTGAAATAAAGAAAACTGGGGAGGATTCTTTTCTATCACAAGTAATAAAGTTGGTAGGTGAAGCTCAGAAAAGCAGATCAGCAACTCAGAATCTTGCGGATCGTTTTGCCATGTGGTTGACTGTAATAGCACTGACTGGAGGTTTTATAACATTAATCGTATGGTTGATCCTCACTGAACAAAACATGGCCTTTTCCTTGGAAAGAGCGGTAACTGTAATGGTAACAACTTGCCCTCATGCTCTTGGACTTGCCATACCTCTGGTGGCAGCTGTTTCAACATCTATAGCGGCAAAAAATGCACTTTTAATACGTAACAGAACGTCTTTCGAGAATGCCCGCGATATAAATACCGTGGTCTTTGATAAGACGGGTACTTTAACCCATGGGAAGTTCGGAGTCACTGATGTAATCCCATTGGATGATAAAATAGATCCTACCTCAATTATAAAATATGCTGCGTCTCTTGAAGCTTACTCTGAGCATCCCATTGCCCGAGGAATTGCCCAAGAAGTGGAAGAACACTATCCTGTTGAAAATTTCCAAGCCATTCCAGGTAAAGGGGTTAAAGGATCAGTTCAAGGACTTAAAATAGAAGTGATGAGTCCGAGTTATCTTGAGAAAAGGGGATATATCATTGATAATAAGGAAGTAGAAGAACTATCCAGACAAGGGAAGACCATAGTTTTAGTGTTGGTGGACGGAATTTTGAGTATCGCTGTGGCATTGGCAGATATCATCCGACAAGAGTCAAAAAAAACTGTTTCCCTATTGAAAGAGATGGACATCAAATGTCTAATGATCACGGGAGATAAAAAAGAGGTGGCTGAATGGGTTTCCAAAGAGTTAGGGCTAGATCAATACTTTGCAGAGATTTTACCCTCAGATAAAGCAGATAAAATTAAAAAAATACAAGCTGAGGGGGGCATTGTTGCAATGACTGGTGATGGGATCAATGATTCTCCAGCCCTGGCTCAAGCCGATGTTGGAATTGCTATTGGTGCTGGAACAGACATCGCCTTGGAAACTGCTGATATTATATTGGTCCGAAGCAATCCACTGGATGTACTTCAAATAATAAGGTTAGCCCGATTGACTTATCATAAAATGCTTGAAAATCTGGCATGGGGGGCCGGATACAATATTATTGCCATACCTCTTGCTGCAGGGATACTTTCAGCTTACGGCATACTATTAACTCCAGCAATGGGTGCTGTGTTGATGTCTTTAAGTACTATTATTGTAGCTATTAATTCAAGATTTTTACGGATTAATGAAATTTAAAAAACTTATTTTTCAACCACTACAGTTCCAGCTGCCATATCACCAATTCTTTGTTTTTTAGGAGATTTAGCACTGAAAATAATGGCTAATCCTCCTGGCAGGGGGTAAGGAATCAAGTCTAAAATTAATAAAATACTTCTTATGAAACTTTGTTGGTATGTTATTGGTTTATGATCTATTTCATTTACAACTCTGATTTTCATAAATATTTTACCAATTGTTTGCCCTTTCATATCTAAAAACATAAAATATAGGAAAAATACTAAAATATCCAACAAAATCCATACAACGACCAATAATTCTACAGATATTCCAAGGTTAATTAAATTAACTGAAATAATCAGAAGCAGTATAATTCCAGATATAAATAGCAAAAATATTAAATCAATTAGGAAAGCCAAGGTTTTTGAACCGGTTGAAGCGTATTTGGCCTTAATATTTTTTCCACACTCCATGCAGAAATTTGCAAAACCATGATTGATTGTTTCACAATTCAAACATAATAATTGATTTGATTCAGTTATTTCACTGGAATCATACCTTTTTTTAGATAATATTTTTAATTTATCCCAATTTTTCCGGAATACAAAAAATAGGAGGAGTGGCATTAAAATCAATGATGGAATAATTATGGAAGAATCTGTCCCTGTAGTCAATAAAGAAGGCAAGTTTTCAAAAACACCTGTATTATTTATTACAATGGTTACAAAGATATTATTAGCAATATGGACACCCATTGCAGTTTCTAAACCATTTTCTGCTAATGTGATAATCCCTAATGTTAATCCGAACATGAACATGTTTAATACAATACCCAAACCAGAAATAACATCAGAACCATTAAAAAAGTGTCCAACTGCAAACAATGTAGAGGTTATGAGGAGGGGGATTACTGGTTTTCGTGTTATAATTCCAATTCCTTGCATTAAATATCCTCTAAAAAATATTTCCTCAAACGACGCTTGAATTGAATAAATAACCAAGCTTAAAATTATTAGAACAAAAAATGAAGGGTTCAAAGAGAATTTAACCATAGTAGGATCGATAATTAATTCAATTAACAATGCAAGTCCCAACAGACCAAACCATAATCCGGCCCCTTTCAAAATTTTCAACCATTTAACTTTGTTAAATGTGTTTACAAGCAGTATGAGTTTTTTATGATGAATAAACCGTGTGCAAAAACAGAAAAATATGAAAGATAATGTGTAATAAATTCCCAAAAATAACAAGAAAAACATTGTATTTAAATTTTCAAATGAACCAGGCGCCATTATTACTCGTTTAAAATTGTTGGGAAATATAAATAGAGGAATTAAAGCCATTATAATTAAAATTAATGGACCTCCCCATGAGGTTAAGCTGGTTATGACATACCTCCACCAGTTATTTTTACCACAATGTACATTGTCTAAAAACTCTTTTTGGTGCATGGTATCTGCCTGATGGAAATAGATTATAATATTAAAATAATGACGATGTTTATTATTAATTTTATAAAATTTATTTTACTGATATTTATAAATTTGCTGTTTCCAAAAATTTATAAAAAAACTTAATTTCTCATCTTTACTAAATTCAACGCCGGGACTGGGATTTGAACCCAGGATGAGCATCGCTCATAGGATTTCGAATCCTACGCCTTACCTGACTAGACTATCCCGGCAATTATAGAAGTTACGCAGAACATGCATTAATATTTTTGGTTTAAGCATTATACGAATCTAGAAATAGGTAACATCTTTTTAAAATTCTATGATGATAATTTCATAGTAGTGCTTAACTATTTATTGAAACTACAATTTTTTCTAGATGTTTGGCTGTGGCTTCACCAAAACAAATATTTATATTTGTTCAATTGAACATTCATTCATAGATTATTATTTGTATTCAGCATATTTACCACCTACTCGAAAAATAGGAAATAATAAAATGCCAGAAAAAAACCATCATTGCACTGAAGAAACTGATGTTACAGCCACGCATAACTGTTGCGGGGGCAATATATTTGAAGAAAAACAACCCATGTGGAAACGAAAACCAATTGGAATTATTGTTGTATCGGCTGCAATTTTTGCAGTAGCACTGTATCTTAATAAATTTCTTAACCATGCAGGAATTGCTGAACTTATTTTTCTAGTTGTTGTAGCAGTAACCGGTTTTGATATAGTCAAAGGGGCTTTGAAAGGGTTATTAAAACTTCGTTTTAACATGAACCTTCTAATAACTATTGCAGCTGCCGGGGCATTTTTCATCGGTCATGGTGAGGAAGGAGCAGCAGTCATGTTCTTGTTTTACGTGGCTGAATTTTTAGAAGACTATGCCAGTGAAAGAGCGCGTAGTTCTATTGCATCCCTCCTTAAAATGGCTCCTGACATTGCCCATGTCCTAAGAAATAGTCAAGAGTTAGAAGTACATGTTCATAATGTGAATTTGAATGAGATAGTAGTGGTTCGCCCTGGTGACAAAATTCCATTAGATGGGATAGTGTTGAAAGGTTCATCAGCAGTCAATCAATCCCAAATAACTGGAGAAAGTGCTCCTGTAACCAAAAAACAGGATGATCAAGTTTTTGCAGGAACCATAAATATTGAAGGGTACCTTGAGGTCAGAGTGACCCGAAAATCTAATGACACTATCCTATCTAAAATAATAGATCTTGTTCGGAAGTCCAAAGAAAAAAAATCTAAAGCAGAGGCGTTCATTGACAGATTTGCAAATTATTACACGCCTTCAATGATATTAATGGCAGTTATCATTGCCACTGTCCCCCCTTTCCTTTTTGGAATGTCTCTTAATGATTGGTTCTATCGGGCACTGGTTTTACTGGTTGTTTCATGCCCATGTGCTCTAGCAATCTCCACCCCTGTTTCTATGGTTTCTGGGATTACATCCGCCACCCGGAACGGTGTTCTAATAAAAGGTGGAGAATACGTTGAACAAATGAAGAATGTGAATGCAATAGTTTTTGATAAGACTGGAACCTTAACTCAAGGACGTTTAGAAGTCACAGATATCATGTCATTTAATGGATACAGCAGAACAGATGTTTTGAGGATATCAGCTTCCCTGGAATCACATTCAAAGCACCCTCTAGCAAAAGCCATTCGAAAAAAGGCAAAAAATGAGAATATAGAACTGGAATCAGTTCAAAACTTTAAATCAATGCTTGGAACTGGATTAAGGGGTGAAATAAACAATCAAATATTCTATGTGGGAGGTGAAAGTCTTTTCAACGGTTTTAACATCCCTTGGAAAAAAATTAGGAAATATGATGAAAAAGGCAAAAATACTGTTCTTTTAGGAAATAATAAAGAAATCATTGGGTTAATTGTTCTAAGGGATCAGATAAAGGATGGTGCTGAAGATGTAGTGAAATTTCTTAAAAAGGAAAATTTGATTACAGTGATGCTCACTGGTGATAAAAAAGGCACTGCCAATGCAGTATCTTCTTATTTGGGCTTGGATGAATGTTATCATGGGTTGTTACCAGAAGATAAAGTGAAAAAGATTGATGAACTCATTACAATCCATGGTAACGTAGCAATGGTGGGAGATGGTGTGAATGATGCTCCAGCCCTTGCAAAAGCCAATATTGGAATTGCCATGGGTGCTGCTGGTTCAGATGTGGCTATTGAAACTGCGGACATCGCTCTAATGAATGATGATCTGTCTAAACTGGAATACTTGATAAAATTAAGTAAATCTACAATGAATGTTGTTAAGGAAAATGTTATACTATCAGTTGTGGTGAAGAGCTCATTTGCTCTATTTGCAGTTTTGGGATTTGTAACATTGTGGATGGCAGTAGGTATTGGAGATATGGGGCTCAGTCTTGCAGTTATTCTAAATTCCCTTCGTATTGGTCTCAAAAAATAGAATAATAGTATATTAAACATAAATTCGTAAATTAATTAAAAATTATGAATCTATACTAGCGTTTACAAATTCTTGCAACTTATTATATGCATCACCATTTTCAACACTTTTTTTGGCTTTTTCAACTCCTTCCTCGAATGTCCCTGCCTTTTCTGCCAGAAATAAAATAGCTCCGGCATTCGCCAGACTCAAATCCATTCTAGCTTTTTCTTCTTTCTTTTCACATTTCCCTTCCAATACATCCATTGCAATTTGAAGGTTTTCGTCCAGAGTATTTGATGCCTTTATAAGTTTTCTAGTAGTTTTTTTCAGTCCAAAATCCTCAGGATAGAGTTCAAAGATTTCTATTTCTCCTTTATCTAGAAACGCAGCTAAAGTTTTACCTATGGTAGAAATTTCATCCATGGCTGGTTCATTATTTTCATCAAAGCCATGAACCACTAAAGCTCTTTTAACACCCAGATTCTTTAGAACATTGGCCAATATTTTAACATAATCTGGGTCAAAAACACCCATAAGATGTATTTCAGTATTTGCAGGGGATGAAAGAGGGCCTAAAATGTTGAAAACTGTACGCATGCCTAATTTTTTTCGAATAGGCATGACATTACCCATTGCAGGATGGTATTTTGGGGCAAACATAAATCCTATGCCTATTTTTTCCAAACAAAGCTCCACTTCACGGGCACCTACCTCTACATTAACTCCCATTGCCTCTAATATATCAGCACCGCCACAATTGCTGCTAATTGCTCTATTTCCATGTTTTGCAATTCGGACTCCGCATGATGCCGCAATTATCGCTGCAACAGTGCTAACATTAAAGGTTTTGAAGATGTCCCCTCCAGTACCACAAGTATCTACTAATGGTTCATCTAATCGGGGAGTTACTTTTATAGATACTTGGCGCATGGCCTTTACAAAGCCAGTTATCTCTGATATGGACTCTTTTTTAGTGGCAAGTGCTGCTAAAAGAGCAGACATATGGATTTGGCTGGCATCACCGCTCACCATTTCCATCATGCAATTATAAGCTTCTTCTTCAGTCAGATCTTGCCCAGAAACCACTTTTTGCAATCCTTCTGTAATCATGTAACCACATCTGCTTCTATCATTTTTTTTGAGTTGCTGCCTTAAGATCCCTGCAGAATGCGCTGATTTTATCTAACATAACCTTTTCATCCTTTAAATTTCCAGTTATAATATTTATTAGGGCACTTGCCACTATTACTCCGTCAGATTCACTGCTTATAACATGTTTAACATGTTCTGATTTGGAAATTCCAAAACCCACCACTACAGGAAGGGTGCTGTGACTTTTTACCCGTTCTATCAGTTGTACTGTACCCAATTCAAGGTCTTTCCGGGCTCCAGTAACTCCCATAACCGCCACCACATACAAAAATCCACTACAAAATCGTGATATTTTTTCCAGTCTTTCATTGCTGGTGCTTTGAGCTACCATAAAAATTTGTTCAATCCCATATTTTTCTGAAGCATTAACCACATCTTGGGCTTCTTCTAGAGGTAAATCTGCTGCAAGAATCGCATTAACTCCGTTATATGCTGCAGTTTTGTAGAATTTATCTATTCCCATTTTATAAATTAGATTGTAGTACACCAAAATTCCAATAGGAATTGATGTAAATTTCCTGATTTTTTTGATAAATTCAAATGCTTTTTTAGTGGTTATTCCTGCTTTAAAAGCTCTGATATTAGCTTCTTGAACTGTTGGGCCGTCTGCTACTGGATCACTAAACGCAAATCCAATCTCCAGGGCATCTGCCCCGTTTTCGACATAAGTTTTCACAATTTCCAAGGCAGTTTCAAAATCAGGGTCTCCGGCTACAATGAATGGAATGAAAGCTCCTTCATTTTTACTTTTCACCCGCTGAAACATTTGGGAGTATCTTTCAATTACTGGTTTAACACTCATACTTTCACCCCCATTTCACGGGCTGCCAAAAACATATCTTTATCGCCACGTCCTGAAAGGTTAACCACAATGGTTTTACCCCTATTTTCAGGTATTTTTGCGTATTTAATTGCGTAAGCAACTGCATGGGAGCTTTCCAGTGCAGGAATTATTCCTTCATATTTGGAAAGGAGTTCAAAGCCTTCAAGGGCTTCTTCATTGGTAATGGAATCATATTTGGCCCGCCCGGTGACTTTGAGGTGAGCATGTTCAGGACCCACTCCGGGATAATCAAGGCCAGCGGATACTGAATGAGCTGCACTGATTTGTCCATCATAGTTTTGAAGGACAAATGATAATGAACCATGGAGTATTCCTTCGGTACCTTTACACAGAGTTGCACCAGTTCTGTCAGTTTCTACTCCATCTCCACCACCTTCAACTCCAATAAGTTCCACTTCCTCATCATCGATAAATCCTGAAAATATTCCTAAAGAGTTACTTCCCCCACCAACACAGGCAATAACTGCATCAGGGAGTTTATTCTTTTTTTGAAGAATTTTTTCCCGAGTTTCTCTACCTATTATGCTTTGGAAATGTTTTACCATAGTTGGGTAGGGGTGGGGCCCCATGGTTGAGCCGATAAGATAATGGGTGGTATCTTCAGTGGCAACCCAATCACGGAAAGCCTCATTAATGGCATCTTTAAGAGTGCGTGAACCGGTTTTGACTGGCAAAACTCGGGCTCCAGAAAGTTCCATTCGGAACACATTTAATTTTTGTCTTCCCACATCTTCAGATCCCATATAAACCTCAACTGGGATGTCCAAAAGTGATCCCACAACTGCTGTGGCTATACCATGTTGTCCTGCACCAGTTTCAGCAATAATCCTTTTTTTACCCATGTATTTGGCTAGAAGGCCCTGACCTAATGTGTTATTTATTTTATGGGCTCCGGTGTGGAGCATGTCCTCCCGTTTTAGGTATATTTTACATCCAAACTTTTTAGAAAGGTTCCGAGCATAATATAGAACGGTGGGTCTCCCAGCAAATTCTTTCAAATAATAATCAAGCTCCTGATTGAACTTTTTATCATCTTTATATTTTAAAAACGCTCTTTCAAGTTCTTCGAGCGCAGGTATAAGGAGTTCTGGAACAAAAATTCCTCCGTATTTACCAAATTTTCCATCATTTATCATTAAATCACCATTAATGTAATCTGTAAATTTTACTGATGTATCACTGGTTATTTTGTTTAATTTCCATTAATTCACTTATTTTATCAATATTTTTTACTCCAGGCTTGATTTCTACTCCTGAATTAATATCAAAGGCATCAAATACCTTTTCCAATTGTTTTCCTTCATTTTTGATCCGTGCAGTGTTCATTCCACCAGCAAGTGTCAGTTTAACATTTTTGTTACGATTTTTTGCAATTTTTGCGGCTTTTATTGCAGTTTTTGCAGGTATTTGTTTACCAGTTCCCCCAGTTTTCCCCTGGATTTCATAGTCAAAAAGGAGAAAATCACAGATGTCTGCAAAATTTTCAATCTCTCTTCTTTTATCCCTATCAATTACTTTTGATATTCCAACGGCTCTGGTAATAGTCAGGTTAGGGGATATTTGAGTTTTATTTTCGGCGTTTTTTCCATAATATTTTTCTTTCAATTCGTTGATTTCCTCTGGAGAGAGAGAATGAAGTTGTATGTTGGTTATTCCCGATTTTCTTATTTTTTCTTCTGCATTCGCCATATTAAAGGGTTCAATCACAATCACCGCCTTAGTTCTATCTTTCATGAATGACAGTAGGGTTTTAATTTCCTCTATTTCCACCATTCTCTTTGATCTTTCTATGTTAATGAATCCGATGAGATCTGCACCTTTCTCTTCACAGACTTCCAGATCCTTCTTTGATGTTATTCCACAAATTTTAATTCTCATGTAACTACCCTTACAGGGTTAACTAACCTTTTTAATCGGGTTTTTTCTGATGCCGATACCAGTTCTTTCACTTTTTTTTCTATGTTCTTGGCAGACATTACACTGGTTCCCACCAGAATGGCATCTGCACCAAGACTAGAAATTAGTTCAATATCTTTTGAGGTTTGAGCTCCACTTTCAGATACCAGAGTGACGTTGGAAGGTACATATTTGGCCAGCTTCTTGATTCTATTAAAATCAATTGTGAAATCATTAAAATCCCGATTGTTTATTCCAATTATCTCTGCTCCTGCTTTGACTGCCATTTGAATTTCATCTATGGTTTTACACTCTACCAACGCATCCATATCAAGATATTTACATAATTCAATCCATTCTCTAAGATTTGGAACTATATCTGCCATTAAAAGAACTGCATTGGCACCATAAGCTCGAGCTTCGTAGATCTGGTAGGTATCTAGTATGAAATCCTTACGCAGTAGTGGTAATTTGGTTATTCTGCAAGCAAGTTTCAAATTATCAATATTACTATTAAAAAATGATTCTTCGGTTAAAATTGATATTGCACTGGCTCCTCCTTTCTCAAATTGGGGAAGTACATCACTTACCATGAGTTGGCTTATTTTCCCAAGTGAGGGAGAGGCTGGTTTATATTCACAGATAATGGAAACATCATTATCTTTGTCTAATGATTTTTTAAAATTGGTTCTGAGTTTAACCCTCTTTATATTCTCTTTCAACTCATTCAGGGGTTGATATTTCCTTCTAATTTCCAGGACTCTTCTACTCTCCTTTAGGATGTCAGTGAATTTCATGATACTTTCATCTCCAGGAAATTTTTCATTATTATTTTACCATCATCTGTCCCAATGGATTCCAAGTGGAACTGAAGGCCATATATGGGATAATCCTGGTGTTTAATAGCCATTATCATCCCATTATCTGTTTCAGCTATTATATCCATAAAATAAGGTGTTGTGTCTTTTTTACATATTAATGAATGGTATCTTGCGGCTAGAAGAGGATTGCTAACTCCCTGGAACATGCCCTTATTCTGATGATATATATGGCATTGTTTTCCATGAACTGGATCAGTTCGGATTATTTCACCACCAAATGCTGTAAAAATTCCTTGATGTCCCAAACATACACCTAAAATTGGTATTTTTTTACCTACTTCCAGTATGGTGGCACGTGAAACTCCGAAATCCCGTTTGTTCTGTGGATTTCCTGGTCCTGGTGATATGATTATCTGGGAAGGTTGGAGTTCCTTAATTTCATCGACAGTTATTTTGTCATTTCTAAAGACTTTAATATTGGTCTCAAACTCTCCCACCAGTTGATAAAGGTTATAGGTGAAAGAATCATAGTTATCTATTATCAGTATCATTTTGCTTCACCTGACATCTTGAGTGCGCTAAAAAGGGCTTCGGCTTTGTTCTCACATTCGTGATATTCATTGGTTGGAACAGAGTCATGGACTATCCCTGCTCCAGCCTGTATCTTTGCCTTGTCTCCATGACAGACCATAGTTCTTATAGTTATGGCAAAATCAGCATTTCCATTCAAACCAAAATATCCTACCGCCCCTGCATAGGGACCACGGGGGATATGTTCCAGTTCATTTATTATTTCCATGGCCCTGATTTTTGGGGCTCCACTCACCGTACCTGCCGGAAAGATGGAAGCAAATGCATCCAACGAGTTTTTATCATTCTGTAATTTTCCTCTGACCACGGACACGATGTGTTGCACGTGTGAGAATTTTTTGATTTTCATGTATTCAGGAACATGGACAGTTCCAAATTCACTCACTTTCCCAATATCATTACGAGCCAAATCTACCAGCATCAAATGCTCAGCCCTTTCTTTTTCATCGGTTAAAAGTTCTAATTCAAGTTTTAAGTCTTCTTTAGGCGTTTTTCCACGTTTTCTTGTCCCGGCTATGGGGTATGTTTCAATTTTTTTTCCTTCCACCCGGACCAGCATCTCTGGGCTGGAACCTATAACTTCCCTTTCTCCCAGCTTCAAATGATACATATATGGTGAAGGGTTGATTTTACGGAGAGTTTCGTAAAAATGGAGTTTGTTCCCTTTAATTTTGTATTCTTTAGCATTGGAAATAACACTCTGGAATATTTCACCTGCTTTAATTCTTTTTTTAGCTTCAAAAATCATTTTTTGGAAGTTATCTTGAGAATAGTGATGGTTCTTTTCTTCAAAGGTTAGTGTGCCCTTCTTGATTTCATTTCTTGATATTGACTTGATTTCATCCAGACGATTTTCTCCCAGAGTAACGTATTCACATTTATTTTGAAGTCTATCAAAGATTATGGCGTCCAAAAATAATCCGAACTCAAAATCTGGGGTTGGTCCTACTTGCAAGGGGATGGATTCGAAATATCGTACTGATTCGTAAGAGACGTATCCAACAAGACCTCCACGAAATCCTTTTTCAGTGCTGCCATTTCCAATAATGTTTTTTAGCTGATTAAATGGATTTGGAGTTTCAATTTCTTCTTTTTCATCTTCTTTTTTGATTTCAAGAATTCCATTGTGGGCTTTGAGAGTTGCAACTGGTTTGAATCCAAGAACTGAATATCTTGCTAAGCCACTATCACTTTCCATAGACTCGAAAAGGAAATTACTGGAATATTCTGAGTATATTTTTTTAAAAAGGTCAAATGGGGAGTCAAAGTTTATTCTAGTTTTTCTGACTTCTAGATTTTTGATTTTATATTCGCCAAAAGCATTCACTACCTTGCATTGTTTCACCATATTTAGTCATTGACACTCATATACTTTATAGTATTATTTAAATCTTTAGAGTACATAAATGTACATAAAACTAAATATATGGCTAATGCCTAATGAAGATTAAAGAAAATCATTAAAATAAAAAAAATTCATCAAAAATTAATCTATGAAAATTATCATGGAGAATATAAAATGTGGGATCGCGTAAAACACAAATTTGAAAAATTTCCAGCGAGAATGGGAGTTGCACGTAAAATAATTGAATTAGGACTCAGAGTAGGTGAAAATGGTAAAATTTACTGTGGTGATGTGGAAATAAATGACGTAGCACTAGCTAGGGGAGCAGGTGTAGACCGCAGATCTATCCGGGCCACAGTAGATGTGATCATGGATGACCAGGAATTGGCAGCAATATTTGGCAATATATTCCCTGCCGGGGCCCTACTTAAAAATGTAGCTAGTGATTTGGGGTTTGGAGTTGTGGAAATAGAAGCCCAAGCAGGTACTCCTGGAATACTGGCCACTGCTACTCATTTAATATCAGAACAAAATATAAGCATCCGCCAAGCCCATGCTGGAGACCCTGAACTCGAAGAACATCCTAAACTCACCATAATCACGGAAAAACCAGTCAAAGGAGAAATGTTTAATAAATTCCTCAAAATCCCTGGAATAAAAAAAGTTTCAATTTATTAGTATATCATTCACGGATTCATTGTCTGATCATGTTGGACATTAAAAAAATAATAAAAATCAAGGATTGAAAAAATCATATTCAGATATTAAACCGGAAAACGTTTTTCAACTTTCTAATTCTTCAGCATCCTCTTCCATAATTTTTAGAAGTTCATCCCATGCTTCAAGGGATTCTTGAGCTTCCTCGTCAGATAGGACCTCGATTGCGTATCCGGAATGAACCAGAACATAGCGACCGATATCTGCATCTTCAACTAAATCCAGTTTGGCTTGTTGTCTTACTCCGCCAAAGTCAACAGTGGCCACGTTATCTTTGATTTCTATAATTTGTGCGGGTGCTGCTATACACAAGATTATCACCTTTTATACTTATTTATAAGATTGAGTTATGCTTAATTTGAAGTAAATTTGAATTTAATTCATTTTAGTATTTAAAAAAAGTTCTGATTGATTATCACAGAACAATTTAGTTATTTTAATAGATGATCATCACCATATAAATATCTTGGGTACGGATAATGTTGGGACCCACCTAAATAATTTAATTATCAGATTTTGGGGATTTAAAAAATGAAAATAGTGATTATTGGAGGAGGTCCAGCAGGGCGTTCAGCTGCCATGGGAGCAGCACAACTTGAAGCAAACGTCACATTGATAGAAAAGAAGCATATTGGTGGAACCTGTCTTCATGAGGGTTGTATGGTTATTTGTGGTTTTAATGATGTGGTTAAATTTTATCAAGACTCAGAAAAATTTCAAAAAATGGGTATTATCCCTCAAAAACACTTAATTGATTATTCACAAGTTGCAGATGGTATTAAAAAGGTCACACGTAAAATAGAAAATGTATTGAAACATGAAACCAGAGAATCTGGAGTAGAAATAGTCACTGGTGAAGTGTCAAGGGTTAGTCAGGAGAATGTGGTAGCAAATGGAAAGGAACATAGTTACGATAGACTCATAATAGCGACTGGTGCCAGGCCATTTATACCTCCCATAAATGGTGCAGAGCATGCCCTTACTTACAAAGATGTTCTTGACCTAAAAAATGTTCCGGAAAATCTTAATATTGTGGGTAGTGGGGTAATAGCCTCTGAATTTGCGGGAATATTCGCTTCGTTAGGCAGTAATGTTAATATACTATGCAGAGGTCAGTTTTTAAAGAATTTAGATGATGAAATCAAAGAATATGTCGTTAAAAATCTTCTTAATGGTGTAAATGTCCATGAAAACGTGAAAGTTAATGAGATAACTCGTGAAAACATCATCACGTCCAATGGAGAGATTAAGGGATTGTCTTTTTTGGCGACAGGGATGACTCCAAACACTGAAATAATAAAAGGCATGGTTAAGATGGGATCTAAGGGGCACATAGAGGTAAATAAGCAAATGCAAACGAGTAATCCTTCTATTTATGCTGCTGGGGACGTGGTAAACACGGTAAACAACACTCCAGTGGCCCGCATGGAAGGTTTGGTTGCTGCCAGGAATGCGTGTGGTATATCTTCAACTATGGATTATCATCTCATACCTCAGTCTTTAACTCTTTATTATCCGGTGAGTTTTTTAAAAACCGAATCTAAAAAGGCTTCGAATGAATTTGATGTGCGTATTCGAGGTTCGGCAGGTCCAGGATCGTTTTGGAATGTCTTAGATGGTAATACTGGTCTAACCAAACTGTCAACAAACATAGAAAATGGTGAAATTACTGGAGCATACTCAATATCACCATCTTCCCGAACTAGCATGCCATACTTGGCAAAAATGATTAAAGATGGTTATAAAACCTTTGATTTTGATGATTTCATCGAATCTCATCCTTCAACTGATGCTCTCTACAAATTATTGCATTTTTTAGCTAAATATGGTTAAATGAATCCAATATGAAATTAAATTATTTCTGATAAATCGAATCAGATAAGGGGAAAGAATCAAATCCAATTTATTTCTCTTTAATTTTTTCTTTTATTATCCTTGCTATTTTTGGTGAAGCATTCTGAATCAATTCAGCATAAAATTTACTTTTATCTTTTATTACATCATTTTTCCCCAAAACATATTGAATTTGATTTTCTAATTTGTCCAGTTCACATTCTATCACTGCACCTGGGAATATTCCTTCCATGTTATGGTATCGACCATATTTAACTTTAAGAAGCGTAATAATCGGTAATTCGCATGCCAGAGCTTCGTGGACCATTAGCCCGTCATCAGACAGCACAACCAAATCAGCGAGTTGGTACAGATCAGGTAGATTGTCAACATATCCCAAGTTCAGTGTTGATTTTAGATATTCCCTGAATTCATCTTTAAGTGGTTCACCAACCACCAGGATGTTGGCTTCTAAATGTCTTTTGCCTATTTCACCGGCAGCCTGGGCCATTTTTTCAAATAGGGATGATCCTGAGGAGAATAATACAGTGGGCAAATCCTTCCTGAAACCTGGAGGCATGGTTTTTACGGCATTTTCACGATTCCCACTTACAATATCAGGATTTACGGGTAAATAAGAGGAATGAACTTTGGTTTTAGAATTTAATTGGACTTCTTCTACTATATCCTGTCTGAACAATGGTGATTCGGGCAGCGCGATGATATCAGTAAGTTTAGACAAGACTTTAGAGTCTGTTGGTGTGGCAACCACTCCCAATGATGGGATATTGGCAAGTCTGGCTGATAAAGCGCCAATAATTGCTCCACCTCCAATTATTCCTACCACTATGTCAGGGTTTATCTTTCGGATTAATTTAGCCCCTTCTCTTGCTGCTAAAAGGGATTTTCCACTGGCTTTTAATAGGGTGTATTTGTTGGCAGAGTGTCCTCCGGCCTGGGGAATACTGATCTTATGCCATGGGGTTCCTTTTTTCTTAAATAATAATCCTGGGGCATTGTGATCAAGCGCAAATTCACATTGCACACCCTGTTTTTCAAGATCAAGGGCGATATTGAGAGCTATAACTGCATCTCCTCCCATACCACGTCCAGTTACTGTGAGTAATGCTTTCATTTTTAAACCTTTTTCTCTATTCATGGATATAATACATATTAATTTAACCTTTAAAAATGGGTGGGGAGTCTTGATTGAAGTAGTCCGTGTTCCATATGAAATCATAAAGGCCGGATATGGTATCCACAAATTCCTGATACTGATTCCATATAGCTATTGCAGTTTCAGATAGTGCATTATTGCCGGAAAGTTTGCAGAAAACTATCATCATCTCCTTTCTATCCCTTACAACAAATTTTATAAATGGGACAGGGAAAAATTTTATTTTCAGAGCTAAGTCTCCCAGAATCTCTTTTGTGGAAACTTCAACATCATCCACCCTGCATAAGGGAGCAGTGAGCATTTTTATATCAACACCTTTTTCTATTGATTTATTAAGAGCAGGTTTAAGCATATCTGGCTCTCCTGGAAACATTAAACCTCCCATTATGAACAAAGATTCTTTTGTACGTGTTATTATTTCCAACTCTTTGTTCACAATTTTTTCTTGACCGTGTAGTAACCATATGGGTGCTGGGACTTGAGGGATCTGGCTTTCATAAACCAGGTTCAGTTCTGCTTCTGCCTGTTCCATGGTGTTATGGATATGGTTTCTGGATTGCTTGAAAACTTCGTGTGGAGGGATAACTGTGAATTTTAAGGGTTTTCCCCTACTCATCTCAATGAAACCTTTTTCTACCAGGCTTTTTAGGACCTGATATACCTTTGATCGGGGTACATTTGTAGCTAAACTTATTTCATTTGCAGTGGCGGAAATAAGAGATGTTAAACCCACATATGCTCGTGTTTCATAATCAGTGAGCCCCATAAGTTTCAGTGCTTCCATGGATTTCCTGCTTAAAGTCACAATTTTTCCTCCTCTTGGTTTTAGTTATTTTTGGTTGGTTTTTTTATATTTCTCAATAATCCTTAACTCATGTTCTGTTTCATTTTATACTCTATTAGTGACAAAATCTTTAAGTGTTTTTCTGGTGTGATCATTTAGCATGATGAATAGAAGGTGAAAAATGTGAATTCAGAAAACGAATACGCCATTAAGACCAACCATCTCACCAAAAAATATGGTAACTTCACAGCAGTGAATAATCTGGACTTAAAAGTGAAGAAAGGGGAAATATATGGTTTATTAGGCCCAAATGGTGCTGGTAAAACTACTCTAATCAAAATGCTGACCAGTATCAGCAACCCAACCTCAGGAAGTGCCCAAGTAATGGGTGAAAAAATTCCTGACGGTAAAAACGCCTCAAAGATAGGGTACATGCCTCAGGAAACAGGAGTATACTTGGGACTAACCGTGGACCAGAACATGAAATTCTATGGGAGGGTATTCAACCTAAAAAAAACGGAAATGGAAAAAAGAGAAGAAGAACTATTAAAAATCGTCGATCTTGTCCATTGGGTTCATGAAATGGTGGAAAACCTTTCAGGAGGGATGAAACATCGTGTTTCACTGGCCTGCACTCTCATCCACCAGCCTGAACTGCTTTTCCTTGATGAACCTACAGTGGGGGTTGACCCAGAACTAAGAGTTTCTTTCTGGAAGTACTTTAACCAGTTACGGGAAGGTGGAGTGACAATCTTAATAACCACTCATTATATGGATGAGGCACGACACTGTGATCGAATAGGTTTTATGAAGAGAGGCCATTTAATAGCCGAAGATACGCCTCAAAAAATTCTTAAAGAGAGTGGGAAGGATTCTTTGGAGGATGCATTCCTCGCATTTTCTAAAAAAGATGAAGCCCAAAATAGGGTGAGGCCATGAAATTTCATCGTGTTATGGCTGTGAGCCGCAGACTATTCCGTGATGTGGCCAATGATAAGCGTACCCTTACTTTGTTGTTCCTGGCACCAATATTTGCCATGTGCATATTTGGTCTGGCATTCAGTGGAGATGTGGAGGATGTGGATGTTATAATTGTAAATCAAGACCAGGGATTCACCTCACCCATGGGAGAAACCACTTACTTTTCAGAAAAGATAATTTCAAACTTGGATAATGAGGTTCTAAACATCAAAAATATGAGTAATGTAGATGAAGCCCGAAAAGAAGTGAAAGAGGGTAAGTCATCAGCAGTTATTACATTCCCTGAGGACTTCAGCAAAAATGCTATTTTAAAGACAAAAAATACATCTTATTCAGATAGCGCAGAGATCATAATCATGGGTGATGACAGCATAACCAACATAAAACAGGCCATAGTTAAAACGGTTAACGAGGCCCTTTCCGACACCATGACAGATGAAGGAGTTAGTACACCTTTAAAAATAACCTCTGATCCAATTTACGGGGATGATGCCGAGTTTGTTGACTTTTTGGTGCCAGGAATCCTGGCCTTCGTAGTATACTTACTTACAACCATTCTCACCCTCATCACTTTCGTGGGAGAAAGAGCAAATGGTACACTGGAAAGAGTATTAGCCAGTCCAGTAACTGAAGGAGAGGTTGTAACGGGATACGCAATTACATTTGGAACATTGGGAACATTACAAGTAGTAATTTTACTATCGGTGGCTATATTAGTTTTCAACATAATAATTGTGGGCAATGTATTGCTGGCATTTATAGCAATAGCCATTCTGGCTGTAACTTGTCAAGCCCTGGGAATACTGCTTTCTAGCCTTGCTAAAAGGCCAGAACAAGCTATACAATTTTTTCCATTTGTTGTTTTACCAGCTTTCTTACTTTCAGGTGTTTTTTGGCCCATTCAAGCCATACCTGAATGGTTAAGGCCTCTATCATATTTGGTGCCTCCAACATATGCAGCAAATGCTTGCCGCGCAGTAATGCTTAAAGGATGGGGATTGGATAAAATATGGTTGGATCTGGCAATTTTGCTATTATTTGCTTTTCTGTTTTTAGTACTGGCAGTATTGTCATTGAAAAAAGGGAATAAGTAATCATTTTTAATTTTTTAATAAAAATAATTTCCACAGAAATGATTCATTTTGAGCTTGTTTATAATTAATAAACATTTTTTTTTGGTTGGATCTTATTTATTGTAGCGACTGTTTAAAATGTTTAGATCAGGAAAAATGCGTTGTTAAAGACAGGGTAAGCGTAATAACAGACTATGATGATGTTTTAACTAAACAAATGGCCCGTAAAATGGAAACCACAAACGGGAACTTAGAGTTTGTTAAACGAATATAAACCGTGGAATTGCTATTTGGAAATATAAAAACAAAATTTAAAGCACATAGAATTCCTAACACGCGAATTAACAGAAACAACAGCAGAAAAAACCTGATAAACGTAACACACAACCTAAAAAGAGTCCATAATGAAATTCAATCTCAAATAAAGATGAACAACATTTTAAATACATAAATAAAGGGGGGTGTAATTTTAATGGG
>DALO01000024.1 GCA_002496805.1 Methanobacterium sp. UBA353 | reverse complement strand
AACCAACAAACATAAAAACCAAAAAACCAAAACAGTTTATAGAAATTCTCTATCATCATTAACTTAACAGAATCTTTTTAAGCTAAAACTACAATTTAAAAAAAATAGGATAAAAAGGATCATTCAGTCTAACTTTAAACATAATGATCCTCATCAGTCATATTTTTATGTCTGTCCAATTAATCTTCTGGTTCTGGTTCAGGAGGAATTGATGGGTCTGGACTAGGTGGGTCTGGACTAGGGGGATTTGGACGAGGTGGGGTTGGACTTTGTGGTCTTGTGTTATATCCTGAATTTGAATCAGTGTTAGATGCATCATCCCCATTCGATTGAAGATCTAGACTCACATTGCCTGATTGATCAGTGTCAGTGTCATCAGAGCCAATATCACTAGAATCATCAGTAGTATTTCCTTTATAATCTACTGCGGTTATCAGTGGGTTTGAATCTGAGCCTACAACCCCTGGAATTCCATAAACCCCAATAGACAAAATAAGTATAACTGGGACCATCACACCCATCAATTTATGATCTTTGTTCATTACAACACCTTTCTAGTACATTTTTTTTCTTGTCATTAATATATATTTTTGTTCTTTATTATATAATAACATCAGCACAGTACTAATAAGAAGCAAAAATTCAATACATGTGGTCAGTAATTTTTATTATAAATTTAAATAGGCGAAATGATGCTTATTTAATATCAATTATATTAACACTGCTCACAAAACTAATAAAATGAACAATTCCCTGAACTCTATAAAAAGTGGAGGATCATAATGAAACAAACATCATCCAAGGACTTGATGTTAATTTTCCTATTAGCATCAATAACTGCACTATTCACATCAATCGGACCCCTTAACAGCTTCATTATTGATATTTCTTTATTTATAATGATTATTGTACTATCTGGATATTCATTGATGTCACTGGTTTACCCTGAAGAGAATGCTCTTGGGATTTTAAAAAAACCTTTGTTAATTGTGATGTGCAGCATATTCATGGCCATTTTAATTAGTTTAATACTTAAAATTTCCCCATTGGGACTGCATTTTAAAGATTTAACCTGGTTTTTATCAATAATAACAGCATCAATCACCATTACATCTTACATTATACGTTTAACCCATTTTAAACCAATAAAAGAAACTGAAAAAGTTTTAGAAAAACAGATCCCCCCATCATTTAGGGAATTATGGGATATAAATCTTATAATATTCACTTTACTGAGTTTACTGATGATTATAACCGTCTTGGTTCATCCTTTAAACAAAACTCCGGCTTGGATGCTTCCAGGAAGTCTTTTTGTATGTTTAATCCCAGGTTACCTGTTTTTCGAGCTTATGTTCCCAAGAAATGATGACTTGGAATTGATTGAACGCTTTGCACTGAGTTCTGGTTCCAGTCTAATCCTTACTTCCATAATCGGCTTAATATTTAATTACACCCAATGGGGTATTCGTTTAGAACTCATCCTCCTTGTTATGGCTGTAATCAGTCTGTTGTTATGTTTAATGATATTTTTGAGAAGGAAAAAATTGCCATTATCCCAAAAAATCCGCATTCCTAAAATGGAAAAACTGCTGAGCATATTTTTTATCATCTGCATCTTCATGACAGTTGGAGCAACAGCTTACACCCTACTTGAACCAGAAGACTCGCAGATGAAGGATGAAAAAACTAATTTAACCAGTTTTTATGTTACTGAAAGTAACTCCAATACCAGTGTCAATTCCATCAACTTGGTCTCCGGGAGAGATTCAATTTTAAACATGATTTTGGTGAATCAAGAAGGATCAACTGTGAATTACGGAATATTAGTGCGAGTGAATGGCAGTATCCTAAAACAGGAAAATATTACCCTTCAAAACAATCAAAAAATTGTGATTCCAATAAACTTCACAGCCGGAATACCCGGGGAAAGAAATATGGAAATCATCTTATACAAGCTCCCCAGCCAGAAACCATATCAAAAAAAGATTGTTACACTTAAAGTAGCCTGAAAAAATCAGGTCAGCTAATGTATAGTAGTAGAAAAAATCTGATCTGTTACATCAAAGTAAAAATAAAGCTAAAGTGTTAATAAGCATTCTTGTCTCGGAATAGGTTAATTAAGGTTCTGAAAAATATTACCATGTCCATGGATAATGTCCAGTTTTCCACATAATAAATATCGTGCTCAATCCTTTTAAAAATGGATGTATTACCACGATAACCATTTATTTGAGCCCATCCACTCATACCCGGACGTACATGGTGTTTTATCATGTATTTTGGAACTTCATCTTTGAATTTTTCAACCAAATGAGGGCGCTCAGGCCTGGGACCGATTAAACTCATCTCCCCTTTTAATATATTGAATAGTTGAGGTAGTTCATCAATACTTGTTCTTCTAATAAATGAACCAAACCTTGTAACCCGAGAATCATTTTTAGTGGTCCATTTATATTTTTCTTTTTCTTCATCATGCAGTTTCATACTGCGAAACTTGTACATGTTGAAAACCTTGCGATCCTTACCAAATCGTTCTTGTTTAAAAATAACCGAACCCGGTGAGCTAATTTTTACCATAATAGCAGTAACTAGTAAAAGGGGTGATAAAATTATCAGAAAAAGGATCACCAGCAGTAAATCAGCTGTTCTCTTAATAAACTGGTTTAAATGATTATCCAGGGGCACATACCTAATTTTTAGGAGAGGAATGTCTTCGATCATACCCATATGTGGCTTTGAAGATAAATAACTATAATAATCTGGTATGATCTCTGCCCGGATTCCACTTTTTTCACAGGCTTCAATTATCCAATCCATAAGCTCATTATGGGTTGGGGATAATGCTACAACAATCCGGTCAACAGTGTTCACTTCAATAACATTTTCTAAATCGTTCAGTTTCCCTAAAACCTTTAAACTGCAAACTGTGTCCTTTTTAGGGTCATCATCTAAAAATCCTATAATCCTATAACCCATGTATTCATTCTGGATGATTACATTGGCAAACTTCTGACCCAGTTTCCCTGCCCCTATAACCAGAATATATTTGATGTTGTATCCTTGGGCTCGGATATACTTCAGAAACTGGCGGAGGAAAAATCTTTCAGTTACCGAAAAAATGGTGCTGAACAATCCAAACATTGCCAGCATGTACCTGGAGTAATCAGTTAATTCACTTATAAATAAGAAAGTGGACAAAAATAGCAATCCTAAAACGTTAGCTTGAACTATCTTAAATGCTTCTGATTTTATGGTTTTTTGAGTTCTTTGTGGTGAATATAACCCTAAAAGATAATAAATAAAGATGTAAGCCGGTATTATGAATATGATTGGCATAATGTAGCGTTCAAATCCCCATACACTACTACCAAAACCTAAAAGATTGGTTTCAAACCGGATAAACCATGCTAAAATCAGTGCAAAAGTAATCACTACAATGTCGATAGTCACCAACAATGAATTGAATATTCTTTGGTTTTCCCTGATCAAATAATTCACCATTAATTCTTAAATGATATGAACATATTTTTATCTGTATTCCCTCTTAAAAACTTTGAATCACTATTATTCTTGAGATTAGATCATCAGGCAGCTGATACTGAGGATACAATTTTTTTAAAAAAAATTCCTAGAATACGCATCCCACAGATTGCACCGATTCCCAGGTAAGTTATGAAAGTGATGATCCCGGGATACTGTGATCTATAGTGTTTGTTGTAAAAAATATACATGGCTTTATAGAATTCAACTGTAAGTTTGACCTTATTTTTTTGGCTGCTGGAACCTTTAAAATGAACAATTTCTGCACCAGAATAATATAAGATCCTCCAATTACTTGCTTTTATACGGTAGCACCAGTCAATATCCTCGCCGTACATGAAAAAATCTTCATCTAGAAGACCTACCAAGTGTACCACTTCCGATCTAACCATCATGAATGCGCCAGTTGAACAGTCCACTGGATAAGTCTTGTTTTCATCCAGATAGGTGAGGTTATACTGTCCGAAACGTTTGTTTTTTGGGAAAAGACTTGACAAACCAGTCATGCGATAAAATGAAACACTGAAAGTGGGAAAACTCCTTCTGCAGGCCTTATCCAGGGAACCATCAGGTAAAAGTACTTTGCACCCTAAAGCACCAATACCATCATCTTGTTCCATGTAGTTGACACATTTAGCCAGACAATCATCAACAACAAGCGTGTCTGAGTTGAGAAGCAACACATATTTAGAATTACTTTTTTTAAGGGCTAAATTATTAGCATTGGCAAAACCATTGTTATGGGTGTTCTTGATGAAGTTAATAAGACCATCTGCACTTTGCTTTTTAAAATCTTCCTGTAATTTCTCAAAACTACCATCCTGTGA
The DNA here is from genome assembly GCA_002496805.1 of Methanobacterium sp. UBA353. Classification (GTDB taxonomy): domain Archaea; phylum Methanobacteriota; class Methanobacteria; order Methanobacteriales; family Methanobacteriaceae; genus Methanobacterium. The sequence goes on along the minus strand of DALO01000024.1, from coordinate 13,685 downwards.
GTTGTTGTCAACCAGGAAGATTTCATAGTTAAAGGGATGATCCTTATCTACAATGGAGTTTATGGCCTGTTTAGTCAGATCATAGGTTTGATAATTTACGATAATGATGGATAAATCCATACACATCCCCTATATTTTGGATAAATGATTTATTAAAGAATACTACCAGTAATCCGGTGAATATGAAGTCAGTAGATGTTATCTGGTTTAATCTGTTCTAACTTTAATAATTAATGTTAAATTTAAATGAAATACTAATATTTATACGAACATTTTGGATAAATTTATATTCAAAAACAAAATAACCTCAAAATAGTATTCATATTTAGTAGGGGTAGATTAAAATCAAAAAAGTCCAATGTTCAAAATGTGGTAACACATACCAATTAATGGCAGATGAAAATCCTTCTGACTTTCAATGTGACTGCGGTGGGGAAGTAGAAATTACAAAAGATGTGTTAAACACACCTAACACCCTGCCCAAAACATCTGACACTCTTAAAACTCATCAACCCCGTAAAACTTATGAAAATCCTAAACAAACAAAACTTTCTAAAAACTCTGGATCTTCTGACAGTATTTTTGAGGATTGGAAAAAACAGTACATAATTATTATAGCTACATCTTTATTGATTTTTGGTTTAATAGCTGCTCATAGTGCGGGTTTTTTCCCAGATATAGTTTTAACCAACCTAACAGTTCCATCAACAGGGGTAAGTGGTGGGGAAATTACCATACCCACCATGATTGAAAACAAGGGATTTATAACTACTAATGATTTTAATGTTACCTTCCAGTTTGCACCTGAAAAAAGTCCGAAAAACGTGATCTTTCTAGGCAAAATAAGGATGAGTGAACTTGCAGGTGGGAAGGTTAAAAGTCAGAACACCAAGTTCACAGTACCCTCCAATATCAAACCAGGCCGATACTTCATTAGGGTGGTTGTAGATTCTGATAAAGAAATTTACGAATCAAACGAAGACAATGATTTCTACAGTTCCGAACAGGTAACCATAATAGCATGAACAACACCCCCTAATATTTGGGGGTGTTTCTAAGCAAAACTCGCAGATTAGACTCAGATTAGTTTTCTTTTACCCATTTTTCGTATAAATCACATACTTCCTCAGCAGAACCTTCGGCAATTAATTCACCCTGATGTAACCATATTGCTCTTTCACATATGGTTTTCACTTGCTGAGTTGAGTGAGACACAAAAAGAACCGTGGCATCCTCATTTAAAAGCGATTGCATCTTTTCCCTACTTTTTCGCTGAAACTTAGTATCTCCCACTGATAAAACTTCATCTACAATCAATATCTCTGGTTCCACCATTGTAGCAATAGAGAAGGCCAGACGTGCTTTCATACCTGAAGAGTAATTTTTCAAAGGAACATCGATGAATTCTTCTAACTCAGAAAATTCCACTATTTCATCAAATTTTTCTTCCAAAAAACGCCTGGTGTATCCTAATAAAGCTCCTTTAAGAAAGATATTTTCCCTACCAGTGTAATCAGGGTCAAACCCAGCACCCATCTCCAATAATGGCACCATGCTCCCTTTAACCCAAATTTTTCCTTCTGTTGGTTTCATAACCCCGGCAATATTTTTTAAAAGTGTACTTTTCCCAGCACCATTTAATCCAATAATGCCAAATTTATCACCCTTATTAACTTCAAAAGAAACACCTTTTAACGCCCAGAAGGGTTCATAATGCAGTTCTCTTTTTAAGAATTTAATAACATATTCTTTAAGGTTGTCTGTTCTTTCCTTACTTAAATTGAACTTCATTTTAACATTTTCAACCTTAATAACAGTGTTTTCCAATGTTTCACCTTACAATAAATGAATTAAACATGCAATATGAATTTATCCTGAAATTTATAAAACAGTAGTAAACCCACAATCATAGCAACAGCAGCAGATACTAATGCAAATATTAACAGATGCGGATCATAAACTTCCCCATATAAAAAGACACTTCTACAACATTCTATAACTGCAAATATTGGATTATAATCCTGAATAAATCTGAAACTGGCGGGAACAATGCTGGGAGGATAAAATATAGGTGTGAGGTACATAAATAGAACCATTAAAACCCCATATAGATGTTGAAGATCCCTGAAGAAAACATTTATAGTGGCCACTATCAATCCCACCCCAATGGTGAAAAACAATAAGGCTATGATTGGTAAACTGGTGAAGATTATGTACATTGTGAAGGGCGCATTGGTAGCTGCCATGACTAAAAATAACACCACTAACGATAACAAGAATGTTACAAAGTTTGATAGTATTGCCGAAAGGGAATAGATATATTTTGGCACGTAAACTGTCTTTAAAATTCCAGCACTACCCCGTATGGATTGCATGGCAGCAGTGGTTCCTCCGGAAAAGAAGGTGTAAATCAGACGTCCGGTTAATAGATAAACTGGATAGTTTTGGACCCCAAACCCTTTAAACAAAGTTGAAAATATAATTGTAAGCACGATCATGGTTAAAAGAGGTTCTAGAAAGCTCCAAAATACTCCTAAAACAGATTTACGATATTTGGTTTTTATGTCCCTGCTTACTAACTGATAAAGCAAGAATTTGTATTTTCTAAAATTGTGTAGAAACCTGTGTCCAGTGACGTTTACTGCCATGTTCAACTTCCTTGGGTACCATTGCCGATTTGATGATATTCAAAGCCAATTTCTTTGAGTATTTCCTTATTATACTGGTTTCTACCGTCAAAAATTATTTTATTTAACATCCTCTTACTCATCTCGTCAAAGTCAGGGCTTCTGAATTCTTTCCATTCAGTTAATAATAAGAGGGCATGGATTTTATCCAGAGCATCGTACTTGTTCTCAGCATATTTTACTTGTTTGTTATCTTTAAAATAGTATTTTTTGGCAACTTCCATGGCTTGAGGATCGTAAACCCGCACTTTAGCACCTAATTGGCATAATTTGTTAACTGTAACCACTGAAGGTGCTTCTCGCATATCATCAGTTTCAGGTTTAAAAGAAAGCCCCCATATTCCGAAAGTCAACCCAGAAAGGTTTTCCCCAAATTTATCTACTACTTTACGCACTAAAGAAAGTTTCTGTTGATTGTTTAGTGCTTCAACTTCTTTTAAAATGTTAGCATCATACCCATGATTATCTGCGATTTTGATCAAAGCTTTAACATCTTTAGGGAAGCAACTACCCCCGTATCCACAGCCAGCGTACAAGAAATTATATCCAATCCGTTTATCACTACCTATGCCCTTGCGAACATTGTTAATATCCGCACCTATTTTTTCGCAGATATTAGCTATTTCATTCATGAAGGATATTCTGGTGGCTAGCATGGTATTGGCTGCATATTTAGTCATTTCTGCACTGCGAACATCCATGGTAATGAATCTCTCATGGTTAGATGTGAATGGAGCATATAATTCTTTCAAGGTTTCAATCACGTTTTCATTCTCAGATCCAATTACCACCCGGTCTGGTCGCATGAAATCTTCCACTGCAGATCCTTCCTTTAAAAATTCAGGATTGGAAACTACTTCGATGTTGAGTTTGAGATTTCTTCGTTCTAATTCTTTTAAGATAGTTGCTTTGACTTTGTCGGCAGTTCCCACTGGAACTGTGGATTTATTAACCACGATCATGTCGTGGTCAATTAACTGCCCTATATCTTTAGCAACATCCAGAACATGTTGCAAGTTTGCACTGCCATCTTCACCCATGGGAGTGCCCACAGCAATGAAACAAATATTAGAGTTATTCAACCCTTTTTTAAGGTTAGTAGTGAAAAAAAGGTCGCCTTTAGACTGGTTTTTAATTACTAATTCTTCCAGTCCAGGTTCGTATATTGGTATGATGCCTTTTTTTAGACATTCTACTTTCTCATTGTCGATATCTATACAATAAACATTATTCCCCATCTCTGAAAAACAAGCACCAGTGACTAAACCCACATAACCTGTTCCGATAACTGTAATTTTCATGCTATCCCTAAATTCTTGACATTTGTCTGTTTCTATCACTATAAGAAATGTAGATTATTTATTTATTAATTGTACTATATTCTTTATTTTGATTTTCCCTTTTTTTTCTACGAGCTAATTTAAGAGTTTCTTTTTTATAAATTATTACTGGTAAATTCAAGTGATTAATTATATCATTATCTTGCTTAGCTAATTTCTGTTATTTAATCAAGTTGATGTTTATATAAATACCTATTCAACTTCGATCAATTAAACAAATTATAGAGATTTTCGATTAACTTTTGATCTTTGGGTTATTTAAATTTTTTAAGATTGAATTCATGATTTAATAGGCTTAAATTGGTTTATACAAATATTTATATATTATTATGTGTATAGGAGTATTATGAAGTCTTTTGAGAAATATTTCATGAATAAGCAGTATTCTCGTGTGAAGGAGCTTGGTGATAAGCTAGCTGAGATTGATCCTCTTATTGATTGGGAGTTTTTCAGGCCTATTGTGAGAGGAATGTATGATAATCGTTCAGAACGTGGTGGTAGGCCTAATATTGATGAAATAGTCATGATTAAGATGTTAGTTTTGCAATCATGGTATGGTTTATCGGATCCTGAGCTTGAAAGGCAAGCAAATGATCGAATTTCGTTTCAGAAGTTTTTAGGGTTCCCTGAAAGAATCCCAGACCGTTCCACGGTCTGGGCGTTCAGAGAACGGTTAATCGACACAGGTAAAGACGAGAGAATATGGGAAGAATTGCAAAGACAAATCGATATCAAGGGATTAAAGGTCAAAGAAGGTGTAATTCAAGATGCAACCTTTATCACGGCTGATCCGGGCCATCAAAGAGTGAACGAAACCCGTGGACCTGAAGCCAAAACCAGACGTAACAAAGAAGGTGAATGGGCTAAAAAGAATGGGAAATCCCATTATGGCTATAAATTGCACACATTAACCGATATAGATTATGGATTGATACGTAGAATTGAAACTACAACTGCAAAAGTGCATGATAGTCAGACAGATCTTAGTGAATCGGGTGAAGTTGTTTACCGAGACCGAGGATACTTCGGAGCAGCCTGCAAAGGTTATAACGCCACAATGAAACGTGCAGTGCGCGGACATCCTCTTGGAATACGCGATAAACGTCGCAACAAAAGAATTGTCCGAAAAAGATCAGCCGGAGAACGACCCTATGCCGTGATTAAAAACATATTCAAGTCCGGCCACTTGCTAGTCACCACCACACTCCGAGTTCACACTAAAAACCTATTCACATGCTTCTGTTACAACCTACTACAACTCAAAACCCTCCAAAAAATAAACACAACATAGCGAACGCTAACAAAAAAAACAGGCAAAAATAAGGAAAAAAATAAAAAAAGAAAAATATACTCCCCCAAAAAGATAAAATCAAACCAAAAAAACTAAAAACTTACAAAAACCCAAATAAACAAATAATAAAAATGAAGTAAAAAGAAATTCTCTGCATTATATAATGGATGTGGATTATGGTTTGATATGTAGAATTGAAATTACAACTCTGAAGTTCATGACAGTCAAATTGACCTCAGTAAACCTGGGTATTTTTACAGAGACCGAGGATCCATTGGAGCCTCTTCCAAAGACTATAATACCATAATGAAACGCGCAGTGCGTGACCATAATAGAGAATCCGAGATAAAATGCAAAACAAGCAAATAATTCGCAAAAAATCAGGCGACAAACAGTTATATGCCATGATTAAATTTTATTCAAGTCCGACCACTTATTAATAACCACCACACTCAGAACTCACAGCAAAAACCTCCTCATGTACTTCTGTTACAACTTACTACACCTCAAAACCCTCCAAAAAAAATCACCCCCCAGCGAAAATTAACATGAAAAAATAAAAAAAATGTAAATACATCCCCCTAAAACGATAAAAACAATCCAAAAGCTAAAAACTTTGAAAAACCTAAATATGAAAAAATAAAAAAAATATAAAAAGAAATTCTCTTCAAAATAAATATTAAAACAATGAAAAGGATATATTATGAGCAAATACAACATTAAAGGCGTTACTTCCTTTGAATTTACAAAAATATTGGGACTAGAGAATATCGAGTTCGGAGAAAATGTTATTATAGATGATTTCACTTTAATTTACGCTACAGCGCCAATTAAAATAGGTAATTATGTTCATATAGCCAGTTTTACTTCTATTACTGGTGGTGCAGAGATTTCTATAGACGATTTTGTTGCGGTGTCACAAGGATGCCGCATTTTGGCTGGAACTGATGATTTTATTGATTGGGGTTTTGGAAATTCTACTATTGAGGAAAAATATAGAAACGTAAAAAGAAACCCCGTGAGGATAGAAAAATTTTGCATTATTGGAGCTAACAGCGTTGTTCTACCTGGAGTAACAATTGGCGAAGGTGCTGCAGTAGGTGCAGGTTCTATTGTGACTAAAGATCTAGATCCATGGGGTGTCTATATAGGGAATAAAAAACTCAAAAATCGCAACAAAACAGGAGTCTTAAGAAACTATAGTAGATTTTTAGAGGAGCAAAAAAAGAATGAAAAAAAATGAAAAACCAATTTATATAACTCAACCTCTATTACCTAATTTAAATGACATCGAATTAGAAATAAAAGAGATTTTTGAAAGTAAGTGGATTACAAACCAAGGAATCAAACATGATTTGCTGGAAAAAAAACTGGAAACGGTTTTAAATGTTCCTAATGTTTCCTTATTCAATAATGGTACGATTGCACTTTTAACTGCACTGAAAGCATTGAATTTGCCAATAGGTAGCGAGGTTATAACTACTCCTTTTACTTTCCCAGCAACACCTCATTGTATTAGCTGGAATGAATTAAAACCGATCTTTTGTGACATTGAACCTGAAAACATGACTATTGATACTGATAAAATTGAACAAATGATTACACCCAACACTTCAGCCATTTTACCTGTTCACGTTTATGGATTCCCATGCAATATTAAAAAAATAGATAAACTAGCCAAACAATATTCTTTAAATGTTATTTATGATGGAGCTCATACATTCTCAACTAAAATTAAAAACAAAAGTATTGGAACATTTGGAGACATTACCATGTTCAGCTTCCATGCTACCAAACTTTATAATACCTTTGAAGGTGGATGTTTAACTTATAATACTAATGGATTGAAAGAAAAAATTTATAATTTAAGAAATTTCGGGATAAAAAATGAGGAAGAGGTTGTAGATATTGGTATAAATGGAAAAATGAATGAATTTCAAGCTTCAATTGGCCTGTTAAATCTTAAATTATTTAAAAAAGAACAGAAAAAAAGAAGTAAAATAAAAAAGTTATATATTGACCAGTTAAAAGATATAAACAATATTAGAATTCCCCAAATGCCAAAAAACACCACTGACTCCTACCAATATTTTCCAATAGTTATAAAAGATAGTTATCCCATCACAAGGGATGAATTATATGAAAAACTAAAAAAATACAATATTTACACTAGGAAATATTTCTATCCAATATGTTCAGATTATGAACCCTATACTAATCTCGATAGTTCATCAAAAGAAAATTTACCAGTAGCTAATGATTTAAAGAATAGAGTATTATGTTTACCCTACTATGGCAACTTGGAATTTGAAATTGCCTACCAAATATGTAATATGATTAAGAAGTTTGGAGGAGGGTGAGTTAATTTTCGACTATAACTTTGATTAACCCTAAAAAACTATTATTCGCTATTTTTCGGCCTCTAAAATTAATTTTGAGTCTTTTCTGGTTTCTCTATCAGATAATTCATGATGTTTACTCTTATTCAACTCTTGTTTAGTTATTTTTTTAAAACCTATCTTTTTTAACAAGTTTCTCAAGTCTTCTTCATTGTAAAGATATTCATGTCCCCACTCCCTCATAGCAATATTAAGCATCCGTCCCTTAGTTGTAATGTAGGAATAATGAGGCCATGAAAGCCAATCTTGATCTTTCCAGTCATTTACGTATTTTTCAATAATGTAGTTAAGTTCAGGGGTGGCTATTCTTAGAACACCTCCACCTTTCAGGACTCTATAAAACTCTTTAACGGCTTTTTCACCATCTTCGAACGATAAGTGTTCAATGAAATGTTCATTGTAAATAAAATCAGCAGTATTATCCTTTAAAGGTAAACCATTTCGCAAATCCACCACTAAATCAGCATTAGGTTCAATATCGATGTTTACCCAGCCAGGAAATTTTACACTCCCACAACCCACATTCAATTTCAGTGAATCTGTTTTTTCAAAGTCGTTGCAAGTCGTTAATGTAAGAATTTTCCTATTTTCATCTTCTAATAATCTTAAATTAGATTCTAACAAGTTAAGCTTCTTTTTTTCATCGTTTAACTTGATTTTAAGTTGTTTTTTTCTTGTTTCATTTATGTTATATTTAGTCCAGTTTAATTCTCGATTTGCAATTATTTCACCAGAATGTTTGTCTAATAACTGTACTTGATGTTTTTTACCATCAATAAAATCAATGGGAACAATAAACTCAAATGCATGATAACCATCATTTATGTTTGCTTCCTTAAGATCTGAACGATAAAAATCACAAACTACTTCAAAAACATTGTCATCTATTTTTAAAATTGCTGTACGAGGATTTATGTCCCCTATTTTTGCTAACCAACCAAAAACAACAGGTTCATCAGAAAAAATGTTGATTTCACCAGTGATCCCTTTTCTTAGAGTAGATATATTAGAAGAATGTGACGAAGAAACTGCTGATCTAGTTTTTTCCCTTCTTTCCTTTTTTTCAATGTAATTTGGCGATATAGTTCTTCTTTCCTCTTTCATCCCATACAAACTGTAATGTACTAATGGATTCATGTTCATTTTAAGAACATCTTTATGTGTCTTTATATAATAATCACCATCAAAGGTGGGATTAGGTCTACGACCCTCATTAAAACCAAAAAAAATGTAGTGTAATATGGGATCTGCACCAGATCGCCGGACATCTGGACAATTATTCAAATAAAAACCAATATCAAGCAAATTATTCTTCTTAATAGCATTATACCCCCTTATATTAATGAAAGCGTTCTTTATTCCATTTTTTTTCCCTTTAAAAAGTATATATAAAGTGGGGGACTTTGAAAAAAGCCTCTGCATGAAGGATCTGTTATTATTGTTAAAATACTCCATTTCATAAATACTATGGGTAATGCTATCAACTTGAAAATGTAATTCTTTATAATGATCTTTGTATTGGTCATCTTTGAGATAAAAATCTTCTTTTTCTTGGTTTGCTTCATTTTTTTGATTCCCTTTTTCTTGCTGTAGTTTAACTAACTTAAATACATCTGCTTCAGCAGACATGTTAATAAAATCAGCATATTTGAAATCATAATCTTTTTCAAGAATATCAACAATTTCACTTGATTTTATAAGATTGAAAATGATTTCTAAACCCCATAATTGCTTTATATCCCATTTTGTATCATAAGCCAACCTACCTAAAAAATAAGGTATCAAACTTTTTTTAACTCGCCCATATCTTTCAGCATCGGGAAATATCTTCAAAAAAAAGTCAACATCATCAATTTTTAAATAATGATCAAATACTTGTTTCCATTCAAAACGGTTTCTAATAAGATTTCTTGGGTTCCCACTACTACTTGCATTGGCATTTTCATCCCTTATTCTAAATTTAATAAGTGTATCATCTAAAATATGAATATTATGTTTTAAGCATAATCTAATCCACATATCAAAATCAGGAAGATTTGCCATCGCTTCATTATAAAGACCCACTTTATCATAAACTTCTCTTCTAAACAATGCACTTGGATGGCAAATGCAGTTTCCATGGAAAAAAAAGGTTCTTAACCATTCATCATTGCTTCTATTTTCCTGATCAAACACTGAATAATAAAAATGGTCTTTTTCTATGAAAGGATTACTATTTTCATCAATAATTTTAACTTTAGTAAAGACTACAGCAATCTGAAGATTGTTATCTAAAAATTTAACTTGTTTTTCTAGTTTTTCTGGTTCCCATATATCATCAGAACTCACATAAGCAACATATTTACCTTTTGAATTTAGTATACAATTATTAAGAGCTCTACATGCTCCTTGGTTCTCCTCAAAAACAAAAAGTTTAATTCGAGGGTCAGAAAATTTTTTAATCTTTTCAACTGTACCATCCGATGATCCATCGTCAGTTATGATTATATCAAAATCTTGAAAAGTCTGATTTAAAACACTTTTAATTGTGTCTTCAATGTATTTTTCATGGTTGTATGAAGGAATGACAACACTTACTGTAGGATTACTCATTTTTTCACCACTCTATTAAATAACATTAGATAATCATAATTATAGATAAAAATCCTTTAATACTTCTTAAACATTATATCTGAGTTTAAATTATTAACCATCTTCCATGTATAAGGATATAGTAAATAAAAGATATTTAATGGATAGATTTTTTAATTTTTATTTCAAATTTTTCATTAAAGTTGATAATCATATCGCATTGTATCATGTCTTTTTTCCATTGATTTAAGTCGTATATTATGTTTTATAACCTGAACAGAAAGATTTATTGGAAAATTTAGGATATGTTTAATTAGTTATTAATTAAAACTTTCAGTAGTTTTCCTTTGAAAAAGCTTCTAGAACCATTTTTAACAGTATTTAAAATCTTATATATTAATTTTAGTCGTAATTTATCCAAAAATTTAATATTATCTCCTTTTGGAATTTTCATTAGCACAAAACTTTGATTAGATTTAATTAACTGCAAATATTGTGGGGATAAATTAGAATATTTTATTCCATAACTGGTAAGAATTTCTTCTTTATATCTAATACATATATCATAAAAATATTTGTCAATGGTTCTGAGTAAAACAGAACTAAGATGCAAAAAGGTAACGTGCCTTTCTTGACTTTTTATACTATTCCATGCTCCTTGTTCATTTAAGAAATATCCATACATGGGCTTATTTATGTAATACAAACCTCCGTATTGCAGGAAATAATGAGTTAAATAGTTATCCACAAAAAAGGTTTCATCAAGTCTTTCATAGATGTCTGTATCAATATTTCTAAACACAATTGTCATATTACGGAAAAATAGATTTCTAATATAATATGAAGGATCTAACTTAGTTGAATAAGGCAAATCAGAGATCTCGTCTTTTATTGAATGAAATTTGCAAACACCATCTACTTCATGATAAAAAGAGACACCACAAGCACACCCAATACAATCAAGATGATTTTCAAGTGTTTCTATTTGCAATTGAAATCTATCTTTATAAACAATGAAATCATCCCCATCAAGAAAATTAAAGTATTCCCCTTTGGCGTACTTAAAAATATTAGCCCTGTTGATCCCGCTCCTTTGAGAATTGGTATACAATGATGATTCATCAATCTTAACTTGGTATGCAGAAATTTTATCAGGATATTTCTCAACATATTCCTGGATTTTTTCCCATGTTCCATCGTTTGAACAGTCATCTCCAATTATGATTTCATAATTAAAATTTACTTTTTGATATAAAATACTCTCAATACACCTTTCAACATAGTTAACTTGATTATGAAAAATAACTAATACGCTTAATTTAATATCTTTTTCATTTCTTGTAAATATCTTTCTTTTTTCTTTGAGCCCATACAGACTATAATGTACTAAGGGGTTTATATTTGAATTTCGAACATCTTTATGAGTTTTTATGTAAAAATCACCGTCAAATGTAGGATTAGGTTTGCGACCCTCTTTAAACCCTGTATACATGTAGTGTAATATGGGATCTATGCCAGATCGCCTGACATCTGGATAATTGTTCAAATAAAAACCAACATCCAACAGATTATGACTTTTAATAACTTTATAACCCTTTATATTAATTAAAACATTTTTAAACCCATTTTTTTTTTTGAAAAGAATAAATAAACTGGGAAAACATGAAATAAGTCTTTGAGTGATTGTTCTACCTAAATTTTTCGAGTATCCCATTTCATAAACCAAATCAGTCAAATCATCTATGTCCGAGTTTAACTCATCAAACTTATCACTTGATCCAAGATCTTGCCAGGGAACTTTGCTAATATCATTAAGAGGCAATTTTTTAGAGGTTAATTGATGGTTTTTCAGCTCTTTTAATGCATATTCTGCCTTATGTTGATTTTTTACAGATTCAATCCATATTTCACTAAATAAAATAGCATCATCATATTTATTATTAACTATTAGACGAATCAAAAGATCAATATGCTTGGCGGGATGTTCAAACCCATACGAGTCATACTTTTGAAAAAGTGGTTCAGCTTTTTTTAATAGTTCTTTTTTTTCCAATCGACTTAAATCACTTAAAATAAATAGACTGGCCCAGAAAGGTAAAGATGTCTGACAATTAAAAGAAAAATATTCTTCCTTGCCCGCAGATTTCCAAATATTGTGAATATTATAGTATCCTTTAAGCATTGTCATTAAAGTTTTCTTATTTTTGGAAAAAATAGTGGATGCATTTTCATTTTGACGAATCCTATAATAATAACCCACATAATTGTTTAAAAAAACAATTCCTTTAGCTTTTAAATAAGCTTGAACCATGAATGCTATATCTTCTGCTAGCGTGTTTTCGGGAAATAATATCTTATTTTTTACAATAAACTCTTTTTTAAAAATTTTTGTCCATATTGATGGAGGATTTAGCAACAGTTTTTTTTCGTTTTCAATTGTTTTAACATTTATTTCATCAATGTCATCATCAAAAACATACGGGTGATGAACCTTCTTGTTCCCTTCAAAAAGGTTCATATATCTACAATAAACAATATCTGCATTTTCATTAGTTATTCTATTGTATAAAGTCTCACATATATCATCAGCATACAGATCATCATGATCAAGGAACATCAAATAATTTCCGCTAGCCTTTTCCATCCCTATATTTCTAGGTTTTCCAGGAAATCCGCTATTTTTTGATAAATGTATTACTACAAAATTCTCATATTTATTAGCATAACTATCTATTATACTTCCAGTTTTATCAGTTGAACAGTCATCAACCATTACAACTTCCAAATTTTCTAGCCCAATTGTTTGTCTGACTACAGATTCCAATGTATCTTCTATATATTTATCTATATTGTGCATTGGTACAATAATACTTATTTTGTAGGCCATATTATCCCATTTAAAGTTTTTTAAGTTCATTTATTCCATACAAACTATAATATACCAATGGATTTAAATTTGAATCTTTAACATCTCTGTTTTTCCGTAAATAATGATCACCGTCAAATGTAGGATTAGGTTTGCGACCTTCTTTAAACCCCTTATAAATATAGTGTAACGTCGGATCCACTCCAGATTGCCGTACATCCGGATAAACTCTCAAATAATATCCAACATCAAACAAATTATACTTTTTTATAGCATTATATCCTTTAATATTAATAAAAACATTTCTAATACCTGTTTCTTTCATCTTTAAAAAAATATACAAACTAGGAAACTTTGAAAAAAGCCTAGAACTGATTGATCTATGGATATTGTTTGAATATTCAATTTCTAAAAAATTACTTTTAAGGTTGTTCATTTTTGATTTCAATTCCCTAACTAGGTCTTCTTCTCTTTTTTGCAAGTAAACAATGAGCCTGTCCTTTTCGTTAACCAAATCCTCAGAAGACTCTA
>DALO01000022.1 GCA_002496805.1 Methanobacterium sp. UBA353 | reverse complement strand
CAGATCAGACACCCTGTTTATTAAATAAAATTCTTATGAAAAAGATTCAAATTATTTTTTTAACAACTTTACAGACGGAACAAGTTTCAAGAGGCTCTTTTCTAAAACACAAATATTTATAAACTCTGCATCCCCGTACAATCAAGGAAATATTAGTTAAAACTTTCTTCTGGGAACTTTCATCAACTTTAGGCTGGTGGTCTAGTCCGAGTCCTCCCCCTAATATTGATAGTAATTTTTTCTGACCATTTAACACCTCACTGGAAACAAACCAACCCTAATAACATGTTCCTCCCCATTCGTCCAGCTCATTGCCCCGATGATCCCCGAGACATTATTATAATCAAGATATTCCTATGTAAAGTAAGATGTTAATAGCGATGATAATCCCCATAACCATGACGATTCCCGAACATGATTGTATTTCCTTTTCAGTTCTTCCAGAAGCATCCGAGTTTTTTTTTTATCACACCCCAATGTTTAATGCGTAAAAGATTATGTTACTTGGAAATTTTCTTCTTAGATAAAAAATTAATCACATGTTGTCTTTTACCATTCTTAGAGCGCAAAACTCACCACACATAGTGCACATATCATTTCGATCTGTTGGTTTTCTTTCACGGCATTTTTTAGGTTTTTCAGGGTCGAATGCCAGCTGATACTGTTTTTCCCAGTCAAAATTCTTTCTGGCCTTGGCCATGTCTAATTCTTTGTCCCATGCAGTTTTATGGCCTTTGGCCACATCAGCAGCTTGTGCGGCTATTTTTGATGCGATGACTCCTTCTTTAACATCTCGCAAGACCGGTATAGAAAGATGTTCGGCAGGAGTAACATAGCACAAGAAATCTGCTCCTGCCCTTGCAGCCAATGCTCCTCCAATGGCAGAGGTAATGTGGTCGTATCCTGGTGCTAAATCAGTTACTATGGGGCCTAGAACATAGAATGGTGCTCCTTGACAAACTGTTTTCTGGATTTGCATGTTAGCTTCAACTTGGTTTAATGGCACATGCCCAGGTCCTTCTACCATAACTTGAACTCCTGCTTCCCTAGCCCGTTTAACCAGACCCCCTAAAATTAAGAGTTCACTCATCTGAGGTATATCAGAAGCATCAGCCAAACATCCTGGTCTGAGACCATCACCCAAAGAAATAGTTATATCATGTTCTTTAGCTATTTCCAGCAAGTAATCATAATTTGAATAAAGTGGATTTTCTTCTTGGTTGTGAAGTATCCAAGCTGCAAGGAATGCTCCACCCCTGCTGACCACCCCCATTATCCTTTCAGATTTTTTAACTTTCTCCACAGTGTCCTGGGTAATCCCACTGTGGATAGTCATGAAATCAACTCCTTCTTGAGCTTGTTCTTCAATAGCCTTAAACATGTCTTCTTCTTCCATGTTAACTACTGCTCCACGGTTCGTGGAAGCATTGATACCGGCCTGATAAATGGGAACAGTACCTAAAGGTACCTTCGTATTTTTAATAATTGCCTTACGTACTTTTCTGAAATTGATTCCAGTAGAAAGATCCATAATAGCATCTGCACCAGATTCGACTGCAATTTGAGCCTTATTTACTTCCAAATTCACGTTTTCCAGTTCTGGGGAAGATCCAAGATTGGCGTTGATCTTAGTAGAAAGTCCTTTTCCAATGCCACAGGGTTTTATATTCCTGTTTTTATTGGTAGGGATCACCACATAACCTTTAGCAACTCTTCGTGTGAGTTTTTGAACATCGATGCCCTCATTCTCGGCGACTTTTTTTATTTCATCTGTGATCTGACCTTTACTTGCCTGGTACAATTGAGTCACTTTTTTCACCCTTGTTTTAATATAGTATGTAGTTAAAAGTTAAATATTATGATAGAAAAACTGCGCGCCCAAGATATCATGATCCAGGAAGTTCATGTAACCTCCCGCAACGACATGGTGGCAGCAGCAAAGCTAAAAATGATGCGGTGCAATGTTGGAGGTCTGCCAGTAGTGGACAAGAAGAAATTGGTGGGAATAATAACTCATCGTGACATCCTCCTAGCTGGTGGGGAGGCACTTGGTCTCAAAGTGGGTGATTTAATGAGCAAAAATCCAGAAGTGGCTGAGAAAAACACTCCAATCATGAATATTACCAGAATTATGGCAGAAAAAGGCTATCAAAGAATTCCAGTAGTAGAACAAGGAGATTTGATAGGTCTTATCACCCAAAGTTCCCTTATCCGCGCCCTTGCTGGTTTAGATAATGAAACATTCTAATTATCACTCCTTCCTGATATTATCTCTAGTTCTTGAACCAACAACGGGACCTATGATAAAATTATTAATAGATTATTAAATTAGGGGATCTGGCATTTTAGCATCTTTTTTATCCTTCAATCCTCCGATCTTTTCTATTCTCATTTTAAGGAAATCTTCTCCTTCTTTACTGGCAGCATATATGGGTATTGAAACCCCTACTGAAAAAGTATTCCTCTTTTCTGCGATAGTTCTGAGGTGAATAGAAGCGCAAGCAGTAATGATGTCGGTGTTTTCAAATAAGATCTTAGCATCCTCTCTGGAAATACCAGTAGTATGAACCGCGAAAATATAGATTTTCACTTCATCATATTGCCTTTCAATTTCTCTGAGTTTCACTGCATCTGCTGCTAATGCAACTGTGACCCCTATTTTATGGTAACCATCATTAATCGCCTTTAAAACTCCTTTTACCTGATTTATCTCAGCAATTTCTGGATTCAAAACTTTATTCTCCCCCAATATATTGATAACTTCCTTTATTAGGCTGGTGCTAATAATTCCAGAGATTCTGCCACCAATCCCTTGCACCAGTTCCGGATCTTCAACAATCACAGTTCCACATCCGTCACAAACGATTACCGCACAATCTATACTTTTTTCATCAAGTAATGTGCCAAAAGTCTCAGATATTCCAAAAGATAAGAAATCCCCCATTTTTAACTTCCTCTGGCTAGTGCACATTCCAAAATCCTTGATTCTAAATTCAATATTTTCTTTAATCACTTGAGGATTGAGTTTCTCGATACCCCGGTACTTGTGAAAAAGAGGGCAGTAATCGATTTGAGGTTCTTCAACTTTGACTACTTTACCCTCCCTTATGACTACTTTTGCTTTACCTAACGCCTCTATAACATGTTCATCCACTTTAACACCTCAAACTCTAGTAATATAATGTGTAATTCTAATCCAATAAGATTTATCCCAAAAATAAATTATATGGATAGTTTTAATAAGGCACTTCACTAGGAATAAACATAACTTTATCTAACCATAGAAAACTTTAAATTAGATAAGAATGAACAGCATATAAGCCATGCCGGGGTGGCTCAGCTGGTTAGAGCGCACGGCTCATAGGGTATTAAGCAAGTGCTCTGACTTTTTCCTGGGATACCGCGAGGTCGCGGGTTCGAATCCCGCTCCCGGCACTTTAATTTTATTTATTATGACATGAACTATATTTTACTTCTTTTTAGATCTCTGTTCTTCTTCTGAACCTTCAACACAATATAATTCATATTTCATTTGAAAACGGATATGAGCCGGACACTCCCCACACTTACATTCAATTAATTCAAGACTACAATTGCTATTACCTAAAATACAAAATAATCCTTCTTTATTTTCATTCATACATTCGTTGAAACTTGGACATTCTCTGCAGATGCAGATCCTTTTCTTTTGCATTTCAATTAATGTATTTAATTGATTTTCCGACATTTCCAACATTTTTTCCAGAATTTTTTCAAATTTATCCATTAAAAACCCCCATATCTTTGCTCAATTGTGAAAATATTATATATTGCCACCTAATCATAACATTAAATATTTCAATGAACTCTTCCCATAACTCGCAAAATTATAATTTGAACTCAGCTTAATTTATATCAAATTTCCATATAATTTGAAGAGAATATATTGAATAATCTTATAACCTTTTGCTTTCCACTTGAGAATGTCGAATGAAAAGAATGTAAAAAATAAATTAACAAACTAATTTGGTGCCTATATGCCTGAAAAACAGGAAAAAATAGATTACTGGAAAATGATTGACAGACAAACTGGAATTCTAAATAAAAATGAACAATTGAAACTTAAAAAGTCCAAAATAACTGTCATAGGATGCGGAGGGATTGGTGGTGCCACTTTGGAGATGTTAGCTAGAATGGGAGTCGGAAAACTCCGTATAGTTGATAAAGATGTTTTCGAAATCTCCAATATCAATCGGCAGCTCATGAGCAAAATAACCAACATCGGAAGACTTAAAACTGAAGTTACCTTGGAAGAACTTCGAACAATTAACCCTTCACTGGAGATTGAAGAATTTAACGAAGAATTGACAGACGAAAATGTTTATGAAATGTTAAATGAAAGCCATGTTGTTGTAGATGGTTTGGATAACCTTTTTACCCGCATTATAGTTAGTAGATGTTCCAGAGAATTAGAAATTCCTTTTATTCACGGAGCAATTCATGGTACCATGGGGCAAGTGACAGTTTTCAATATTAACACACCTTCCTATGAGGAATTGTTTAAATTACCTTCACAGGGAAAGGAATTAACTGATGAAATTATTTCTAGGATTAATAATTTGAACAAAGAAGTTCCTCCAGTAATTGGCCCGGTTCCTAACATTGTAGGATGCATTCAGGCTTTTGAAGCAGTTAAAATTATAACAAACAAAGGAACTTCCTTGATGGCACCCAGTGTATTGATGTTTGACCTTTTAAAAGAAGAAGCATTTTCCGTGGTGAGATTTTAAATTTTCCTTCAAAATTTCAATATTATCAAAAACATCGTGTTTTAATGGTGTATTAATGAATAAATCAAAAGTAACCGTTTTAATTGGATTTTTAGTAATATTTCTAATATTAATTGCCAGCGGATGCACATTTGATAAATGGAACCTAATTAATCAAAAAAATGAAAAAACAGAGGATATTGTCCAATTCACAGTTAACATAGCAGAATATAATAATAATTCATATCATGTAACTGGATTAGTAGAAAACAAGGCCCATCAAAGATATCGGTTTGTTAACATGACTGTTACAGGATATAATAATAAAAATGAAGCAATATCGGAAACTAAAATAATAATCCCTGAGGTTTTTGGACATGATTACGCTACGTATGAAGTATGGTTAACCACCCCTGCCGAAAAAATTACTATCGTGAAATTAAAATTCATAAACGGCACCAAAGGATAAAAAAACTATTTAAAACATTTATTTCTTTAATTACTAATTGAATAATTATTTTTTTTTCATTGATAAAACACTGCTGTGATTTAAAAATTGTTCATTTTTACCAGTTAAAAAAAAACCGCGAATATTTAAATACCAGTAAAAGGAAACATCTTTCCGGTGAACAATAAAGGAGTTATAAATTGCAAGACAAAATTGGAAAATTACTTGAAGATATGGAAAAATGCGGTATTAAATTCGTTAGACTGCAATTCGTAGACATACATGGAACCCCTAAAAACATGGCCATTCCCCTTACAAAACCAACTGACATAGAATCTATCATAAAAAACGGAATTTTATTTGACGGTTCCTCAGTCGAAGGATTTGTAGACATTAACGATAGTGATTTAGTAATAAAACCAGACCCTGACACATTTTCCACACTTCCATGGAGACCAGAAGAAAAAGGAGTGTGTCGATTCATTTGTGACATTTACTGGCCTGATGGAACACCTTTTGAAGGAGATCCCAGATATATACTGAAAAAAACCCTAGCCAAAGCCGAAAAAATGGGTTACGAATACAATGTTGGTCCAGAGCCAGAATTCTTCATTGTTGACGTAGATGAAGATGGAAATGTTTACCCACACGATGAGGGTATTTACTTCGATGTGGAACCTGTAGACCAAGGAACTGACATGAGAAGAGAACTTGTTTTAGGACTGGAAGAGTTAAACTTCGACGTAGAAGTAAGTCATCACGAAGTAGGGCCTGGACAACACGAAATAGATTTCAAATTCGACCATGCCCTAAAAACTGCAGATGCATTCATAACATTCAAACAAGCAATTAAAGCCATAGCAGACAAATTAGGCTCAATGGTCACTTTCATGCCCAAACCTTTTTTCGGCGTTAACGGTAGCGGTATGCACTGCCACCAGAGCCTGTTTAAAAATGGAAAAAATATTTTCTTTGACCCAGACACCGAAACTCAATTATCAGAAAAAGCAATATACTTCACTGGAGGTTTATTAAAACATTCTAAAGCATTATCTGCTATTGTAGCTCCAAGTGTTAACTCATACAAACGATTGGTGCCCGGATATGAAGCCCCAGTGTACATTACCTATGGATTCAGGAACAGATCAACACTGGTCCGAATTCCTGCATCTCGTGGTAACGGTACCCGAGTGGAATTCAGAAGCCCTGACCCTTCCTGCAACCCCTACTTGGCCTTTGCTGCTATGCTTGAAGCAGGTATGGATGGTATAAAGCATGAAATCGACCCTGGAGAGCCAACTGAAATCGATGTATTTAAATTAAGCTTAGGAGATCTGAAATCAATTGGTATTGAAACACTACCATCAAGCCTTTGGGAAGCATATCATGCCCTGGAGGATGATGAAGTGATTAAAACATCCCTTGGTGACCATGTATACAACGAGTTTTATACCATAAAAAGGAAAGAATGGGACGAATACCGGATACAAGTATTCCAGTATGAAGTGGAGAAGTACCTCCAGATTTAAAACTTTTGTTTTCTTTTATTTTCCATTCACAAACATAATTCTTATTTCCAATTATATCTCATTTCAACCATAAATATTTAAAATTAATACCAACAATGAGAACTAATATTTATAATAATGATTTAAATGAAAGCTATGCTTCTAAAAAAAATATTAAATGGGTGAATTAATGCCACAGGAAACTGATCGTAAGATGATGGAGATCCTGAGGATCCTTGCAGAAAAAGGTAATATTTTAGGGGCTAAAACCATATCTGAAGAACTTCGCAAGAAAGGATATGACCTTGGTGAAAGAGCAGTTCGTTATCATATGCGTATTCTGGACGAAAAAGGATTTACTAAACGTGTCGGATATGTGGGTAGAGAAATAACCCCTGAAGGCGTTAAAGAACTAGGGAAAGGTCTAATCTATGATCAAGTTGATTTCATTTTTTCTAAATTTGAAGATATGATGTATCAAACCACCCTCAATCCAGAAACATGTTTAGGATCCGTGGTTGTCAACACGTCTACTTTTTCCTATGATGAACAGTTAATGAAAATTATTCAAAACATTTTCAACAAACAAATAGCAGTAAGTCCCTATGTTAAAATTAGCGCACAAGCCTCATCTGATGGTAACGAAAACAAAATGGAAATGGAAACTATTTGTGGAACCACCATTGATGGTATGCTCCTTAAATCAGGAATTCCTGTTGTCCCTAAGTATGGCGGCTTGGTTAAGATAAAAAATCATGCCCCCATAGCTTTCATTGAACTTATTGCCTATAAAAAGACTTCCATGACGCCTTTGGAGGCGTTTACAGATCAAGAGATGACCTCCGTTTTAAAAGTGATAAAGAGGGGTAACGGAAATATTCCTGCTAATTTCCGAGTAATACCGGCTAATTCAAGAGAAGATGCCGTTAAATTATTTGATAATCTCAAAAAAATAGGAATTTCTGGACTTTTAAAGATTGGTGAGGCAGGTGAACCAGTTCTAGGTATTCCTGTAGATAAAAATATGACTGGAATCGCTGTTATTGGAGGTATAGCCCCATTATGTGCTGCAAAAGAATCAGGTTATGAAGTTGATATAAAAATGGCTGAAAGTACAATTGAATTCTCGCAAATGAAACCAATCACAACATCACATAAGTTATTGAAACCTGCAGGGCATGAAAAAGGTGAAAAAGTTAAATTTTTACTTTCCAAAGCATGGAACCTTATCCATGAAGTTGATTTCGATCCTGAAAGTCATGAGGGACAAGTAATAGTAAACGTGTCATTCCTTAAAAAGGAAGACTTCGAAGAAGGATTGAACATTTTTGGACGGGTTATGGCCTCCCGTCCAGAGTACTGTACCAGTAAATACTACCAGATCGTTCCAGGCCCAGATGGGAAGAAAGGATTTGCAACTGTCTGCAGTTTGACGATTGATGGAATACTTACAAAACAAGGGATAGCATCAACCCCCCAATATGGAGGTATCTTGGAAACAGATGGTAAAACTCCGCGATTCATTGAACTTATTGCTTACGGCGGTTCATCCTTAGACCCTCACGAAATTTTTTTATCCAAAGGTTTAACATCTGTTGGTGATGCTTTGAAAACTGGTGGCAGGATTTTGGCCAGTTTAAAAGAAATTCCATATGTGGCTCGTCCTGAAGCGATGGATGTTCTTGAAAATATTGGAAATGCAGGATTTTCAATTCTGAAAATTGGTAAACCCAGCGAACTGGTTTATAATGCAAAAGTAGAGCGTTATCATGCAGGTATAGTTGCTCCAGGGGGTTTAAACCCATTAGCAGCTATTAAAGAAACAGGAATTCAAGTTGAAGCCAAATCTGTGGAAACACTCATGAACGTATCCCAGATGGAAGAATTTTAATTAAATCTATGGTTTTTAACTAATAACCGGACACAATATACTTATACGCATATTATAATGGTTGAAATATTGCCATTAATTTTCTTTTTTTATGGAAATAGTTTAAAATTTCTGAAAAAGAATGATAAATCTATTTATCTTGAAATTTCATCGTCATGAAAAAAAGTAAACCCCGAAAATAAATTCAAAAAATAGGATTTTAAATCCTATTGGAATGATACATCTAATCTACAAAACGCGTATCGGACTTTTTTTCCTTGACTTCCTGTTTTTTATCATCAAACCAGCCCACACAAATATTTTCATCCTCACAAGTATCAAAATGTGGAATGTATGGTTTTATATCTAGAAGAGGAGTTCCATCAAGTACGTCTACATTAGATATGTGTATAATGTTTCTTTCAACTTTTTCTAGACAAACTACTGACATACCAATGGGATTAGGTCTTTTTGGAGCTCTAGTTGCAAAAATTCCACGTTTTACATTGTCTAAAAAGGGTTTTACTCTGAGAGAATATCCATTACACATGTGGAAATGGTATATTAATATTATGTGTGAGAATCCATCCAAATCTTTTAGACCTTCCGCGTACTCATTTTCAAGTTCGATTTGTCCTCGGAATCCTTTTGCACCTACGGGTTGTATGGGCATCCCATTGAGATCCTTGTGAGGTGAGTGTATTATGCCTATTGGCCTGTATTCTACTGTTTTCATCTTATCACCAGTGACTGTCGAAATGCAAGAATGTTAATGAAAAACTATTTTTGCCATCAATTATATAAATATAATCAAAAGTTTTATTGGAGGATACAAACTATGAAAATGAGTGCACGAAACATGCTGAACGGGAAAGTAGAGGGAGTTACAGTGGGAAAAGTAATGGCCAGTGTAAAAATAAGAATAGAAGATCCTAACATGATTACAGCCATAATAACCCAAGAATCTGTTAATGAATTGGATATTAAAGAGGGAGATGTAGTTAAAGCAATTATAAAATCTACAGAAGTCATGATTGGAAAAGAATAACTTTTTTAAACTTCCTTTTTTCTAATATTTTAATTATTATTAATCGATTCCCCTCATTTTAATAAGATATTATTTGCATTTCGAAAAATAAATTGAGCAGTATATTTAAGGTCTCAGATTTTTCTTTTTATCTACGTAAATATACAACAAATTAGTTGAAAAAACCATCATATAATTGTTTTTTTAGCAGATTAATCATGAAAAGAAGTTACAACTCTAAAACAGCCTTACAAAAACTTTTCGAAACGCGAAAAATCTAAGACCTTAAAAATATTATTTTGAATTTTAAAATAACATGTTTCCAGAACAATAATTTTTTTGAAATTCGATATGTTTATATGCCCATATCGTATATGTATATCATCAACTCATTAGTTCGGTGATAATCATGCCAGTAGTAATAGACTTAGAAAAGTGTGGAAAGATCAATGACTGCCCCGGAGAAGGACTGTGTATCAAACTATGCGAACAGGGTGCATTAGTAGAAGAAGACGGAGAATTAGTTTTATACATGGAAAAATGTGATGACTGCGATTTATGTATCACGAATTGTCCAAATCAAGCCATATCTAAAGCTTAACTTTTAAATTATAATAATGGTGTAGGGAATGGTATAATGAGCACAGTAGAAAGAAACGGGAACGAAAAACGTTCACTGGATTACATCAGCAATAAATGTGTCGGCTGTGGAATATGTACAGAAATCTGCCCAACAGAATCACTAAAATTAGGTCCAGTGCTACCAATAGCAAGGGGTTTAGTTGACATGGATTATCTAAATGTAAATGGTAAAAATTGTGTTTTGTGCGGTTTATGTGCTTCAGCTTGTCCTTTTGGAGCTCTTGAATTTGAGATCAACGATAAAAACATCAAAGACCTTGATGAATATCCTATTTGGAAACACAGTGCGTCCATTGATGAGGATGAGTGCTTATACTGTAAAGCATGCGAAACTGCATGCCCACAGGATGCCATAACTATTAAAAGAGAACTCCCTGAACGTTCAAAATTGGTAACTGGTGAAATCAATATTGATGAAGATAAATGTATTTACTGCGGGGTATGTGAAGAATTGTGCCCACCACAAGCCATAAGCATGAAACAGGAAAAAATGGATCGTGAGATCAAGGTAGATGAAAATAAATGCGTTTACTGTCTGGTGTGTAAACGTGCCTGTCCAGTAAACGCTATAAAAGCTGTTTGTAGTTCCTGTTCCTATGGAGACTATCGGTTAAACCCTGAAGATGCAAAAATTAAAGGTAGATCCATCTTGCAGGAAGACGAATGTGTGAACTGTGGATGGTGCCAGGAAATCTGTCCAGTGGATGCAGCTAAAGTCATAAAACCCTTTGAAGGCGAGGTAATAATGGACACCACGGAATGTAAAGGTGATTCATGCCATGCCTGTATGGATGTTTGTCCCTGCAATGCAGTGAGCTTGGTGGATAATAAATCATCCATAGAAGAGAGATTTTGCATTCTATGTGGTGCTTGCAGTAATGTCTGCCCACAAAACTGTATTAAAATTCAAAGGGATAAGATAAATCTGGAAAACATTAAATCAAAGTCATGGCAGAAGCAAATGGCCAAATTAGTTGTTAATGGTTCTAAATAACCATTAATTTACTTTTTTTAAAATTTTAAAAAATTCTTGAATATTTTTTTAATTTTAAGTCTTAAATTTTGACAAATTCTCTTTATTAACAGGGTGTCTGATCTGGTGTG
>DALO01000010.1:53725-77041 GCA_002496805.1 Methanobacterium sp. UBA353 | reverse complement strand
TTTCACCCTAAATCAGACACCCTGATTGATAATATCATCAGTAACTATCAGTGGATGCGCTGACATCATGGGAACTGACGCTAATTCTAATACCAGTACAGGGGGACATTTCGAAAATCAGTGGGTAAAATTCCAATACCCCTCACAATTAGTAGTGTTAGACAACTCAAACAGCACACACTGCAGGTTGGAATTATACAATAATACCAACACATCAATTGAAAACATGGTAGGTGAAGTATTCTATTATCAAAGTAACAGAACAGATTTATCATGTTTTACCAGGGCAAAAAGAATCAATATCGCAGATAAACCCGGAATTAAAATTGAAGATGGTCTGCAAGTATGCAGTTACGTTTTTCTATCAGCGGACTACATCAACACTAAAACTTTGATCTTGAACTTTGATGCTCGCAAACACCGAGATGCCTATCAAAAAATCGCAGACACCATTGTAATTAAAAAAGTAACCTAGTTAACAATCTTATCATACGTTTATATGGGTGTACACACGTTTTTAAAGGGTATTAAATAGTTTCAGTTCATAAGTATATGTTCAATATTGTAAAATTTTAAGTAGTCACAATGAAAAAGTTTAATATTATCCTTGAACAACTTTTATATTATATTATTATCCTAAGCATGTTTATATAAAATAAAATTAATAATTTTAGAATATCTTTTAGAGAGTGGTGATTATATTTGGACAGAATTGAAGATTTGTATTATCAAGGTCATCTAAAAAAAGTGGAACCTTCACCCCTAAAAAGTGCATTGTCTCTTAAAGAAGCTAAAATATGGCTGAAAGAAGCTGAATTAACTTTTGAAAATGGTTATCATCGTTCTACTAGAATTTCTGTCTACTTTGCATTCCTTCACGCTACAAGAGCAGTAACACTTAGGGATGGTATTCTTGAAACAGAATCCCATTATTTATTGGACTATTTGGAAAAATACTGCGATGAAGGAAATCTTAAAACTGAATGTCTGGATATGTTAAATTATATGTTTGACATCCACTACCAGGATCAACATCACTTCCAGTGCACTCGCAATCCACAGGAAATACAACAAGCCATTCGTTACTGTCACGTGTACATAAAAAATATAAAAGTTTTCCTAGAAAAGACCAATCGATTACCCAAGGCTGTTATTAAAAATGCCCTCCGTGAAAAGGAATTAGAAAAATCTGAATCATTACATCATAAAGATATATAAATCAAAAACTAAACCAGGTATGGGCATTAAATTTTGATAAATTATCAAATCTCGTTTTGTTTTCTTTTCTTTAAATCTAGAACATCATTATAGATCTCTATCCATATCTGGTCAATAGAATTTGACTGGGATTTTTTTTCTAAATCTTCAATTTTCTTTTCAATAGATTCAATTTCACCTTCATTCATTAATTCTTTGAATTTCTTATTGACCCGTTCAAAGTCTTTTTCTAGATAATTATCAGACATTAGATAGACTCCTACAATTAATAATTCAATATATTATTTTTAAATTTATAATAAGTTTTTGCACAAGTCAAGGGATGTGATATAATAAAACTGATCACTGATGATGGAACACTATACCTTTAAACGTTTTGTCAATACAAAATTTGACACCAAAGGCCGTCACCATAACAATTATGATGTCATGAATTTAATTAATGAAGGTGTGTAAGTGGGGTATGAAAAGACGAACACTTCCACCCCCCATCACTTGGTTCAATATTAGAAAAGTTTTCAGTTAAAAATTAAATTAGAGGGACTTATCAAAAATATTTAAAGATATAAAACATTTCATGGAGGTTTATTTTTAACCAGCAAGTGCCCACCACAATCACATTCATTAGAAAAATCATCTGCTGATTCACCAGTTTGCAATTGATAATATCCTCCGCACTGGTCACAAACTAGGAATTTTTGGTCCTTTCGTGCTGGTTTAATAGTTTTAGATGAGCGTTTAGTGGATTTACCTAAGAAATTATCCAGATCTTTCATCAGCTCTCTGCCAGTTTTCTCCACATCATCCAGTAAATCCTTCCCGGTTTGTTTAAACTCTTCCAGGGAATGGTCTGGAGGTGGAGTGTTAGAAGTTAGGGATGGGGAGGTTGCAACAGTTTTAGGCCCTGCTTGGATAGTAGTAGGTTTGTATTGGTAAATATTGATTCCACACTCTGTGCAGAAACTAGTTCCCGGTGGAATAGGTGAACTGCATTGAGGGCAGTTTGAACTTATTTCGATTTTAAAACCACACTCAGTACAGAATGCATCTTCAGAATTTAATTGGTGATTGCATTGGGGACATCTAATTTCTGATTTTAACAGAGAATTCTGAACTTCATTTTTATCAACCCCCTCTATTTTCGCATTATCTGGTTGAGTTTCATCCACAGGGTTTCCACATTCTGTGCAAAAATGGGAGTCTGATTTAATTTTGGCATTGCATTTGGTACAAATTATGCTGGAATCTTCCATATCATATATCCTCCAATATCATAACTAACTCAAGGGTTCTAACTAGAGCTGCAACTATTTTTATATAATAATAAATTTGATTAATAACTTGTAACAAAAATGCCTTTAGTGAGAAATTTAACTATTACTATTTATCATTGGTTTGTGGTAAAATGTTAAAAATTGCATCCTTAAAAGATTTCAGGTTATTGCTAACAGTGGCAATATCTTCTATTTTAATATTAGCACTCATCCCTTTCTTATTTTGGAACACTCCCCTGGCATCCCCTTATATGAACATTTTAACAACAATTACAAGTTTAATAGGTTTGAGTTTCTATATTTATGCCTCGATATGGTCTTTTAAAAATAATCAGAAAATTTTCAAACCCTTATTAATATTCACCGTAGGAATTGGATTATATTTTTGTTCCAATTTGTTTTATTTCTTTTTTGAGGTAATAGCTAACAAATTGCAATATTATTTTGTTGCCAATAACTTGTTTTTCTTTTGTTACCCTTTTTTCATTCTGGGAATGTTATTACTCAATAAAAGACCTTTAAAAATAAGGTTTAAAGAATTGTTAGATGCCAATATCGTTACAGCATCATTGTTATTCATGGTATGGTTTCTTTTCATCTGGCCTTCAATAATGTCCAGCCAACCAGACTCTTTATCAATGGTAATATCTCTTTTCTATTTATTCCTGAATCTAATTTTACTAATTATTATACAAACCCTGTTATTTAATGAAAACAAGAAAATTCATGACTTGCCCTTAATATTAATTGTGGTAGGTTTCTTTTTTCAGATATTAGGAGATATGGTATATTCTTATCACGTTGTAACCCCAACTTTAATATATAAATGGCTATTCAGTGCCCTGTTTGCTACAAACTCCATATTTCTAATATTGGCGGCAGCTTCAATTTCAAATAAGGTGAACCTTGATTTAAGGGAGAAAATTTATTGTTATAGGATTAATCACCCTGATAATCATGACTGGATTTCATTTTTACCATTGGTACTAGTTTTAGGGTCATATGGACTATTAATCATTACTAAACCTGATGCTGCATTAATATGGGGTGTAGGGGTTATTATTATCCTGGTAGTTCTCCGGCAGATAATCTTATTCAACGATGCTAATAAAGCTAAAAAAGAACAAGAAATAGCAAAAAAAATGTTGAAAAAATCATTAAAAGAAAAAGAGTTTTTATTAAGAGAAATACACCATAGGGTGAAGAACAATCTACAAGTTATTCTGAGCCTGTTAAGTTTACAATCGCAAAATCTGGTGGATGACCATGATCAGGAACTGTTCATGGAAAACCAATATCAAATAAGATCAATGGCCCTGATACACGAAAAACTATATGAATCGGATAATATTAGTTCAATTAACTTTTCTGATTACTTAGAAACTTTATTAGATAGTTTAATTTATAGTTCAGATTATAATTCCTCACAAATTAGTTATGAACTTGATGTTGAGGAAATAGAACTTAACATCGAAACTTCCGTACCCTGCGGGCTTATATTAAATGAACTGGTTTTTAACTTTCTAAAACACTCCTTCATGCCAGATACAGGTAGTAAGATCATCATCAGAATGCATAAAGAAAGTGACCAATACCTATTAAATATTGCCTTTAAAGGTGGTGAGGGTTTTGTTACCGGGTCTTTAATGCAAGGCAAAACTAATTTAGGTTTAAATTTGGTTGATGTACTGGTAAAACAATTAGATGGCTCATTGAAGATTTCCCATGACAAAGGAACAGTTTATAAAATAGTTTTCAAGGAATTAGAGTACAACCCGCGAATTTATCACTGAATAGGGTAAATTTGAAATGGGATCTGTTGGTTCTAACATATTTGTCATTAACTTTAAATTGTAATTTTACTTGTCTAGAAAATCTAAAAGGATTTTTTTATTAGTTTGAGCATTAATATCCTCAGGATCGATCTTTAGAGTTTCTTCAAAACACTCCAGTGCTTCTTGATGTTTTCCTAAGTTACCTAAAGCTGCTCCTTTATTGCTTAGGGCTACCTTATTTTCTGGATCATTTTCAAGTGCATGGTCAAAGCATTCAATAGATTCGGTAAACATCTGAAGTTCATAGTAGACTGCTCCTTTATTTGCCCAGGGGTTAGGATCTTTCGGATCAATTGATATTCCTTGATCAAAAGCATCCAATGCCTCTTCATACCTACCAAGAGCCCTTAAAACATTACCTTTATTATTCCACGCTTCTAAAAAATTAGGATCCGCTTCTAAGGCTTCATCATAACGTTTAAACGCCTCTTCAAACTGGCCGTTATTATAAAATAAGATTCCCTCATTGTTTAATTGTCCTGCTTTTTTATTTTCTGAAGGCATAAGATCACCACCCCTGATTTGATTAACTATTGATGTTTTACTAATTGAAGTATTCTTTGATTTTGATGGTACTGATAACTTTATTCATAGCCGGCGCCACTCGGGTAATATAATCATTGTTTGAAACTTCAACAGAACTGATTATGTAAGTGTAATTGTTCTTAGAAAATGCAACCACTGATGAAACGTAATACGAGGAATTGAGTTGTTCATCATCTTTTTTGCTAATTCTGTAGACCAGTCTGATTCCTTCTTCTCCATCAATTATTACTGGTTCGTTTTTCAGAATCCTAAAATTGGAGTCTTTCTGGGAATATTTTTTAATGTAGCCATCAACCAGTTCTGGTGGTGAAGCATCGGTGGTGCTGATGTCAATCAGAATGGTGTTAGTTCCAACTGGTTTTAGCCCTGCAAGGCTGTTTAAACTGGAAACATCAACTACAGTCCAGTTTTCAGGTATCTTAAAACTTAAAATACTATTTTCATATTCATCTTCCAGGGATAAACAACCCGAAACAGTGACTATCAGGAATATTATTAGAAAAACTGGGAATATTATATTTTTCTCCAATAGCTACACACCCCACATCGATTAGATCCTATGATCGAAATGAATAATATTCTATCTTCTTTTTTAAATTCTAAAATCATCATGATGCGTCATGCCTTACAACTACCAATAAATTTAGAGGTAACTATCTCTGAATATCCATTTTTAATCCCAATAAGTTTAGAGCTAACTGGCAATGACTCTTGTTTACACATTGTCTTCACCTTTGTTGGATAAGTACCCTCCCAGTGCAACAATATAGATAACCAGTGGATAGGCAACTAAACGTTCAGCACCACCGATACCAAGATATCTAATTATGACATTATCAAATCCGAAGATTAACGTCCCAATTATAATGCTTAAAGGCACAAGACCCATTATCGTAGATAATATCACCATGTGAATGTTCAAACCCAGGCGGTAGGAAAATAGAACAGCTAAACTCCCGAAAAAGAATGTTAAGAATGTGAAAATGGCATGTTCGACTGGAGAGTAAGAAGGAAACAAACCCACTCCCATTGCACCAATTCCCGTAAGTAATAGGCATGTTGAGAAAAGTCGGCAACCACCACTTTTCAGTATTAAATAAACAGACACCAAGGCCAGTACTCCGAGTAAGAATATACTAAGATTGAATAGTGTAGCAGAAGGCTCCACCGGAGGTAAAGTTCCACCAAGGGAGCTTAAGGTATTTTTAGCAGTGCTGTAGCCAGGATACTGGGTTTCAGCCAGGAAAACCGCCATGAAAAATTGTATACATGATACCATTAACAATAAGCCTGCAATTTGATAGTAATCCCTTCCTTGATGGGAGATAATTCCCCTTTGGATTTTCATTTAATAAATTCCCCTAAGATCCTTTTTTAAGCCTATTTAATACATCTGTTGCATTTTGTGATTTTATAATTAATTATACGTCGGAATTAAATAAATACGTTTTATTATTTTTTTTTTAAATCTACTAGTTGCAGGAGTTCATGAGGAATTTTAGATGGAGAAAGTGGATAAAATTAAAGGTTATAAAAAATTTTTTGATATTAAATTTTGTTTTGAACAGCCTATTTTATTGTTTGATAGGTTTAGTAGGGAATGTTCCTGTTTATATCGCCATTTTAATGTATTCTCATGCAGCAGTTTTTATCATAGATATGGTCATTTATTTACTGGAATTAAATCAATCTCGCCTGAAAAAATAAGTACAGATAATTTTGCTTTTAAATTAAATGGTAATGATTTATGATATTAATGTTAATCCCTATCTTTAACTTTTTTTAGTTCTTTTAAAGCAGTTTGGTAAGCATATTTAGTGATATTTTTATCATCATATAGTCCTTTTAATTCAAAAGTAATGTTTTTAACAGTTATCCGGTCACCTTTATTTCTCAGACCAGCATAGGCCATGAGGATTATGGGATCCTCTTCTGCCAGATCATAAATGGATATAGGAGGATCGGTTTCAGGGTCAGTGATAATGATAACATCTATCACTTGTAAGTTTACAGTTTTTGCATCGGGATTATCCGATTGCAAAGCTTTTATAGTGACACTACTTATGGATTCGTTCACGGTTTTCCGGAATTTGCTGAAATTAACAGAGTAATTCTCTTGCCAGTTTAGTGGGGTTTTATTCACCACGTGATTCAGGCTGTCAATTAAGTTGTAGAAGACACCGCCATTTTCCCCATAAATATTATCCGTTTCAGGATAATAAGGAGTGATAAATTCACATACCCACTTAGCACGATTTTTAAGGTCGGTTATTATTATGTAGAATTCAGCTACTTCTCTTTTGCCCATGGGAACTGTTTTGAATTCGCCAATAATAATTTTGCCGGTTATTTCATCTCCAGGTTGTAGTTCAGTTAAAAATTTAGTTTCATAATCTTCCATGTCTTCACTATCAGTCAAACCAAAATCCAGCATGAACAAACACCTATTGTATTATTGTATTCCATTAATTAAATACATTTTCTAAACCAATCCCTCACAAAGAATGGGGGCAACGTTAAACTAGACTGTTCAGTGTATTTAAAATTTTTTTAATACTCCTTTTGGTGCTCATCAAGTTACCGATCATAGTACCTGTGGCCAGGCTAATGATTATGACAGATAATGGTGCACCGTGAAACCATTGGTGAAGATAATAGGTACGGGTGAAAATGAAAAGCAGATAAAAGATCAATATTACAGCTCCAATCTTATCAATATGGCTAATGATCATGTTGTTTTCATCATCCCAACTCAAATGATACATGCGAGAAGCAAAAATTCCCACCACAAAACCGATCAATAGACCACTGATGGCCCAGGAAAACTTAAACATTCCTGTAGATACTTCTATGAATAACACAACCAAGAAGATAAAGATGAAAAAGAAGTATCTTCGCAGGCGCTTTATAAGGCGGTTTTCAAGATATTGTGATGAAAAATCAGGGGTTTCCTTTTTCATACTAATACCTTATTCCATATACAATAAAAAATCTATTAATAAGTAGTTGTAATTAATATAATGAAGGTATTAACACTAAACATTTTTAGAAAAGATTTTCTAAAAAATAGATAAGTATTAAGAATGAGTTTAGTCTTTTTTATAGGTAGATAAAATGGGTTATTTGATATGCAGTAAATGCAGATTTTATTACAAAATGGAATCTGGTGAGTCTAAAAAAGATTTTACCAGTAACTGCGATTGTGGCAGTAAATTACGATATGTGGAAAATTTGGACATAGTTGATCCCAGTTGGAAACAATCCATCTTCAGGAAAAAACCTACAATAAAAGAAATTCTAACAAACAAACTGCAATCAATAAGTTTTAGGATTAACGATAATATAATAAGCCCCATTATTCGATTTTGGCATAATTTGAGAAACAGGTTCCATAACACTAAAAATTGGAACAATCATTATAACTCCCCCTATGGTATGCAAAATAGTTTGATTAATACTATACAGGCTGAGCTTAATTTCAATAATATCCAATGGATTATAATAATACCAGTTATAATGGTTATAACACTAATTTTAGCCAATAGCAATGGCATCCTTACTCTATTAATTTTTGTACTGTTAGCTGCAGTGGGTTATTTAACTAAAGAACCGGTTGTTGGGGCTAAAAATGCCATTGTCGCTGGTGCAATTTCATTCTTTTTCGGAAGTCTTCTCACAGGATCATTCCTCAGCATAATACCCTTTACCATGCTAGGGGTAATTAATGGCGCAGTTTGTGGATTTATAGGAGGATATATACAAACCAGATACAATTAACCTCCAGCTATAATAAACCAGATATAGTGACTATGAGAATAATAAATATGATGGCAATGATAAATAAAAATTAATATTGGGTATTACCATAGTAAACATGAGTTGATACTATTATGGCTGATATTAAGATTATCCTGGTAGAGGATGAAAATATAGACGCCATGGATATTAAAGAAACACTGGAATCATTTAATTATGAAGTTCCGTATGTTGCTTCCACTGGCATAGATGCAATTAAACACATCTTAGAAATCATGCCTGATCTTATTTTGATAGATATCGTTCTTAACGGTGATATGGATGGTATTGAATTGGCCTATAAAATTAAAGAGCTAGGTATACCTTTCATATATCTAACTGCCCATGCTGAGGAAGATCTAGTCAAAAAGGCCATGAAAACTGATCCTTATGGATACATAATCAAGCCTTTTGATAAGAACAAACTTAGATTTTCCATTGAACATGCTATTTACAAAAAGGAAATGGAACTTGAAACTTATAAACAGATTTCTATAACACGAGCCATAAATAAAATCCTTAAAAATGCTTTACTCTGCACATCTCCCGATGACGTTGCAAAAATATGTTTGGAAGTGGCTGAGAAACTAACTGACAGTAAATTTGGTTTAATTGGCAGAATAAACTCTGCCGGTCGTCATGATACTATTGCAATCAGTGACCCTGGTTGGGCAGAATGTGTAATACCCAAGACAAAGGCCGTTAAAAATCTAGCTAACCTGAAAATCAGGGGTTATTTAAGCAGAACCCTTACCACTGGAAAACCAGTAATTGTCAATGACCCAAAATCAGATCCAGAAAGAATAGGAGAACCTGAAGGACACCCTGAAATAAAATCTTTCATGGCAATTCCACTAAAACGGGGAGATAAAACCGTTGGCATGATTGCTTTAGCCAATAAACAATCTGGTTACAATCAGGATGATAAATACGCTATTGAAATGCTTTCAGTTGCTTTTATGGAAGTCATAACCAGTAAAAATACTGAAATAACCCTAAAAAAGAGTGAAGAACGTTTCCGTGCTGTGGCTGAATCTGCGGTAGATGCCATAGTAACTACTGATGTTAATGGGATAATCAGATATTTTAATCAGAGTTTAGAGGATATTTTCGGATACTCTGAAAGAGAACTTACTGGCAAACCACTGACCACTTTAATGCCTGAAAGATTCCAAAAAAACTACACGAAGGAACTGGAAAGATTCAAAAAATATGCAGAGCATAGATTAATTGGTAAAACAGTTTCCACCATTGGATTAAAAAAGGATGGGGTAGAATTTCCTTTTGAAATGTCCCTTTCTTCCTGGAAATCAGGTGATCATACATTTTTTACTGCCATCATACGAGACATAACTGAAAAAAAAGAAGCTGAAGAAAAACTACGCCGGAGTGAAGATCGTCTTAAAATGGCCATGGAAATTGCCAATCTGGTTTACTGGGAATATGATTGGGGTGACGATCTTTTCATCTTAAATGACCAGTTTTATACATTATATGGCACAACTGCGAAAGATGAAGGGGGTTATCTGATGACCCCATCAGAATATGCCAATCGTTTCCTACCTCCTGAAGAACATGAAGTTGTTGGAATGGAGGTAACCAGAGCTAATGAATCTAATGATCCAAATTATTCCAGCACAGTACGACACAGCATTATACGTGGTGACGGAGAAAAAAGACATATTATTGTGCGTATCAGGACCCTATTAGATGAAAATGGAAATAAAATTGGGGCTAAAGGCGTTAATCAGGATGTAACAGAACTTAAATTGGCTGAAGATGCTTTAGCTGAATCTCATCGGAGAATGGCTGATATAATCGATTTTCTTCCCGATGCCACGCTTGTTATTGATACTGAAGGCAAAGTCATTGCTTGGAACAAGGCCATTGAAGAAATGACTGGTGTTGCCTCTGAAGAAATCATGGAAAAAGGTAACTACGAATATGCCATACCATTTTATGGTAAACGCAGACCAATACTGCTGGACATGTTTAATGAATCCTACGAAAAAGTGCAAAAACAATATCGAATTTCTCATAGAAAAGCCGAAATATTAACAGTCGAAACAGATCTTATCTTAAAAGGGGAAAAAAGAACTGTTTGGGCCAAAGCCGCGCCTTTATATGATCCTGAAGGGAATTGGACTGGTAATATCGAAGTCATACGTGATATTACCAAGATGAAAGAATCTCAAAATCGGATAAAACGTGAACTAGACATTAATAAATCTTTGGCCAATATCTACGCACCTCTGGTAGCGCCTGAATCCACAATTTATGAAGTGGGCCAAGTCATAATTCAGGAAGCTCAAAAATTAACTGGAAGTAAATATGGTTTTGCTGCTGCTTTAGATTCCAGTCTTCAGGTGATTGATAATACCGTGGCTATGGGGGTTGCTGATGATTATGAAGGAAATATGAAGGTAGAATTCCCTATTAACTCAGAAGGCGAATATTATGGCTTGTTAATGAATGCTTTGAAGAATAAAGAGTCATTCCTGGATAATTCTCCCCAAAAAAATATTGATTTTGCTTACATACCTCCTGGTGATCCTGAATTGGAAAACATGCTAGTTGTGCCAGTGCTCCTTGCTGAAAAATTGGTTGGGGTTATCGCCCTGACTAACACTGCTGATATTTTCATTCGAGATGATTTGGATGCTATTGAAAGACTGGCTGTTTTTTATGCCATGGCAATCCAGAATAAAAAGGCTGAAAAGAAGATCAAACAGTCGCTACATGATAAAAAGGTTTTGCTCAGAGAAATCCACCATCGGGTTAAAAACAATATGCAAATAATTTCCAGTCTACTTAACCTTCAACTTAACTATGTGACTGAAGAAAAATCTGCGAATCTATTGAAAGAAAGTCAGGGAAGGATAAAAAGCATGGCCATGGTGCATGAGAAACTCTACCAATCCCCTAGTTTAACTAAAATTGACTTAGGGGATTATGTGGGAGCACTGGTTTCTAACATATTCTTTACCTATGGAATCAATACCAAAAATATCAAGAAAGAAATTGATGTGGAAAACATTGAAATTGGTATAGACACAGCCATTCCCTGTGGTCTTATCATCAATGAAATCGTTACCAACAGTGTAAAACACGCATTCCCTGATCATACTGGTAAAATTACAGTTAAAATCAGTTCTTCTCATGATGATATTCAACTAACACTATCTGATAATGGTATCGGGATTCCTGAAAAATTAGATTATGAAAAAACAGATTCTTTAGGCTTAAAACTTGTTAAAAGTTTAGTGGATCAAATTGATGGCCATATGACAATTGAGAGTACCAATGGAACATCTATTAAAATCATTTTCCAGGAAGTAAAATATAAAAAGAGGATCTAACTTTTAAATATCATTCTTTGATTTTAATTGAATCTAACAACACTGCCAGAGCAGGGTCAACCTTGGAGTAATATGTATGCTCCATGGCCTCAGTTGAAGTAATTATGTAGGTCTGGTTAGCTTTCCCAAAAGCCACTACTACTGAGTAGAAATAAGGCCCAATTAGAAGAAAATCATCCTGTGCAGTGTTCTTATAAATCAGTTTTTCTCCATCTAAACCATTCACTTTCACATACTCACGAGTCACTATCTCAAACCGTGGATACTCATAAGGATACTTGGTGATGTATCCATCAATGATCGTATGGGGTTTAAGATCGCTTTGATGTATATGAATAACGGGATAATTAGCATCAACAGGTCGTAATTTGGCCAGTTCGTCGCTAAATTTTTCTTCATCAACTCGCCAGTGGGTGGGGATTTTAAAACTGAGTACATCATCTTCATAATTCGTTGGGAAGGTGATACAACCAGATATAATGAGCATGGCGGAAATAACTCCGATTGTGCTGATTTTTATAGTGTAACTGTTTACCATAACCTCAACTCAGGGAGAATTCTAGTACAAATGTATAATAAAAAAAATAGGAAAAAAGAAAGGAGTTTAGGAGGTTTTAACAGTGTTGATTATGGAATTGAATACATCTTGAGATTCAGTTTTAGTAGTTAGTAAAGCCATGTATCCTTTCCCGTTTTTATTCCAGAAGGCATAATAATAGTTGTAACCGTCACTATCTTGGGCAGTTAGCTGAACACCTTCTTCACCATCTACAGTAATGTTTTTACTAGAGACATAGTCTGATCCAAGTGCTTTTTTCATATTTGCCAGCCATTCGCTAGGAGTGGATAATGCCTGATTGGCTCCAACATTAACACTGAATAAGCCAAAAATATCCTGATCTTCTAGTCCAACAGTGACTAAAACTTTTCCAGCATCACCAACTGATTCCTGGGTACTAGAAGAATTTAATACGTTCCAATTCGCAGGATAAGAAAAACTAACTCCATCGGCAGAATAAGTTTTGGTTGTTGTAGTATTGTCAGTACAACCAGAAGCACAAACAATTATTCCTAAAATTGCTATCATTACTAGTATTTCGCGCATACTATCACCACTAACATTTAAGATAGAGGTTAAATTTATATTTATTGATAAAAATATGTCGAAGTTTTAAAAAAAGTATGATCTATTGATCTGGTAAATTAATTATCCAGTTACGGGAATCTTGGTATAATTTTAGGTGCCATGAAATTGGTTGAATGATCTATTTGATTATAACTTTATCGCCTAAAATTAGGGGGATTGTTTCACAGTGTTGTTTGTAATTTTTATATTGTGTGATTGTGTAGTTAAATTCTTCACTTGTAGTTTGGATGGTAATGGTGGGGCTTAGTAATCTGCTTTTTCTGGCCAGAATAAATTTAATGATTTCCCTGTAGGGGATGACCAATATCTCGGGATCGTTGCTTGCTAACTCCTGGAAGTTAATACTCTGCGCAGCACGTTCAATTTCTGCGATTTTATCTTTTTCATATTTTTTTCCAATATGGCCGCCAATTATCCCACCAGCAACATGACCTAAAGCCTCACCCAATCCTCCAACAAATAAATTTCCTTTGGTAACATAAATATTCTGATCTGTGAAGTGGAGGATTTTTCTAGGAGGGTTAATACCAGTTAAAGCTGCATGTATAATTAGTAGTAGTTTTTCTTTTTCGTGGGATGGCCCACCCAAATTAACAGCTTTGCCTTGTTCTGATGGAGAAACTTGGAGGTTTTGACCACACCCTGGGCAATATTCCGCTCTGGGCGAGTACTCTGAGCCACATTGAGTGCAGAAATTTTTTCTAATAATTTGTTTTTCAGTTTTCATATTTTGAGGTAGTTTCCTACCACAAAAATTACAGTAAATTTCACCCTTGTTATATTCAGTTCCACAATCCGGACAAAACATGTCACGTTCCTCCCACTATTTTCATTTCAACAAATTCATTAATTTAAAATCCATTAGACCTCAAGAAGAGTATAAATAAGGATAAAGGCACGATAACACCATAAAATATATTGTTGTCTCAGGTATTATTTATATTGCCATCCGGTTGAAAGAGTGTTATTGTGTCAAGTAAGTAATATAGTTTCACATAGATTTAATTGCTTTGTGGGAACAAAAACCAAAGACATTACTGAATTTATTTTTCCCATCTGAAATGGTTTAAACAACATGTATTCAATAAATTTGGGTGTTATTCTTAGTTAAAATTGCAGATTTTATATATCTCCACAAAAATGTTATTATCATGCTATTGTTTTTCATCACGGCAGACTTATTTATTTTTTCAAGAAAGTTCTGCCTGTTTGAGGGGTTTGCATAAATATTTAACCATATAATGAAAATAGATGTATGTATAAAAAAAAAAATGGTTATATCAACTATTTGATTGACTATACATTTGTTGATAGAATCTAAAGGGGAGTTGGATATGTATTGTCCAAATTGTGGAAGTGAAAACAAAGACGATGCACAATTCTGTGAGAGTTGTGGAAATAAGTTAGATGCAGTTGGTGGAGATGTAGGTAGCAGTGCTAAGATTAGCCAGAGCCCACCTTATCACCAGAAACCAAGCTCAGAAGCCAATAAACCTTCAACTATTCTTGTAGTTTTGGGTTATATTTTTGCTATTTTAGGTGGGTTGATAGGTGTTGTTTTAGGTCTTATCCTTTATTCTAAGGATAATCATGAAGCTAAAACCCATGGTAGAAACATTTTAATAATCTCGGCAGTGATGATAGTTTTAGGAGTTTTGGTTAGTGGTTATGTAGCGAGCATGGTAACATCCGATGCCTATGACACCATCAGCTCAAGTAGTGACT
This sequence comes from Methanobacterium sp. UBA353, assembly GCA_002496805.1. Classification (GTDB taxonomy): domain Archaea; phylum Methanobacteriota; class Methanobacteria; order Methanobacteriales; family Methanobacteriaceae; genus Methanobacterium. Next base: position 62,142 of record DALO01000010.1, on the reverse strand, counting down.
CATATTCTGGTGATTACTCATCAACTAGTTCAACTGGTGGCTCTGTTTCACTGGTAATTAGTTATTCTGGTGAGTGGAGTGGTGCTGTATCTGACTCATCGGGAACACGTACCATAGAAGGATATGGTGATAAAACAATTAATCTGGGTAACATTGACGGTGCTGTAGCAGCTAATGCTCAAAAATCTGACGGTGGCTCTGGAGTTATAAGCATATCTTTGAAACAAAATGGTAAAACCTTGAAAACAGATAGTACAACATCTAAGTATGGTTTAGCCCAAGTATCTACCTATCTTGATTAATAAAAAACCATTTTTTTTTAATTATTCCTTTTTTTTATAGTTCTAATTTGTGTACTAAAATCCCACCACAAGAACACTCACAGATAAACTCATCAGGAGATTCTCCAAGTTTAAGCTCGTAGTAGTCACCACAACTGTTACAAATTAGATATCCTGGTTTAAGATCCTTTTCTTTTTCATCCTCTATTATTTGGTTGACTTTTTCCCAGGAGATTGGGGGATGTTGGGGTGCACTGGTTTTTCCTACTTCTTCATCTATTACGTAATTATCACCCGTTTGGATAGAATCATTTCGTGTTGAAGGAGTAGATATTAAAGGTTGATCCTGGGGATTTTTTTTAATAGAGTCTCGGTGTGACTTTAATTTTTCACGAATTTTGGTAGTTAATGATTTTTTCGCATCCACTGGAGTTCCACAATATAAACAGTAAGGCCTGCCAGGGGGGACTTCTTTAAGACATTTGGGGCACAATTTATCCGATGAAGTGTTGGAATTAATACAGCTGCTGCACACTGGGCAATACTTTAAGTCAGATCCTATTTCAGAGTAACATCGGGGGCAAATTGTAATATCACTTTCATAGGTGATTTTTTTGGTTTTAGTTCCGCATTCTTTACAAAAATCAATATCATCATCAAATTCTGCGTAACAATGGGGGCAAACGCTTTTCATACTCTCTGTGTTAGTTCGTTTTTTAGGCAGTGGATTACCACATTCTGTGCAGTATATACTACCTGCTGGTGATTCAGCACTGCAATTATTGCATTTAAGAGTATTCAGCTTTTCACCATTCATTATTTTTTTTATCCTCACAGAAAGGTGCCTATAACTTTCTTAAAAATAGAGTTGTCTATTTTTTAATCATGATAATGATTAATAAGGGTAGAATTGCACCGATCAAATTTAATAAGGCAATAGGCAAGTCGTTATTAAGGATATTACCAATGACCAGGGAAATAACTCCTATTATATATAAAACTAAGAAGTACAAGTTAATGTTGGAATCTTTCTGGATTACAGTTTTGTAAAACTGAATTACCCATCCTATAACTATCAGTATCATGCCGGCTGTTAAATACATATAAAAACCTCTTTTAATTTGTATATGCCCAACTCTGTTGAATTATGTAAATATTCTATAAAAGATTAAACTTAACTTTTTTGATTTTTAGATTTTTTTTTCAAGGATAGGTTTTGCGCAGGTCTCTTGAGATGTCATCTGAAATTGGAAAAATTATATTTAAGAATTTTTTAACGTGTAAGTCATGGTCAAAGAGTTATTTTCCAAGTTGTTATGTTATTACTTGTTTATTATCATTTTTTTTTTAATGAATTTGATTTCAAGAGTTTTATTAATTGGTGTGAGAAATATTATATATTGTTTGAAAATAATAATATTGTTAAGAGAAAAAAATATATATTTGTATTAGTATAACAGAGGAATCCATATGGTATTATTCAATAAGATTAAAGAAATTAGCACAGCTAAAGTAAAAAATAAAAAAGGTTACCTGGTGTGTGAAGATTGTGGGGGTTATTATGAGCTCAAAGCTGATGAATCACCAAGCGATTTTGTAGCCTGTGAATGTGGTGGAAAACTAAAACACACCAAAAAGTTAAAAACACCAAATTAAAATCTAACAAAACCTTTCAGTTGATAAGAAAAACATTCCGAATAATCAGGATTATATTGGAAGATGTTGAAGTTTCAAACACATCAGTAGTAATAAAATAGTGAAAATGAGAAGAAAACATTTTTATTTATTTTATTATTCTTTTACTAATTTGAAATCACCCTTACGGTGGCACGCAAATATACCTTTAACTGGATAATAGCAGGGCTAAGCATAGTGGGTGTCCTTCTTACGGTGGCACGCAAATATACCTTTAACTGTGTAATAAGGCCCATGTTCTGAATCTTCTTTTACTACATTTCCCGCAGCCACAAACATTACACTCTCAATATCCTTGGGTTTAATTCCAGTTTCCTTCTCCAAGGCTAATAAAACCGTTTCTTTAATTGATTCTGAGAACTGTATTTCAACGTCATCATAGACACCATCATCAGTCATTTAATATCACCTACGAATCAATTGTTGTAGGAGATTAATAAATGACCCCAAAAAGCATAACCAGCTTATGTCTTAAAAATATTTATATCTAATAAAAGAATTTCTAAATATTATCCTCCCTTAAAAAAAAATTTTTGTTGGGAAAAAATTAGTGTAAATTAACATAGATGGATGGTATTAATATGGGTTATTTAGTTTGTGAAGGGTGTGGCGGCTACTATGAACTTCAAGAAGGAGAAAGACCAGCTGATTTTAGTGATGAATGTGAATGTGGTGGAAAATTATACTACACAGAAACTTTAAACACCCCTGAAGAGCCCATAATTTGCCCCTATTGTGGGAGCAAAAATCCTGGTGACACCAGTATCTGCCATAAATGTGGTGAAAACATGGTTATCCAGGCGGGTAATGACGATCTAGGACATTTATATGAAGATGAAAAACTACTTACTAAGAAAAGAAAAACCATCCAAGAATATGGGACAGGTTTAAAAGCAAAATCCAAACGAAAAAAGCTTAAACTAGCCTCTGATCTTCAGGAAATATTGGATATCCGGGGTTCATACCTGGTTAAAGGTAAAAACATGTCAGTGCAAGTTCTTAATCATGGTCTGGAAATAAATGACGGCCAACTCATAGGTTTTGAAGATATTACAAGTGCCGAGATAGCCGAAAGTGTTCAAGAGGAAAAATCAGGACTTGGCCGTTTAATTAAAACTGGTACTTCCATTTTTGATTCTCGTAAAAGAACGCTTAAAATAAATCACAAAAATGGGAAAATCGTCTTGGAAGATGTGAAAAAGGGTGACGCCATAAAACTGGTTAGTTTTCTAAATCAAAAGCCCAATTAATATTAACCTAATTGGGACTAAGGATAAGTGTGTTTATGATTACCACCATCCTAATACAAAATAATATATCTATCAATTGATACTCATCCCGTTATCTAGTTTGACATGAGACTATAAATGTATGGTAAAACCAATCCATACTATCTGATAACTGGAACATAAATTAATTTTTTTAAAATAATTCTTAATTTTCGATTAAATGGTAGGTACTAACAGATGAAACATCGAGTTTGCCAGGAATGCGGATTGGAAAATGAGGAAAATGCAGAGTATTGTATGGAATGCGGATCTAAACTGCATCCAATAAATATCCAAGATGATAATCGAAAAAATCATCTCTTAGGTTTTCTATCAAAATATTCAAAGACCCTAATCTTTATCGTGGCCATGATTGCTCTTTTAGGAGTTACTATCGAATTTTTAGGTTTTATGAATGAATACAATGAGGCAAAAGACCCTTACTTATCAAATTTTAACCAATCCAATGAAACAATTCAAAAGGCAGGATGGCATCAAGTAACCAACTACACTGGTATTGGTAATAGTTCTCATGCATTTACCATTAAAGGTGAAAAGTTCAAGATAGTAATTAATGCCACACCTACTAGAAACTATGACACCAACTTCATGGATGTAGATGTAAAAGGTGCCAGTACCATTCTGGGCTCTGGAAAGTTAAACTGGGGAGCAAGATCAGCAGTGAAGAGTAAAGAAAAAACAATCAACATCACTGCCCCGCCTGGAAAATACAATATCAATGTGCATACTAAAGACTTGAAAAAATGGAAAGTCACAGTCTATGATTATTATTAAGATATTTACAGATAATAATTACACGTTAATGTACATCCTCCCTGTAAATCTTTAATACATATTACTTCATTTTTTTCTTTACTTGTGCAATAATTATAAGAATCCATACTAACTAAACATATTATAATAGCTAACTATCAAGGAAATTAAGCATCTTATTAATTTATTTAATTATTGTAGGGGCGTGTAATGTGCACCACAAAGAAAAAATCTCCAAAAAGAGGGAAAAAGAGATTTTCAATAAGGTTAGTGATCAATAGAAAATTACATTCAATCTTTTAGAACATCCAATAGCCATTATTGCCCCAAATTTTAGGTTTAAGAATGTTAACAAATCTATGGTAAATTCATAAAAAAAATCCCATGTGTAATGATAAGAAAAAATCGGTGTTGCTTTTATAAACAGCACGTGATTTATGACATTCCAGAATTTACTTATCAAAAATTGTTCAAAGTTTCAGGGGAAATATATTATGAAACGAATTAGATATGGTGTGGATGATGTAGAAGAACCACACTTAGTTAAAGTTTTAGAAGAACGTGTAAAAGAGTTAAATTGCCTTTATGGGATTTCAAAATCACTTTCTTCGTATGATAAATCCTTGGATGATATTTTAAATGAAGTTGTAAATCTTATTCCGCCGGCCTTTCAATATCCTGAACTAACTTGTGTTAGGATTCTATTAAATGGACAAGAATTTAAAACTAACCAATTCCAAAGGACCCTGTGGAAGATATCATCTGAATTATCAACTCCTGATGGAAAAATAGGAGTTCTAGAAGTATATTACTTAAAAAAAGTTCCAGAAGAATTTGAAAGCCCTTTCATTAAGGAAGAACAAGATTTAATTAATGCTATTTCCATTGAATTAATTAGATTTTTAAGACGAAAAAAAGCTGAAACTTTACTCAAAGAAAGTGAGGATAACCTTCGCCTTATTTTAACATCTGCAGCAGAAGCTATTTATGGATTGGATGTTGATGGTAATTGCACGTTCTGTAATCCAGCTTGTATTCGCCTATTAGGTTATGAAGAACCTGAAGAATTACTTGGGACGAATATTCATAACCTTGTTCACACTTCTCAAGAACAAATTTCCCCTGATATTGAAAGCTGCCCAGTTAAAAAGTCTTATAAAACTGGAAAACACGTTCATGTAGATGATGTGGTGTTTTGGAGGAAGGATGGCAGTACTTTCAATGCTGAATGCTGGTCATATCCCACGATTAAGGATGGTGAAATTGTAGGAGCGGTAGTAACCTTCATTGACATCACCCAACGTTTAGATATTGAAAAAGACCGGGACCGTTTATTTAATTTTTCAATAGATATGATGTGTATTGCTGGTTTTGATGGTTACTTTAAAAAACTAAACCCCGCCTGGGAGAAAACCCTCGGATGGACCACTACCGAACTAACTTCCAAACCATACCAAGAATTTATGCACCCTGATGACCGCGAAAGAACTGCTAGGTTAATAAAATCTCTTAAAAAAGGAGATAATATATTAAAATTCGATAACCGGTATTTATGTAATGATGGATCATACAAATGGCTTTCATGGAACGCGTATATACTGTCTGAGGAAGAATTGGTATTTGGAGTGGCACGTGATGCCACTGAACTTAAAGAAAATGAGGAAGCTTTAAAAGAAAGTGAAAAAAAATATAGGAAAATTTTTGAAAATGTGCAGGATGTTTTCTACCAAACCGACCTTGAGGGGAAAATAACTGAAATAAGTCCCTCGATTGAAAGATATTCCAAATTTAAACCCAGCGAACTCATTGGAAATCCTGTTGAACTAGTATATTTAGACCCTGAAGATAGAGAATTTCTTTTAAATGCTATCCAAGATAAAGGTGAAGTTGCTGATTATGAAGTTACATTGGTAAACAAAGATAAAACCCAATTTTTTGTATCTGTTAATGCACATTATCTGCTTAACTCACAAAACCAGCCTATAGGTGTTGAAGGATCTTTAAGGGACATTACAGATAGGAAAAAAATGGAACTAGAACTGCGAAAATCTTTGGAAGAAAAAGAAATGTTAGTTAAGGAAATTCATCATCGTGTGAAAAATAATCTAATGGTAATATCCAGCCTTCTGAACCTCCAATCTCGATACATCAAAGATAAAAAGGCATTAAGCATGTTTAAAGAAAGTCAAAACAGGGCTAAATCTATGGCTTTAATACATGAAAGATTGTACCGCTCAACCGATCTAAAAAGCATTGATTTTGGGGATTACCTTCGTACTCTGGCAACTGACCTTTACCGTACCTATGTGCCTGAACCCAGCCGAATAGAATTAGATATGAATGTTGAAAAAGTCATGATCGACATAAACACCGCCATCCCCTTGGGATTGATCGTAAATGAACTTTTATCCAACTCCATGAAACACGCGTTCCCTGGAAAAAGAGAGGGTGAAATTAATCTAGAATTTGGAATTACCGATGATGAATTTGTTCTTGTAGTTGGTGATAATGGAATTGGTTTCCCAGAAGATCTGGAATTTCAAAATACAAGTTCACTGGGATTACAACTAGTTAATACTTTAACAAGACAGATAAGCGGCATAATAGAATTGGACACCACTAATGGCACACTGTTCAGCATTAAGTTCAAAGAAATGGAATATTAAATACTATAAATAGGTTATTGGAATATAATAATCAGTGCAGGAATTATACAAGGTGTATATGGATATTTATGTTCCGTGGGGATGTGAAAATCTTTACTAGAATATGATATTTGAATAAATGGAATATAATCTAACAATTACATATTTTAGTTTAATCTAGTTTTTGAATAATGATAAAAAATAAGTAAATTTTAGTTCAATCTACTTTTAAATTAGTGATATAAGAATAAGTAATAGAATATAGGATTTATTAATTTAATATGAAGAGCTTGAGAAATTAAACTAAAAAGAGGAACAGAATAACTAAAACTATTAAAATATATAAGTGCTTAGATAAAATCTCAATTGATACAGTTGGAGGCGTTTGATGGAGCAAAGACACAAAGAATATATTGAATATTACCAGTCAAGATTGAAAAAGTATGAAAAAAATCCATTATATATCAATTCTTACCAGTCAGAAAAAGCACTATACGATGCTATAGCTAACGCAGCAAACATTGAAGAATTTGGAAATACAGTGGAGTCACAAAATCTGGCAGTTAAAAATGCCATAGCCCTGGTTAAAGATCAGGAAACTGCACGGAAAAAACACTATGAAGAAATACAAGAGGATATCAGGCTTCACGCTCCTCAAAGGATTCTGGATCTTCTTGATTCTGTGGAAACTGATTTAGAACTAATTAATATGATCAGCGATGTTGAAAGTGAAGTTAGTATTGAGATCACTGTGGATTTATTTACCCAAGAAATTTACAACGACCTAATGATGTTGGAAGAAATAGAAGTTTACCAGTCTGCAGAAGTGCCTGATGAATGGAAAAAGGAGATAAATCAGCAAAGACCTCAAGAAATGATTGAAGATGGGATTAAAGAGTGGAATGAGTTCATTGTTCCCAATGCACGGAATTGGGATCCTAACTGGCAATACAACACCAGCCTCATCTGGGAAGAAAGGCACAGAAGAATAATGCCATTTCGAGATGAAATACTTAAAAAAAGGATAACCCAGTTTAAAACTTACAGGGGGATTTAACATGCCAGTGGATAAGGAAATGGCTGATACAATCCTGGGCACTTTTCGGAAAATGTTCAAAGAGTTGGAAGACAAAGGGATCACTGGTGAATCTTTCCAAACCATGCGCACAACCATGGATCGTATGGAAAAACTGGCTCTTGAAACTAATGACGTATCGGAGTTTACAGCAAAACTAACCACAGAAAACCTTTTTTTGGAGTTCAGCAATGCTTACACTGAAACCATGACTGCCCTGGCTAAAGGTGAATACTCTGAAGGTGGGGGTGATGAATTACTCATGGAAAAAACTCTAGAAGCCTATGAACAGTCCATTGAAAGTTTAAAAGGCAATCCCAACTATGAAAAACTCAAAGCACCCATTGAAGAATTAATAGAACTCGGAAAATCAGGAATATCCTACCCAGTTTTCCTGCGAATGGCAGAAGAACAGGGTTTATATCAGACTTTACAGGGTGACATTGTAGTGAGGGATGCAATTCTCTCTGATAAAATGTTTTGCGAGTTACTACACTTGCCATTGGAAGTAGAAAAACATGAAAAGATCCTCGAAAAACATGATGAGTTAACATCTCAATCACCATTTAACGTGGCTGATAGCTTCCAATTTGGACTGGAACGTCAAAAAATTGAATGGGACTATACCCCACGCATTAACCAGTGGAATCTCATCTCACGCTTATGGGAAAAAATGATT
>DALO01000010.1:33556-53556 GCA_002496805.1 Methanobacterium sp. UBA353 | reverse complement strand
CGTACACAGGAATGCAATCCAGGCATCCTTAAAGCAAGGGAGAAGGTCTTCATGGAATATTTCCAGATGTCTTGGGATGATATATTTAATCATGAAACTTTCTTGACTGCGTATGATGCTAACTATATATGGTACTCAGACCAAACACTCGAACTTATCAAAAAAGCCTACCCCTATTGCAAACCCTTTGGAAAGCCAGCCCCTGAATTAATACGTGAAGCAGAAGAAATTTATTCCACAAAAAGTTATAAAAGACCCAATGCATTCCAATACTCAGATGAAGATCGGGAAAAATTCATAGCCCTATTCGGTGAGGAAAAATGGAATGAATACTTTGGAAAGTCCAGAAGTTCATCTAAACTGAAGATTTTTAAGGATAACTTAATTTAAAGATAACACTACCAATAAACAGATAGGTTTGCAGGCGGTTAAGATTCAATCCCAAAAGATAATCAGATTTTTAATATTTTTTTCCCTGGCAATGGGCAGTTTAGTAGTATTAGGTGATATTACCACTTCAAATTCGACAAACATCAGCGAAGAATTATCAGCACCTTACATTACTCCATGGAATTCAATCCAATCAGGTGGTACTAGTTTTATTATGGGTTATTATATTAACCCCACAGTCACACCCATATCCAAAATCAATTTCACAACCCTTAAGGATGCAGGAATCACCGACATTTACGTTCTAGTTAGAAATGATAATTACTATCCCATACTTTCAGAAGCAAAATTGAAGGCTGATGCTGTGGGAATAAAAACCAATGCCTGGGTGTTTCCAGGATTCAAACATGCCCATGTAATTGCTCGAATGAAAATTGGAGTTCAATTAGATGTGGAAACATACAATATGACTGAGTATATTCCAGAAATTAAAGCCATGCGAGAGGCCACCCAGGGAGTTTCTTTCTCGGTCTGTGCTAAACCAGAAAAATGGGATGGTTACCAGTACTACGACCTCATATATCCTCACTGCGATTACATTGTCCCCCTGCTCTATATAGGTGATTATGATATGGGAATAACTCATTTAAAAAGTGTGACCAGATTTTATAACTACATCTATCCTAGAAAAATCGTAGCCGGACTTGAAACATATGAATCTGACCAAAATCTAACTCCCAAAGATGGAAAATCTCTTTTAAAAGAGATCAGAGCAGTCCAACACCATACTCGTGGAGTGATTCTGTTTAGATATGGTTTATCCAAGTTTCATTAACACATTTTTTGGGTAGTTACAAATTCATTCCTATTTAATTTATCCTGATAAAGAATCAGAAAACTTATGTTGATTTGAAAATTAAAAAAAGAGATATGACTACATTTCGCGCAGCCTTTTTACTCGTTCATTGGTGGAAGGGTGTGTAGAAAATAATGTGCTACCCCGATCACTTTTAGACCCTAAAGCTGGATTGATAATATAAAGACCATTCAGTGCTTCGTTTTGTAGCTTACTTTTACTTTTCTGCAATCCACTAATTTTTTCCAGTGCACTGGCCAATCCCTCAGGATATCCAGTGAAATTTGCGCCAGTAGCATCGGCCAGGTATTCCCGTTTTCTGGAAATGGCAAATTTGAGTAATTGTGCGAATATAGGGGCTAATATTACCAGGGCAATTAAGATAATAAAAAATATTAACTGACCCTGGGATCCTCCACGGTCCCGACCACGGAATAAACCACCATACGATGAGTAACGTACCATATATCCTAAAAACACGATGGTACCAGCCAGTACAACTGCCACTGTTGCCAGTAGAACATCATAGTTTCTGATATGAGCCATTTCATGTGCTATTACTCCTTCCAGTTCCAGACGATCCAACATTTCCAATAATCCTCTGGTAACGGTTATGCTGGCATTTTCAGGGTTGCGGCCTGCTGCGAAAGCATTGGGAACTTCGGTGTCAATTATGTATAATTTAGGCATTGGAAGCCCAGCTGCTATGCTCAAACCCTCGACAGTGTTATATAGATAGGGTGATTCGTGTTTAGAAATTTCCCTTGCACCGGCCATGGTGGTTACCAGGTTTTGGCCACCGTAATAGGTGACCAGCATGATGATCACAAAGAGTATAGCTGCCAGTATCAATCCAAGTAGGGGAGAACCAATGTATATTCCAATAAAATATCCTATTACTCCTATCAGAACTGCGTAGAGTAAAAAGAAAAAATAAGTCCATCGTTTATTGGATGCTATGCTTTTATATATGGGATCCATCAGTTTTCACCGTTAAAATTCATTTGGGGAACTTCCCGTATCCGTTCGGATTCAACTTCGAAAAATTCCCTATTTTGGAATCTGAAGGCTTGGGCTATGATGTTAGAGGGAAACTGTTGGACGGCATTATTTAAATCCAGAACTGTCCTGTTGTATCGTTGTCTGGCGTATGCTATCTTATTTTCTATGCCCACCAGTTCTTCCTGAAGCATTAGGAAGTTTTCATTGGCTTTTAGGTCAGGATAATTTTCTGCAACTGCAAAAATAGATTTCAAGGCTTTGGAAGCCATATCATCTGCCCCTGCATTTTCTTTAATAGTGGAAGCATTCATCCAGTCGCTTCTGGCCCGGGTGACCTCTTCTAAAAGTTCACGTTCGTGTTTCATGTACCCCTTAACTGTACTCACCAGGTTGGGGACCAGGTCAAAACGCTTTTGTAGTAGGGTGTCAATGTTAGAATAGGATGTGTCCACCATGTTTCGCATATTAATAAGTCGATTGTAACCATAAACAAAGTAAACGGCAATTAATATTAATATTCCCAGGATTATATACACATAGATCATTTTCATCCACCTACTCTTTCCATACGGTATAGATAGTAATCATAATTAAGTATTTTTCTAGGTTCATAATAAGTTTACATCTTCATTATAAATTATATTTTTAAGCTTATAACTCTACTTTTCAATGAATATGATTGGTGTGGAAGAATATATAATTATTTACAAGACAATATACTAAAAATCAAATTCTAGGACGTTTTTTTTAAAAAGAGAGATGGAGCAGTCAATGGTTGTTGCTAAAAATAGGAAAATTTTAGGCAAGATGGACTTGTAGGTAATTATTAATGTTTTTTTTTGGTTAATAATCAAACATTCCTGTCCCAAAAAAGCAATCAATACAGTATCCATCTACGCCCATATGGTTCAGGCAGTAACATCTGTTGCATACTATGCATCTGTCCCTTCCGGGTTTTCCACAGAAGTCGCATTCTTCACACATATTATTTTGTCCCTTTAGTTTTTTAAAAAAAAATGGGGTTAATGGCACGTTTTAGAACGCGCCACCTCCACCACCGCCGGATCCTCCTCCAACACCACCTACACCTCCAGAACCACCACTGTCACTGGTGGCAGTGGACATGCCAGTGCTCAGGCCAGAGGATAGTATGGCATATCCTCCATAGTAATGGAACATATATAAGTTACTGGACTCTAGCTGGTCACTGGGTAATGAGAGTTCCATAACCTTTTTAACCTTATCTGCAACACCTAAAGCAGTGGCATATACTAGGTAGTGGTTCCAGACTTTCACTGACTCGGGAGGGTACTCTTTCAACTGGGAGAAGTCCTGGATGTATTTTTTGAAAGCCTGCCATTGAGCATCAAAATCAACACCTTCCTGGGTCCAGCGGCCTCCCACTTTTTGGGGGAGGAAAATCGCGATTAGACCAGCAATTCCCAGTATTACAGATGCGATAATAACATAGGTGGAAGCTGGAAGGGGGTTTACTGGTGGACTCATGATATTAAAGTAGAATGCTATTCCAGCAACGATTAAAGCACCTATACCAAAATAACGCATTAAATTGGCACCTTTATCGATGAAGAATTGGGAAGTTTTTTCCTTTAAGAACACAGTACCCAAATCTTCTTCCCACTGATCATAGATGTCCTTAAATTTAGTGGCATTTTTTTTCTTCTTGAGATCCTTTTTCATCTGGTTCATGTTAATTAGATCGTCAACTGCCATTGTCCTTAAAAATTTAATTACATCCCTTTCAAAGGCTTGAAGTTCGTTGGAGTTTTTAACCTTGTCTTCGTTAATTTTCAGGATAACTTGCTTTTTCTTTCCCAAATCATCAACTGAAACTTCAAGATATCGGCGGTTAATAAGATCCATGATGGTTGCTTGGAATCCGTCCATAGTAGGTTTTCCGACTTGTGATACTTTACCTGAAATAGCATTAACCACTGCTGGCAGATCGTTAGTGGGTAATTCGCGTTGGTAAATTCCTTGGAAGGTTGTTTTTGGCTCCCTACCATGTTTGAAGTAGATTAAAAAGGGTATGGCAATGCTTAGTATCATTAAAACAGACAGCACGTAGTAAAGAGTGCTGAAGAGGTTGACACCGTTTAGGTATTCTTCCTGAATTTTTTCCATTTTGGGGAGTCCCATCTCATCTATTTGCTGTGCATACACTGGGTTTTTGAACTGTTCTTTGGGTATGGCCAGACGAACTTCGAAAAAGTTGCCAGGAGAAATACTGTCAGTTGTAATTTTAAGGATAGAACCATCCCATTTATCATTTTGTACATAGTATGGTGGGTTTAACCAGTATTTAACACCTTTTTGTGATGGTAAATGTATGTTGGTGGTTAACTCTCCTACACCTACATCCCATTCTTCACCCCACACTTTGTAGTGCAGTGCGGCAACATCTTTGTAAATTTGGGTTACATTGACAAAATCGTATTCATAGGTAACAGTTACATCCCTATTGGTTATAGGTAATGTATGTTGGGCATTAGAGTAAAGGTATACTTTTATTTTGGCTTTATTATCGTTTTCTGATGTTACTTCGAAACTTGAGTAAGCTCCTTTGGTAAAAACTTTCAGATTTCTAATTTTTTCCCCATCTTTAATATTAATCGTCCGATAAACACCGTTGTAAGTACCAGAAAATGAGTAATGTAATGTTTCTTTAACTTTTAAATTTCCATCTTCTTGTACGTAAAGATCGAATGTGGCCTTGGGTATGGAGTAACTACGACCATCATCGTCATCTGCAAAGCTGACCATTGGTACAACAGCCAGTATAAAAATTAAAATAAAAAATAATGAAGAAAGTTTTACTTTGTTCATGATCCTCTTCTCCTAAAATTCTACTTTAGGTGTTGCTCTGGCAGATTCTTCAATTTCGAAAAACTCAGATTCTTCAAAGTGGAACATACTGGCGATGATGTTGCTGGGGAACATCTGACATTTATTGTTGTACATCAACACAGTGTCGTTGTAGAATTGTCGGGAATAGGCAATTTTATCCTCGGTTTGTGCGAGTTGCTCTTGTAATTCCAGGAAATTCTGATTTGCCTTCAAATCAGGATAATTCTCTGCAACGGCAAAAAGTGATTTAAGTGCGCCAGTTAACATATTATTAGCTTCCTGGCTTTCTTTAACAGATTGAGCATTCATAAGACTGGAACGTGCTTTGGTAACTTCTTCAAAAACACCTTTTTCATGTTTTGCATAGCCTTTAACTGTTTCCACCAGGTTGGGTATCAGATCTGTTCTTCTTTTTAGTTGAACATCAATCTGTGACCAAGCGTTTTTGACTCGGTTTCTTAGGCCCACTAAACTGTTATATAGCCATACAATTAAAATTACCAGTAATAATATAATTCCTATTATTATATATAACCACATTTCTAATCAGCTCCATGTTTTACATGATATTAATCGAATTTAATATTTATTGAAGGTAGATATAACCATATCTATTTTTTTCATTTTATGGAATTATCCAGGAATTTAGTTTTGTTAGATTATTGCCAGTTCTCCTGCACTGGTAATCTTAAGAGAATCAGGATCAACAAGCCCCATATCACGCAGTTCCCTGATGTGGTTGTAGGTCATTCCCCGGCTTATCCCGATTTTGGTGGATAAATTTTTGACGTTGTTTTCACCAGATTGTATTTCTTCTAGTATGATTCTTTTGGTTTTGGATATTCCAAAGTTAAGGATGGGTAGGTCGATGATGTTTTTATCTTCTTCAGTGATGTATACTATTTTTTCCACCATATCTTGACGTGCGTAACATCCGAATAATGCGCCGAGAGCTTGTGGTTTTCGCCCCCCACTGATATTAACCACTATATTCCGGCCGTAGGCATATTCTTCTTCGATGATTAGAGCGGTGTCACGGGCTACCATTACCACGTTGTAGATGCTGGTTGGTTTGGATTCTATTTCCAGGACTTTACCCACTGTTTCGCGTAACATTCTTTCTGCTTCTTTTATTTTATCCGGAGCATCCTCTTCCCTTATCAAAACGACTTTATTGGGCGAAAATTGAGTTATGCAAGTCATTACTGGTTCTAAAGAATAAATTGTTGATATTAGCGTGTTTTCCATAAATACCACAATGGTTTCTGTTAATGTATTTTATTAATTAATACAAATAATTCTCCTTTAACCTATATATGTGTGTTTTGATGTGTACTTGTTATTTTCATTACTAAATGTCTCCATATATTACGAACTTAGAGTGTTTACTCCCATTATGTATACTTAATAACTAGTTTGTACACGTTAAACATTAACATTTATATAGTATTAAGATAATATCAATGTAATGTGCCACAATGAGGAGATATGGTATATGAATATGGGGAGTTTTATTTGCCACAGAAAACCTGAAAGAAGCTTTAAATTAGGAAAAAGATATTTCCCAGTGTGTTCCAGATGTACTGGCATATATATTGGGGCTTTCACCTATTACATAGTGGTTTATTGGGTTTTTATTGAATATAATTGGGTTACCATTCTATATGCCATTTTAATGGTTGTTCCCACCTTTTTGGATGGTTTAACCCAATTATTGCTTCCACGTGAAAGTAAAAATTTGCTGCGTTTTTCCACAGGGATAATTGCAGGAATTGGTTTGGGAGTTTTGGTAAAAGCATTTAAATATATTATAATCTTTCATTGAGGCTTTTTTTTATTAGTGGAGGTGATTAGTTGACAGATGATGAAGTTCCAAAAGGATGGTGGGCTCAGCAGTCAAGCGGAGCGAAAATAGCCATAGGGATTGTGTGTATTTGTTGCGTAGGTTTGATTGTAATTGTAGGACTAACCGGGATGATGGCCCCAGATGCTACAACCAGTAGTAGTGACACGTCTCCTAGTACAAGTAGTTCGCAGAAACCTGATAACACCAGAAATTCAGACGTTAAGACTATAGAAGCTAAAAAAAGTTATATAGAGGTATCTTATGATGAAGGTTATTGGGATGGTTCGATAACAATTAAATCTGGTAACAATGAAGAAGAATTAGACTTCGATGGCAGTGGAACCAAGAAATTTGACTTATCCAACTATAAAAAAAGCGATGTATATGTAATGGCTCAAAAACAAGACGGAGGCAATGGTAAACTAACAGCAGTAATTGTTAAAAACGGAGAAACTAAATTAACCCAATCCACGAATAAAGGTTATGGAATAGTTAGTGGTTGGGTTTTCAGTTGGGAATAAATACCCATTTTCTTTCTTTTTAAAATATAATAGGGGCAGTGGTTGAATGGACGAAGTTTTAGCAAAATACATTTATGAAATGGATTTAGGTGACATACAGGAACATAAGGGAATGTCTATTTTCCCGCTCTACAGTAAAGGAGATGATTCAGATTACATCACCTTAAAAGAGGCATTGGATGCAGATCTCATCAAAATAACTGAAATAGATGAAATGGGTTCTGTACCTGAGTTAAAAGTAGTAAATAGGGCTAATGTTCCGGTTTTGTTATTGGATGGTGAAGAACTGGCTGGAGCCAAGCAGAATCGGGTTTTAAACACCACCATACTGCTTGAACAAAATTCGAAGACTGTGATTCCAGTGAGTTGCACTGAACAGGGACGTTGGAGTTATAATTCATTGGAATTTAGGGATTCAGGTAATGTAGCCTCCTACCGAGTGCGAAGGTCCAAATCTGCTTCGGTGAACGAATCTTTGAAGACAAACGGAGTATATCGTTCCAATCAAAGAATAGTTTGGAATGAAATTGATGATATGAGTCAAGACGCCCATGTAATGTCTAATACCCGGGCGATGAGGGATGTTTATGAATCCCGTGTTGAAAGTTTGGAAGATTATCACCGTGCTTTTCCCTTATCTGATGGTCAGAAGGGAATACTGGTAATGGTTAATGGTGAAGTTATGGGATTAGATGTTCTATCCAGCAGTATTGCCTATTCCGTGCTTCACCCTAAACTGTTAAAAAGCTATTCTCTGGAAGCAATCATTCTAGAAGAAAAAAACAACAAGGCTGATTATGAAACCCAGTTCAATGGACTGGATAAAGCCAAGAAATTTTTGGATGATGCCCGGTTATCTATGGAATCTAAGCATAAATCAATTGGATTTGGATGTGATCATCGTTTGGAAGGGCCTAATATGGTGGGTTCAGCCCTTACCCATAAGGACAAAGTGATACACGCTGCTTTCTTCCGAACAGTGGATTCCGAGAAGGAAAAAATGTCCAGTTACCAGGCACGTCGAAGATTCCGGATGTAGAGATATTCTCTACCTTTTTTTTTAAATATCGATTAAATCATTTTTTTAGTGTAAATAATCACATCAAGATTTAAATAGATGTGAAGTGCATAATATTATTGTTATTGTATTGTAATATTGTTGGCTATTATTAGGGAAGGGTGGGGAGTACATGGTCACTAACACAGATCAGATGAAAAAACCAAAAACAACATCACAGGATATAGATGAAACTTTAAAAACTTGCCCATATTGCAATTTTGGCAATAATCTCCAAGCACAGTATTGTAAAAAATGTGGTAAAAAACTAAATCAAAATTTCATCAGCCGTTTTAACAATGATTTAAACCTGTTTGCAGTTTTCATAGGATTGGGTGTATCGTGTATTGTTCTAATTATTAGTAGCTTAATCGTCGGGTATATTATAGTAGCAGCAACTTTAGATGTTTCGATTTTCGTGGCAGTAGTTCTCATGTTCATGATGTTCTGTGGTGGAATCACCACTGGGATAGTGGGATGTGATGATGTTAAAGAAGGTGCCAGAAATGGTATATTCATGAGCCTGATAGCCATGGTGATCTTAGGATTTGTGGTTGGTGGCCTACTATTCATAACCATGGGAATAGCAGCGACAATCTCCCAATCCCTCCAACCATACTACTCAAGCCTGGCATCAACTTCAGGAACTACCATCACCACTTCTTCCACAACTTCAAATTCATCGGAACTAGTTTTCACAATTATCAAGGGCATTCTCATCATGGTGCTAGTTTTTATTTCAGGAGCGGTGGGTGGTTCCTTTGGAGTGTTTCTCAAAAAAGGTTTAAAAGATTTATAAAAAGGGGATAATTTATGATATGCCAAAATTGTGGACATGAAAATGATATGGATGCAACATTCTGTGATAACTGTGGGGCTAAACTGGTAAGAAACCCCAATTTCGGCAGACAAAGGCCAGAACCAATAAAGGAAGGCATGAGTCAGACCACTAAAATATTGATCGTAGCAGTTGTGGTCCTGGTGGGAATACTGGGTGTCACCGCCGGACTACTCTTGCAATCAGATAAAAACACAATGCTAACATCAGATAACAATCAACCTTCTGTAACTGAATCCGGTGAAAAGGTAACCTATAAAGCTGACTGGCACAAGGTGACCAGTTTTTCCGGAACACGTGATGATTACCGTTTATTTTCAATTAAAGGCCAGCAATTTAAGGTAGTCATGTCCGCCACGCCAATGTTGAATTACAACACCAATTTCATGAGCATTGATGTTAGTGACACCAGCAACATAATCGGTTCTGGGGAGTTGAACTGGGGAGCAACCGATGCCCTGAGCAATAAAGAGAAAACAGTCAAAGTCATCGGACCACCAGGAACATACTGGGTAAATGTGGTAACCAAAGACTTGGAAAGTTGGACAGTCACTGTATATGATTACTACTAAAAAAAAGCAGTATCTTGTTTAGTTGGTAATGGTGTCAAGATGTATTGTGAAAAATGTGGACATAAAAACGATGCTGATGCAAAATTTTGCAAGATGTGTGGGGCTGATTTAAATCACATTTTATCAAAATTCCCTAAAACCATGACCACCTCTAATAAGCTACTTATAGTTATTGTGATTTTATTGGTTTTAGGTATAGGAATATCCGTCGGCATGTTGTTAACTAATAAAGCACCAACCACCAACAATACCACTAATATAACAACAGGTAATGATATTACTCCTGCAACTACGACCCCAAGTCATGATCACACTTCCGGACCGAAGTTAATAGACTCGGGTAGTATGAGTGGTAGTAATGCTAAATATCAGGATGGTCCTTTCACTTACCAATGGGAGACCTATAAGATTGGCGAAGAAAACTATGTAATGTATGGTACTTATGTTACTAGTAGTAAAACCGTCAAACAAACCGTTACATTGAAAAAATACGGCAGTCAATTTGTTGAAATAACTGCTGAACCAAAAAGCAGCGGAAAAAGTAGCTGGAGAACTGTCACATCCTTACTAGGGCACTCGACAGTAGATGAATACTATTGGGAAATCTTCCGGCCTAATAGGGATATGGGTGGGCCTGTCAGTTAAACAATGAACCTGTCAGTTGAATAGTTGTCCAGGTGTTAAATCGTAGAATATAAGTTTATTTGATAAAAAACGGACCGATGATAAAAGGTGGGCACGTTTTCAAAATGAGGGTCATAGAACCAATGGTGAAATTGTTAAAAAAAGCTATTATGGGTCTTTGCTCCCTAATTGGAAATGATTTCAAAGGATGGGAATAAAGAGGGAAAGTTATGAGGGACTTGATTTGCAAGAATTGTGGTACAGAAAACCCAGAAGAAGCACGTTTTTGCATGGAGTGTGGCATGGAGTTAGAAAAAGAGGCTGAACCATGCCCCTCATGTAGTACCCTTAATCCGCATAATGCCAAGTTCTGTAACGAGTGCGGGATAAGTTTAATAGAAAAAGAAGAACCTCAAGAAAGATCAGAGGCAACTAAAATTCCCCAAAAACCACTTGTTGAGGTATATGAAATAGAGGATGATGTTGAGTCTGAACCTACAGACGAGGAATCTGAAGATGAGAAGATAGATGAGAAAACTCCGGTTGAAACTAAAAAAGTAGAGTACATTCCCCCAACTGGTTCTGAGTCATGGCGGGAGCTTTGCCCGGCATGCAACACTAACCCACTCACACCTAAAACTTATAAAGGATTTCTCTCCACCAAGAACATCCTGGAATGTGACTACTGTGGAGCGGTGTTTGAAGAAAAGGGAAAAAAATATTTGTTTAAGGCCATCTATGATATTAGCTCAGATTTTTGGAAAAGATATGGTAGGAAAACCTTAACTGAAACTGAGTGGACCCGAATAGCCCATGGTGGAATATCTGATGAGGAAAAAGCCTTAATAGATCAGAAAGCTGCGCAGGATGATATGATTTTTTTTGTGAATGCCTTAAACCTGGGAGAAACAAACTTAACACCCATCTCCAATCCCCCTATCATTCTTAAAAAAAATGAAGAAGCTTCAGTTGCCTTAAGTGGGATTACTCTTAGAGAGGCACGTGCAGTTAGACATACCAGGGGAGGATATGCTGGGCCTACTATAAGGGTGGCTAAGGGTGTTTCCTTCCGTATGGGTAGTGTGGCTGCCCGGAGTGAGTCTCGTGATGAGCTCAGGGATATTGACAAAGGAACCCTGGTTTTAACCAATAAAAGATTGATATTCATTGGATCCAAAAGAACCACTAATATAGATCTCCGGAAGATAATATCCATCACTGCTTATAAGGATGGCATAGCCAGTCAACGTGAAAATAAACAAAAAACAGAGTATTTTACGGGTATAGATCGTCACACACTAACCTTCTCCACAAAGGGCAGATCCCATAATGTTCCCTTCACTGGACTGATTATGAAGGCAGCTATTGAAGGGAAAATCAGGCAGATTTAGTGCATGCCCAATAAATACAGAGCTGCAAATGTTAGGCTTTGATGCTGAATAAAGTTCTAATTCCAGGGATTCTCCTGACTACTTCTATAGTTGCAATGGTCAGTATGAAACTAAAAATTAGGCTGAAAATTATTTCCACAACCATCAAATCATGTATCCATTTTACAGTGTAATAGATGAAGAAGTTGACCCATACAATATGGAAGATGTATATTGGGAAGGATACCGATGAATAGATACAATGTTTTTGAATTATGAAATTCCAAGTAATGTTTACCCATTCCCATAACACCCAGGACCCCCTAACCATATAATGGAGTTAATCATTAATTTTATTATCAACATGAATACAACACGTCTATTGAAGACGGAACAGTTTTAGAATAATCTACTGTCGCATTTAAGGAAGATGAACTAATCACAACGTATATCGTGTTTATTGCCCGGAACAAGATGAAAAGCAACCATCTTCGTTTTTCTAATTTTTCTTGGACACTGTCATTTGATAATAAGAAATATCCGAAAATAAATAGTAAAAAAAACTGTAGAATACTTTTTTCAGGATATATATCTAAGAAAAAGCTGGCAATAGTTAAAGGTATGATTAATGATATCAACCAAGGTATGGTGATTTTTTCGGGTGGTATTTTCCGTTTTGCCTTTTTATATTTCATGATAATGGGCTATGCAACAAGTAATACTATAAATAGGTATAACAGGAACCATTAGGGGCCGATAAGTATGCCTTGCCCGAAATAGTGCAGCCAATTTGTGAAAAGATCCAACCATAATTTTAGGAAACTCCCAGTAAAACCAATCCAAATAATATTTTCTCATTATTGGCCTTCCTTTAAGTTTTCAAAAGTTTATAGTTTATAATCAAAAATATTTTGTATAATATAATAGATAATTCTGATATAACATTTATTTTGAATTGTGTTAGGGAACAGTTAACTTCTTTTTACTTACAGAACTTTTACAGAAAGTCTTATAATCACAGGCATCACATGTTCTCTTATCCGGGTTGGCCTTCCAAGAGGACTGTATTACCTGACCATCAACCTCATTTAGGATGCTCTGTTCAATATCCGCCACTACATTATCGAATTCTCCCAGTGATTTTTTCTGGGATACTTCATCAATGGGGATAATGCGCACTGAACGTAAATGTCTGAAGGGTTCTGAAAGTGAAGGAACCTTATTTGAAGGATTCCATTTCAAGATCACTTCTCTGTCACCACCATCAGGCATTATGTCCGTATTATGTTCTTTAACATCTCTTTTGAGCTCTTTTAAGTCTTCCTTAAATAATGATAATTCGTTCAAGTAGAAAAGGATTCCAATAAGCACTGGGTGGGAATCTGTTTGCAATGATCTTAACCAGCCATAAGTTTGAACTTGCCAGTGATGATGGTTCCAGGAGGGGGAGCCAAGGGCAGGGCGTTTCATACCTTTGTAATCCACAATAACCTCATAACGATCTGATTCTAAATTATCAAGCTTCTCCTGGAATGTTGGGTCACGGTGTAAATATTTAATGATCAAATTATTATCCGAAGCTTCTTCAAGTTTAATGGAGCTGAGTACATCGATAACACCAGTCACACCATAATAATTGGATCTACTAATTCCTTTCTGGTAGTGGGGCATGTCACGCAATCCTTTAAGCCGCACTTCATTATCGTCTACTAAAGGGAATAGATGAGGTCCCCAAGTGTTAATTGAGGCTTCGGCCCTGATACTGGCCACCAGTTTATGGGGATGCTGGTTGTTTGGGCAGAGACCGGGATGTTCACTTTCACCTTCGAATGGACAGAATAAGTTAGCCGGTGGTTGTAGTCCTCTGGATTGCATGCGGTTATGGATTTCTAATTCAACTTCACGAATCTGTGATTTCCATTCCCAAGGGAAATCTTTCCAGCCTTCATCCTTCCATTTAAGGTAAGCTTCTTCCATAACTCCGTGAATAAATTCACCGAACCATAACTGGATGGGCATTGAAGGAGGTAAAGTTGCCTTGTTCTGGTAACGGTACTGTAATCCGCAGGTTAGATAAGCTAAAAGGTCACCAGTAAGACTGTACTCGGGGATTATGTAAGGTTTGTTTCTGACTGAAAGCGTCATATTAATCAACCACTATTTAAAGAGATCGGATATTATATCCAAAATTTTTTATTAAATAAATGTTATATTATCTAATCCTTCCCAGGGCCAGTTACCATTCCTAGTCCATCCAGTAGCCACATTAGGTATCCCTGGATAAGTGTTAAGCCCTACTAGTAAGAGAACATCCTGAGCACGGCTGTATGCCACGAAGTAGTGTCTGGTTAAATCATCAAATGCTCGGTGGCGGGCAGGTCTAGTGGGAGGTCCTAGTGGTGAGCAAATCCTAATTTCATCCTCCAGGGCACAGGAATTACCCCCTCCCTCCGGGAATCTTTTAAATGCTTGAGTATGGTGTTTTGTTCTGAAATCTGAACCTACATCAACAATCACCAGCGGGAATTCCAGTCCCTTGGACTGGTGAATGGACATGATGTTTATGCGGTTATCAGGTAGTGTGTCTAGGAGTCCTTCATCTACCTTTATGGCACCAGTGGCAAGGGGTACGAGGATATTCCAGATTGCATCTTTTATGGAATCATATTCTTGTTCAGGGTCTTCTTCATCAAAAACAAGCTCCCCACCATAGTAACTGAATAGAGCGGTTTCTGCTATGGTACGGGAGATGGCTTCTAAGTATACTAAACCCTCTACATCGTCCTGCATAGTGGGTATCCAGGTTACCAGTTTATAGGTAAGATCCAGGAGGGGAACCACTTTTTTCCAGGTTCGCCTTGCTAATGGTTTTCTATTTCGCCATGATTCCACGAATGATTTTAAAGATACTGGAGATGATGGTTCTGGGTTGGATTCTACATATTCTCTTGCTTTTTTTCTCCAGGATTTGAAGTTTGAACGTGCTTCATAGGGTAGATTTTCAATGGTGTTTTGGATTTCACATTCCGGGTCGATGCAGTCTAAGATCAGCCCACATAGGATCTTTGTTTCATTGGTCCTCTCTAGACTCTGGCCACGTGGGTTGAAGACTGGTATTTTTAGTTTTTTTCGTAAATAGTAGGGGAGCCTCTTTTTGGAAGCACGTTCATTTGGAGAGCTTAAAAGTATGGATAGATCAGTTGGTGACCCTTCATCCGGGTTTATTTTTATGATGTCACCGTGTATTTTGTATCCGTCACCAAATACCACTTGATGGATGAATTCGGATAAGTCCTTGGCTAAAGTTTCAACATCATCCCTGAACATTCCTAAAATTGGGAATTCAGTAAGCGGGTGAATCCTTTTTGGTTGGATAGCTGGTTTGTCTTCTACCCTGGCTAGTTGGAATTCGGTGTCCAGTTGTGAGTACTGGTTGCAGAATCCGACTATGTTCTGGGTGGAGCGGTAGTTTCCAGATAAATGAATTAATTCAGGTTTGTAATCTTTTAATTGAACTTGTTTTTCGAATCGTTCCAGGAAGTTGGTGAATAGGTCTACAGTTGCTCCTCGGAAGCGGTAGAGTGATTGGTCATCGTCTCCTACCACAGTCAAGCTACCACCATTTTTAATTGCTGCTTCTGCTAGTTGGAAGTAGATCTGTTCTTGGAGGAGGTTTGAATCCTGGTATTCATCTACTAGTATGAGTTTTAAGCTGTTAAGAAAGTCGTCCAGTTTACTATCTTTTAATTGGTCCAGGAATTCTGCTTCTAACATGGCATAGTCAAAGAGGTTTCTATTTTTCAGTTCATCCAAGTAGTCATTGATGGCTTGGTGGGCAACTTCAAAGCCAGGATGATCATTTTGTTTTCGTTTCTTGAGTTTTTCCCAGTCTACCTGGTCGTAGTATACTCTTTCTTTTAATTCCAGTAATTGTTTGCACATTTGGTTGGTGTTAAAGCCAAATGCACCTCCCCTGAGCTTTATGAGGTAATCTTTGAGGTCTTCGTTGTGATGTTTTTCATCCTTGAATAACCCTACTCTTAGCATGAGGGCGCTGGTTACGAAGTCCTGGATGACTACTGGTGGTGCTGCACCAGGAGCACGATGAAGTTTTAGAATGTCATGGGATATGCTGTCCAAGGTGCCAGTTATGATTTGGTTGAAATCTAGGAGTCTTAGATGGGGATGTATGTCCTGATATTTTTGGTCCTTTAATAGTGCTTGTCTTATTTCATCCCCCCATGAGAGGATTCTTGACCTTAACTCACTGGCTGCCTTTCTGGTGAAGGTTGTGGCTAAGATAGATGAAGGGTTAACATCATCCACGTAGATGAATTTTAGTACCTTCAAAACCATGACCGTGGTTTTCCCTGAACCTGGCCCTGCCACAAGAAATTGGGATTCAGTTATGGGTGCACTGATGGCACGGTTTTGATCAGAGTTGTCTTCTTTGGATATTTTCCGGCCCAGATTTTCAACTATTATGTCTTGAAAACTTTCCCATTTAATCACGTGATAACTCCCCATTTATTATTGAAATAAAACTGCTCGAGCAACGAAAAACATAGAATGATAAGCCCTTCCAACAGCATCCACATATTTTTTTTTATTTTCAAATATGATACAAACGGATTTGAATCTTTCCCTAAATCTAGACATGAAAATGGTGGTATCATCCAAGAACTACACCTACATTTTTTAATCTGTGAAAAGAAATGAATATTTTGCATCTGGTAGAATTCTTCAGGACTTATGAATTTAACTGAGATATAAACTCCTTTTTCCCGGAGAAAATCCCCCACCTCAGGATATAATTTGGATTTTGTCTGGAATTTATCCCGAAATATTACCAGAAGGTCAATGTTAGAACATTCATGGTCATCGCCTATAACTACAGAGCCGTGAAGGAAAATTTCTTCTTTCTCAGAAAAGTCCAAGAAGTTCCGAAAGTCCCGGGCAATTTTCATCTTAACCATAGCTTAACCCCTAAACAATTATGTAACACTTGATTAATTAAAAGTTTTCAAATTTAGGTTAGCGATATGTTTTGGAAATGAATGATATAACAAAACCATGACCGTGGTTTTCCTTGAACTTGGTCCTGCCACTGAAAACTGGGATTCATTAATGGGGACACTGATCGATCGATTTGATCTGCATTGCCTCCTTGGATATTTTACGGTTTAGTGTTTCCTTTTCCATTTTGATCCAAATACTTTCGAGTCACATCCTTATCAAAATCAGAAATATAGTCCTTATCCTGGATTTTTCTATATTTTTCAAATTCTTCACTGGCAATTTCCTTGGCCACGGCATGTGAAACTTTTCCAGGATTCTCGAGAATATCGTATTCATTGAATTTTAGGAATGCATCTAACTTTGATACCCAGCCCTCCATGGACATAGGTTTATGTCTTTCAGCCTGGTTTTCAGCATAGTCCAAGTACATGTTTACTATTCGGTTTAATTCTGCCATCTCTTTTTCTGATAAATAGTTTTTAGCAACACCGATGTCTGTTTTTAGGATTTTACCTTCAGGTGCATTCTTCCATGTAGTAAGGCCCATACTCTTTTTCTTGCTGTCAGCTCTTTTGGAAATGATCTCTGCAGCTGTGTGATGAGTTATTGCCCAGTGAAGTTTATTTTGTACTGTTGCATAGAATGTTCTACTAATCTCAGCATCTTTATTATAATCAAAACTGCACTGTGCATAAATATCTGTTATTTTTTGGTAGAATCTACGTTCACTTGCACGGATCTCTCGGATCTTTTCCAGTAATTGGTCAAAATAGTCTTTGCCAAAACTGGTTCCGTTTTTTAAAAGTTCATCATCTAAAACAAAACCTTTAGTTATGTATTCTTTTAAGGTTTCGGTAGCCCAAATTCTGAAATTAGTTGCTTTTTTGGAGTTAACACGATACCCTACTGCTATGATTGCATCAAGATTGTAAAAGTTCATTTCTCTGGATATAGTTCTATTTCCTTCTTTCTGAACTATTTCCATTTTGGAAATAGTTGAAGTTTCACTTAATTCCCCTTCAGAAAAAATATTTTTAAGATGTTTTGTTATTGCAGGCACGTTAACATCAAAGAGTTCTGCCATTGTTTTTTGTGTAGACCACATAGTTTCATCTTTAAAAAAAACTTCAATGGTTGCAGCACCTTCGTTGCCTTTATAGAGAATTATATTATTTTTTTTTAAATCTTGATCTTCTGCCATAGATCTCTACCTTTACCATCAAATCAGTTAACTGTATTTCATTAGTATGTTTAAGTTTATAAAATGGTAATATTTATAGTATTAATACAACAGTTATTTGTTTAAAATGTTTTTTAAAGTTTTACGATAAAAAACCAATTAACCTATTTAAAAAGATAATTTAAAAAAAATAGTGAGATTAAGGGTTTACCGTTTGTCCAATCATTTGATGAACTGTTTAGCATTGATCTTTTCCCTGAACTTGGTTCTGCCATCAGAATTGAAATTCAGTAGTAGGTGCACTTATTGCTTTGTTATGATCTGAGTTTAATTCAGTGCATTCGACCCATTACATCAATCACTATATCCTGGAATTGTTTCCAATCAATCAATTATATTTCTTCTATTCATGTTATGTTTTCTGAAGATGACTCAATAGGAAATGATTGAATTCATCAGCGCTTCCACACTTTAGATCCGCACACACCACAGAATGTTTCATTACCTCCTAATTTTTTCCCACACTTGGGACATGTGATTTCAATATCCTCTAAACTACCTTTACCATGCATCTCAATGATTTCATCATATTTACCTGAATCTATCCATTTGATTAGTTCAGATGTTCTTAAAACAGTCCATGGATGTTCGGCGAGACTTATCATTATTGTTTTAGCTACTTTATCTGCGGTATTAAAATCAAAATCTTGGAAATCATTTGCCTGTTTTATGAAGTCTTCAGTCTTCATTTTTTCATAAAAATTTTTAGGCACTCCACCCATTTTCATTAAAGCACTGAATACTGTATTTTTATCTTGACAAGCTAAAAGACCAGCTCTGTCTGCTGTCAGTTCAGACATTCTGTACCAATATAACAGTGCTAATTCTAACCCGGCAGATACAACTGAACCAATACCTAATGTCACAGCACCAATAAGATCTCCTAAAAATGGTATCACTAGAGCCATATCATGATACAGCATATGCCCACTTTTTATATGCCCTGCTTCGTGACCTAATAGATATAACAATTCATCGTCAGATAGTAAATCCACAGCACCGGAATTTAAAACAATTATGGGATTTTGAGATCCAATAGCAAATGCATTGATGCCATAATCCCATTGAATGTACAATTCAGGTAGATCTTTAAGGAAAATATTGGCACATGCTTCTTCCAGTAATTTATAAAGTTCTGGGAAATTATCAGAACTTACTTTAATGTTACTACCAGTATATGATAATCTGATTATCCTTTCCACACCATGCTTGTGAACATATTTGACTGCTTTTTCAAGTCCTGGTGTTCCTTCTAAAGTCTTAAGAGCAGTTTTATCAAAGTGATGTTCATATTCTGCTGGGTTTAGTAATAATAGTTGTTTTCTATCCATTTGTTAGCCCCCCTAAATCATAATTCAGTTTGGTACCGATATTTACCACCACAATCACACACATCTTCAAAATCATCAGGAGATTCGCCTTGTTCTAGCTGGTAGTAACCACCACAAGCATCACAGACAAGATAACCTAAATTTTCATCTGATTTTGTTGTGTTTTTTGGGATGTTTCTGCTGCTGGCTGATGATTGACGATTATTTTCTATGCTTTGGTCAATGCTTTTTGCAGCTTTGTTCATGAATCCTCCCAAACCCTTCATTAATCCCTTTCCAGATTCCACAACAGAATCCAATGTCTCTTCACGAGGTGGAGCACTTTTACCTTCTGATTCACGGCGTTGTCTTAATTTTTCATTAATAGAAGTGCTAGAATTATCTTCATTTATTAAAGGAGTACTACATTCTGTGCAGAACCTCAAACCCGGCTCCATTTCTGCAAAGCACTTGGGACAAGTAGTAG
>DALO01000010.1:0-33235 GCA_002496805.1 Methanobacterium sp. UBA353 | reverse complement strand
TTCAGTACAGAACCTCAAACCCGGTTCCACTTCTGCAAAGCACTTGGGACAAGTAGTAGCCTGATCCGCACTAACCGTTCTTTTAATCTCACTACCACATTCAGTGCAGAACCTCAAACCCGGCTCCATTTCTGCAAAGCACTTGGGACAAGTAGTAGTTTGATCTGAACTGACAGTCTGTTTAATCTCACTACCACATTCAGTGCAGAACCTCAAACTTGGATCTAATTCTGTGAAGCATTTAGGGCAAATATTTTGATCACTATTTTCGTTAGAACCTACTGGTTTTCCACAATTAGAACAAAATTGATTTCCGGGGGGAATTTCAGCATTGCAACTACTACAATTTACAGTTTGAATATCATTTGCATTTTTTTCCATTTAAAACCTCCACAAAAAATTTATTAAACTAATATCGTACAGCATCATCCATAGAAATAAAGTTTGCACCACTTAATGAATTGTATTTCTCAAAATCACAAGTCACCACAATGATCTGCATGTCTTTAGCATTATCTTGTAATATTTCTAAAGCATGGTGCATTCTAACCGGATCAGTGTTAACCAAGGGGTCATCTAGAACCACCAGTTGTTTCTCATCACGGCTTAAGATGCTGCCCAAAGCTAAACGGAAAAGACACCAAACTTGTTCCTGGGTACCGAAGGATAACAGATCGATAGGGGCTTCCTCACCATTGGCCTGAATTGTATCTGGTTTCATCTGTTTACCAAAATGGAGTGAATATTTAGGTCCTAATAGTTTCTCTAAATCATCTGTGACCCGTTTACGGATGGGTTCTGAGAGTTGTCCGATTGTGTTCTCCCGGAAGAATGAGGTAAGATCAAATAATAGTTTAAGAGCATCAGCTTCAGTTTGAAGCTCCTTTTCTTTAGTTCGGAATTGTTCAAGTTTTTCTTCAATCACATTAGTGTCAGTGGATTGGCTGATAAGGAGTTGGAGTTCGCTTTCAATACCTGCCTGTTTGATTTCCTGGTTTTTTATCTCATCATCAATTATCTGGACTTTACTGTTAAGTCCATCAAATAATCCCAGTGGACGTTTTTCTTTCTCTTCAATTTCATCCTGATAAACCTGACATGCCCTCTTTTTTTGATCAAGATCAACGGATAATCCGTTTAGTTCGTTTTCTCTTTCTTCTCTGGAAAGACCATCATCTTCTAAACGTTCTATTCTTCTTTTGATTTCTTCGATAATCTGTGTTTTACCATGAAGATCTGTTTTTAAATCATTTAATCTAGATTCTATCTCATTAGCATTTTTCCTATCAACTTTAATCAAATCATCCAAACTATTCCGGTTTTTGGTCAAGGTTTGGATTTTATCTTCCAGTTCAAATATTTTACTGGAAAGTTCATCCCTTAATATGGATTTATCCTTATCCTCACAATCTTTATAGGGAGAATCATCAGGTATTTGACTCCATTTCAATTTTATCTTATTTATAAACTCAATTATTTCCTTTTGAAGTTTATCTAAAGGTTTATCAGATTTTTTCTTAAGAACAGCTTTGATTCTTTTAAAATCTTTCTCTTTGCTTTCTTTTCTGATTAGTAATCCCTTCAGATCCTCTAATTTCTCTGTTCCAAATGGAGCTACTAGTTCCTGGTAGTTAGACTGCATGTCTTCTAACTCTTCTTTCATGACTTTAACATCTTCACTACCACTTTTAACTTCAAATTCTGCCACATCGTCGATTTTTATTTTAAAGGACTGATTAGCTGTCCAAGAAACATTCTCGTGTTCCTTTAGTGAAAAAGGTGCAGTATCATTGTCCAAGGCTATTTCACCTGACATGGATACTATTGGTTTTGTATTCACTGTAAGACCCATTGCCTGGAGACGGGTCTTGGTGTCGTGAATATTCTGGTTAACTTTTTCAATTTTCTTCATTTGAGTTGCTGTTGGAGCAATAATCTTGTTGTATTCATTCTGAGCTGATTTGAGATCATCATGTAATTCACTGATCTCATTAAACCGTTCTTTCATTGATTCTAGAGTCTGCTCATCCATTACATTAGTGTGGGCAATTCCCACATTACTCTTCTCGGCATTGGTCTGGTCAATGGTTTTATTTGCATCCTCACGATCTGAAAGTTTATTTTCAATCTTATCATTCAATTCACTTAATTCAACGTCTAATGGACCTATCTGTTGTGTAATTTGTTCAATTTTAGCGTTTAATTTAGTAATTTCTTCTTCACTTTGATTGATTTCTTTGATTTTTTTAGCGAGAGCTTTATATTTAGTATCGATGCCTTCAATTTCATGTTCTAGTTTTTCCCTGTTCTTTTGATGTTGGCGGGCTGCTTCTACTTCTTCGGCGATTTTATCCCTTTCTTCGGTAGCATCCTTCAGATTTTTTTTATTCCTGTTAAGTAAGAACTCATTATCTTCAATTTTCCGGATTAACTCATCTTTCCGACTTTGGATTCTTTTAGATTCAGATAATTTGGATTCTAATGAATTAATGTCTTCCTGAACTTGTGCTAATTGGCTGCCCTTTTTTAGGGTCTTCTTTTTCTCCGTGAATATTTCTAAAAATCGGGATCTTATATCTTGTAGGACTTCTTTTTCTTTCCCAGATTCAATGGTGGCTCCCACCATTGTTTGTAATGAGGATAGTGTTTCATCGTTTAGGTCATCACTGATGATGGGTTTCCCCTGGACCATCCATAGTGTTTGTCCTAATCCCCATAGTTCTGGTTTAGTATCACCACGTGGGGATAGTTGTCCACCCACGAGTTTGATGAGTTCCTGGTCTGCTTTATCTCCCTCGGCTATTTTTCTCCAAGTTCCATCTTCCTCTTTTTCTAGTAGGCACTTTTTTTCCTGGAAGCCTTTGGTTATACTATAGTTTTGCCCATTTTTACTGAATGTAATGGTACTGCGGGGCTGTAATGATGTGCCCCATGGTTTCAGGGATTTTATTTTACCGGATCCACTGGTGTGTTTGGAGTAGAAGGTGGTGATGATTGAGTCTATTAGGGTGCTTTTACCACTCTCATTGGGACCGTAGAGAACGTTCAAACCATCTTTTAATTCTATTTGGACGGGTTCTGTGAATTTTTTCCAGTTTTCCAGTCGGATGCTTTGAACGTTCATTTTATGATGCCTCCTTAATCATCTGGTACATTAAAAGAAATGCCCGGTTTAAGATCTCGGGAGATAATCCTTCCAGTACATCTTTATCCGGGAGTTGGGCGAATATCTCCCGGGTGCGTTCTGGAGTGATGTCACTGTAGTCCTGGATCTCCGGTTGAGTTTTCATAAGGGCCATTAAAGCTTCAAAGGTTTGATTGACCACTGCACCCTCTGGTATGAGGGCTTTTAATTCTAAAAGGTTAGGTTTAAGGTATAGTTCATCCATCACAACCCGTAAGTGTGCGAATTTGTTCCGGTAATCATCTGCTAATTGGCTAACATAGTTCATGGTTTCCTGGTCAGTCACACCCTTCACTTTAAGAAGAATAACGTTATTTTCAGGTTCTGGGATGTCGTTAAGTTCTGATACTAGGTATTGGGCATCGGATAGGGTGTTTATTTCTTTTTCTTGTTTTCTCCAGGATAGGGTGCCCACAGTTATGGGTGTGATTTGGGGAGGCAAGTTAGCTGTTTCAATCTCGACTATGACTGCTTGGCCACTGTTATCTTCACCGAATTTAGTGGTTTCAGGAGTTCCAGGGTATACTGTTCTTATAATTCCATCAGTGTCAGGTTGTGGGGAAAATGAGTGCCATTCCCCTAAAGCTAGGTAGTCTAATCCAGACAGTGTTGTTCGTTCCGGGTCTATGGGGAAGTTGGTTTCATCGATGAATCCTACTTGGAGGTTTCCATGGGCCAATCCTATGGATATGTTAGGGTTATCCTTGGCATTGATCCATTCTGTGGGATCATCCTGGGAATTTTTCTGGCTGAGTGGGCAGGGATAAATAGTTACATTGCCATGATTGTATGGTTCTGGTTGGGTGAATATAGTGAGGTTGTCCAGTTTCTCCCATACAGGGTCATTGAATAATGAATCTTTACCTAGGGGGTCGTGGTTACCTGGAAGTAGGTAGATAGGGGTGGGTGCGGTTTTTGAGAATATCCGGGAAACTGCATTTAGGATGCTGTGATCTACTTGGTTGCTGTCAAAAAGGTCTCCGGAAATTAATATAAAATCAACATTTTCTTCTTGGGCCTTATGTATCAAGAATTCAACGGTTTTTAACCGTATATTTCTTGCTTTTTGAGCATTGTCTCCTAATTGTTTGTATTTTATTCCTAAATGCCAGTCTGCAGTGTGTAAGAATTTCACCATTATAGATCCCCTCATATAATTAATATAATTATTATTATATTGTTCTTAGCTTAGCATATACTTAATCATACTGAATATTATGTACTGTCACATTAACATATAGTTTTCTGTGAAAATATTATATGTAATCAAAAAAAATTAGTGAAACACGGAAAATCATACTATCGATTCATGGTTTGAAGCTGTGATATACTAAAATGTTAGAGAAAGATTCACTCGGACAATTATTTCAAAAGGTTGCGAAGTTTATTCTGATATTACTTTGATTGATATAAATTCGGAAAATTGACAAATAAAAATTAAATGAGATATTTTAATGCTTTACTCTCGAACTTGAGTAACTATTTATAAGCTATCACTCTAAAAGTTGAGTAACTATTTATAGGGGGTTACTCATAAAGTTGAGTAAGGCGATAATATGAAAACCGGCACTGATGATCTTTTAGATTACATCCTAGCCAGATTAAGAGAAGGCCCAAGATTAGCTCAAGATCAAATTCAAAGAAATGGAAATAAATTCAAACATAGAAGTGCTTTTTTTAAACTTAAAAAGCATGTTAATAATTTTCTTGAAGGCAGTTACGAAAAAAGATTTTTAATCATGCCTGGTTTAAGGGGTGTTGGAAAAACTACATTACTCTTCCAAATTTATGATTACCTAGTTAATGAAAAAGGTGTAAATCAGGATAGAGTACTTTATGTTTCTGCTGATCATCTGGGGGAATATTTAGGTGGAAGAATTATTGATGCAGTGGATGTATTTATAAGTGAAGTTCATCAAAAAACCCCGGTAACTCTGGATGAAGAACTTTTTATTTTAATAGATGAAGCCCAATATGATAAAAAATGGTCAAGTGCTGGTAAAATATTTTATGACCAGAGTAAAAAGATTTTTATGATATTTACAGGTTCTTCAGCATTAAGTTTGGAATTAAATGTTGATGCGGTCAGAAGATCTGAAAAAGAATCAATATTTCCGTTAAATTTTTCAGAATATTTACTTTTAAATCATGGGGTATATGCTCCAAAAGGGACCTCAGCTAGTATTAGGAATTTAATTTTTTCTGGTGATGTGAAAGGTGTGCCTGAAATAGAAAATCAGCTAATGAGGAGTATGTTAAGATTATCAAGGCCACTTGAAAAGGAGTGGGAAAATTATCTGTACCAAGGGGGATTTCCCTTTCAGATTGGCTTAGCCAGGCATGATATACATGGAAGAACTTTTGACATGTTGCATCGTGTTGTAGAAAAAGATGTGTCTCTTATGAGGTCCTTTAGGTCAGATAGTCGAAGTTCTATTTTTAGGATACTGATGTATCTGGCTATTCAAAAAGCGGGCAAAACATCTGAGGGTAAATTAGCCAAGGATATAGGAATTTCTTCTGCTTTGGTTAAGGACATTCTTTCAATTCTTGAAAAAACTCATTTGATATTTCATATTAAACCATTTTCTGGAAGTGGGAGAACACAGGTAAGAAAGGCTTGGAAGTACTATTTTTTATCTCCATCAATAAAAACCAGTATAAACTTTGAATTGGGTAAATATAACTCTAAAAAGAGGGAATTTTTAGGTGAACTCGCAGAAAACATGGTGGCTTCATACTTTTTCAGACTTAAAAAAACTATGAACAAACCGCATGGAATATTTTATGCCCCTGAAAAGGAGGGTGTTGATTTTTTATTAAGTGATATAACCGGCAAAATCATACCAGTTGAAGTGGGAATTGGAAATAAAGATAAAAGGCAAATAAAAAAGGCAATTAATAAATATAATTGCCAGTACGGTATTATGGTTTCCAATGCAACTCAAAAGATTACTCGTGAAGGTGATGTGATTCATATTCCCCTAACCACATTTTCGTTTCTATGATAGAGAGTGTAAAGGCTAGTTCATCATCCAAGACGAAATCTTTAGTAATGTATTCTTTCAAAGTTTCTGTTGTCCAAATTTGCTACCAACTAAAAAATGGACAACATCAAGATTTTTTTTTGCAGTGCTAAAGCTGAATACTAATTAACGGTACGACTTGTCTTAATATTTGGCATGTTAAATCTTGATATTATCAAACATCATTGATTAAAATGGTTGTTGTATTCTCATCTACCTTTTTAACTGTGATATTTTTATTAGTATCATCATCGACATCAAAGTTGAGATTAAAATTATTTTTAACAGCATTGGGTGAATCGTTTATTGTGTTGGATTGGGATGCAAATGCTAAACTTTGTTCTGAGGGATTGTCCCAATAGCCAATATTAGTTAATATTGCCAGAATTAGGAAGGGAACTATTAGAAATAATATAAATGATAACGCTGATTTTTCTTGATTAGTCCCGGTTTTAATTCTGCGTTTTTTATTAAAACAGACAAAATCCTTCGTTCTAAGTGGATATAATAGGGGACACCCATGGGTGGTTAAGATATCCAGAAAAATGTGGGATATGAAACCAATTATCATTGCAGCTGCTATGCCTAAATTCAAAAATCCCACCAAAAGAAATGGAACAAGCCAGAAAATTGAATGACCAAAACCCCTATGTTTTCCAGTTAATTTATCCATTAAATCAGGAAAAATAGAAAACCAGCAGGCGAAAAAAATTCCAAATACTAAGTTGCTATAGTCTGTTAAATAGGTAAATGTTATGTATAATAGTAGTGCTCCGGCAATGTGTGTGTAAAATCTCATAATCGACCCCCTGCATAGATTAAAGTTCGGAAGATTATTAAGGCAAACCATATTCCACCTATAACCATAGTTGCAGATGTTAAAGAAAAGCCGGTTTTT
The DNA here is from genome assembly GCA_002496805.1 of Methanobacterium sp. UBA353. Taxonomy (GTDB): domain Archaea; phylum Methanobacteriota; class Methanobacteria; order Methanobacteriales; family Methanobacteriaceae; genus Methanobacterium. The sequence goes on along the minus strand of DALO01000010.1, from coordinate 26,127 downwards.
AAGTATAATACGATACAATAGATGCTTATTCCAGCATAAACTGCGTATGAAACGTTGATTTCATTTTTATGTTTTAGTTCGTAAACATCCTTATTAACCAGTTTGAAGGTTTTGAAAAAGGAATAAACTTCCGAATTTAAGCTTTTATTAACGTTAAAACTGCAAATAAAATGGATGTTATCTTGACTGTTGAGCTGATTGTAGATCTGCATGGATCTATCAGTTAACCTTTCAAAATGATTGAAAAAAATTATCATTGTTTTTGATTGTAACTTCTCCACCAGCAACTGGGTAAGATCAGGTACAGCAAGACGGTTTAAGAAAGTCTTAGTTTGACCAGTTATGACATGGGTAATATCTATTAATCTCACCTTTATTGGTAAAGGATCATGATAGAAGACACATAAAAAATTGGTCTTCAACCTACTAAAACATTCATACACATTTTTATCATAGAACATCAAGTTCTGCCCATTGCGAATATCCGCTTGTATTTGTAATAGTTTCATACAACATGATATGATCATTCTAATATAAAAGCGTATGTTGAATAATACTAATTAATGTTAATTAATATTAGTAAAATCAATTGATGTATGGATAAAAAAAGAAGTTGATGGTGAAAAAAAAATCCTAAAAAGGTTATATAAAGTCTTTTTAGAAAATTTATTGAATTATAATTTAAAAAAAAGATGGCTAGCTTTTTAATTTATATATATAGTCTTCAATAGCTTTTTGAATTCCATTTGTTCTTGAATGATAACCGTTTTCTTTAAGAATTGCATCTAATTCGTTTACTAGCTCTGGCGGCAATGTAACGCATATTTTTTCCATTTTTCTCATTCTCCTTTTGTTTTTTTTTATACAATATTTTTTACAAATATCGTATAATACCTATTAGTATCTTAATAATATATAATCTTTTTTATTGATTTTGTAATAATCACTATTTTTTACCAAAATTCAAGTCGGAAAAAAGAAATTTTTAGGACCGCAAAAAATTTTGAAAATTGATCAATTCAGATTACTATAATCACATAATAAATAATCTAATAATTAAGAATCTGTAAACATAGAAATAATAAGGATTTTACTCATAAGCTTAGTATCGGTTTATTATGTTCTTAATAACTGCTTTTAAGAATAATGTTAACTCTTCTTCCTCTAAACCGTTTTTCCCAGGAGTAAGTGGAAATGCACCTACTGATGGTATTGGTTCATTTTCATTAACTTCGAAGATTTTTCGATCATCTCCAGGATATAATACATAAGCCCCTTCAGTCTTTAGAATTGCATCTTTATAGGTGTGCATTTTGTAAAGATCACCGTATTTGAATTTTTTATTTGTTTCTTCTTCTAAATCTCTTGATTCAACTTCGTTTTGAATTTTATTTTCTTTTTCTTCATCTTCTAATTTTTCTTGTGTTATATTATCATAAAAAGCTAATACTTGTCCTTCAGAACGGTATTTAGCATCAAAATGCACGAAATAGTGATTTGAATCTAACTTAACTAGTAGAGTGTAATCTGGCCGAAATGGCAATGAATATGATTTAAAACGTGTATTCTTAGAAAAAAGACGGTTATACATTAATTCAACATCTATTTCTTTATCATCAATATTGAGAGTAAATTTTTGAACTGAGTGGGTTCCTTTCTTAACTTTAATTGACCAATCATCCTTATTTAAATCATAAAGATCATTGTAACTTAGTTGTTTACCACTAAGTATGTCCAATACTTTGATGAGTTTAAAATAACACCAATATTCATAAAGTTCGCTAAGTTTACGTTCAAATCCTTTGATCTGGTCTTCAACTTCCCCCCATTCTAATCTAAAGGCTAATTCAAAGTTTATGAAATATTTAAATAAATCTCTATATCCTTCTTTTTTCTGTAAAACCTGTGAGTTTAGGGGCAGATAATCCAAGCGACCAACTTCAGCAGTCCAACGATCACTAAGATAATCTTGAACCTGTTGCTTATATAATAAAAGTTGATCCTTTACATATCCATCATTTTTATCAATTGATAGTAATAGCTGGTTGATGACTTTATCCAAAGATTCCAGGAAATATTTCAACAACCGGTTCTCAGGAGTGTCTATATTCTCCCTATAAAATCTTTGACTGATAACATCAGGCACGTAACCACCCATAGAATCAGGCCAATCTGTAGGAGGATCATTAGTATGGAATAAATGTTCAGGTCGGGATATTATATCAATCATCTCAGTAGGGCCCACATTACTGGCAAATGTGCTGGGAACATCCTCTACATATGAAACAAGCAGACTGTAAAGATTCCTCAATATGTAATCATAAGAGCTGGGAAAATTCTCTGGTCTGAATAAATATTCGAGAAACATGAAATCTTCATATAAAGTTTTACGCTTACTAGGATCAAACTCCAATTCCTGATATAAAGGAGAGTCCATTTCATAAATCAAACCTGAAGCTACTTCAGATAGATCAGCGATCATCTGAGGGTACTGATCAGAATATTTAATTTTCTTTGACCTTACCTCAATAGGCACTGCTTTAGAGCGTGTGTTATTGATTTCTACATCTAAAAATGATTTACCCACATAACTACGGAAGTTTAAGATTCCAATAAAACGAGATACATTATCACTGCTTAAATCGAACTTCAAAGGATCATATGGTGAAAAATTACTAGTCTTATCTTTTTGAATAGTTGGAAAAATATTAATCTGATCATCTGATTCCACATTAATTGTGGTTTCGAACATTACATCGTATCGTGTTTCTTCAAGTAACATTAAAGGAGACAAGTGTGTATTATCTTTCTTGTTTAGATATTGTATGGATGTTTGATTATCTGGTTTATCTACTTGAGGTATGTTAATAAATTCAGTTCCATCTATTCCAAAACTATCCTGTTCCTCAAGAGAATGATCGGTAGCTTTTAAAACTAGAAATCCAAGGACATATCCTAAGTCACTTTCTAATTTCAGTTTTACTTGTTGCTCAACCATACATATGAGCCCCTAATTAATGAATGAAACGTATCTCTGTTCATTTAGTACTTTGTCCATTTCTTGGATTTTTAGAGCTGACTGCACATATTTGACACTAGGATCTGATGAGAGTTCTTCAAAATAACGTGGAGGACTATCAACAGTATCGATATAACAGAGTTCAAATAAATCTCTTAAAACTTCTTCAAGAACTCTTTGGGAACCGTGTAGTTTTGGTAGCATTTTTTGTTTAACCTGGGCATCAAAGTAACGCATCCAATTATCCCATACTTCCTGTTTACCTTCATAAACCCATGCAACATACATGAATCTTAATATTTCATTTATAACGCGGAAACCAAAATCAAAACCGGCTTTTCCTAATGCTAGTTGGAATGAATTGATCTCACCAGCTAGAACTTCCCATAAATAATCACTGGAATTTATTTTTACATCCTTAAATTTTTCTTTTAAATCATTTATAGTGAAATTTCGTGTTTTGATATCTGAAAGGGGATTTTCAAGGTATTTAATGTTCCCTGATGGATTTTCAGTGTCCTGTTCACTGAGCATATAATTCATAGCAGGATATGTTGAAAATTCAATGGTGTTAGCACGATCTAAAACTTTGGGACTGAACATGTAGGTTGTTTCATCTATATTAACTGTCCCTAAAACTAATAGGTTAAGCGGTATTTCAAGTTCCTGTGGGATTTCTAAATTGTCATTTTTGTGTAGATGAATTGGTTCATCACTTTCCATTGCTGATAAAAAATCTGCGAAGTATCTTTCTACATGTGATAGGTTCATTTCATCTAAAATCATGAAATAAGGGTTAGTTTTATCATTGGATGCTTGTAAAATAAGATTTAAAGCAGGAGTTGTTTGGTATTTACTGTTGATTACATTATGAAATCCTAATAAATGCCGATTTTCAGTCCAATTTGCACCGACTGACACAATTTCATAATTAGATTCATCTATTGACTCTGTGATAAGTTTAAGTTCGATCTCTTTATCAGGATCCGTATTTGCCAGATTCTCAAGCATGGACTTGATCTTACTATCTGGATCCTCATACCAAAGACGAGGAGACATGGATAGTTTAGCCTTAGCTGGTATCTCTCCGACTTTAATATCAAAATTCTTCTCTAAATCCAGGTGGAGTGGTTCTAAGTCTGATCTGTCTAAAGTCCATGCACTGTATTTTATGGACGAAAGGTTAGGTTTTACTTTAGTGATAATAGCATTTTCATTATTCCCTTCTTTTCTCATTAGGTATTGAGCAAAAAGTTGTGCAAGTTTAGTTTTACCAGTACCTGAATTCCCAGTTAAAATAACAAAAGGTTTAACTTTTAAGGATAAGAGGAAATTTTCAATGATTTCTGGACTGAACATGTAACCATGTTCTTTTAAATAAACATGGAATGATTCTTTTGATGAAATTATGGGTGTTGTTCTACCAGTTTTCATTCTATCCACCTCAAAAACGAATTGGCTAACTTTTTCGGGTAATTTAGGATCATTCAAACCACCTATTAAAACAACTTCACTTTCTCGATCTCCATCTTGAATTTTAGTCCATTTTCCATGGTAATTTTCATCAAAGAACTTCTTAGAATAGTTACCCCCTAATTTCCCCCTGTGGGCTACATAAATCTCATTACCATCTGTAACAAATGTTCCGGCAATTCTTCGATCAATTCCTTTGATCGGGAAGTTAATTTCAGCAGTTATCGTTAAACCAGCATCTTCTGATGGTTCGTCAATACCAAATCCATTCCAATAACGACTATTTTTGATTTTTCTGGTCATTAACCAAATACCCAAGTCATCTGACCAATGAACTTCACCTGATTCCTGACCGCCCTGAAAACCAGCTTTTGCACTAACTGTCTTATTGGAAAGTTTTTTAATAATGTCAATAAACATGTTTTGAGCATCTTCAATTACATTAACATCTTCAATAATGGTAAGCAAATTTTCACCAGCCAATAAATCATAAATTAGTAAAAAATCTCTAAAATCAGATTCGAATACATCTTCAGAGGGTAAGTTTTCAGCGGAATAATATTTAGCAATGATATTTCCTGCCTCATAAAAAGGAGCATTTGGGGAATTTATTACCCCCAGATCTATTTCGTCTAAAAAATTGTCTAATAAGTTTCCCTGTAATTTATGTCGAAAATCAGAAGCCTGAGATCTAAGAATTTCTTTAGTTTCCACATTACTAGAAGTTTGATTCCTAATATCAGTCATACCTTGATTAAGTGAAAGATAAACTCCTTTCATGTCTTCTCGGAATAAGTAGACAATATAATATCCTCTCTGAGCAGATTCTGTGATTTTTTTATTGAAAACTGCCACCCAAGGAGAATGTGTCCAGTTTCCCTGGCCAGCTGAACCGGCGAATTTATACTTATTTGGATTTTCAGTTAAACTTTCCAGATCTTTAGGTAAATCATTTCTCAAGACAGCGGCAATTGGATGATTGGCAAATGATTCATTGCGAGAATTTAAATAGTTTTTAAAGATTTTTTCAATATTTTCTTTTAACATAATTGAAACCCCCATAATAAATTCTAATTTTTCAATAATTCTCGTTTATCATACCATTTTTCACCAAATTTTATCCAATCTTTAGGTTCAGATTTAATATTTCCATCTTTATCACGTATTGTAAGTTCATTAATTTGAGAAACAAATCTTCTACTACGATCAGGGTATTTTACCCAGTTTATTGTGATAAAAATATCTTCCGGAGTCAAATCGGAAATTAATCCCATAAATATCTTTACTTCCTTTATAGTTGCCATGAAATTTCTTGAAAATAATGTTAGAACTTCCTCTGGACTAATATTATACTCTAATTCAACATTTTTAAGCAAATTTTCAACACTTTCCAAAATGGTGCCATAAGTATCCTCAGTTTCTAGTATGTTTAGAAGTCCTTTTTCCATATTTTTATCCTGTAGAATTAAAACAGGTTGTTTGAGTGCTTTATTCATATCCTTGATGTTTGCACCATCCCAAATAACTAAGACTCCTTGAGGATTAGGTGTTGGTTTGAGACATTCTTCAAAGTCATTAAGATAACCTAGTACTTTGTAAACACTATCTACAATATAACCTCGTTCATTGGTGCGTTTCACTTCTATAATCCTGTAAAATGTTTTATCTTCTTTTTTGAATTTTAACATAATATCAGGACGTCTTAGACTGACATTTGGATCGTAATATTCAAAAATTTCTTTATTTTTACTGCAGCCAATGAATTTTGAAGGCATTTTCTGATAAAAAATACATATTTCTAAGTGATTTGATGTATATCTGGCTGTATAATTGGTGCCAGGTCTTAAAAGTCCAATTTTTAGTTTTCCAGGGATTTTTTCTAATAAATTTAAAATTTTAATTAAAACGTAGATTTCGAATAACTTGTCATTATTAAGTGGCTCGAAAATCTGACTTTCAATTAGTTCATGGAGAACTTCTTGGTCATTAGTTATGAATAATTTCTCATAGAGTTCATAGCAATCAGCAACCTGATCATAAGATTGATTTCTGTGCCTGTAAGCTTTTTGAAGTGCCCTAGGTTTGATTATGCGAGGTAAACTAATTTGTTGGAAATAGATGTGTCTTGAAATATTTTTAACCTTATAATATCTCGAAGCAATAATATCGACCCAACGGCGCCATTCTTCTTGTTCTATTATTTCATCAGGAATTGAAAGCTCAATATTCTCGGTTAAACTACGAATCTTCCATAAAATGAATTTTAAAAGTTGATTTTCAGGTAAGTCATACATTTTAGTCGCAGGTTGGCAAATAAATAGACTTGGGTCATTAAATCCTTGACTGTATCTTTCTTTAAGTGTTAAATTCCAATCAAGTCTTCCCCTAACAACACCTCTACATTCAATAACTTCCTTTTGAGTTGAGTGAGAGAGATTCCGGACTAGTTTAGGTAATTCATTGACTAAATTTTCAACTTCGGGGCTTAAAAGAAAATGAACTGTTTTTAAGAAATTTATATCAGTATCTGAAAGTCCTAACTCCTTTAATGGAACATGAAGATTAGGAACAGCTTCATTGAAGAAGTATCTATAAAGTGATGGTTTAATGAATTCAAGGATTGCTTTTTTATCCTTAGATTTCCAACAACCATCAGCTGAACCCGATATCATTTCGCGTCATCCAATGGAATAGTTGAAATTTCTTCCAATCTAGCTTTTAATTCATCAGAATCAATAAAGATATATTTTAATATTTTCCATATTTCCAATATTTGAGTTTTTTCTAATCCCTCAAACTGTGGCATTATATATGAAAGAACAGCATCTTCTAAGATATGTTCATTGCTTCCAATTTCTTCTCTGGCTGCCACGTATTCAATCACATCTTTAAAGATGGCAGGACCTATCTCTCTGTGAGGGTTAATATCTAAAAGCTGATGAATTTGATGGATATAACTTTCATCAAGATCTCCACACCAACTGTCAATTAGTTTTTTATATTCTTCATCAACTGGAAGATCAATATAAATAAAAGTAAACCTTCTCATGAAAGCATAAGACATTTCAAACAGATAATCCTTATCATAGACATTCATGGTGGATAAAATTCGCCAATTCTTCCCTACACGATAAGTGGCAGTTTCCGAATCATAATAGCTCCCAATCTCTTCTGTAGGTTGGATTCGAACAGATTTTCCATTAATTTTGAAAGGTAATTCAACACCTTGGCCAGATAAAACAGTGAAAAGTTGTCCAAAAGCCTTATCAATATCAGCACGGTTAATTTCGTCTATGATTAACCATTTATCTTCTTTTATGGCCTGTAAAAATTTTCCTTCCTCAAAGATTAACTTCCCAGATTCACTAGGCATGTAACCGCCAATAGTATCAAAAGTAGTCCAGTCTGATGTGGCCGTTGTTAAGACATAGCCTTTGGTAAATTTATGACTCTCTGCAACTTTACAAACATCTTCTGCAAGATTTGTTTTACCAGTACCTGGTGCACCTGTAATCATGACATGTTTACTAGAATTTAAAGTTCCACAGACTTGTTCTTTAATTTTAGGTGCAATTTTTAATTTTGTTTCAATTAGTTCTGGTTTGAGGAAAACAGGTTCAAACTCAGATATTTTTTTAGTATTTCCCAATAAGGGCAGAGGTTTGCCTTTAGCATAAAATCCTAAGTTTTTATCGCATAACCAGTGACAAAAGATGTCGAAGATGGCAAAATCATAGAGATCTGGAAGATATTCTGAAAGATTTATTAAAAAATTATTAAATTTATCTTTATTCTCAACATAATGATTCAATTCCATATCTAATTTTATCGATTCTCCCATTATTTTAGATAGAAATGTTACTGTATCAACTGTTTTATTGTTAATAAGTGGATAATTGTGGTTAATAAAAAATAAAATAGGAGTTAAGGTTCCTGCGCCAAATCCTTTGCTGTATTCACTTGAGGCGAATTTATTTATTATTTCTTCTTGAATTTCTGAATCATCTGTTTCTATGAAATCATGAATGGTGTTAAAATAGTTATTTGCAATTTCAGGAAATTTATCTGGTTTGATTTCATAAGTTTTTTCAAAAAATGCTTTGATGTTAGCAATAAAGCCCACAATACTTTTACCTTTATGTGGCACTAATTCGTAAAGTATTTCATCAGTTGCATCAATATTTTGATTGATTTTCTCCATAACATCCTTATAAGCTTTTGTTATCTTTTCAGATTCATCTTCATACGCTTTTAAATGTTCCTGACCTACATCTCTATCTAAATATTCTTCTTTGAATTCTGCGTAGATTTTTTCGAGTAATTCAATTTTAAATTCGGGATTCATTCTCGCATAAGTGCTTATTATTTCATTCCATCTTTTACCTTCTAGTTCTGTTATTGTTTTACGATCAAAGCTTCTAGAAACCTCAATATTGTCAATGATTTTCCAATCAACCTTTCTAAGATGAGGGTAATCAGTTAAATTAAGGTTTTCGGGATGATTGGGACCTATATAATCACTTTGGATAACTCCTATGCCAATAACTTCATTTTTTCCCCTGTTAGCAATTACATAATCTCCAGCTTTCATTTCATTGGCAAAATCCCAAATCATCTTAGCACTTTGGGATTTGGATTCTCCATAAGTCTTATTTAAAGCTGCGTTTAACTCATTTTGAGAGTTGAATTCACGGAAATCTCTTTTAAATTCTACCCAACCTATACCAATGAAACCCTTCTCAGTGTAAATAGGCCAATATTTTTCGGATTTTTCAGGTTCTCCCGGAGTTATTTTCCAAATTCTAGGAACAGTTTCAGTTTCATCATCTAACATTTTAATCGAATCTCCCAATTCATCTGCAGCTTTTTTGTCCCAATAAATAGTATTTCCAGAATATCCTGGATCTTTCCCAGTTAGATGCATAGGTGTAACCCGACTACACATCCAAAACACGAACCCATGTCCTTTGATGCCAGTTTTTAGGGTTTCAAAAGGAAGAGAAGATTCTTTAATATGATTTATAAAATCATGGTCACATTTCTTACATTCTGGATAATCATCGTGTTCACACAAAACATTGGTTTCATTTAAAGATTTCTTCCAAAAAACCCTATTAGTTCTATTACAAGTAGGGGAATAAAATCTTAACTGGCGTTTTCTCCGCAAAATCTGCATAGCAGTCTGAATCGAAGGATTTTGAACTGCTAGTCCAAAAAAGAATTTCTTAACTTCATTACTGTAATGATGTGTGAAAAGTTCACTTTTCTTTACAACTTCCACCAATTTTTTACCTAAAGCTGTTAATGTTAGATTATTTTTTCCAACTAAACCAAGAGTTCTTGCGGAATTAAGATTGTAGGCTGGGCTAGAATTTTTAGTAGATCTTTGATAATAAGCCTTGAAATAAGAGTCATTTTCACCTATATTTTCCCTCAAAGAATCATAAAGATCATTTGGATTAGTATATGTATGATTAGATAGTAAATAACATATATCGCGGACAATGTGGGATCTACCCGCATTTAAATCATAAAACCCTATTTCTTCATATGCTTCAGTTAATTCAAAACTTAATTCTTTTTCAATATTTTCTATATCTGTTATTAATTGAGGATTTTTTTCTATAATCAGTCTTTTAAGTTCATTATATTGTTTATCTGACATTTTATGGTGAGCACCCTGGAATATGAAACTTTTCTTATTAATGGGGGACCATTTGCTTAAAATTGGATTTTCCTTTAATTCCTTTAATTCTACTGGTTGAGGCATTTCAATCCTTTTTTGTACCTTCACACGGAGATCATTGTCTTTACTCGGATTTTTACAGGGATTAGTTATGGCTTTTAAAATATAATTAATGTGTTTGCGAGGACTAGTAGAATATACAAAAATAATGTCACCGTTTTTGATATCCTTCGGGCTATTCCAACTAATTTCTTCACTTTCTTGAAATTTGTCGAAAAAGTACTTCTTCATAACAAAAGTCCATTTTTGGTGAACGTTACTATTCTCTTGAATTAACATTCTGATTTCATATTCTAATTCAGGATTTTTTTCAATAATTAGTTTTTTTAACCGATCCCATTCTTTGGAAGGCATATTAAAAAAAGAGCCCATAAAATTCTTTCGCACAATGTTCCAATTACCTAAAATTGGATCATCTCTCATATCACTGATTTCAATTGGCTTTTTTAATTCTATTTTATCAAAGAGATCTATTGCAATATCCCAATCATCTCTAAAATTAATGTCTTTGTAAGCGTCAGTTCTTGCTTTAAAAATAAATTTTATATTACTATGCGGTTGACCCCTATAAATGAGAATAATGTCATCTTTTTTAGCTTTTATAGGTGCTGCACGTTTTAATTCATCTTCTTCATCCAGTTTAAGATATTCAAGAACTTCTTTAGTTGTAAATATCCATTTTTTCATTCAATCCCCACCAAAAAAAATAATTATGGTCTAATATTCATTAAAATTTTCCATATAAAAATTAAGTTTACATATTAATAAAATATGATATTGATAAAAAGAATTTAGGGTCTTAGATTTTTAGTGTTGAAAAAAGGGGTTTCCTTCTTTTTTCTGTATTTTATGAACTATTTGATAATTAGTTTCTTGAAATACAATTTTATTTTAGCTTTATAACAATAATTGGGCTTCTAAACCGTTAAAATTAAGTATGAGTGCTTTCATATATTTGTTGGGTGACAAAAATGAAGCATCACTTAAATTACAGTAAAGAAGACCCGAACTATATCTTGTTAGAGAAAATATTTAAAATTATCGGTTCCAGAAAATCTAGAACAATCATTGCGTCTAAAGGTGTTAAAAACACCAATATGATGATTTTATCAATCAAAATACTATTTACTGCAATTTTTTTCAATACAACCATTGAATTCGTTGTTTTTAGAGCTTAAAAATGACAAAAAACTTCATAAATTATTCCAAATAAATGAAGTGCCTAGTGCACTTCAAATTTCAGAATTCATCTCACGATTTAAACCAGATACATTCGTTAAAATTACAAACAGCATATTAATACAAACTAAACCAATTAAAAGACGTGGAACCCGAACCTTTATTGTTGATGCCACTCCTGTGGATTTAGATTACAATACTAAACGTAAACATCGCTCTAAAAAATATCTCGAAAAACAAAATCTAAAAATGGAGTTACACATCCTCCTACGGATTCTACATAGGATTTAAAGCCACCATAGTCATAAAACACGAATCTATAATGCCTGTAGCTATTTTTAATCCACAATGGAGCGCCACACGACACGAAAATTTTCAACGAAATAATGGAAAACCTCCGAAAAAGGCGAATAATCAGAAAAAAAGACATAATAATATTCGACAGAGGATATCTACCTAATACGAAAACTACCAAATCGGCATTTCCAAATACAAAATCGTTCCTTTAATATTCCCAAAAGAAAAATTCAAACTACAAAAACTCAAAGACAAATTAACCTATCCATTACGCGTATTCAAAGATAAAAAGACAAAAAAAAGAAGCTAAAAAACTATACAAAACATTAACCAAAATATTAATCCAAAAAATACAAAACTGGAAAAGATACAAACCCATACGTGGAAAAATCGAGGATTTCTTCAAATTATGCAAATCAGGACTAAACTTAAAAAAAATACACAAATATACACCAAAATCAGTTGAAAAAACCACCATACTAATTGTATTTTTAGCAGGGCTAATCACAACACTAGGTTACAACTCCAAAACAGCCCTACAAAAGCTTTCAGAAACATGAAAAATCTAAGACCCTACAGGAATTAAAAGGAATAAAAGAAACACAAACACAGCTTTATCCTAATTCGTGCCAGTTTTAATTCTTCTTTTCTTACCAAAACAGACAAAATCAGTCTTCCATAATGGATACAAAACAGGACAACCATACATTGTCAAGATATCCAGGAAAACATGAGAAATAAAACCTAATAACATTGCAACTCCTACAGTTAAATTCCAAAAACACATCAGAGCAAATGGAATCAACCAGAAAATTGAATGACCAATACCCCTATGCTTTCCTGATAATCTATCAATAATATCAGGGAAAACAGAGCCCCAACTTGCAAAGAAAATTCCAATAATCACATGATCAAGATTAGTGAAATATGCCAAAGTTACAAATAAAAGTATGGCCCCTGCAATGTGAGTGTAACTCCTCATGGACGGCCCCCCGCATACATTAAGGTCCTGAAAATAATGAGGGCAAACCAAGCACCCCCAATCAATATAGTCGCCATAAGCAATGATGAAGCTGCTTTCATGTAAATAAAGAAACAATAAACACTTAAAATAGCATAAACTGCATACGTAACATTAATTTCCTCCCTTCCATGTTTCAATTTATATTCATCCTCATTAATGAACTCAAAAGTTCTAAAAAAAGAGTAAACTTCAGGTTTGAAATTTTTATTGAAACTACAAACAAATCGTATGTTTTCCAGGCTGTTGAGATACTGATATGCCTGTACAGATCTTTTAGTCAACCGTTCAAAATGGTTAAAGAGTATTATCAAAGTTTTATACTTTAAACGCTTGACCAACAAATCACGCAACTCAGCAATAGTCAACCTACTTAATGAAGGCTTCCTATTACCAGATATAATGTTGATAGACTCCATCAACCTAACCTTAACTGATAAAGGCTCATTAAAGTATATACATGAAAAAATCACTTTTCAATTGTTTATAACAATTGTAAACATCTTTATTATAGAATATAAGGTTCTTTCCATTGCTTATATTATCCCTAAATTGTATTAAATTCATACCTTATCATATGATTTTACTCATATAAATAGATTAAAAAAAACCACACCATAAAAACCATGAAAAAAGTCACGTCAGGAAAATATTAAATATAATATTAATAACCACTACTTACTAAATAAAATATTGTACATCTTCATGATTTTTGTCATGACAACGTAATCCTATTTTCAATAGAAAATTTAGTTTGATTCAATTAGTTTATTCAGGTGGATTTTATGGCTAAAACAAGTAGCGATATTAAAGAACAATTGAATGTTTTGCAAAAGAATCTTCTGGATTTGACTATGCGCAATCAACTTCTTAATTTCAGACCAAGAAGTCGTGTTATTAAAGTCTTTGATGAAATTCCTACAGAAATATATGAAATTCTTGTTTTAAATGAAAAAAAGATGCAATTTAGTCCTAAACCTGAAAAAAATGGGCAAATCATCGAAGAAGATCTTGAAGAATATCTAGAGAGTAATGATGATCTCATTCAGAATAAATCTGAATTATTATGGGAATTACCACGTCCAGATACCGATATTCAAGATTATTACAAGGATAATGTATTACAAACAAAATTAACATCTCAAGAACTTCAAAAAAGACTATTCAATATTTATCAACAAGCAAAATCCGTGTTCGACGAGCAAGGTTACAATATTTTATATTTAGTTCTAGGTTTGCTTGAATGGAAGGAAGCAGAACAATCTGAAGATATCAAAAAAGCGCCTTTAATTCTTATACCTATTTTTATGGAGCGTAAAGGTGTAAAACGTTCATTTAAGATAGAATGGACAGGAGATGACATTCTTACTAATATTTCACTTCAATCAAAATTAAAGGAACAGGGGATAAAACTACCTTCTTTTGAAATGCCTGATAATAAAGATGGAATTTATGATTATTTTCAGTCTGTTGAAGAATCTATTAAGAAAATGAAAGATTGGAATGTCAGATATGAAATTTATCTAGGATTTTTCAGCTTTACTAAATTTGTTATGTATCAAGATTTAGAGGCTGAAAACTGGCCTTATGGATATTCTTTCGATTCAAATCCTATTGTAAAAGATTTATTTATACCTAATGATGTCAAAACTGTGACTGGTTTTAATGAACACGAAGTTGATGTAAAATTACCTGCCAGAGAAATATTCACGGTTTCTGATGCTGATTCCTCACAAATTGCAGTAATCGAAGATGTGAAAAAAGGGAATAATTTAGTGGTTGAAGGACCTCCAGGCACTGGAAAATCACAAACTATTGTAAACTTAATAGCAGAATTAATCGCATCAGGAAAAACTGTTTTATTTGTAAGTGAAAAAATGGCGGCATTAGAAGTAGTGAAGAGTCGTTTAGATAGTGTAGGTCTGGGTGATTTTTGTTTAGAGTTGCATAGTCGTAAATCAAATAAAAAAGAAGTTTTGAAAGAATTGGAAAGAACCTTAAAATTCGCATCCCAACCATTGGATATAAACGAAGATGATTTTAATGTATTAGATGGACTAAGAACAGATCTTAACAACTATCCTAACATAATCCATAAACCATATGGAAAAATAGGTTTTACTCCCTTTCAGTTATTTGGCCTAAAAGAGGATTCAGTTACACATTTTAACAAAAAAAATAAACAATTTCCTGTTGTAAATTTGCCTGACCCGTTGATATTTAACAAAAACGATTGGGACAAATCACTATCTAAATTAAGTGACATTTCTGAACTTTTGAACTTTATAAAGCCCATTAAAACAAATACTTGGAAATCTTCTAATCCTGACCTAATTTTACCAGCAGAACAACAAAAGATTAAAACTTTACTAGAATCACTTTTATATCAATTAGAAACTATTGAAGAAAAATCCCATGAATTTTCTCAAAAATCAGGGGTTTTTCAACCTAATAACTTAGATGATGTCCTTGAAAAAGGTAAAATTGCACGAAAAATAATTAAATCTGATGTATATCCCGAAAAAATCTTGAAAAATAGGGTTTGGGATAAAAAAAATAATAAGGCTACAGAAATTATTAATCAAATTGAAATATTCAATGAATTAAAATCTAAATACCTTGAAACTGCTTTAGATGAAAACGTAAAGAGGCTTCTAAGTGATTTTGAAAATAAATTTATTGGTCTATTCAATGTGACTAGTGATTTATTTTCAACTAATGAAATTGAAATCAGAGATTCATTAAACAGTTTAGGAGCCATGATTGACACACATATGGATCTAATATCAAATTTATTGAAACTTACTGGAATTAAAAGACCTTTAAACCAACTTGAATTAGAAGAAGCTATGGAAACTATTTCTAAAATAGTAACTGCCCCAAAATTTGATGTAAACTTGATCCAAGACTCTAAGTGGGATACCTTCAGCACTGAAGCACAACAGACTATTAGTTTAGTGCACGAATATATTGAAAATAAACATATTCTAGAAAAATATAGGGAAGATGCTTTAGATGAGAATATTAAAGGATTTTTAAATGATTTTATTAAAATATCTGCTGGTCTTTTTATTGTTTCCAGCGAATTATTTTCTTACTACGAAAGTGAGATTAGAGATTCATTATCCAATTTAAATCCTATTATTGAAATCCTCATAAATGAGATGGAATCACTCAGCAAATTAACAGGTATTAGAACTTCATTTAATGAAAACGAATTAGAAGAAACTCTTGAAACTATTTCTATATTGATTAAGTCCCCACAATTTAACATAGAATTGGTTCAAGGCACAGAATGGAATGACTTCAACCATAATGCCACTAAATTAATAAATTTAATCAATTTATATCAACAATCGATTCCATTATTAAATAAATTTCAGTCTGATGTACTTGATCACGATTTAAAATCTATTAGGAATGAATTTAAAGAATTAACTACAAAAAAATTAAAATTTTTGCGTAGAGACTATAAAAGATCTCGAAAAATTGTTTCCTCGTTTTATTTTGACATAGCTCCCAAAGATGATGATGTTATTGTTCATGATTTAGGTGAACTTATTCATTGTCAGGAAATTAGAAATAATATTAGGGATTCTCAAAGTGTTGCTAATTCACTTTTTGGTGATTATTGGGATGATGAAAAAAGTGACCCAGAAACTCTCAAAAACATTGGAAAATGGCTAAACACCTTCCGAACACTACTCAACCAAGGAAAAATAACCCAAGATACCCTCAAAATTAAAGAAAAAGGATTAAACCAACTAGGTATCGAAAAATCATCTGCGATAATAAAAACTAATTTCCGTAATATTAAAGGAATCACCAATAGATTGAGAGAATTTATTATATTTAAGAGTAAGAATAATGAAATTAATTTTAAAGACCTTGAAGAGGATATTACTACTTTAAACTTGAGAGTTAATAATTATTTTGATTTAAAAGCCAATTTGAATAATTTAATTGTTGGAGAAACTATAAAGAAAGATGAAGATCTTATAGAAAAACTTAATGAGTTAATTAAGTTCCAAGACCTGCGAAATGATATTGAAAACTCTGAAAACACGGCTAAATCCCTTTTCGGAGACTATTGGGAAGGAGAAAACAGTGCCCCAGAAACCCTCAAAAACATTGGAGAATGGCTAAACACCTTCCGAACACTACTCAACCAAGGAAAAATAACCCAAGATACCCTCGAAATTAAAGATTCCGGATTTGAAGAACAAAAAATCTTACTATCTCTAGATAATATTAGAAAGAACTTAGAACATATTAGTCAAATGAAAAACAAATTAAGTGAATTTTTTGTAATAGAAAGTGTTCAAGATTCAATAAAATTTAATTTACTTAAAGATGAAATAAATTCTTTAAATGTGAGGGTTAATGATTATTTTGATTTAAAAGCCAATTTGAATAATTTAATTGTTGAAGAAACTATAAGGAATGATGAAGATCTTATAGAAAAACTTAATGACTTAATTAAGTGTCAAGACCTGCGAAATGATATTGAAAACTCTGAAAACACGGCTAAATCCCTTTTCGGAGACTATTGGGAAGGAGAAAACAGTGATCCAGAAACCCTCAAAAACATTGGAAAATGGCTAAACACCTTCCGAACACTACTCAACCAAGGAAAAATAACTAGAAATGCAATAAAAATAGTTAGTAATCCATCCCGAAAGAAACTAGTTATCGATGTTCCATCGTCTAAGTCAATAACGAATTTTTTGAATGATTTTAAGAAATTGAATAAATTTCTTAAAATAAACAATTTATCCAGTGATTCCATTTCAAGAGCAGAATTCCCAGACCTGAAATTTAAACTTGAAAGATACAATGAAGATCTCCCTAAACTAGTTCAATGGTCTCAATTTACACTGGCTAAGAAAGAATTACCTGCACTTGCTCAGCCAATGATTGAAATTATAGATAATGATATTTTGGACCATGATGATTTATTGCCAGCATTTAAGGGTAATTATGCTGATCATTTACTAAAAAAGGCTTTTACTAATTATCCTGAGTTGCGAAATTTTGTTGGAGTAATTCATGAAAAGAAAATTAGAGAGTTTAATAATTTAGACCAAAAAACCTTGAGAATCAACAGAATACGTGTTGCACAACGTATTAGGAAGAACATTCCCCATTCATCTTTTAACATATCAAAACGATCTGAACGTGGTATTTTAGAGAATGAATTTAGCCGTAAAAGAGGCCACATGCCCATCAGACGATTATTGTATGAAGCTGGTAGTCTAATTAAACTAATTAAACCTTGTTTTATGATGAGCCCATTGTCTGTTGCTCAATTTATTGATCCAAACGGTATTGGTCACCTTAAATTCGATGTAGTGATTTTTGATGAAGCTAGTCAAGTAAAACCAGAAGATGCTTTGGGCACTTTATTGAGGGGAGAACAATTAGTTGTTATGGGGGACACTAAGCAACTTCCTCCTACTTCATTTTTTGATAATATTATTGGTAATGTGGAGACAGATGATTATGAATTATCATCTCTTGGTGATATGGAAAGTATTTTACATTTATGTAAACGTAGCTTTCCAGCTAAAATGTTAAGATGGCATTATCGGAGTAGGCATGAGTCTCTTATTGCAGTTTCTAACCAAGAATTCTATGACAATCATCTTTTTATATATCCTTCACCTGAACACCAATCAAATGATTTGGGTCTTAAATATGTTAATTTAGATTGGCAACATGCTTCTTATGATAGGGGTAGAAGCTCTGTAAATTTAGGGGAAGCTAAAGCCATTGTGAAGGCTGCATTTAAACATTTCGATAAATATGGTGATTCTAAAAGTCTGGGAATAGGTACCTTCAATGTAAATCAACAACGGGCAATTCAAGAAATTTTAGAACTGGAATTAAGGCAACTAACAGACAATGACCGTGAGAAATTTGAATCATACTTCAATCAAGAGCATGAAGAGAAATTTTTCATAAAAAATCTTGAGACTATTCAAGGAGATGAAAGGGATGTCATTTTTGTGAGTGTTGGATTTGGATTTGAATCTACGAAAAAATTCAGTTATAATTTTGGGCCATTGAATCGTGAAGGTGGTGAAAGACGCCTAAATGTTTTGTTAACAAGAGCCAGAGAAAAATGTGTAATTTACTCTAACTTCAGACATAGTGATTTGGAAATAAGACATAATTCGCCTTTTGGACTCAAAGCCCTTAAAACATTTTTAGCTTATGCCGAAAACAAAGAGTTATTACAAATAGATGCTCCTTTAAATGATTTTGATTCACCATTTGAAGAATCTGTTTATGAATTACTCAGAAGTCATGGTTATGTTGTTCATAAACAAGTCGGATGTGCAGGATATCGTATTGATTTAGCAGTCGTTGACCCTAAGATACCTGGGAAATATTTACTAGGTATTGAATGTGATGGGGCAATGTATCATAGTTCTGAAGTTGCTAGAGACCGTGATAGACTTCGTCAACAAGTATTAGAAGGTTTAGGTTGGAATATTTACAGGATTTGGTCAACAGATTGGTACAAAAGCAGAGAAGAAAGTATTGATAGGCTTTTGAAGGCTGTAAAAGATTCAAAAACAAACCCAAATAGTATTAATCATACCATTAGTGAATCTACCTTTGATGAACCTGAAATATTTGAAAAACAATCTATTTTAGTGCCTGAAACTAAAATTCTAGATCTAAAAGATACAATACCAAAATATGAAATCTATAAACGATTAAAAATTTCTACAAATATTCCCTTACACGAGAAGAATCCTTCTGAACTAGCAAATGCCATTAACAGGATTGTAAAATTTGAAAGTCCAGTTCATGTAAATGAAGTATTTCGTAGAATACGAGACCATTGGAAGATTAAAAGAACAGGAAATAGAATAAAAGATAATTTAGATTCTGCTCTTAAAATCGCCACCCAAAAAGGTAAAATCCAATTCAAAAATGATTTTTTATATTTTAAAAATAAAGATACTGTTGTCCGATTAAGAACTGGTGATCCTCCACCCAGAATTGATTTGATTAGTGATGAAGAAATAGAAAAAGCCATAATAATGGTTATTGATAACCAGTTTGCTACAGAACAAAAAGATTTAATACTGCAAGTATCACGCCTATTAGGGTTTAAAACAACTCGTGGAAATATTTCTGAAAGAATTAATTCTATAATAAAAGAGCTTCTTTCAGATGAAGAATTAGTTAAAATGCCTAATGGGATGATAAACTTACCGAACTCATAATGATTAATTTAAACTAAATAATTTAATCTTTTTTTCTATTTTTTAGATTCCAAGTAACACTCCCACAATTACACTTAACAGCCTCCGAATTACCTTCACTCGTAACTAAGTGTAGAATTGTTCCACATTTATCACATTGGAATAATGAAAACAGACTATTAAAAGAATCAACTACTGGTTTAAAGTCTTGTGGAGTGAAATCAGCCCATTCATTGAAGTGCACAGCAGGGTTAACAGCCCATCTTTCCACATTTATTCGTCCGAAAACATCCTTAGAATAATCTTCAATAGATTTCAATTTAGCTAGCTCTTCATAATTTTCCCAAGAACGGGCTGCAGTTTTGGCTTGTTTCAAATGTTTTTTATAACTAGATTGTGCACCACTTAGAAGATCACCAAGATCATTTTGGCCACTAAACTTGTATTTGACTGGTGCTTGAAGATTAGAACATACCAGACCAAAGTATTCCTCAGAACCTCTCCTTAGTTTAGCCGCTGCACTGGGAACATCATTATGACTTAGATCTTTTTCAATTGGACCCCAAATATCTCCCATGTAATTTATTCGAGGGCCATCCTGAATAGTCCAATTCGATAATTCAACTCTATTTTTGGACTTAATGACACCCTCTGACTGTAACTGTCTCGCCCAAGTCTGATCATGAGTTGTAATGAAAAACTGCTTACCTTTGAAGAAATCGGCTAGTAAGTGGCATATCTGTCTTCTGTGGGGTGCATCCACACTCATCATCACATCATCCAAGATTATAAGGTCAATATACCCTTGAGTTAGTCTTTCTGCTAGTGCTAGGTATAGGCAGATACCCATACTATCCTGATGACCTTCACTGTGTAGGGCGTGGGGAGGGTGTTTGCCTTCTCCGTGGAATTTAACCTTGAAATCCACTCCTGCACCTTCTGATACTAGGTCTGCATCGAAGTCTGCTTCGTCAGCTCCGTGCAGTTGTCTGTATAGTTCCACAAAACGATCCTTAACCTCAGCATACAATGAATCCAGGACATGATCCCTGGACTCAATAAAAGCATCATGCAGAATTTCAGCATTTTGAAGTGCATTTTTGGATTTTTCGTGTTGTATGAGGTTTTCTTCATAATACTTGAGGTTTTCTTCTAATCTGTTCAGTTTATCCCAGGCAGTTTGCTCCGGGGAAGGTTCACCATATCTATCCACTGCCACTTGGAGAATCTTCCCTCCTAATTCTTCAATATCAGTAAGTAGGGGTATTGATTCTCCACCATATTCATCTCTATCAAGTGATGCATCAATCGTTGTAAGATCGTCCTTGTAAACTTTTAGTACACCTACTTCTTGGTCTAATCCTAACACTGAACTGTCTTTAATCACTTGAGCCAGACTGGATAGTTTACTTTTAATTGCACGAGATATGTTCCCCGATAGTTCTTGCATCCTTTCAAGGTCACTTTCAACTCCTTTAAGGTGTTCCAGTTTATCTTTTAGGTGGTTTTGCAGTTGGTCTGGGTCCCAAGGTGTGTCACACAATGGACATGTATCACTAGTTAACTTCAACCCTAACTGTGTCAGTTGAAGTCTGTCTTTAGGTGATGTGGTATCAGACATTAACTTATCATGTAATTCTAGATATTCAGATTGTAATAATCCTGTTTCTTCATTAAAATCAGTATCTTGAAGGTTTTCTAAATCTTTTTCCAGTAATTCCAAGTTAATATTATCATCAGCAACTAAAGCCGGGGATTTAACACCTTCTTTAACAGTTGTTGAATCCAACTTATCCAGTTCTTCAGCACCGAGTATCTGCCGGTTTTCATTTACAAAATTTAAAATAACATCCTCATTGAAGGTTTCAACATCTACTGTACTATTTATATGGGCTTTACTGTTGTTGAGATTTGACTGGGCATTTTGGGAATCTTTTTTCAGTGAATTTAGAACTTTTCGCAGTTTTTTACGAGTAACTTCTACTTCATTTATTTTAAGCAGGTTTTGTATCTGTTTAGCACGGGTCCCTGCATCAGCTGTGACGTAGTTGAGAATCTCACGCCTGGTAAGAACGTGTTGTCCCCGGCTGGCTAGTTCCTGGATAGGTTCCAAAACATCAACGTACTCATCGTCACAGACCAGTTTCTTGGGTTTATCCATAACCCGCTTAATCTCCACGGGTTCTGTGAGATCTGGTATTTCTATTGTGGCTTTCACCCAACAATCCTTTGCATCTGCTTTTATGTGGGGTGCGTGTTCTTTTAGTTTGATGTCTTTAGTTCCCGGACCCCTCATACGAGATACATCACCGGTTAAGAGAAAGTCCACTGCATCCACAATGGCACTTTTACCTGAACCATTAGGGCCGGAGATAAGAAAGTTTCGACTATTTGGCTCTAATTTCAGTTCTTTTATCCCTCTGAAGTTACAGATTTCTAGTTCCTGTATCCTCATGGGAGATCACCTTTTAAAATAGAAGTCAAAAATTTATCATCTTGAAGTGATTCGTCAGAAGCCAGTTTACGGAGTTCTAATAATAATTCAGAATTAAAATCTTTATTATCCTCGAGTTTGTGAAAGGTTTTATCCAGGATTTCATCGAGAATTGATTGAGGAGCTTCAGGCATTCTTTTTCCCCCATAATCATAAGATTCTATATAACTTACCTCTAAATTACATGTAATTAATTTCCATCCCCATTGCCGGAAATTTCCGGAAATTTCCGGAAAGGACTACTTAGAATGTAATGTGTTTGATATCCTTCTTTCCTTTTTTCAACAATTCCTAATTCAAACATTCTTTTAAGATCAGTCCTTGCGGTCCTATCAGTACATTTAAAGAGTTCTCCATATTTAGTTGAGGTAATGAACTCGTTAGTCATTAAATATTCCATTGATTTCTTCTGCCTACTGTTAATTAAATCAGGATTTTCAAGGATCTCATTAATTCTGGAACGTGTTAAAGTTACTCTAAAATCATCCCCCACTTCACTAAACTCTGGTTCAGGTAATCCTTCACTCACACATGCTTCAATCATCTTGTTGGTTCCAGAACCCCACTGCTCAATATATTTTGATAAAAATAGCAATTTAGCAATTAATTTATTTCTGGGCTTGGAAGTATGATTTTCCTTTAACAGTTCAATGGTTATTCCTTCAGGGAGTGTTCCGGGATTCCATATTTCCATGGAATTATCGAATATTCTCACCTGTACATTTCCAGATGACCGATAGTCCCGGTGACAGATAGCATTGACCAGGGCCTCTCTAATAGCCCCAAATGGATATTCAAAATGTTCAGTTCTCTCCATTTTTTCAGTTTCAAACCATGCTGCTCGTTTGATATTGGATAAGACAAATTTTTCAGCATCATCCATTTGTTGCCATAGGTTACCTTCAATAACTGCCATATCAATAAAGGGTTGAGTAACATCATTTCCCGTGAATTTAGCACACCTTACTTGTGCTTGGGGAAAGAATTTCTGAGGGTTCCGAGTAAAGAGAAGTACTGCTGCATTGGTTAATGAACCATTCCTAATCAAACCGAGTCTTTCCAGTGCCTCTTTTACAGGAACTTTAACATTAATATCAAAATTTCTACTTTCGCGAGCCGTAACCAAGAATTTATCAAGACTATCCTTATCAATATCATCAAGTGAGACAGTTGTTATAATCTCTTCATCCCAATCTTCCCTGTTTTCTTCCAAAATTATCCTTTTAAGATCATCTGGAGGAATCACTTTATCTTCGGTTCCTACTCTAAAATAGGCAATTCCATTCAAGAAATAAGGTTTATTATTGCCTTCTGGAACTTTCACTTCAATAAGAGATACACCACTTTCATTAACTTCATGAATTTCGGGGGTTATTTCTGGTCGAATCCTGTTAATCTGTTGAGATATCTTTAGGAGAACTTTATCTGAAACATCCGAACCTTTAATCTCGCCAGTGGAAGTAACACCAAAAAATACAGAACCCCCTTTATGATTACAAAAAGCGCAAATCGACTTTAAGGCATCAGGAAGTCTCGATATTGATTTTTTAAGTTCTATAGTTTCTGATTCTTCATAAAACATGGAATTACTCCTGCTATTGGAATCAATGTGTTAACTTTAATAATTAATTTAGTAATATTGCTTAATATTAGATGCTATTTTTGAAAATTTAAGCGTTTGCCTCTTTTCATCAGAATTATAATCTTAAGTTTGTATGTCTTTGATTCCAGATCTTTTCAATTTGTAAACATCACCGTATAAAAGTCAACTGCATCTGGGTATCACTTTTACCCGGACCATTGGGCCCAGAGCTGAGGAAGTTTCGACCTTCAGGAGAAAATAAATTCTTAAAAATTTTATTTATTATTTAAGGTTTCACCAAATTCCCAATACCTTTCATTACCATTTAAAACAATCAAATTTTTCCTTGATCTAGTCATGGCTGTGTATACCAGAGAATCTAAATTCTCATCTCCATTCCAATTTTTAGGTATCAACATAATTACATGCAGAGCTTCCCATCCTTTAAAACTATGAATAGTACTCATTTTAAGACGACTGTCACCTAACCAGAAAGCTTTTTTATGATTATGATACTTCACTTGTTCTTCATATTCAAAAACATGGTTTACCTGAATATTCTCCTTATTGAAGATATTTACAGCTGCCATTCCCATTTTTCTACTGGGAAGTAAAACCACAATATCAGATGCATGACCTTCCTTAAAATTCATTTGCTGGTTTTTAATGAGATCATAGGCTTCCATCAAATGAGCACTCCAATTATTAATCTTAATATTATCCCATCGGAATATAGGAGGTTTTTCAAATAGGGTTATTTGCTGATAATCCTCAGATACTTCTATTGAATGTTCCAACCCAAATTCATCACTAAATTTATTAGTTATATCACCAATTTTTTTCGGTATCCGATAAACAGTCTTTAATTCGGGCCAAACACCTTTAAACTGAACTTTTCCTTTAAACTCCCCCATATTATCTATCCAACTAAGCTCGCGATTGTAGATATTCTGTTTCTTGTCACATACAAAGAAAAGTTCATTTCTATCAGTCAAAAACTTAGATAATAAATCATACCAAATCCACTCGTAATCCTGACCTTCATCAATTAAGATAGCATCATATTTATATTCGTCAATGGCAACGTTAGAAATAGCTCCTTCTAAAGTACTTACAACATTTTCTAAGAAAGGATATGGCTTAGGAATATTTAATTCATTCAACATGTCTTTGCAAAAACCATGGAAATAATTAAAAGTGATATTAGCCCATTCAAAGTTATAGGGAGTTCTAGCAATCATATCCCTGATGAAATGCCATAGTGTAAGGTTAAATGTTATAACCAGAACTTTTTTCCCTTCTGATGCTAATTGAGCTGCTTTATAGGCAATAACCAATGTTTTACCACTTCCAGCGACACCACGCAAACGCCTATGCCCAGGTTTAGGTTTAGCATATTTTTTTTGATCACTAGTAAGTTCAATTAATTTAATTTGTTCTTTAAAATGAAAAGGAGGATTTAACCAGAATTCCAGTTCATCAGCCCACTCCTGTCTTAAAGATCCATATTTATTATGTGCCCTGGGGACAATTGTATCTATATCCTCGTCGATTAATTCATCAAACCCAATAATAGTAGGATACTTAATATTGCCAAAAAGAAGACGAGCATCATTACCTGTGATTTTATGTAAATAAATCCCAGTTCTTATAATCCCAAAAAATGATTCGTCATAATCAATCATCTCAGCCATGTTTGGAATTAACTGTATCAATTTCTCTTTATAATGTTCCACTTGATTAATATGTTGTTTAACTGTTTCATTTTCATCATGTTTAGTGGATTTGCCTTTCTTCCAGTTATAAGTAGATAATTTATAATCTTTGACCTCATATACCATTGCACCTAGTTTAGGGTTTAAAACAACAATATCAGGTCTGCTGCCATTTAAATGAGGTTGAACAAATATTTTCCATTCATTTGGAAGATTTTTATCCAAAAATAAAGCTAAAGTTTCTTCTCCATCTGTCAATGGATCATGTAAATTTTTTATTTCATCCCAAGAGGGATAAATCCTCCCTTTTCCTTCATTAGATATTCTAATGCCCCCTAACATTTTTCCTAATTAGTATAATAAACAGGGTGTCTGTTTTAA
>DALO01000013.1 GCA_002496805.1 Methanobacterium sp. UBA353 | reverse complement strand
TCACTTAAAACAGACACCCTGTTTTATAATAAACGCAGTACCTTTAGAACCATCCCATTCTATAGATCCACTGATCTGTTGCACCAACCGATTCACCAATTGTAATCCTAATGTTTCAGCACTATCCAACTGAAAATCATCAGGTAAGCCCACACCATCATCAGAAACTTCTAAATGATAACAATCATCAATTAAACAAATTTTTAGGGTTAATTTTCCCTTCCCATCTGGAAAAGCGTATTTAAGAGAGTTAGTGATAAGCTCATTTATGATGAGACCCAGAGGTGAGGCAGTTTTAATATCCATTTCCACCTTTTCCGTCTTGATAATTATTTTTATCTGGTTAGATTTCAAATGATAATTATCAAGGAGGTAGTGTGCGATCTGATGCATGTAATCGGCCATATCAATACAAGAAAGGTTTTTGCTCTGATAAAGTTTCTCATGAACCATGGCCATGGATTGCACCCTGTTTTGACTTTCTTGTAACGCGTTTTGGACTTCATTATCATCCAAGTACATGGATTGGAGTCCCAGTAAACTGGAAACCACTTGCATATTGTTTTTCACCCG
Organism: Methanobacterium sp. UBA353; assembly: GCA_002496805.1. Taxonomy (GTDB): domain Archaea; phylum Methanobacteriota; class Methanobacteria; order Methanobacteriales; family Methanobacteriaceae; genus Methanobacterium. The sequence continues at coordinate 37,237 of DALO01000013.1, read as the reverse complement.
GTGGTGTACTTCTTGTACCATGGCTTCTTTCTCATCCAGAGACCTTTTTAAACGTTTTTCATCCTTTTTTCTGAGGGTGATGTCTCTGGCAACAGCCACTACCACATCTTGGCCGAAATAGGTTCCTTTGTTAAGTTTAACCTCTATGGGAAAGATTTCATTATTTTTCCTCTTGCCCCAGAACTCCAGGGTCTGATGTTCTCCATCAAGCGCCAAAAACTCGGCGTTGACAAATTTTTCCATGTTATTTTTACCAGGAGCCGACAACATGTCCAGGGATTTCCCTAATATTTCCTGTTTGCTGTATCCGTACATATCCAGAACGCCCTGATTTACTTCTAAAAACTTCAATTGAGGATCTATTATGCACAGTGCATCGTTTATCGTGTTTAAAATGGCTTGATATGTTTTTTTACTGTATTCTAGGTTTTTATAGGATTTTTGAACTTCTTTATTGTTAATTATCGCCCTTACAATCGCCAACCCAACTAAAATTCCTCCCCCCAATAATAAAACTTCAAAAACTTCTTTATTGTTATAATAAGCCCATAATATGAATATATAAGCTATTAATCCAAATATTAATGCCACATTTGTCTCAAATGGGACTTTGAATCTCCAGAATTCTGTGGAAAGATCTTCAAGTACTGCTGGAGGATGGCAGCGGATCTGCACCAAGCCGGCCAAAGCCAGAGATAGGCTGGCTGATATCCAAAATATATTTTCTAACCCACCAGCAGGATACAAATTGAGAATGTATTCAAAAACATAGGTTATGGCTGCTAAAACTTGAAAAGCGGCACTGGCAATAAGGTAAGGTGCTGGTCCCTTCTTCAAGTTTCCAGTGTAGAAGACAAATAATGAAATGGTAAAAAAGATCAAGGCAAATACGGATAAAAAATTCAGTGCTATAACCAAGGAGTTAAAAGAAGCTATCGGGTTCAGTCTGGCAAAGGGAAGTATTAAAAATGACCAGAAAAACATGGAGATAGTAACCAGTACCATACAAATTTCAATTACCCTCCGGTAACGGTTCAAGATGTGCACATATGGTTTTGGAATTAAATAGAGACCTAAACAAAAGAAAACTGTTTTAAAAATGAAAAATACATAAGTATAACTCAAAATCGATAGATCTATTAAATTATAGCCCCAAATTAGCCATAATAAGTCTCCCCCAACCCAAAAAGCTAGAGATATGAAAAAAACCAACCAGGCATGATAATAACCTTTTTCATAGCTTTGCGAGCGTTTAAAAGCGAAAAATAAAATAATTAAAGTTATTACGTTGAACAAAGGCACCATAACATCATTGATGGAAACGGTGATATTTGAGTAATTGCGAAATAGTATGGTAAATAACCCATAACTCACAATAATAAGAACAAATAAAAAGAATACTTGCCTAAAGGATGTTGATGATATCTTACCAGTGGAAAGTTTTTTCCCAATCCCCATTTAAATAATTCCCCATATTAAATCCTTTCTTAATGTATTGGTATGACTTTATTATTGATATGGCCTTATTATTAATAAATTGGTGTTTCCAGACAATTTACTTTTCAAGTAATAATCTAAAAATGAAATAATTTATAAGCCAACAGGAAAATGTATAATGGGATCATTAGAATTTGACATTGTATTAGTTTCAAAAATTTTAACCAAATTAAACGATTATATCATTTTTGCCAGATAATACCATTTTACAATAATTTTTAGCTAATTAACAATTTCTAAATTGAAACTCTACATAACCCAATCTAATAAATTTAGAAAGTTTTATCCGCTTTAAGCAAGGTTTTTAATTAACATCAGCTTTTAATTGGATTATGTATTGTTAAGCAAAAACAAAGGGTATTGTAAATTTAAAACTAACTACCCGATCAAAATTGTATACATCTAATGTATGGTTTAAAACATGTTAAACAAAGCACGGCCCCAAATACAAAAATTGATCAACCCAGTGGCCAGTAAAATCAGCTTACACCCTAACATTCTAACGATAATTGGATTAGTTCTTAGCCTTTTTGCAGCATATGCCTTAGCCAGGGGAAATTTACTGGCAGGCGGGTTACTCATACTATCCAGTGGATTCTTTGATGTTATGGATGGTGCTGTGGCCCGAAACAATAACACCAAAAGTAAATTTGGAGGTTTCCTGGACTCCACATCCGACCGTTTTGCAGATGCCTTCATAATAATAGGAGTGATATATGGAGGATTTGTAAACTGGTTCTGGGGCATACTGGCATTGTTAGCCTCTTTAACTGTGAGTTATGTCCGTGCCCGGGCAGAAGTGGAAGGGATAAAATGCAATGTTGGAATCGCCGAAAGAGCAGAACGTATATTCATAATACTGGGCGGTGCATTCCTGGGATACTTCATTGACCCCCAATTTTTCATGTCAATGGCCATTTTCCTAGTAATCATCCTGGGATATGTAACTGTATTGCAACGAATTTATCACACCTGGAAGGAGTTTAAAAAACTTTAAAATACTCATGGGGTAATATGGACGCAAAAGAAAGAATTAAAAAAGATTTAGAGCTTTTTGAAAAAAATATAAAAGAAGTGAAATCTATAAAAATCAATGGTGAAGAGGAAAAAATTTTAAAAATGGCCAAAAACTACCGGAACGACACCCAATACTACTTGGAAAAAAAGGATTATTTAACATCTTTTGGCTGTATAACCTATGCACACGGGCTTTTAGACGCAATTCGACTTACACACAACCTAATAATCGAAGAATAATGATATACATCCCCTAACAATCATTTGGAAAGAATTAAATAGTATAAGAATGTATTAAAAAAAAATTTAGGGCAAGGAATCCCTAGTGGAAAACACCCCCATCATTGGAAACTGGTTTGTCAGTGCATCCAAACCTGCCAGTGCATCCGAGAAAATTACTTCGATGAATGATCTTAAGACGTGTATAAATAAGAGGTTATATGAATTTTAAAGATACTAGTCTGCAAGAAGCTAAAAAGGATTTTCAATACTTATTAGACCGTGGTTTTCCCAGAACCGGGGCTTTGAATTTTGTGGGTAATCATTACCTCCTCAATGAGGAGCAAAGGAATTATCTTAATCGAAGTGTTTTCTCCAAGAAGAAAATAGAATCAAGGAAGAAGAAATTAATTTTATTATCGGATGTGAAGGATAAAAATGTTTTTATAGACGGTTACAACGTCTTAATCACAGTTGAAAGCATCTGCAACAGTGGCGATGAATTTCTGGTTAACTGTGATGATGGTGTTACCCGAGATATCAAAGCTGTTTTCGGGAAATACAAAAAAGATGAAACTACACAAGAAGCCTTGAATTCGATTATATCACTCTTGAAAATGTTTAATCCTAAAAGTGTGCTTTTTTTCTATGACAGTCCAGTGAGTATGAGTGGTAAACTGGCCAGGAAAACTCAGGAACTTTTAAAATCACTTGAAGTTCAGGGTGATGCTCAAACTGCTAGTAACGTGGATGCAGAACTGGTGAAACTATCCAGAGAAGTGGAAGGTGTGGTAGCCACCAGTGATGGGATAATAATTGATAACGTAGAAACAGTGCTGGACATACCCAGCTACATTGCAAGGATGAACAAGAAAATAAAATAAGTTGAATATATTCAATACTTTTTTTTGAAAATAAAATAAATGAATTAAGGATATTTTATTCAATATCCTCAAATCGGTTGGCTAGTTTTTCCATTACACCAGGTAAGGTGGTGTATTCCATCTCATCAGAAGGTAGTCTGTGTGGTTCGAATGGACCATGTCTTCGCATGTACTCAGCAATTTCTGATGCCAGTGCTCTGGATCTGTCGTATGCTGGGTCATCGAACATGTCAGCAGGTCCTACTAATTCACCATCAGCTATTTGGAATCCGAGAGCCATTATTCTTGGAGGACCGTCGAAACGTACGGGATAAGCGTTTTTCTGAGCCACAGGCATTAATGGTCCGTTGTGTGATCCTCTCATCCATCCACCTACCAAGTGGGGGAATGCGAATGGTTCCACAACTTCTCCTGCTGCAGGGAATCCAGATTGTGCTCTTACAATGGCCACAGGGTCGTCTTTTCCCACATATTTTCCGGCCATGAGGTTTAATCGTTCGGTGCTGACTGATGCAGCAATTTCCTTATCATCAGTTCGGCGGATATGTTTTATCACATATCGGCTGGTGGTGCCCAGAAGGGCCAGTAAATCATACATTTCATTAGGACAAGTCATTTTAACTTTTGTGTGGTCCATGACATCAAATACTTCAAATTCGAATCCGTTGTGCATGGATGGGTCGATTACCAGGCCAGCAGTGGTGAATGGGTCTGCGAACATTTTGAATAGGGGCATGTTGAATGCTCCGGGTTCGGTTTTGTCACAGCAGAAAACGACCACTGGGTCACTGGGCCTTTCTTTAAATTCCATTTCTGCACATCCAGGGCCCATTCCTTTGATGTTACCTGAAAATGTGTCAGATAAGAGGTCTTGACCTGCACCGTAGAGTTTAAGTTCTTTGGCAACAGCAGTTCCTTCTAAAAATGCGTTCCATGCTAGTTCATGGATTTCTTCGTTTTCTTCACCCTGGGTGTGGGTCATGATCAGTTCGGTGTCATCCCCACAATTGGTTACATAATAATCAATAAGAAGCTCTTCTTCCTTGGCTTTGGCGAGAATATCTTCACATTTTTTTAATATTGCGGGGTGAGTTAATCCATGGCCTGCTATACTTCCAACGTCTGCTTTTATCACACTAATGGTGGTTTTCATACTTTTACACCTCTAAAAAAATCATGAACGTCTAAAACAGCATTATTTAATGCTAAAAAAAGGGTAGATCGAATTTATGATTATAAAACCAGTTTTCTAGATGAAAACCAGCTTAGAAACAGCTTTTAGCTATTCTAACAAAACCCTTCTTATTAAAGAATTATGATGAGATAGACATATAAAATTTACTACTTTATCCATTTTTTTTTAAAGACCCTTGATTTAAGACTGTTAAATTTTTTGGTAATTGTCTTTCACTGCTTGAGCCATCTCCATGGTTGTGGATGTTCCCCCTAGGTCTGGTGTGACCGATTTTCCTTCCTTTAAAACATTCAAAAGAGACTGTTCCAGTTTCAATGCTTCACGATTCTCTTTCAGGAATTGGAGCATGAGGACAACTGATAAAATCATAGCAGTAGGATTAGCCACACCTTTACCTGCAATATCTGGAGCAGAACCATGCACTGGTTCAAATAATCCATTATGATCACCTATGTTGGCAGATGGCACCATCCCCAAACCTCCGACTAGTCCGGCGCCTTCATCGGACAGTATGTCTCCAAAAAGGTTGGTGGTAACCATTACTTGGAACCGGTGGGGTTTAGTAACCATGAACATGGCTGCAGCATCCACATAAACTTCGTCAACCTCGATAGTCTCATAACCATTTATCTTACCATATTCTTTTGCCACCTTCCAAAAAGACTCTCTAAATATTCCGTCAGTTTTTTTAAGTACATTAGCCTTATGTACTGCAGTTAAACGAGTTTTTCCCCTTTTATATGCCTCTTGGAATGCAATTTTTGTTATTTTTTCTGATGCTTTCCTGGTTATTACCCGCATAGCAGTTGCTCCTTGGTTGGTGAACTTTTCAATCCCAGAGTATAGTCCTTCACTGTTTTCTCGGACAATAAGCAGATCTAAATCATTGAAAACGGATTTTACCCCAGGATACGATTTAATAGGTCTTAAATTAGCATATAGATCTAATTTTTTTCTAAGGGTGATAATTGCACTTTTTTGACCAGGAACTGTGGTTACGGCGCCGAAAAGTGTTGCATCAGAATTTTTAGCCATTTTAATGGTTTCATCGGGTATGGTGGTACCGGTATCTTCAAAACAGGAATTTCCAGCTCTTGCTTCTTGGAAGGAAAATTCAACAGGAATTGCATCCAAGGTATGGATTGCAGCTTGGATTACCTCTGGGCCGATGCCATCGCCAGGTATAACAGTTATTTTATGCATGATGAATCCTCTTAACGTATAAACAATAATAAGATTTGATAAATAATCCCACTGAGTTAGTTATACTATGGTTTACTTTTTGTATATTATTTTGGGGGCAAAATATATTGCCTATTAAATACATAATATAATTTTCCTAGATCGATCATTAAATCGATTTATCATGGAAAAAGACTATATAATTAGATTAATTTCAAGGGGAAATGGACTATGGAAGTTGAAAAAAATATTGAAAGATTGATTGAAACTTTAAAGGATGATGATGAACATGTGCAGGTGCAAGCCACAGAAATGTTGGAGGAAATTGGAGAACCTGCAGTGCCTCAGCTCATAGATGCCCTTGATGATGAAGATAAAAATGTTAGGAAGGGATCTGCAAAAGTCCTGGGAATTATTGGTAATGAAAAAGCCATAAAACCCCTTATTAAAACCATGAAAGATGATAATAAGTGGGTGCGCAGGGCAGCCTCGGGTGCTCTTAGCAATATGGATAAATCTGCTGTGAACCCCCTGATTGAAACATTGAAAGATGAGGATTGGAGAGTGAGAGGGGGAGCCGCCTGGGCACTGGGAAACATCAAAGCCCCGGAATCATTACCAGCGCTGATTAAGATCATGAATGACGATAGTGGATTTGTCAGGGCTGGTGCAGTTATGGCTGTAGGGAACATTGGTGGAGATGAGGCTGAAAAAGCACTTGAAGAAGCCTTAAATGATAAAAGTAGTTATGTTCGTAGAGTTGCTGAAGGTTTCCTGAACAAAGAATGATGTCACCTATTTTTTTTTAGTTGGCAACAATCATAAACGTAGCACTTAAAGATCTAGTGAGATTATTAGTATTAATGATAATTTTGTTTATCTATCAGGGTGGATTATGAAAGTTAGTGTAATTGGAGCATCAGGCAGAGTAGGTAAGGCTGTTTCTTTTTGCTTGGCTGAAGAGAGTGTTGTTAACAAGATTGTGCTTTTATCACGGGAAAAAAGTTTGGATAAGATCCATGGAGAAGCCTTGGACATGAATGATGCCCTTGCTGCTAAGGATATTAGAGTGTCCATAACCCCATCTGCAAATTTTGAAGATATGGCTGATTCTAAAATTGTTATAATTGCTGCGGGTGTTCCGAGAACCCCTGAAATGACACGTATGGATCTTGCAGTTCCCAATGCAAAGATTGTTGCAAAATATGCCAAATTAGTAGCAAAATATGCTCCAGAATCTATAATTCTAGTTATAACTAATCCTGTTGATGTTATGACATGCATAGCCCATAAATCTTCCGGATTTCCGCGGAATAGGGTTATTGGATTGGGAAATCACCTTGATTCATTGCGGTTGAAGAATATATTTGCCAAAAAATTCAACATTCATGTCAGTGAAATACACACTAGAATAATTGGAGAACATGGAAATCATATGGTTCTGCTTTTGAGTTCTACTTCCATTGGTGGAATAATGTTTAAAGACTTTTCTCAGTACCAATCTTTTGATGTGGATGGAATTATTGAAAAAGTTAAAAATGCTGGAAGTTATGTTATTAACAAGAAAGGGGCAACTGAGTACGGACCTGCTTACGCTGTTTCCAATATTGTCAAAACCATTCTAAATGATGAAAAAAGGATACTGACTCTTACCACTTATCTGGATGGAGAGATATACGGTACCAGTGATGTTTGTCTGGGAGTGCCAGTTAAGTTGGGTAAAAACGGTGTTGAGAGAATAATAAAGGTTAATATGAGTGATGATGAACTGAAATCTTTTAGATTAGCTGCAGATTATGTTAAAACATCTACTGATGAAATCATAACAATGATCAAAGAAGAAATTGATTTTAATTAAATGTTATCAAATTTGTTTCTGCGAGAAAAATCGTTCCTAAAAAAAATATTAGTTAAGGGTTCCTGATTTTGAACCCTTCCTTTAATGGGTAGTAGAATTTGGTTTTGGATCCGGCTTTGGATCCGGTTTTGGATCAGGTGTATCATTTTGTGGATGTACAGGTGTCCGGTTGGTATCTGTTGGTTTGTAGGTATTTTTGTAGTCTTGGCCCTTATAATCAGTTCCAGTGTCATTGGTTTTGTTGGTTACATTGAGTGTGAAATTCCCAGCAGAGTTTAAAATACCGATGAAATAGCCACTGACAAATGCCAATACTACTATTATCGCAATTAATGCAATTGGTTTCTTATCCTTTTTAATATCCATATAAATCTACTCACTCCATTTATAGTGAAATTTTTGTAAAGTCATCTTCAACAAAGTTTTAATTTTAAAAAATTGATGTCACTGTATCTAATGTTATGATATATTTTGTTAATATTTAGGTGATCCTATAATAAATTTACCATAAAAATATCGTTTTATATTCCAGAAATCTTTGTAAAAGTAGTACTCGAAAATAATCCTATTAACGATAAATACTTAAAAAAAATCGTGCTAAATGAATTTTTTTTTGTCCTAAAAAAAAGTAAAAAAAGAGGTTGGTTTTTTTTTATCCAGTGGCTTCTGATAGGTAATTGTATACAAGTGCAGCTAGAATAGCTCCTGCTATGGGTCCTATGAGGTATATTGGGAAAAATATCCACAGATTGGAACCACCCAAAACCAGATCACCTAAGTATGGTCCAAATGTCCTGGCAGGGTTAATTGATGCCCCAGTGATGTTTCCTAAAGTGGTTATCACACCAGCAACAGTCAAACCTATTATTAGACCTGCAAAGCCTGGAGGTGCTTCTCTATCCACTGCCACTCCCATTATAGCCAGCATGAGGACGAAAGTTCCAATTGCTTCAGCTATAATAGCTTGTACATAACCAATACCTTCAAATGGTGCGGTAGCACCTAACCCTCCGATGTTAACTGCCCCCATTCCCAGTATAAATGCTAATGTAAAACTGGCCAGAGTTGCCCCAATAAGTTGAGCAACTATGTAGGGTGTCACATCACGTGATGGGAATTTTTTCGATGCCCATAAAGCTAAGGTAACTGCTGGATTTATATGACAACCTGATATTTTACCAAATGCATAAATACATGCAGTTATCACTAATCCGAATGCCAAACCAATTGCTAACCAGTCACCAAGGCCGCCGAGAGCACCAATCCCTATGTTAAAAGAGTTAGGAGGTGTTTGGCCTTTACTTATCATCAAAGTGATGATAGCTGCCCCTGTACCAAAAAAAACCAGGAGAAAAGTTCCAATAAGTTCAGCTACTGATCTTTTCATTAAAGGGACCATCTTATTTACCCCTTTTTAGGTTCTCCTTTTTTAAGGGCCATAGCACAGTATTTACATAGTATTCTGGGAAGAGTTTCCTCTATTTTCTCAGCTGGGAAAGGATATCCACCAGTCCATAATTCTATTTCCTGGCGTATGGCATGATCCATGCACAATCCCATACCACAAACTATGCACATAGACACTGATTCGGTTGATTTACCTTCTTCTGCACAGACATAACACTTCATTTATTTACCCCCGTGTTTATCTTTAAAAAAATGGAATTTATGAGTTGTTCTTTAAACAACTGCATTTTTATACTGCTTCTCTCCATTGGCAGTGGTGGTGCCTGAAGTCAACCAATGAGGCTGCTGCACAGTTTTTACAAGTTCTTACTGGGGAGGCTGGGTTTTCCTTATTGAGAGCTATGATGTTGGTTAACATGGTAGCAGTTACTGGTTCACTGGTTAGTAGGCAAGGATAATCTGCCAGTCTCATTAGGGATGAGAAACGGACGGTGATGGCACAAGCTGGGTATGTGTAGCGTTGTGGATTCATTATCACTTCGTTTTGGTGTATTGGTTCCAGATCAACTGGATAGCCAGACACTTTTGGCACTAGTTTGCCAGAAGAACCATTGAGTAATCTGCGGGCTTCGTCAACGTAGCCCCATCCTCGGTAGATCATGTCCATGAAGTCGCTGTTGTGCAGTTCGGCAGCGCCACCCCTGGTGGGATTCAGTTGCACAAAGTTGTGGAACCTTTGAGTTAACAGATTTACCACTGTTGGTGCGTTGAAACCATCTAGCTCCAGTATGTACTCTACAGCACATGCTGATGAACCAGTTGCCAGTGAAAGAATTTCGTGTTCACTCTTAAATTTGGGGAGGGCTTTGTTCAAGGTGGAATCCATTACAGCAGTGGTGGCTTCGATTATGGCCATAGTGACATCATCTTTACACATGTTAAAGGTTGACTGGGCAATGTGGTGAGATACATCCCCTACACAGTAAGCTGGGACTGTGAGGATGTTTCCATAATGTACGCCGTCATCCATGGCTGCTTTAATGGTTTCTTGCATTTTTTCCCCGTATTGAGACATGTACTTGCGAACGTCGAATGATGTATGGCCTGCATTATCCATCAGTTCTGCTTGGGCCTCAACTGGGTTTTGGTAAATATTCTGAAGTTGTTCGATTTCTTTTTTAACTGCTTGGGCCACGGTGGTTCCATCTTCGATTTCATTGCAAAAGACCTCACCTATACCATAAGAAGTATTCATTCCCCATGATTTAGCAGATAGTATAGCTTGTTTATGGTTTTCAGGAATATCCACTGTTTTAAGTATTCGATTAATTGTGTTACTGGTGCTGCCAGGCATCAGGGCAAAATCAACCACACAAGTCGGTCCGTAAAATCCACCGTATCTACGGACAACTTCTTTACCAACCAATGCTTCGGCTTTTCCTATAGCTTCAATAAATTTATCGAGGCTGTTTTTAAACTTGGAGTCCATTTCACAGAGTATTTCCAGAATTGCTGGTGTTTGATAGTGTTCCACAAATGGGTCATCTTCTGGTCTGATGTAATCTGTTAAACTGCTTAAAGTATTGTAATGGGCTTTTACTGAATCTACGTGGAGGTTTATGACTGATTCTGATTGTTCTGGTAATGCTTCCATTTTTTCCACTACATCAAGATATCCTTTGGTATCTTTTATATGGAATTTGGTGCCTCTTTTATTTTTAATAGTTTCTACATCGGCTTTTTGAGCAGCCATTGCTTCTTTAACCATTTTTTCGTACAATTCAACCATAAATAATCCTCCTTTTACTTATTGGATTTAATTTATGTTTTTTTGTGCATATATAATTATGCCATTTCCGCATTATTTATAATAATGTTCATTTGATGTAAAAAATTTAGAAATAATTAAACAATGTATAAATATATTAGCTGATTTTAAATTTTATTTCAAAAAGATGAGTAGGCGGAATAATCTTTCCGGTAAGTTTATATTCTATGATGTATAAGATTTATTTACTTACCACCAATTAAAAAAAAATAGATAAAATCAAGCATTGACCTGATAAAATCGGCGTTCTAGACCTTCAATAAGACATTTTACGAATAGATAGATATTGTCCAACGAACCATCAAGGAAATGAACCTTGAAACAAAGGTTTAAAAGATAAAAGAGCTGTAAAAGTAGTAAAAATACTAGAAAATTATTATTTTCCTGGGAAAAAGCACTACAATCAACAGATTCATCTAAAAAACAGGTTATTGATCAGCACGCAAACTAAACAGTAATACGCTTGCACAGACTGACAATATTAAAAATGGTCATTGATCAGCCATTGCTTGACTTGATACTCATGAAAGGTTTTGGAAGGTATAAATTCACATTCAAATCAAAAGTAGAACTTAAAATAATGAATAATCATTATATTGGAGGTTATTTTTTTTATAAAGCACCCCCACACTTTCCAAGCAGGAACTATTAAAACAACCATCATTGGGAAACATCAGAATAAACCAATCACAGTTTTCCAAAAAAAACATAGAACAATGATATTTCATCCAAAACTCAGTAAAAATACAATTAATTCATGAGGATTTCATAGAGGAGGTAATAAATGTGTGTGGAATAGCAGGAATAGTATTTAAAGATAGGAAAGTTCATCCAGTGGGTAAGTACATGACCCGCATGCTCAAGGCCCTGCAACACAGAGGAGCAGACTCGGCAGGATTCGCCATTTACGGCGGTTTAAACTTAAAAGAACACGAATATATATTAAATATCGAAATTGAAGAAAACCCCGGACTTTTAGAAGAAGTTAAAACCAAAGTGAACACTGTTTTTCCAATTGAAAGCGAAGAAATAATCCCTTCAGTAGAAAATTCCATCATATACCGTTGTAAAATAGTTTTAGCATCCTTTTCACAACTAAAACCACTAATTATGTGTGTGGATGAAATTGAAGGTGTGACTGTCCTAAATGGAGGTCATTCATTTGAAATGATCAAAGATGTGGGATTGGTCAAGGATATTGCCGCCCGTTACAACACCGAAGAGAAGATGGGCACCCATGCCATTGGTCACATCCGTTTTTCCACCGAAAGTATAGTGGACCGATACCACGCCCATCCCTTCCAGAGTTACATCATACCAGACATAACTGTGGTTCACAACGGCCAAATTACCAATTACTGGAAAATAAGGGAGTCTTTAGAGCGTAAAGGCCATATTTTTGAAACGGATAATGATACCGAGTGCATTGTGCACTACATTGCAGATAAACTATCCCAAGATTACAGTCTAGAAGAAAGTTTGGAACAGTCTGTGATAGACATGGATGGACCATTTTCATATATTATAGGCACACCCAATGGAGTTGGAATTGCCAAAGACAAACTCGGCCTCAGGCCCGGAGTCATGGTTGAAAACGATGAACTATTTGCAATTGCCTCTGAAGAAGTGGCTCTTCAAGAAATAATAGATACTACAAACATTGAACAGATATCACCTGGAGAAACCCGTGCTTACACTATTTAGGAGGAAAAAATGAAAGAAATTAAAATTAACGCTGCAGATAAAAAGCCAAGAGAAGTCAATCGCGCTGTTAAACAAGCTGCCAAAGAAAACGACCGTATTATAATTGAAAACCCAAATTCCACCCATTACTTATTAGCCGGGCTCACAGAACCAGTTGACGTAGTGATAGATGGATCTGCCGGTTATTTTGCAGCAACCATGATCCACGGAGCTCGTGTTCATATCAATGGGAATGCTGGCTGGTTCCCCGGAGATAACATGACCCAGGGAGAAGTCATTGTAGATGGCTCTGCTGGGGATGGTGTTGGACAGGGAATATATAATGGAACTGTTGTTGTGAAAAAAGATGTTGGCTCTCGCACCGGTGAAATCATGAAAAATGGCACCGTCATTATAGGAGGGAACTCAGGATTTATGAGTGGCCGTTACATGATGGGCGGTCAATTAATTATCCTTGGAGATATTTCTGACGATGCAGGAGAATCAATGATCAGGGGAACTATTTACGTGGGTGGTAAGATCAAAAGCCTTGGAAAAAATGCCATGATCGAAGAACTTGACGAAGATGAAATAAAAAAATTGAAAACAATCCTCAATAACTATGAATTCACTCTAACCGAAGAAGATTACCAGAAATTCCAAAAAATAGTGCCACGAAGTGATAGACCATTTTATGGTAAGGATTCTGAGGAGGGATAAAATGGACAATAACCTAAAAGATCAAAGAAACGTTGCTCTGGTAGGAACTCCCTGTCACATCATAGCTGCCGAAAAAATGGACCATTATGCAGAAGTTCTTGGTAATTCACCAGTTGATTTCAAATTAGGGCTCTTCTGCATGGAAAACTTTTCCCATTTCTACCTTAAAGAATTTTTATCAGAAAAAAATATTGAAATAGAAAGTATAGATGAATTCCGGGTTGAAAAAGGTCATTTATGGGCTTATCTGAAAAATGGAAACGTTTTTAAGTTACCACTTTCCCAAGCCAAGAGTTTTATGAGAAAAAACTGCCAAGTGTGCATGGATTACACCTCAGAACTGGCTGATCTTTCAGTGGGATCAGTTGGATCAGATCAGGGATGGTCCACCGTGATCGCCAGGACAGAAAAAGGTCTTAGAGCGTTGCAAAAAGCTGAAAATGAAGGTTTCATAGACACGAAACCATTTGAAGAGTCAGGTTTAAACTTGCTAACAAAGCTTGCTAAAAAGAAAAAAACAGAAAACCAGGAAGAAATTAAAAAAAGGGAATCAGTTGCCAGACCAGTACTTTACCGGCGATACATTAATGACGAAGAGTTCATGAATGAAGTATCCTCCTGCCAGTTTGCTGATTTAAAAGCAGACGTCATTGATGTGGGTAGCTGTGTGCTTTGCGGTGCCTGTTATTGTGTCTGTCCTGAGAACATAATATCCATCGAAGATCGCAGACCACAGTTAAAGGGAAGTTGCCCACCCGAGTGCAACTTATGTTATATGGCCTGTCCTCGCACTTATCTGTCACAAGAAGTTTTAAACAGAGATCTGGACCAAAAAACTCTGGGAGATTATTTGAAAATTGTTTCAGCTCGCGCATCTAATGTTAAAGGCCAGGATGGTGGAGTGGTCACTGCCATATTGAATTATCTTTTAGATGATAATATCACAGAAAAAGTAGTAGTTGCTGATAAAATGGATGAAAATCCATGGAAACCAAACGCAATACTAACTTCTAGCGTAGAAGATGTTAAAAAAGCTGCAGGCACCAAATACTCTGCTTGTCCTGTTTTTAAAGTAATTAAAGATTATTACAATAAAAATCCTCAAGATTTTAAAGATGATTCAGTGAAGGAGGTGTCTTAGATGCCTTTTAAAATTGAAAGAAATCAGGAACTATGCTTGAGAAATTTCAGTCGCCCTGGTTGTTGCTGGTATCTCTGTGACAATCCAGATGAAAATCTCTGTAAGAACTGTTATTCCTGTTACAATAACTGTCCTCATGGAGTATTTGAAATAGTAAATGACCAGCCATTCCCTTTAAACCATGAAAATTGTGTTGGTTGTCGTATATGCGAAGAAATGTGCCCTAACCATGCCATAGAAGTTATGGCAATACCAGAAGATATTAGGAATGTTTGGAGCTTTAACGATCTGGTGGAAATAAACCGAAAATCATCAGAAGGAACCTACCAGGTCCGAGGCTGCGGTGCCACCAGACCCCTACCTACCTTTGATGATCTGGTTGTTGTACCAGCTCAAGCCTCCCGTCCACCCGTTGACAAGTACCGGGAACCCTGTAACACCCGTGTAGTTCTTGGAACCCGTTATGCTGAAAATCCACTGGTCATAGATACCCCCATAATGATTGCTGGAATGAGCTTTGGAGCGTTATCTAAAGAAGCAAAAATTGCCCTGGCCATGGGCTCCACCCTGGCTGGTACTGCCGCCAACACTGGAGAAGGAGGAATGCTTCCAGAAGAACGTAGATATGCTAATAAACTCATATCACAATATGCATCTGGTCGTTTCGGAGTTAGTGCTGAATATTTGAACAATTCAGATGCAGTGGAGATTAAAATTGGTCAAGGTGCAAAAACTGGATTGGGAGGACACCTTTTAGCTGAAAAAGTCACTGCGGAAATCTCCAAGATACGAATGATTCCTGAAGGTACTGATGCACTGAGTCCAGCCAGACATATGGACATTGTTGGACCTGAAGATTTGACTATGAAAATCAACCAAATCAGGGAAATAACCGACTGGAAATTGCCTATAATTGTCAAATTCGGTAGTGGAAGGGTCAGTGCTGATGTGAAAATTGCAGCAAAATGTGGTGCTGATATTATTGTAGTGGATGGTATGCAGGGAGGAACCGGAGCAGGACCCAGTGTAATTACAGAACACAGTGGAGTGCCCACCATAGCCGCAATTGTTGAAGCCGATGAAGCACTTAAAGAAGTAAACTTGAGGGATGAAGTGAATTTGGTTGCAGCAGGAGGAATAAGGAATGGAGCAGATGTTGCCAAGGCCATAGCCCTTGGTGCTGACGCCTGTTACATTGCAACCAGTGCCCTGGTAAGTATGGGTTGCAGAGTCTGCCAAACATGCTATGCTGGAACCTGTCGTAAAGGAATCGCCACCCAAAATCCACAATTAAGACGTAGATTGGATTACATGGAAGGTGGTAAGCGTGTGGCCCGTTACATAGAAGCCATGACCGAAGAAGCAGCAATGTTAACCCAACATGCTGGTAACACTGATATCTTGAAATTAGAAAAAGACGATCTTCGGGCCCTTACTATGGAGTCTTCAGCCATGACTGGAGTTAAAATGGCAGGGTTAGAATCACCCATAAGTGTTAACGACTCCAAAAGAGTTAAAAACTTATGAAAGTATTAGAAGTTTTTAAACTTCTTCTAACCCTCCTTTTTATTTTTTTTTAAAACGAACTTATCAAACCAAAATAACCAACAAGGCTTTATTTGTAATTAGTTTCAATACCTCTTCTTCTGGTTGGATGATAAAAATGCAATGTGCAGAGCAAATCCGTAGTTTTGCCCTGACACCATCCCCTTAACCCTTGTAAGTTCCAGTAGGTTACGAGATAAATATATAATAAACATGGCAACTTTAAATACCATGAAAAATCCTCCTTAACTTATGAAAAAATAGTAAATAGGAATTAAAAGTTGATCACAAGAATGAAGGAGTTAAAGGAAAAGTAAAAAAAAATTAAAATGTCCTTCGAAACATTTCAAATATTAACTGTCTGGATAGATGAACAAAATTCAAAAAATGAGTGAATAGAATGCCCGAACTGCCCAGTGTTGAGATTTTTAAGCGTTACTTTGATGAACATGCCCTTAACCAATTGATAAAAAAGGTGGATGTGGAAAGTCCTAAACTGGTGGTTTTCAATGACCATGAAAAGTTAGAAAACACTTTAGAGGGCCATGAGTTTGTTTCCAGCCAGAGATACGGGAAATACTTGTTTTCTCAGTTGGATAATGACTTACACCTTATCATGCATTTTGGAATGACCGGCTACTTGCATTACAGCCATAAAGATGAGGATACTTCCCCTTACCCCCGTTTAAAAATAGATTTTGCCAATGGTAATCACTTGGCCTTTGATGATGCCCGTAAATTCGGTAAACTAGGCATAACCACTGATCCGGATAAATTCATTGTGTTGAAAAGGTTGGGCCCGGATGCTCTCCAAGTGGAACTGGAAGAATTTCAGAAGATTTTCAAGGGAAGAAAGGGAATGATAAAACCATTACTGCTGAATCAGAACCTCATAGCCGGCGTGGGTAATCTTTACGCTGATGAAATATTATACCAAACATCTATCCATCCGATGACTCGTGCTGACCAGTTAAATACCCATCAATGGGAAAATCTTTTTTTGAATATGAAAAAAGTACTGGAGATAGCCATAGAATATCAGGACAAACCAGATTCATTACCTGATTCCTATTTATTACCCCATCGTCATAAAAGGGGACATTGCCCTGAAGGTGGAAACTTGGATGTTATCAAAGTTGGAGGTCGTACCACCTTCTTCTGTCCCCGTAGGCAGAAGACAATTATTTAAGATGTGAATCCCATTCATGTGAATCCCATTCATTCATGAAGAATAAACCAACTATTTCCTGGTAAGAATCTAATTTAATTTTCCCAAAATTTTATAGGGTCAAAGGTAGATCATCAATATTAATTAATCACTTATTCACAAACGAGGAAGAGGAAAATGATTAAAAAATATTCACTGACAATGTTGATGGCTTTAATGATTATGATGGTGGTGGTCTCAGGTTGTACTGAAAACAAAAACCAAACCACCAACACCACTACCAACATCTCCAATCAAACATCCACTAACAATAACAACAATAACAGCAGTATCATATCTGCTGAAGAAGCTAAAGCCATAGCCCAAGGATTTGTGGAAGAACCAGAAGTAACTGCAGAAACTCCCACACTCACCACTGTTGATGGTAGGCAGATTTACGTTGTTCCCCTCTACCAAAACGGAAATGTTGTTGGTGAGATAGAAATAGACGCAATAACTGGAGAAAACATAGGAGGAGCTGGTGGAGCTCCTTAAACCCTTTATTTCCAACAAAATATAGATTTTTGAAGATTATATTAGAAAAAATGATTGAAACAAAGAATCACTAGCTAAAAAAATATATTTTTATTTTATCACCAGATAATAGGTTTTATTTTATAAAATTAAAGGTAAAACTGGTGGAAAAGAGGTTTTACCAACCTCTGTCTTGGAGTCTTTCTGATTCTGGGATCTGACTTATTTCTAACCCAGGCATAGCCTTACCCAAGCCTCTGGAAACCTCAGCAATAACTTCAGCATCCTGGTAATGAGTGGTTGCTTTGACAATGGCTTCAGCAACGATTACCGGGTTTTCGGATTTGAAAATTCCACTACCCACGAAAACTCCATCTGCTCCAAGTTGCATCATCAATGCAGCGTCGGCTGGTGTTGCCACTCCTCCGGCTGCGAAGTTAAGCACCGGTATTCTGCCCTGTTTCTGGGTTTCTTTTACCAGATAAAATTGTGCTTCTTCTTGGCGAGCCACAGCCCATAATTCTTCTTCAGTCTTGTCTTTGAGTTCTCGGATGGTTCCCTGGATCATGCGCATGTGCCGGACAGCTTCAACCACGTTACCAGTTCCAGCTTCTCCTTTGGTCCTGATCATGGCGGCACCTTCATCTATCCTGCGGAGTGCTTCACCGAGATTCCTGGCCCCGCATACAAATGGGATGGTGAACTTCTTCTTATCAATGTGATATTTTTCATCAGCAGGAGTCAGCACCTCACTTTCATCAATCATATCCACTCCCAGTGATTCCAGGACTTGAGCTTCCACAAAGTGACCGATTCGTGCTTTGGCCATTACTGGGATGCTTACCGCGTCTATGATCTCAGTGACTTTACTAGGATCAGCCATTCTAGCCACACCGCCTGTAGCTCTGATATCTGCTGGGACTTTTTCCAGGGCCATTACTGATACGGCTCCAGCTTCCTCAGCGATTTGTGCTTGTTCTGCGTTAACCACATCCATGATCACTCCGCCCTTGGTCATCTTGGCGAAATCTTTCTTCAACAGTTTGGTTCCATGTAGCATTTATTTTCCTCCATTATGGATTATACAGTAATTTAGGAGTACCAAAAACATTTAAACCAGTACAACTCCTCATAAACATTATTATAATGTTTTATTAGGGAGAATTTATTTATTCAATATTTTTAGTGTACATGATTCAATTTTCCCTCTGGGTTATTAATAATTTATGTACTGCCCAGATAATTATTGGAAATGGAGAAGATTATAATCATGAAATACATAACTAATAATCGATGATCATTCTTACTTAAGCTTTTGAAGGGGCCTGGAAATGGAAAATCCAGATGAAAGAGTCTTAATTATTAAAAAACTCAGCAATTACAAGTTATCTTTAGAGGAAAAAGGCCCTAAACTCCTAGAAGAGCTTCATGGATACTATCATCAGGATGATGAAAACATTATCCCTAATATTGAAGGTTTTCCTAAAGGCGAAGGTCCGAGGAAAGTTAGTTACATTCGTTACGATAATCCCTATGAAGCTTATCTTAATGCCCAGATCCAAGTGGGTGATGCTCTTCTACCCATCTTAGAACAGCATATTGCCTTTCTTGAGGATGATGAGGATATTGATCTGGTTCTTGAATCCTTTGAGCATAGTGTTTATCAGGTTAAAAAACAGACCTACACTGATGTTGAGGATTGGGAGCAACTCTTGGATTATTTGCCTGAAGACAGATTGGAAAAAATTAAAAATAATCCCAAAGGACATGGGGATCTCTTGATTAAGGAACTCCTCTGGATCAGGAGTTACGAGGAAAAATGGATGGAAAAATGACTTGAATCAGATTTAAGTCCTTTTTATAGATACAGATGATTTTCCGCATAATCAGTCCTCAAGAGCCCTGTTAATTTTGTAAGTATTGCAACTAACTGTAATGAATCGTACTGACATACAGTATTAATGATCGGTTCCAGTCCCCAAATTTTCACGACAAAATTTGATTAGCTAGATCAACTACTGATCCCAGAACTAGTGGCAGTAGCCTGAGTAATAAGTTAATGAATAAGTAGTAGTTAGTAATACTTTTTAGGCTGTTTTTATTTATAACTGGGATTATTAATATACAAATCAATGTACATGAAAAAAATAAGGTTACAAAATAAATTCATTACCGAATATGATCTTCAGAAGTGATAGTATGGCCCTTAAAGAAGCTGAAATGTTCTATAAACAAGCTATGGAATTTTTAAACCAGGGAAACATTAACAAATCAATTGAATTTTTCGACAGTGCAACGAACATTGATAATAACTATGTTATTGCCTGGAATGACAAAGGAGTGGCTCTAATGGAGCTTGAAAAATTTCAAGACGCACTTAAATGTTTCGAAAAAGTCATAAGACTGGAACCCAGCGATAACATGGCTTGGTACAACCGGGGATATGTACTCCTTATTTTAGAGGAATATCAAGAAGCAGTAAACACCTTTGACCTATTCATGGGAAGACAATCAAAAAAGGATGATTTTTATAAATACGCATTATACATGAAAGCTAAGGGCTTGTACTGCTTGAAAGAATATGATCAATCGTTAGACACGGTAAAAGAGGCTCTTAAAAAGGATAAGCGTTTCAAAGAAGCAAGGGAACTTATGATGCTAATTGAAAATGAAAAGACCAAATAAGTTACCAGCTAAATATAATTAAAAAGGTTAAATGAGGGATTGTATGGATGTTCCAGAACTACTAAGTCCAGTGAAAATAAAAAATAAGGCAGCTAACCTTAAAAACTGGTCGGTTCTTGAAGAACACTCCCTGGTAGCAGTTTTCGAATTTCCAGATTTCACACACGCACTTGAATTCACAGTTAAAGCGGGTTTAATAGCAGAAGAAATGCAACACCACCCCGAAATCAGTTTATCATGGGGAAAAGTGGCCCTGGAGATAACCACCAATGATCGTGGTGGTTTAACAGAACTGGACTTTTTATATGCCAATAAAATTAATGACTTACTCGAGTAAAAGGACATCCCACCCATTTTTTAAAAAAAATAGTTACACTTGAAATGGATGTCCACGATGATGATCTGATCACGTGCAGACAATCGACTATTTAACCATATCCCGCATTATTTTTGAAAAAATGAGAAGTAGGTTAATATGAAAGTTCCAATGTTAGAAGGTTACCCCAAAAAAATCCGGGCTATGTGAAATACAGTCTCCCCAGCATGTGCAAAAATTGTAACTAATTATTATCGGACTTAATCAAGTTTTCCAACCGTTTAATTGCCTGATACTTGTCTTTTTTCTCTAATTTTGCCTCTACCAGTGCATCTTTAATTGTCTGGATCGAATGGTCATAGACTTCCCGGTCCACAGGATAGGGAAATCCATCTTTACCCCCATGTGTGAAGCTGTATTTAACCGGATCATCCCAGCTGGGACTGTCACCATAAACCAAATCAGAAATAAGGGCTAATGCACGTATTTTCTTAGGACCCATGCCTTTTAACGAGATTAAATCTTCATAACTTTCAGGTTGCAGTTCCCATGCATTTTTAAGCACTTCAAACTCACGGGGAGATAGATCCGTATCCAGAACTGGGTGGTGGCTGGGTAGTGTTAGTTCAGGGCAGAAATTATCCAGACTTGCCTGTTTTACCTCAATTTGAGGCTTTTTATGGAAGTATTTCCGGAGATGTTCAGGGTTATCAAGAATTAGGTCCAGACTGGTTTGTTGGGCATCAAAACTCAAATGGGAGGTCATGTCCAGGCTATTTTTCTCTTGAATATCACAACATATCCCATTATGAGGTTCGTTAAGGTAGTTTTCCACTGAATCAGAAAGCCAATGATAACGACGAGCATATTTAGTGGATTTATTCATCCCCTGCTGCACAACAGCCCATTCACCCTTTTCAGTTAAAAAGAAGACATGATGATAAAGCTGGTAACCGTCTTGTATACAGGAATTATCTACTTTGGCGGATATTTTGCTGGAATAAACCAGTTCATCCAGCTTTTTATCGGAAAGGGGGAAAATTTCCCCAATATCATAGATTTCATGGGGTGTTCGGCGTGAAGCACGACCTTTACCACCGGCAACAAGAATACCATGTTCTTCAGGGTTTATAGCAGTTTTTAAAGCTCCACATGTTGTGGTGGTGGTTCCGGAACTGTGCCAGTCAAATCCCAATACACAAGAAAACGCCTGAAACCAGTAAGGGTTAGATATTCTGTGTAAAAATTCACACAAACCGTATTCGAATATTACAGCCTCAGTCACTGCCCCGGCCAGTTTCATCATTCTCTGGAAAAGCCATGGCGGTGCTTTGCCCCCATGAAGAGGAAGGTTGGATATTCCACTTCTATGACTCATGCTTCTGATCTTACTGGGTTTTAGAATATTATAATAAGGTAAGAGCATCGGAGAAGTATTAAAAAAAATTGATTAAAAATTCCAGGAACCCATCTAAACATCCATTGAAAATTCCAGGAACCTACCTAAACATCCCTTTTGAAATTCCAGGAAACTATCTAAACATCCCTTTGAATATATTCATCGATGATTCTATCTAATTCTTCTAAAATGAATTGGTTATGGTCGTGGTAGAAATTTTTTTTGATATTTTTCCGGTATTTATCTAGTCGGGAAAGGAATCGTTCAATATCTTCGGTTTCCAGTTCTTCATGAAACTCACCATACCCCAATCGTTCCAGGTAAATGGCATTTAAAATCTGTTCAAACTGTTTTTTCACAGGAACGCTTAAAACTGGTTTTCCAAGATACAATGCCTCACTTATAAGGGTGAATCCACCATTAGATATCACAGCCCGGGCTTGAGCCATGTCATTAAAAAAATCATCCTCATTGAAGGTTTTAAACACTATATTTTCATCTTTCTCATCCCGTTGGAACCCATACACCACAAATTCATCATCCAATTCTTTTAGAAGTTCCAATAATCGAAGGTTAGAATCACTAGTCTGATAAACCAGCACAGGCCCCCCATTATCAGGTTTAAGATCCATTATCTCATCACGCAGGACTGGAGGGAAATATGTGACTTTTTTCGGGTGTTTTAAAGGAGGATAGAAATAACTGGTAATCAAATAACGAGTAGGGAGTTGTATAAATGATTTTACCACACTTTCAGCAGCTAATCTATCTTTACGATACTTTTTAGGCACTTCTAACTCGGCCTGGGTTAGAACGTGCATGTTATCAATGCTGATCAGTGGCAGGCGAAGGATTTTAGATAGCAGGTTTGAATAAAATTCAAAATCAGAAATGATGATTTCTGGTTTTACTGCCTTGGCCACAGTGTACATACTGCGCAGGCTCTTTTTCAGATCTCCAGGGAGATCTTTCATTCCCTTAACAAAAGTTTTCATGTTTTGAACTGTATTATTCTCATATACTGTGTTAAATCCGCCAATTTCATAAACATTGTCAAAATAAGTAGAAAGGTAATTATAAGCACGGCTCGAGGCAAATATATGTACTTCATTGTTCTTGGTCAGATGATTAAGGAGAACTCTGGCCCGGATGGCATGTCCCATGCCTTCTCCACAGACAGAGTAAAGAATTCTTTTCTGTTCAGGATGGCCAAAGGTGTAATCCAGATCTTCGGCTGATATATGCTTACCTCGAAACTGGTAGAAAGTGCTTTTAGCATACTTGAAAGCCACATTACGCAGACCCTCTTCTTGAAGGCGCCTGGTAGAAACCAGAAGTTTAGGACCCCTAAGGACTTTAAACTGACTAATAGAGCCGATGCGTTCAATATAGTCTGTGTCCTCCCCAAAATCCAGGTTTTCATCAAATCCTTCCACCCCATCATGCAGTTTTTTGGTGGTGATTATCCCATAACACCCTGCACCGTGGGGTTTGATGTCCTCAACTCTTTTCATGAAAAAATTAGCAAAATCATGGGTGATCTTGTTTAAGAAACTGTCACTTAAAGGTGCAATCTGGGTGATGGCAATTCCCAATCCCCTATGTTGAAATTCATCAACAGACAACTGGAGGTAATCCCTGGTTAATATAACATCTGAATCCAAAAATAGTAAAAATTCTCCCTGGGCTACTTCTGCCCCACGGTTACGTCCCACAGCAGGCAAACCCCCTTTGACAACTTTACATCCCCATTTTTTGGCAATTTCTATGGTGCCATCTTCTGATCCTGCATCAGCCACTACGACTTCATAGTCACTGAAATTTTGTCGCTGTATGCTCTCCAGAAGAGGGGGAAGATAGTATTCTTCATTGAAGGTTGGTATAATAATTGAAAGCTTCATTTTCACCTAAATTTTATTTTTAGATTTTGTGTTTAAGATATCTTTCGGAATTCTATAAATAGGAAAAAAAGTTCCATGTCATGAAAAAACCATCAGCACGGCCCTGATATCTATCTAAAAGATCTTCCAATGTTTTTTTATCACTGATGCTGGTGTCCATCCTGATCAAAGTAATGTTTCCCTTTTTTTCAGTGCTTAGAACATTATACCCACTCAGATCAACTGGTTCGAACTGATTTATAACCGTGATCTGGCGATATGAACTGTTATTCCCGGCCAGTTCCAGTCCAAGTCCGGATAATGCTACTAAAAATATAAGGATCAGGGGTAGGATTAATTGCCGGAGCTGATAAGGCTTTTTAACAAAGTAAATAATGAATAATAGACCTAATCCAATGAGTAAGGGTTGACTGTACAGTCCTCCATCCACCATTCCAATCAAGGCAACAGTTAAACTAAATGCTAAAAGTATCCTACAAAAATCTCTCCGATCATCTAAACAGAACAATCCGGTGATGCAAGCAAGGGGTAGAGTGATTAAAATTAAATATGCCCATGGAATAACCTCAGAAAACAGACTACCACCGGTGTGAACATGTTCCGGTACCAATCCCCCCATACTATCAGCCATGTGTCCGAAGACTGATTTGAATACATGGGTGTGCATAGGGCTGGTTGAGGTGGAAGTGGGATTGGTGGAGACAAAGATTGTTAAAAGAGGCACTCCATACTTTAAGCGTATGTAAAACTCGATGAAAATGCCTATTATGCAGGTTACTAGTATGATGATCAGGGTCCATTTAAAGAATTTTTTACCATCAGTACTGTAACTGGTAACCTTCTTTTTTAGTGGTGATAAAAACTTCCAATTATTGATTAAAAAGTTCAGTATGAGGAATCCACCCATCATCACCATGAGAAGTACGGCTTTTCCTTCAGATGAGCCAGATAAGATTGGCCAGGTGATCATGGTTACCAGCTGGTCCAGTGCTGAGGTTACATAAATTAGAAGACCAGCAAATATCAGTACAATTCCTGATAATCCAATTTTATCTATTTTCACAGAATATCTCCCTAAACACTAGATTAACCTTAATTTGACACTTAATCCATTAAATAACTTCTAACATCCTTTCAACTGCTTTTCTAGCTTTATCTGCAACTTCTTTGGGGATGTTAACCTGGTATTTTTCTTCTTCCAGAGATTTTTTTACCTTATCTAATGTGTGGAGCTTCATATTTTCACAGATAGCCTCATCCATTAAGGAGTAAATAAGTTTGTCTGGATTTTCACGACGGAGTCTGGTTACCATATCCACTTCCGTTCCTATTAGAAACGTTTTTTTAGAGGAACCAGCCACATGGCGGATCATTTCACCAGTACTCAGCACATGGTCTGCCAGTTGTTGCACTTCACCATCACACTCCGGATGAACCAATACCTCGGCATCAGGATATTTTTCACGGGAAAAGGTAACATCAGCTGTGTTGAACATTTTATGAACATAACAGTACCCTTTTTCTGGTATGGGTATTATTTCTTTGCCTGTCTGCTCCTGAACAAACCATGCCAAGTTCATATCCGGACCGAAAAGTATCTGATCTTCATCCAAGCTTTCAACTACTCGAACTGCATTGGCTGAAGTGCAAAGGATGTCTGCCTCGGCTTTAGCCTCAGCCATGGTGTTGACATATAACACCACTGCAGCATCAGGGTATCTCCTCTTGTATTTTAGAAGTTCTTTTCTAGGGAGCATATGGGCCATTGGACATTCTGCTTGAGGTTCTGGAATTAGTATTTTTTTGGATGGATTTAAAATAGCAGCAGTTTCAGCCATGAAATCCACTCCACAGAAAACAACCAGATCAGCATCTTCAATTTGGGATGATTCAACACATAATTCCAGGGAATCTCCCAGGAAATCTGCGATTTCCTGTATCTCAGCGGCCTGATAATTATGAGCCAATATTACAGCATTTTTATCTTTTTTAAGTTTCAGAATCTCTTTCTGCTCATGGTTCAACCTAATCTCTCCTTTATATTAGGTTCCCTGCATAAAAGCCCTTTTTAAGGTTAAGGTTGTAAAAAGGATACTAAAAAAATGGGATTATAAACAATTAGTTAAGATATCTTTAACCGTCACATTTAAAAAAGATTTCCCCAACACCAAAAACTTATCCCAATTCCTGCAGAAAAAATGAGTGTATTAATTTAACTTATTCTATTTCAGCTCCTTCCAGTGCATGACTGCATTGGCAGTTTCTATCCGATGTAATGTTGAGAATAGTGTCATGTATTAGTTCTGTTAACTCTTTTTTCTTCTCCTCCACCACTTCAAAGACCTCATCAATTGTAACTTTCTCTGAAGACACTGATGCTGCGTAATTAGAAACCATACATATAGTGGCATAACACATTTCAAGTTCTCTGGCCAGCACCACTTCAGGAAGGCCAGTCATTCCAACTACTGCCCCTCCAATCTGACGGAACATGCGGATCTCTGCTGGGGTTTCAAATCGAGGCCCTTCAGTGCAGACATACACCCCACCATCAACCACTCGGCCATCTACCTTTTTTCCATGGGATATTAAGGTTTCCCTCAGCTGGGGGCAGTAAGGTTGGGTTACATCCACATGAACTGCCCGATCATCGTAAAATGTGAAAGGCCGGGCTCGGGTGAAATCAAGAAAATCATCGGGTATGAGTAACTCTCCCGGTTTTAAGGATTCATTTAGGGATCCTACTGCATTGGTTGCCAGGATTCCATCAACTCCCAACTTTTTAAGAGCATAAATATTGGCCTGATAGTTAATCATGTGCGGTGGGAGGTCATGACCCTCCTTATGACGTGGGAGGAAAGCAACCTCCTGATCTTCAAGCACAAAAATAGATATGGGTGGAGATTCACCGTAAGGCGTGTTTAAGACTTTTTTCTCCTTTAAGTCTCCCCTTTCAACAATTCGATATACTCCGGTGCCTCCGATTATTCCCATCATAGCTACAGCTCTCCCTATCTACCTAAAAAAATTGTTTAAAAGGATGTTTATCCTTTGGCCACTCCTAATGGAATCATTCGCCCCACTAATTGGGAAATACCAGTTTTATGGACAGTTTGCACCACTTGATCCACATCTTTATATGCGCCTGGTGCTTCTTCAGCCACCACCGGCATGGAATGGGCTTTCAAATATATTCCTCTGCTTTTAAGAAGTTTCAGGATTTCTTCACCACGGTAAGTGCGCTTGGCACCGGCTCTGCTCATCTGGCGGCCAGCTCCATGGGCAGTTGAACCAAATGTTTCCTCCATTGCCACATCAGTTCCATGTAAAACATAGGAAGAGGTACCCATAGTTCCTGGTAAAAGTACTGGCTGACCTATGTTCCGGTAATCTGCAGGTAATTCTTCTCTTCCCGGCCCAAATGCTCGGGTGGCTCCTTTACGATGCACATAAAGTTGGGTGTCTTTGCCTTTAATTTGATGGGTTTCCTTCTTGGCAATGTTATGAGCCACATCATAGACAATAGCCATGTCCATGTCCTCTGCATCCTTCTGGAATATTTGTTCAAATGATTCCCGCACCCAATGCACAATCATCTGCCTGTTGGTCCAGGCATAGTTGGCAGCTGCAGCCATGGCCGCGAAATAATTCTGTGCTTCTTCTGAATTTACCGGTGCACAAGCAAGTTGCCTGTCAGGAAGGTTAATATTGTATTGTCTGGCTGCTTTATCCATACTACGCAGATAATCTGTGCACACCTGATGTCCACATCCCCTGCTGCCTGAATGAATGAGTATAGTTACTTGGTCTTTTTCCAGTCCAAATGATTTAGCTGCATCTTCATCAAATATTTCATCAACCTGTTGAACTTCCATGAAGTGGTTGCCTGAACCTAAACTGCCCAGTTGAGGTATGCCCCTTTTTTTGGCCTTATCACTCACCATGGATGGATCAGCTTCAACCATGCATCCATTTTCTTCCAAGTATTCCAAGTCTTTTTCCCAACCATAACCTTTTTCAACAGCCCAACTGGCACCATTTAATAAAACATCGTCGATTTCGCCTTTGCGGAGCCTTATTTTCCCCTTGCTCCCTAACCCCGAGGGTACGTTTCGGAACATTAAATCTACTAGTTCTTTGATTTTGGGTTTAACTTCTTCACTGGTTAAGTTAGTGCGGATGAGCCTCACACCACAATTAATATCAAAGCCAACACCACCAGGACTTATGACTCCGGTACTACTGCTGAAAGCTCCCACTCCACCAATGCTGAACCCATAACCAAAGTGGATGTCAGGAAGTCCAATTGAAAACTTCTGTATACCTGGAAGACAAGCCACATTGGCCACCTGGTCTACGGCGCCTTTTTCTAATGTTTTTACAGAATCATCATCCAGAAAGATCCTTCCAGGAACCCTCATTTCCCTCTTATAATCGCCAGGAACTTCCCAAACACAATCACGTACCTTTTTTAAAATTTCTTCTGTAACCATATAAATCGGATCTCCTCAAATCTAATTAACAAATTCAATATTTTATATTTTATTTCTAGCCCATTGGAATCTTAATTAAGATATAAATCTTTTAGTTGTTAGATAATTTATTAGTATTGAACTGGTATACCAAGATTTCGATTTTCATAGAATTAATTATAACAACAACTTTTTGGAAAATAGGATAGGATGTCAACAAAATCAGACGAAAAAGTAACGGTAACTGAGGAAGATGTTATTAGTTTAGTGGATGTATTCACACGTGCCCCTCCACTGATGCTAAAGATGGTAGTTAAGGGGAATAAAAATGTGGTTGGATCCTTTGAATCCCTCGTTAGGGAGTATAAAGTTAATTTATCTGATGAAGAATTGTTGAAAATAGAAAAAGTTATGGATATGCCTGTTTCAGAGTTACAAGAAATCTTAAAAAAGGCTTACAATGAAACTGGGCAGAAACAGTTGAAAATACTGGCTGACCCTAAATCTGAAGATTTTATCCGGAAAAACTTGGATGAACTCAGAAAGATAATATTTCCCTGAAATAACTCTCCATCCATTGTATCTATCAATTATAACACTGTTTTTGCTGAATAAATCCATCCCATGCCACTCCCTTTACGAGTGACTTCTCAAAAAAAGAAGCTACTTCTGGAATTGTTTAGAATAATTTCAACTTGATTTCTGGACATGTTAGGCAATATGTCTTCACGATAAAGCATTCGTATCATAGTTTTATCTAAATCAGCAAATTCAGTAATTACGGGTCCTTGATAACATAATACACTGTTTTGATTATGATTATGATTAAATCCCAGACTATGACCCAGTTCATGGACTATGACATGGGACCGCCTGGTTTGACTTAACTGATCAGTACCAATGAATACTCTGGCTTTGAATATTTCTCCAGCAGGATTTCCACCATAAATATCGCTGGTGCTGACCAGCCACTCAGTGAACCCATCAGCTTCTGATGGGTTGACAGAGTATTGGGCAAATCGTGAGTGGGGTATGAAATATATTTCCATATCCGGTTCATACTGGTTTTTATCATCAATCACCATTCGAATAGATTTAGCATTCACATTTATATCCTTAATAGCTTTATTCAGAGTATTCATGTCTTCCTGGCTGGGTGAACCAAATATTTTGATTCGGACCACGTTAATCCCCCATTTACCCACCCGATCATTGCTACCACCATAATTATCCGGGCTGAAAGTAGTTTCCAGAAAGCAGTTTATCTGTTCCTGGGAGTATTTCTCGTTTTCATTGGAAGATACGACACCATAACTGCCATCATACTTTAAAATACTTGCAGATATGATTAAAATCCCAAATATGGCTAAAATAATGCTGATTTTAAAAAATTTAGTTGTTGAATAGTTTTGAACATGTTCTGGTGACTTTTCAAGATTAGATCTATCCTTTAATTCTTTTGGATTAAAAGTTTCCCCTAATTTTTCTTGGTTTGATACATTCCCTGAATGTTCCGGGTTTACTGGTTTTCGGTGACTGTTTTGTTCTTCCTGATTTTCCAATAATTCGGTTTCATCCAGTGATTCAACCAGAATTAATCTACCACCACAACTACAACTTAAAAGGAAATCTTCAGGAGATTCACCTTCCTGAAGTTGGTAATATTTCCCACATTCTCCGCAGACCAGATAAGGCATGAAAAACCCTGTATAATATTCCGATTTAATTATTATGTATCCAAAATCACTTGGACCATGAACCCATTTTCCTTCTTGATTTCCATTAGGTGGAAGGTGACTGCCTTGACTTCATCTCTTACTTCGTGGATGGTTTGTTGGAATGTGTCTCCCCCAAGTTCAGCATGTAAAGTAAAAGTTTCATCATCGGTTTTAGTTATTTTGACTTTAAAGTGTGAGAAAACCAGTGATTCATAATCATGGATGAATAATAATTCACTTAACCAGTCATATAGAAGGGCTTGCAAGTCTTCTGATTCCAGGGTTATGTTTCGCTGAACTTGTGGATTGATGTGGGTGGTGTCAGTCATGACTTCGAACATGGCCAGGGCAGCGTTCTGGAAAGACTCATCCAAACTCGCACCATAAGCCCGGAAACCAACATCGGCAGTTACATCGAAAAATTCGAATTTGGTTATGTTTTCCTTTTTATCCACAAATCATACCCCTTACAACAAGCTTAACGAAAAACTTTAAGCCACTTCTCGAGGGAATTCCTCTCGAATCTTTTTAGGTTCTATGCCTCTGCCCAGCTTTTGGGCTATTTGTTCATAATATTCTTTGGTCTTAGGAGTGGTTGAAGGGTTTATTTTCTTCAAAGCTGCTTTGAAATGTTTAAAAGATACTTTATCTATGTTCATGTCTTCGTGGAGGGCTATCATACCTGCTTTACGACATAAGACTTCTATGTCGGCTCCTGAGTATCCTTCAGTTTTTTTAGCCAGTTGCCTCAGTTTAACATCATCATCCAGGGCCATGTGTCCCACATGAACGCGGAGTATTTCTTTTCGTGCGTCTTCATCCGGTGGAGGCACCAGCACCACTTCGTCAAATCGTCCTGGGCGAAGAAGTGCCGTGTCAATCAAGTCTGGACGGTTAGTTGCTCCGATAACCACCACGCCCCTCAGTTCTTCCAGTCCATCCATTTCTGATAAGATGGTGTTAACCATGCGCTCGGTAACTCTGGGTTCGCCAGCAGCAGAACCTCTGATAGGTGTTATTGCATCGATTTCATCAAAAAAAATGATGCATGGAGATGCCTGTTTGGCTTTTGTGAATATTTCGGATATTTTACGTTCTGATTCACCGAACCATTTACTCAGTATTTCAGATCCTTTAACTGATATGAAGTTAGCCTTTGATTCTGTGGCCACCGCCTTTGTGAGCAATGTTTTACCAGTACCAGGCGGTCCGAATAGGAGAATACCCTTAGATGGTTGTATTCCGATGCGTTTAAATGAAGATATGTTAGATAATGGCCATTCTACCACTTCTTTAAGGTTTTCCTTGAGTTCGTCCAGTCCTCCGATATCCTCCCAGTGGACGTTGGGAACTTCTATGAACACTTCCCGCAGTGCAGAGGGACTTATGGATTTCATGGAATCAACAAAATCGTTACTGGCGACAAAGAGTTTGTCTAAGATTTCTGATGATATTCGCTGTTCTTCCAAGTCAATATCTGGCAAAACTCTTCTTAAAGCGTTCATAGCTGCTTCTCTGCAGAGTGCTGCTAGGTCTGCCCCTACAAATCCATGAGTGGTTTCAGCAAGGTTATTAACATCCACATCATCATCTAAGGGCATTGCACGTGTGTGTATTTCTAGTATTTCGGCCCGACCATCACGGTCAGGAACTCGTAACTCAATTTCCCGGTCAAAACGACCAGGCCTTCTCAGGGCAGGGTCCAGGGCATCAGGACGGTTTGTGGCCCCAATAACAATTACCTTACCCCTTTCTTTCAGTCCATCCATCAGTGCCAGTATTTGTGCTACTACTCTGCGTTCAACTTCACCAGTGGCTTCCTCCCTTTTAGGGGCAATGGCATCTATTTCATCAATGAATATTACAGTGGGAGCATTGGCAGCGGCTTCCTCGAATATTTCCCTGATCTTCTTTTCAGCCTCTCCCACAAATTTACTCATAACTTCAGGTCCGTTTATAGCCACGAAATTTGATCCACTCTCACTGGACACTGCTTTAGCAAGGAGTGTTTTTCCAGTGCCGGGTGCTCCATGCAATAGCACCCCTTTAGGTGGGTCTATCCCCAATCTGTCAAATATTTCTGGATGGCGGAGTGGGAGTTCTATCATTTCCCTGACTTTGGATATCTCTTTTTTTAATCCACCCACATCATCATAGGTTACATCTGGGACTTTTTTCTCCATTAACTCCACTGCTTCTGGTCGAACTTCCACCTGGGTGGCTTCATTGATCCGCACCAGTCCGGCAGGGTTGGTTGATACTACAGTGAACTTGATTTCCCCCAGGGAGAATGGTGTGGTGGCTTCGAAGAATTCCCTGAAAATGTCTTCAGAACCCGGAAATTCTCTTAAAGTCTCTTTAGTCCTTCGAGGAGACACTAAGGCCAATACATCCCCCCTGGTGACTGCTCGACCCATAAGGTTTCTTTTGATGATGTCTCCTGAAGCCATGATACGCATTCCCTTAGCTGCCGGGGCTATGACTACTTTATTAGCCATTCTAGGTTGTGATTTTCGGATGGTTATGGTTTCTCCTATGGATGTTCCTGCATTTGATCGGGTGAGTCCGTCCATACGAACGATTTCCAACCCCACGTCAGCAGGATAGGAATTCCCAGCTATGGCACCGGTAGTTCTTTTACCGATAATTTCAACAATATCACCAGGATTTGCGCCGATTTCATTCATTAAATCATTGTCTATGCGCACCATCCCTTTACCCACATCTTGTTGGAGTGCTTCAGCGACTCTTAACTCGGTTTCGCCACTTTCAGGCAATTTTAATCCCTCCATAATAATTAAAATAATTCTTAATTTTTCTGATCCTTAATACTTTTCTGCTAAGGTTTAATCTATGTGGAATATGGTTTAAATTTTTGTTGATTTCCACCTAATCCTATTACTTCTCAAGCGCTCTGTAACTCTTGCCTTAAATATGTTGAAGACCCCATTTTCTAATAAAGGAGGAATAAGATGCAAAAAACTTACAGGAAGAATGGAATTCCAGATTTAAGGAGAAGAACTCATTATTGGGACGAAATAGATCTTAAATATTTGGCTATGCGTTACTTCATCCCAGTGCTGATCATGATTACGATACTCATGATCGGAGTAATGATGGTGGCAGCCACACCGAACTCAAACTTCCCTGCCACTATTTAATTATTTATTTTTAAGCGATTCTGTTAAGTTAATGATGAAATTCTACTGTAGAATATAAATTTTTAATCGTGGGACTATCCCATAGTATTATAATTTTAATGAAAAATATAATATAGTAGTGCGAAAAAGTATTATTTGGATAAGTTTAAGTTATGTTGAATTTATACTATATAACACTTGCTAATTAATCTCAAACCGAAAAAATTAATATCTTTAAATTTGGGAAAGAAATATCATGGGTCGTTCTGAAAGAAAAAAATTGATTAAAAAAATTGAAGATCAACGGGGAACCAAAGTTATCACTTATATAACCAGTGATAGGCCTGGAGCAGAGCATCATATGTTTTATGACGTGGTGCCGATACTCCACAAACACATATTGGCATTGAATAAAGAAGACGATCTTAAACTAGATCTATTCATCTACAGTCTTGGCGGGGTTAGTGACGTTCCATGGGCAATAGTTTCAATGTTTCGTGAATATTCAAAAAAAGGATCTTTTAGTGTTCTAATTCCCTATAGGGCATACAGTGCTGCTACAATGTTGGCTCTAGGGGCTGATGAAATTGTAATGTCAAAAAAAGCAGAATTAGGACCAATAGACATAACTCATGAAGGACCATATAACCCTAGAGATCCGACAAATAAACCACTTCCAATTTCTGTCGAAGACGTCAATGGTTATTTCTCATTATTAGAGAGAACAGGATGTGGGCGGCCTGATGAAAAGATGAAAAGTTTTGAATTACTTACTAATCATGTGCATCCATTAGCATTAGGGAAGGTTAATAGATCTTTAGAGCAAACTAAATTAGTTGCAGAAAGATTATTGAACACACGATCCTCACCATTTACTGAAGAAGAGAATAAATCAATAGTAAAAAGGATTTCATCTGAAATTTATTCTCATTCTCATTCTATTAATAGAACAGAAGCATTGAATTATTTGGGTTTAAAACAAGTTAAAACTGCTGAAGATGAAAAAATAGATAAAGAACTTTGGATGCTTTATGAAGAATATAAAGAACTTTTTAAACTTGAAAACCCACTTCGATATGAAGATTACCTTCTTTCGAATGAAAAAGAAAACCATACTTGGAAAGATATAAACATGGCATGTATTGAGAGTTGTAACAGACAGGATACACTTAGAAAAGATTTCCATGTTCAAAAACTGAGAAAAGTACCTCCAGAAATAAATATGAATCTAAATAATCTAAATATTCCTCCAATCAATATTCTCAATTTACCTGATGGAATTACTCCAGAACAAATCAACCAGCTAGTGATTAATACTACCAAAACCATTATTCAAGATTCGTTAAATAATACAGTTCCTTTAGCTACAAAAGAGATTATTAAGGCATTACCACATGCGGGATTTGAAAAATCAAGTTTCAATATAAAATGGGTAAAAGAGGTGTAATAATGGAAATCAAAGGAAGATGGAGTGCTAGTTCAAAAACAGAAAACTCAAAAGACAATAGTTTACGTAATTTAATCGGACAATGGGGAATAAAAATAAAAGTAGAAATTGATAACCCTTATTCTTATTCAAAAGATCAGATTGAATAAGATATTCGATCATTGTCTTTTCAATTTATATATTTTTTTAGTAAATTTTTCCGGCCTCTAACTTCTTAAAAAAAGAAAGAGAGAAAATTATTAACGTAATTTTCTCATTTCTCTTTCAATTTCTCTTTTCATTTCTCTTTCAGCTTTTTCCATTTCACGTTTGAGATCTCGCTCAAATTTACGTTTGTCGAATTTTATTTCGATTCTCATGTTTTTATCTCCTTGACGTATTTTTTGGTATTTTACCATGACGTCTGTTTTTTCGACCAACGGAACGTTTAAGGAAATTATAATAAAAATGAGCGTATTTATATTAGATATGAGATAGAACAAGAGATATACGAAACAAAAGCGTAAGAATTTCATAGAAAAAGTTTATATACTATAATATTTCTATATAGGAACATACTTACGCGTTTGTATACCTGTTTGTTGTCTCATCCCAATCCGATTAACTACTTCCCAAAAAGTAGTTAATCAGAGACACATTTTTACATAATTCTTTTAATTTCCGTTAATTTTTAGTATAATATACTTTATATATAAACCTTTTTAAAAAAATAATATTTTAGGGTATATCACTTCATTCTATTTTCTATTAGCTTTTCTATCAGACAGTAAATTAAAATGTCAATCATAGAAATTACATATAGAACAATGACTACTCATTTCTACAACGAGAATTATTAAAATCAGCAATGATTAATTATGAATAATAAATAAACTTTAACGAAATCAATAGAAATGATCATTATGCTGTATTGTTAGCTTTCCATTTTGTTGC
The DNA here is from genome assembly GCA_002496805.1 of Methanobacterium sp. UBA353. Classification (GTDB taxonomy): domain Archaea; phylum Methanobacteriota; class Methanobacteria; order Methanobacteriales; family Methanobacteriaceae; genus Methanobacterium. The sequence continues at coordinate 1,369 of DALO01000013.1, read as the reverse complement.
TAAATCTATAAGACTTTCCCATCTATTATCTAAGTTTAGGTTTATTCCTGCAACTTCGGCAGGAGTTTTACCACCAAGAGTACTATGGGGTCTTAAAAAATTGTAGTAAACAAACCAACCATCTAACATTGCTTTGGTTTTAGTTTGATTATCTAATCCTCTTCGTGTTCTGAGCATGTCTTTTAAAGAACCGTGAAGTCTTTCAACTTTATTTTGATGCACTCTACCATTTATTCCCACATTTTGAACAAGTTTACAACTTTGATGGTGATCATAGAATGCTTTGTTGAATCCTTTCCTGTAAGCAAAGCAACCATCTGCATAAATGATATTAGGTTTTTGGATGGCTCGGTTTCGTGCATCCATGAAAAGTTTTGTACTGTCTTTGATGATTCTAGTATTTGATAAGTGTTCTGCTACCATGAATCTAGTTTCTGCGTCTATGATTTCCCAGAACCATTTTTGTTGTCCTTTTATTTTGATAGCTGTTTCGTCGGTGTGCCAAACATCACTAAGGTCTGCCTTGAGGGTGTCGACGTATTCTTTTACTAGTAGGGAGTATTTTGTTATCCAGTTGTGGATGGTTACTTGTGATACTTTGACTTTGAAGAGGTAACTGATTTGTCTTTGGATTTTACGTACACTAAGACCGTCATAGTATAAGTCCATTGAGACGGCGATGATGTGTTTTTTGTTACGCATGCATGCAAAATTATCGTTGTTGATGAATTGTTTTCCACATTTTTTACATTTGTAGCGCTGTTGGTTGTTTACTTTGCCATTTTTGACAATTTGTGAAGACCCGCAATTTTTACACATCATTTTTTTTTACCCTCTATATTATAGTTGGTTTTAATAGTATATATAATTTTAGGTCTAAAAATAGGTATACATTACTGATTAGTTATGTATTTTTAATAAATGCATTACATTGTAATACATTTATATATAATAATAGACCTATAATTAGGTATGTCAATTAAAGTGAGATTGTACTCAGACAAAGAGGGCAGACAATACAGAATCCCATTACCTAAAAAAATCGTAGAACTACAAGGATACAAACACAAAGACGAATTTGAACTAGAAATCCAAGGAAAGGACATTATACTTAAAAAGGTGGAATAATGGTATCTGAAGATGTGGAAACATTAGAAGACATGTTAACTGCACTTGTTGATCTGTTAGTTGAAAAGGGTCTTATAACTCAAAAAGAGTATGAGGCCAAAGTAAGGGCTTTATTGGAAGAATCCGCAGGATTAACACGTTTTGATGATTTAGAAGACAAATAGTCATTTAAATTAAAACGTGCAAGAGCACTTAGTTTTACTATTTTTATATTATCGAGAATTTCTATTTTCTTAGTTTT
>DALO01000011.1:92188-113866 GCA_002496805.1 Methanobacterium sp. UBA353 | reverse complement strand
TTATGTAATCAAATATGATGGTAGTGAAGAATATGGCTAAAGCAATTGCAGCAACACCAACTTTAACCGGAAAGGATGTAGATCGTTTCGTTGGAAATCTGGACAAACCAACAACATCCAAAAAAAAGAAATTCCTGAAAGAATCCCTTAAAATTTACAGAACTATTAAATCTAATAGCGAACGCTAAGCAACCCACATTTCAAGATCTGTGTACATAGCCAGATGTTTATCTTCACATTCTGCTAATTCTACAAAAAAGTTCTTTTTATAAAACTTTTATATCCCCCTGTATGCATCTACCGAAATAAAACGTACACCAACCTCTTCACCTAATTTCGAAGCTAAACCCATCACATACATGATTATGGTACTGCCCACATGTCTGCCCTTATAATCTTCATGAACAGCTAATCTACCGATCTTAATAGCAGGAAAATCAGGATAATTAACCCCTAATCTCTTTTTATCCTTTCTATTAATTTTTACCGAATCCGCAGAAACTGTGAAAAAAGCTATGATTTCTTCTTCATACTTGCAAACGTAGGTTTGATTCAATCGATCATCCCTTTGAGGTAATGCATCAAACTGGATGAACTCATCTAAATCATCATCACTACATCTAAATCCTGTAAGATCATGATTTGAGGATAATTTTACAATAATTAAATCACCATAAGGTATGTCTTGTTTTGACATAAAATAGTATTTAAAATCATCAACTATTTAATACATTTGAAACACATTAACCTTAGATTTGCTTGATTCAGAGGCTGTTTTTTTAGCTATTATTAAAAAACAATTTTGCAAGATAATCTGGTGTTGATAATGAGATGATAAATTGGAAATATTGTATTATAGGGGCAGTTTTGGTTGTGGTACTTGGAATGTTTTTTAAAATGTTTGAATATGGTATTTTTATAGGTATTTTTATTCCAGGGGTAATAGTGGGATATCTTGTAAACAACGGATATAGAAATGGAGCTAAAAATGGAGTTATCACAGGGATTATTGGTGGATTTATACTGGGAATTTTGGTCTTTGTTACAATTGATTTTAATCTACCACCATTTCCTGCCGTAATAGGATATATTTTGGTGTATGCGCTACTCGAGGCAGCTATGTCATCAATTATAGATGCTGTAGGCGGAATCACTGGTGCCCTAATAAGGGATAAAATATAACATAATTATACCATTTAATTCTAACAAAAGAATATACGGATATTGTTTTCAAAACAATCTAATTTATTTAAATCTAAAATAAGGCCGTTGAAAAGTTTAAAACTTTAGGATGTGAATTTTCTGATAGGAATAAGCGCTGATTTTGATCCAGTTCACTTGGGACATGTTGATCTCATCCAAAAAGCCAGAGAAGTTGCTGATGAAAAAAATACAGGAGTAGTGATTTACCTTAATAAAGGTTACAGCGCCAATCACGCCCCATTTTTCACTAACTTCGAGGCAAGGAGCAGGATGGCCCTTGAAGCTGGGGCTGACAGGATAGTGCCCATTGAAAACCTACACCACAGACTCACCATGGCCTACACAGTTCCCATAAGGATTGCTTTGATGATCCAGGATGGAGTCACAGATTATGTGGATGCAGCTGAAGTAGACCCTGCTCGAATTAAAAAATACGCTGCTAGTTTCATTAAACGTGGTATTTTCAGTGGTATTCCCCGTAACTTACCCAATCGGAATGTGATCCGATGGTACGCAGTGAACGAGTTTCTTGACCTGCGGTTCAAACGAAAGATGAAATTTCATTTCATACCAGAAGGTAAAGTGAATGGAGAGAAAATATCAGGTAGGCAAATCCGTCAAGAGATTCTGGAAAACAATTTGAAGATACCTCACAATGTGAAAAAAGTTTTACCTGATTCAACAACTAATATTTTAGAAGATGAGATAAAAAAAGGAAACATGCCCGGTAAAAGGAATCTTGAAGTTGTACTTGACCGTTTGAACACCAGACCACGCCATAAACTCCTGAAAACTGCTCATTTAAATGCTTCTGCTGTGGAACATATCATTCAGGGACGGTGGTATCAGGCTGAGAATCAAGTATGGGCTTCGCTGCGTCAGGCTGGTTACGGTCCAGTGTTGAGTCGGTTGGCCCTTAGCTGTGTGGAGGAAGATGTTACGCGTGGAGAACTATATGAACTTATTATTGACTATGAAAAGCAGGGTATCATCCCTCCTGATCAGACCATGGGCCAAGTTATTGAAAGGGCCTGGTATGTTGCTTCCATGGTGGAAAAAGGATTCACCAGTTCTGAAGCCCATGAAAAATTCCGCAAAGGATCCAGAATAAAAGATAAACCACAATATTCCTTTGATGCTGGGATTCATCTTCGAAGTTTTGAACTTGAATCATTAAAAAAGGGAATGGACGCTCATCTTTATGTGGATAAGAGAGGTGTGTTGGCTTGTGAGCTAAAGCCATCTGGTCGTAAAGTGAAAAGTCCCCTAAAATTATCGGGTAAGATGGCCACCTATCTAAGATTATTAGTTGATTCTCAGATAATTCCACTTCGAGGGGAACTTGTAAAGAAAAAGAGAGGTTGGAGAATCAAATTAAGGGTAGGGTTATGAAGTTTACTGATAATCATGAACCATTTTAGTTAGATATAAAATTTGATGAAATAATAACGTAACTCCGCATTAATGCTCTGGAACCTCATCATGGTGAGCATCATGGTGTTCCACCACTGGACAAGCCCAGTTAGGACAGAAGGTCATCACCAGTTTACCCTGATCAGTGACTATATAAAAACGCCAGCAATTGTTTTCGTAAGCTTTAAAGGAGCAACTCGTCACTTTTCTTCCTTCAAGCTTTGCTATTTGTTCCTGGCATTCTTTGACATGTTCTTTATCTGGCATGGGGACCAAATCCATTTAAAATCGATAATAAATTGGTTCCATATGTCACTGCTGATATCAATCCTTAGATATATAATATATTTAACATAAATCCTATATAATTATTACTATTAAAAAATAGCTGATTTTTCCCCTAAAATCTATCATTCGCGAGTTTCCGGAACACATCCCTATAATCATCTGGTTTTTCTGATATTTGCCCTATTTTATCGTGAAGTAGATGGAAGAACTCACTAGTAGCCTGAGTAACCAGGGGATCTTCATATTTTGATAGAAATTTTGATACTTCCTCCATTTCCTGAGCACGTCTATGACTATGGACTGTGCTACTTTTAATACGAGAAACTGAGGAGTCTTTAAAATTAGATCCTTCTGTTTGACTGAGATAACGCCATAAAATTTCATCCATCCCCATCTGGAAAGCAGCGTAAAAAGATTCAAAAAGAAGGGCGGAAACACCTTTCGTATAAGCGCTGCGAAGCATCTTCAAACCAGATGCTTGGCCCAATTTCGAACCTATAACTTCAATATTCATACCATAATTGTTTAATTCAGCAAAAATTTCAGCACGCGGACCTGAAGCTATTATGGGTGTTTTTAATCCATTTTTTATACTCCCCATGATGGCAGCATCTACAGTATTGCCATCGGCAATATGAGTTGAAGCTTCATTTATTGTGGCGGGAGATACATTATTTAAATCCACATATATTCCTTTAACATTTTTAGCTACATTTTTGGCTACATTTACTGCTTCGGCAGGGATGACAGTTGATAATAACATATCACAGGATTTTGCAAGTTCTGAATAAGTTGAACATAAACCAACACCAGCTGATTTTGCCAACTCTACTGATTTATTACTTCGTCCAGCTGTACATGTTAAAACTTCAAGTTCATGGTCCATTAACCCCTCAGATAATGTTTGCGCCACTTCTCCAAATCCTAAAAAACCCAATTTCATCATATCATCCCATTTGATATATTTATTTAAATAATGCTTTATAAAAGACCCATTAACATATACAAACCTGCAAAGGCTATTATTACTCCAGATACTATTCTAATCCAATCTGAATATTCTATTATAAAATCTAAACGGATTTTTGACATTAAAAAAGCCATTATAAATATTGTTAAGGAAAATCCTCCGGCGAAAATGATCATGTTAACGACACTAAAACCTATATCTCCGGTTGATGCACTATAAGTTGCTATTGCAACCACGTAGGGACCGAAACATGGTGACCAGGCCAGGCAAGTTAAAAATCCCATTAAAAATGATCCTAAAATGCCTTTACGAGAGTCTGATGTGCTGAAGATGCTGGTTTTTGATATGTTGAAAATGTTTTTGGTTGCTATGAAAAGGATTCCAATTACCACCAGTATCAGCGCAGCGGTGATTCGGAAATATAAGAGATGATAATTTATTGCCGCCGTGAATATTGCGGTAAGGATAGTTACAATGGCAAAAAAGATGAAAAATCCTAAATTAAAAGATATTATCTCCAAAGTTGTTCTTTTGAGTATAGAAAAACCCACAATAACTGGTATCAGCGGTAGAACACAGGGAGATATGATTGATGCTATCCCCGCTAAAAAGGACAGTACGTAACTTGTTTCCATTTTATCCCCTGAAATATGTCAAAAAACATTTTAATGTACTAAAAAATGAATTATCCCACAAATATTATCTAAATCTGATTTAATAGTTGTTCTGGACTTTGATATCCGATGATTCGGTTTATTTCCTGGCCATTGGAATCTAAGATTATTATGGTGGGAAGACTGTAAGCCTGATATTTTTGACTTAACTGGGGATTTGCATCCACATCCAGTTTTAGTAATACATAATTTTGCGTTAATTTTTCTTGAACTTCTGAAGATGCATAGGTCACTTCATCCATCTGTGTGCAATATGCGCACCATTCTGCATAGAAGTACACAAATATCTTTTTATTGGTATTTTTTGCTTCTTGAACGGCATGATTATAGTCATTATCCCATTTAATAGACGATTTTATGTCTTTATTTGTTTCATCACCATTTAAACTCGAAACAATTACGGCCACAATTAGTAATCCTATAAAAAATAATATTAAGCTGATGGAATATTTATTCATACCCTATTATTGACCTTATGATTTAATATATTTACTAAATATATTTCAACCCCAGAATATAAGGAAAAATTGGAAAAAATAAGTTAATTTAGTTTAATTTTAAAACAACGTTATCTCCTACTTCAGCTCCTATGTCTCGTGCTATTGGTTTGCATTTGGCATTAAATAAGCAGAAAACTGGCTGGTCTCCTAGGTCTATCTCACCAAGACCTTCGTAGTTTCCCAGACCCTTGGCAATGACTAGATCCGCTTCGTGGAATTCCTGTTTGAAATCATCAGAAAGGTCATGATAGATTACCCCAATGGAATCAGTTCCAGTGGTTGTTAATCTTGCTACTTCATCAAGACCAACATCTAATGCTTCCTTTAAACAAGCATCGTTGAGAATGGGATACTTTTTAAGAGCTACAGTTATTTCAACATTGTATTCATCTAACTTTTTAATTAATAACTTATCAAATACTATTTCACCCACATTATCAGCTAGATAAAGAACGTTTTTAGCCTTTTTTAGTTCAGCTCCCAGTTGAAGTGTGTGGTCAATGGCCAAATCTTTTTCTATAGTAGACATGACCAGTTCTTCAATGTCAGTTTCTAATCCTAAAGCCCCGAAATCAAGAATATTACCTGCAATCGCTGCTTTAAGATAATTTTTAAGGGATTTATCCATTTCCAATAATTTTTCTACTCTGGGTAGAAATTGAATGGCGATTTGGTCTGATTTTTCTCGAAGATCATGGTATGGATCGGGGTTTTTAGTTTCACGTTTGATCGTACGGTGTATCTCCGTGCCAATCTGGTTAGATACTGCTCCACGTTTGAATTTCTGGCAGAGAATTTGGTTAGTTATTTCAGTTACTTTCATTTTAAGATCGTCATCATCAGTCGCCAGATCAAGTGCTTCTCTGGCCTGTCTGAGGAAACATGATGCGCATTCATAGTGTACTTTCATTATTTCACCTTTAAATTATTAAATAATTGAGATTAAAGGTTAATAGGGGCAGGGGAAAGGCAGAGAATAAAAATTATCATTATTAACACGGCTATTATTTTTCGCTTGCGATCTAGAGAACTAATATTATCTTGAGCACCAGGATGTCCTTTTCCAATAAAGAAAATGAAAAGCATGAGTAATGCCATGAAATACCAGCCTAATATGCTAGTTATCACTACCCCCACAATTGAAACTATTTTGTGAAAATTTGGACCAAAAAGTGACCTAACTATGTGCCCCCCATCTAGATAAGCTACTGGCATCAAATTTAACATGGTGACAATTATCCCCACCCAACCAGCGAAGGCTACAGGATGGAGAAGTAGTATCTGATCTCCAGTTGCAGTTGGAGCTGTCAGAAATGTGAGTAATTCCATTATAGGAGGCGGTAGGAAAAGCATGGAAGTATCAGTATTTGCACCTAATGTTGATAAGTTCAGACCAATCAAGATTATTGGGATAGCAACTAGGAAGCCAGCCAAAGGACCACTGTATCCCAAATCAAATAATGCTTTCCGATTAGGTATGGGAGATTTAACGTTTATTAAAGCCCCAAAAGTCCCGATTATAGTTGGTGCTGGAATAAAATAAGGCAAAGTAGCATTAACTCCATGTTTACGTGCAGCTAAATAGTGAGCCGTCTCATGAGCCCCTATTATTCCAAGTAAAGAGGCAGAAAATGCAATAGCTTGCCATATATCCCCTTTTCCAAGAACATATCCTGCAAACAGAGTAGTACATATGGTTGCCATGAAAAGAATAATGTTAAAAATAATCCGGGATTCACCTTTTTCCGGCTTTTTAGCTATGTTTATTTTGTAATTATAACCTTCTGGATTAATAAAAGGAATAAAACCATTTTTATCCAGTTCACGTGCCAATTCTTGGAAACTTTCCGGACGATAATTTCCCACTATAAAATAGGATTCTTTTCCTTCTCCACCTTTATGGAATCCAATTAAGGGAAAATGATTAGAAATTGATTGTTCAATTAGAGTAAAATCATCCACTGATACACACCCTGGATTGATTTATCCACCATAAATTACTTTAATTACTTCTATGATATCTCCATCTTCTATTAATTCTTCTTCAATGATGATTGACTGATTTTTCTTAACTACAACCGTTTCTACAGGTATTTCCATCATTTGAAGCAAATTTTTAACTGTTTTCCCTTCATCAACCTCTACTTGTTTTTCATCTTCTCCAATGATGAGTGTTATTTGCATATCCTTCAAATCCTGATTTAGTTAAATGAATGGTTGTACCTAACAATGTGATCATACCATAATCTCATTGAAATAATTAATCTATCATTGTAGTATTTAAATAAATCATCCTCACTGATTCCATGACAATCGAAAACTGCATGCTTTGCATATTTTACCAGCGGCAGGCTCATCGCATTCCTGGCAAACTCCCATAGAACCTTTTTGTGAGAATTTTTCTTTTAGTACTGGTTTAATTTTATCAAAACCCCTTAAAGTAGAGTACATTATGGTAGGGTGTTCTTTACTGATTTCTTTGAGAAAAACCCCTACCTTTGCACGGAAAGAATCTCCAGCATAAGGACAACCAGCTAGATGAACTGGTAAACCACATGCCAATACATAGGTGGCAATTTCTTTCTCAGGAATTTCCCTAAGTGGCTTGATTTTAACAGTGAACCCTTCATACTTGGATTCTGAGCGGATTCCAATGCGGGTGAGGTTGTGGATGTTTCCCTCCAAGTAATTCATGAGAATGGATTGGGTTTCATCATCCAAATTGTGTCCAGTGGCAATTTTTGTAGCACCTTCTTCTTTGGCAACTTTATTAAGGATCCATCGCCTGAAAACACCACAATAAGTGCAAGCATTCCTATCATTCGAATCAGACATTATTTCATCCAGTGAACGGCCCACATATTCTTTAAAAGATACAATTCGATGTTCAATACCCAGTGTTTCAGCGTTTTGAGCGGCAATTCGCACTCCCTCCTCCCTATAGCCACTGATTCCTTCATCAATGGTTACAGCCACCAAATCTATGATTCGCCTATTTCGGAGATTGTTTAATATGTGAAGAACCATTACACTGTCTTTACCACCAGATAAGGCAACGAGAACTTTATCACCCTTTTCAATAAGTTTTTGTCTGCGAATATCTTTTAAAACCTTTTCCTGAATTGATTCCACGAAACATTCCTGGCAAAGTATCTGCCCTGACTGCTTCCTCCGGACGATGGTGTTAGTGTTACCACATTTATGGCATTTTTCCATTAATTCTTACTCCTTCCATTAATCAAAGATGCCTCCCCCCCCAAACTGAGGGGGTTTATTTCAATATAATTTAAAGATTAAAAATAATTTTCCTTATTTTTTTTCGTCATTTTATTTGTGACAATTTTCATTGCGATGTATTGTTTAGTACTCCATGAACTTCTGGAAAATTGGAAAATCCTGAACGTAATTTTTACCAAGTTTAAGAGAATCTTCAGCTTTTTGAAGTTCTTGACCTAGATAAGCAGCATGTTCAACCCTTGAAACTAGTTCTCTTTTAATTATTTCATGGTAAACTTCCTTGGCAGTCTGACCATAAATGCCAATGGTGGGCTGCATTTTTTGGTAGTGAACAGCCATGATTTGCCCATCTACTATTTTTATCCTAAAACTACCTGCAGGGTCCTGGGTAAAATTATAATTGTCTATTCCTTCAACTTCTGGAACATCGATTTCTTCCTGAATTTCTTCTCCTTGTCGTTTGTCCTTAAATACCAGGAGATTTATTCCCAGATCTTTAGGTATGGATCCTTTCATTTTGGCCAGAAACATCATTTTTGAAGAAATTGAGAGTTCTTTAACACTTCCTCGAGTTTTACCACTTTCTTCTGGGGTGAAAAGAATGCTTGCCCCGAGTTCCATTGATACCCCTGCAAGAAGGGCGTTGACGCCCACTGAATCAACATCTAGAAGTTCAGTTACATTTCCAATTCCGAAAAAAATGGGACAAATATCTGATTTAACTTCTTCTTTAAACTTTTGACAGGCAATTATTGAATCTACCATGCTTCGACTGTTAATAGGATCCAATATAGGGTCTGCAATAACTTTTATTCCATTACACTTATTTTTTAAATCAATTAGGGAATTGACCCGTTCTTCAATACTTTGCGGAACCCATCCCCTTTTGTAATCAGTTGGTAAAATTACTGCAGGAGTTTTATTATCCTTAAGCAGTGGTAAAACATCCTGATAGTTTCCATGGTCCATGCTTAAGACCATGTCAACACCAGCATCTATTGCTACTTTGATTTCTTCTGATTGAAGAGTGTCTATGCTCACCGGGACATCTAGTTTCTCTTTAAGAAGTTTAACCATGGGTGGTATTTTTGATGCCATGTTTTCGCCAGCGATCATTCCAATATCCACCATATTAGCACCTGATTTAACGAAATATTCAGCTCGTTTTAAGAGTTTTTCATGAGTTAAAACGGGAGCATTAGCTATTTCAGCTAGCACGCGCATTGGAAAATCTTCACCCACAGGCAAATCAGCTATTAAAATATTTCCAGGTTTTTTTAGGAGTTTTTTCCGGTTTTTATTATCCTCTTCGAAATCAGAAATAAATTTAAAAGCCCTTCTTCTTTGTTCTTCTTCTATAAGTTTATCAGCAGATTTTTTAGTGGATAAATCCAGCTGTTCAACCATTTCCAATACAATATCCAAATAAGCAGCATCAGTAGATCCTTTATAAGTGGGTATTCCTATCTCTTTGGTAACAGGAGAAACATCTTTACGTATAAGTCCAGGGGTAATGATCATGTCCACAGATTTTAATTCCTTCTCTGGTAAAGTTCGCAATTCCTGAATAATTTTTTTGGGGGTTAAAAAAGCAGCAATGGGTGTGTTAACCACATGCACTAGGATGTCATGATTAGTTTTTAATGAAACATCATGCACAATGGGGCTTGCAAGTTCACCAGTTATAATCAGTATTTTCATTAGAATAATCCCACTCATTTTTTTTAGGAAACGCATTCCATACTTTCATATTATTTAAAGAGTATATAAAGATAAAAAATTTTTATTATCAAAAAAAATAGGGTTGGACAACAAAAAATGGGAGGATTATAAAAGAGAAAATAAGTTGATTGAACCTGTTTAAGGCCTTGTTATATAAAATATATGAGAAATGTCTAATTTTTATTCATAAATACACTTTAAGATGATTAAAAAGTCTTAAAAATAGATTATACAACTTTATTTATTTTAAAAAATAATCTCACCAACATGTATATATAATATGTATATTTATAATGATTAACTATGAGGAATGGAGGTAAATTATGATCGAAATTCGCTTTCATGGACGCGGTGGGCAAGGAGCAGTTACTGCCGCAGAAATACTTGCAAAAGCAGCATTTGAAGACGGAAAATACTGTCAAGCATTCCCATTTTTCGGTGCTGAGCGAAAAGGAGCACCAGTCATGGCTTTTACCAGAATTCATGATAAACCCATAAGAAGAAGATATCAAGTTTATAATCCAGATCATGTTCTTGTATTAGACGAAACACTCCTTGAAGCCGTTGATGTATTATCTGGCCTTAAAACAGGAGGAAAAGTGATTGTAAATACTAAAAATGATTTAAAATTAGATGGTGCCGAAGTACACACCATCGATGCCACCGGAATTGCACTGGATGTGTTGGGGGTGCCCATCGTCAACACAGTGATGTTGGGATCCTTCGCCAAGGTAATTGGTGGAGTATCTTTAGATTCAATAATAAAAATTATAAAAGAAACTTTCCCCGGTAAGATCGGAGAGAAAAATGCTGAAACAGCTAAAATTGCCTTTGAAAAGGTGAAATCATAGTTATAAAGGTGATTTAATGGTAACTATTGGAGCATGTGTCAAAGAACCTGGTAGCTCACGAAACAACAAAACCGGGAGCTGGAGAACATTTAAACCAATTTTGGACAAGGAAAAATGTATTGACTGTGAAAATTGTATTCTTTTCTGTCCTGAAGGATGCATTAACAAAGATTATGACATAGATTATGATTACTGTAAAGGCTGCGGCATATGTGCTGAAGAATGCCCAGTCGAAGCAATAAAAATGGAGAGAGGATAAAATGGTTAAAAAGGTTTTTACTTCCAACCGAGCCGTTGCAGAAGCTGTTAAACTGGCAAAACCACAAGTAATTCCTGTTTATCCCATAACTCCCCAAACAACTATATCTGAATATTTAGCCCAGTTCGTGGCAGATGGTGATCTTAAATCTGAATATATTCGGGTAGAATCAGAACACAGCGCTATAAGTGCCGCATTAGGTGCTTCTGGAGCTGGAGTTAGAGTTTTCACCGCAACTTCGTCCCAGGGTTTGGCCTTGATGCACGAAATTCTCTTTGCTGCAGCAGGTATGAGGAGCCCCATTGTTCTGGTGGATGCCAACCGAGCTCTATCTGCACCACTAAGCATATGGAACGATCAACAGGATACCATATCTGAACGCGACTCAGGATGGCTACAAATATATGCAGAAAACGCCCAAGAAGCGTTGGACGCTGTTTTGATAGCATACCGGGTTGCTGAAGATCGTGACGTTCTTTTACCTTGCATGGTTTGTATCGATGGATATTTCCTAACACACACTGTAGAACCATTGGAAGTGCCCAGTCCAGAAGAGGTTGATCAATACTTACCTCCCTACAAACCTTATGCCTTCCTTGACACCGAAAACCCCATGTCCATCGGTACTTTCACAGACCCTGATTATTACATGGAAGCTCGTTACGCTATAGAAGGGGCCATGGAAAAATCAAAAGAAGTCATGGTCCAAGCTAATCAGGAGTTTGCAAAAATATTTGGCAGAAAATATGATCTTGTTGAAAAATACAAGTGTGATGATGCTGAAATTATAATTGTAGCCATGGGATCTGTTTGTGGTACTATAAAAGATGTTATAGATAGTCTTAGAGACGAAGGAGAAAAAATTGGACTATTAAAAATTAGAGTATTCCGTCCATTTCCCAGAGAAGAGATTAAACAAGTTCTGGAAAATGGTTCTAAAGTGGCGGTTATTGATAAAAACATCTCCTTTGGAATGGGAGGGGTTCTTTACAATAATATAAAAGCCAAAACCAATGCCGAAGCATACGGATTCATCGCCGGACTGGGCGGGCGAGACATAACCACAGAATATGTCAGGGAGATTGTGGAAAAAACTAAAAATCCCACCCGTGAGATTGAATGGATTGGGCTAAAAACGGAGGAGGTTTAAATGAATATCAGCGAAAAAGAATTCTTAGCACCAGGACACCGAGCATGTGCCGGTTGTGGAGCCACAGTGGGCGTTAGATTAGCCCTGAAGGCACTGGGCAAGAACACAGTAGCTGTTTCTGCCACTGGCTGTCTTGAAGTTATAACCACCCCCTACCCAGAAACAGCGTGGAATATCCCATGGATACACGTAGCTTTTGAAAACGCTGCTGCAGTAGCATCAGGAGTAGAAAGAGCACTTAAAAGCCAAGGTAAAGATGCCCAAGTAGTTGCCTTTGCTGGAGATGGCGGAACTGCAGATATTGGACTGCAAGCCCTATCTGGAGCAATGGAACGAGGTCATAATCTGATTTACATTTGTTATGATAACGAAGCTTACATGAACACCGGAGTGCAGAGAAGTGGAGCAACTCCTTACGGTGCTTCCACAACTACTAGCCCACATGGTAAAGAAAGTTTTGGAGAAGATAAACCTAAAAAGAATATTCCCATGATAATGGCAGCCCATGGTGTGCCTTATGTGGCGACAGCAAGTATATCATTCCCAGAAGACTTCATGAAGAAAGTCCAAAAAGCCAAAGAAACTGATGGACCAGCCTACATACACTTGCACCAGCCATGTACCACTGGTTGGGGCTATGATCCTTCTAAAACCATTGAATTAGGACGTTTAGCAGTTGAAACTGGTTCATGGATACTATATGAAATTGAAGATGGAGATTTCCGTGTTACCTATCGCCCAATGGAACGTAAAATGGTTGATGAATATTTATTGGCTCAAAAACGTTTTAAACATCTTACCCAAGAAGAAAGAAACCGTATCCAGAAAAATGTAGATGCTCTCTGCACTGAACTTAAAATATAGGAGGCTTAGCCTTGGAAAAAATTATAATCCAACCAGATCTTTGTGATGGATGCCTTGATTGTCAAGATGCATGTAGCCAGCTCTACGGTACTTCCAGGATCTTGGTAAGAGAAGTGGAGGGATCATTCTATCCAATCATCTGCCAACAATGTGAGGATGCGCCTTGTGAACTAATCTGCCCTACTGAAGCCATCAGCAAGGAAGGGATTGAAAAGGACAAATGTATTGGCTGTGGATTGTGTATGATGGTGTGTCCTTTTGGTGCAGTGTTGATCCATGAACGTAAAGCTAATAAATGCCATCAGTGCCCTGATCTTGATACACCTGCATGTATAAAAGCTTGTTCCAAAAGAGCCATAGCTAAAGTGGATACAGATAAGTTACAAGCCGAACGTCAGCTTAAACACATTGCAAAAATTACTGGCCTCAGTAATAAAAAGAGGAAAAGTTCTGATCTAGTTAAAATAATAACCGCCAACACTAGAGCCAAAAAATCACTGGAAAAGGAGGCCGAATAAATGAAAGAACTCATTTCAAGGCCAGAACTTTGTGATGAGTGCGGCAAATGTGAGCGCATATGCCCCAAAAATGCTATTCGAGTGGTTCAAGGAGTACCAGTATTTTGTTTGCACTGTGCTGAAGACCGAGCCCCCTGTATGATAGTATGTCCTGAAGGAGCCATCGAAAAAGTTGAAGGGGCAGTAGTAATCAATGAAGAAGCTTGCATTGGATGTGGACTTTGCAGGGATGCTTGTCCAATAGGAGCCATACAACTGGATGAGTGTGGAGTAGCCAAAAAATGTGACCTGTGTGTTGAACTTGATGAGCCATTATGTGTTTCTGTATGTCCCAAAGAAGCTCTGAAGGTGAGTTTTGAAGATATTTTAACCGATAAAAGGGACAAAATAGCCAAAGAACTGGAAAAAGTTAAGATGATCATGAAATACTGATCTGATCATCTTTTTTATATTATTTAATTCATTTTTTTTAAATTCGAATCTGATTACTATTCTACGAAAATAAATTTTATCATAACGTTATATTCACTGAAGATTTAAATAACTGAATTTTTATAAACTGATTCTATGATTAGACAAAAGATGGTGGAAAAGGAAGTACATCGCTTGTTTAAAGAGGCAGTTATAAAACTTCCTGATGATATTAAAAGAGCCCTTAAAAATGCATACAACGTAGAAGAAGATGAAACCGCTCTTCTTAATCTCAAAGCCATTTTAGATAATATAGATGTTGCTGAGAATAAGGGAATCCCCCTTTGTCAGGATACTGGACTTCCCATAATTTTTGTTAAATATGGGAAAGTGGAAGTAGAAAACAATAATGAAGGTATTGTTAACGGTATTCTCAATGGGGTGAAAAGGGGAACCGAAGAAATTCCACTCCGCCCTAATGTGGTTGACCCTTTAACTCGTCGCAACACTGGAAATAACATTGGGAGATTCATCCCACAAATTGATGTAGAACTGGTTAACACTGATTCTCTGGAGATAACTGTTTTCCCTAAAGGTTTTGGTTCTGAAAACAATAATGCACTTAAAATGGCTCTTCCAGGGGAAGGTGAAGCAGGTATTAAAGATTTTGTACTGGATACTGTATTATCTGCTGGTGGTAAACCATGCCCTCCGATTGTGGTAGGTGTTGGAATTGGCGGATCATCAGACATGGCACTGAAACTAGCCAAAAAAGCACTGCTTCGCCAGGTAGGTGTTAATCACTCTGAAAAAAGGATTTCAAATTTGGAAAAGGAAATTTTGGAAGTGGTTAACTCCACTGGTATCGGCCCAATGGGCATGGGTGGGAAAACAACTGCACTTGACGTTAAAATAGAGTACGCAGATACTCATACCGCTGGACTTCCCATTGGAGTTTGTATCCAGTGTTGGGCTGCTAGAAGAGCTACTGGTGTCCTAAAACCTCAATAATTTAGTTGTTAACCGTTTGAAAAGAGAATGTTTAAAAATGTTGTTGTTTTTAAGATGTGGCTATTTAAAAGGTGTTTTAAAAAACTGATTGTTACTAAAAAAAAACTTAAAATAAATTGAATATTTAAAAAAAAATGGTGAATTAGGGATTTATTTCCCTAAAATCTTTCCATTGGTATGATCCCTTTTTTCACAGGTTATCATAAAGATGGTTCTGTCTCCAATATTTTCAGCACGATCGGCAATTCTTTCCAGAAAACGTGCCAGGAATAAGAGATAAATCAAGTATGATATTGACTCCTTATCCTGGAACATGCTTTTAGTAATGGCTTTAAGGGCATGATCAAAAAGATCATCCACTTTATCATCATCCCTGTGAAGTTCTCGGGCCACATTCATATTTTTCGCTAAAAAAGCTGCCAGACTCTTACTCACCATTCCATCCACAATATCAGCCATACGTTGCAAGTCAAACATTGGCCTTTCAGGGAGTTCTTCATCTTTTACATGACGTGCAACCTCGGCAATGTTTGCAGCCAAACCTGTGATCCGTTTTAAGTGAGCTGAAACTTTAATACTCGCTTCGATGAATCTTAAATCTCCGGCAACTGGTTGTTCAGCAGCAATGATGCTCATGGCATCATGTTCTATTTGATAGCCCATCCCATGGACCTTTTTGTTAATTTCGAGAACATTCTTTACTAGTTCTGCATCATAATCAATGAAAGTGCTGAAAGCTTCTCTGTACGCTTTAAGGGTAGCTTGACCCATTTTATCCACTTTATTCTTTAATTCATCCAGTTTTTTTTGGAACCGAATCCTGGGATATCTTCTGTCCATTTTTTTCCCTCTATTATTTTTGTAAATTTAATCATTTTAAAAAAAAATCTATCCAAACCTGCCAGTGATGTAATCTTCAGTTCTTTTATCCTCGGGTTCAATAAAAATTCTATTAGTAAGGCCACTTTCTACAATCTCTCCATTGAGAAAGAAAGCAGTATGTTTAGATACACGTGTTGCTTGCTGCATGTTATGAGTTACAATGATTATAGTGAAGTCATTCTTTAACTTGTGGATAAGATCCTCTATTTTGGTTGTGGATATTGGATCAAGAGCTGAACATGGTTCATCCATTAAAATAACTTCAGGTTCCACAGCAATAGTACGTGCTATGCATAGTCGTTGCTGTTGACCTCCAGAAAGTCCCATAGCAGATTTTTCCAGTATATTTTCCACCTCATCCCATAATGCTGCTGATTTCAGGCTTTCTTCAACCTTTTGATCCAGTATATCCTCATCGTTGATTCCATGTACTCTCAAACCATATGCAACATTGTCAAATATGGATTTAGGAAAAGGATTAGGCTTTTGGAATACCATGCCTACTTTTTTCCTCAAGTCTACCACATCAACTTTAGGATTGTATATATCGCCACCATCAAGTAGCACATTCCCCTCCAACTTGAAAGTGCTTATCAAGTCGTTCATCCGGTTTAAAGTTCGGATGAATGTGGATTTTCCACAACCTGAAGGCCCTATTAGGGAAGTAACTGCATTTTTGGGGATTTTTAAGCTAACATCTTTTAGGATGTGTAATTCATCAAAGTAAACATTCAAATTTTCTACTTCTATTCTGTATTCCATTCATTATCGCCCCATCATCTTCTTACGATAATTGTCAACCACTGTGTTGGTCACCACGGTAATAATTAAAATCATTATAATTAGCACAGCTGCAGTTCCCCATGCATTTTCCATGGATAAACCTTCGGTGGCTAAAATGTAGAGATGCAAAGGTAATGGTCTTGCTGCATCCATCAGGGATGTTGGCATCATCAAAGCTGCACCAACTGTGTATAATACTGCTGCAGCCTCTGCAATGGCTCTCCCCATACCTAAAATTACTCCAGTAGTTATGCCTGGAAGTGCAGCAGGTAGAACTACTTTGTAAATAGTTTGCCATTTAGTAGCACCCAAGGCAAGGCTTCCTTCAGCATAAGATTTGTTAATTGATTCTATTGACACTTCAGAAGCTGAAAGTATGGTGGGTAATGCCATTAAAGCCAAAGTCAGCCCTCCAGATAATATACTCCATCCCATTTTTAGGTAAATTACAAAGAACGCCAATCCGAATAGGCCAAATATAATAGAAGGTATTGATGCCAGTGTTTCTGATCCGAAACGGATTAGTTTTACCAAGGTGTTTTCTCCGGCATATTCTGATAAGTAAACCGCAGCCCCCACACCCAGTGGTGTGGCTACTAAAACTGCTATGAGAGTTACATATATGCTGGACATGATGAAAGGGAAAATTCCACCTGATTTTCCTGAATCTACCGGATTTCCCAGAAGAAATTCCAGATTCACCACTGGCATGCCTTTAAAAAGTACGTACCCTATTATGATCAGTAAAATGACAAGAGTGATAATTCCGGAAGCCCAGAATACTACTGTCATTATTTTCTGAGCAATTCTTGGAGGTATGAATCTATGCAATAGTGTTTCCCTCCTTTTTTAGGCAACATTTAAGTTTATTATTTTCTTTATCTTTCTGTTTAATTACAAAAAATTGTTTAGGGGGATGAAAGAATTTTTTCATAAGTAACCGCCTCCGATGGTCACCTTTTTCTTGTAATGGAAGTAATTGGCGATGACCAGTAGCACTATAATCATGATGATCAAGACGATTCCGGTGGCAAACAGGGCGTTGTAATGGATTCCAGTCGCATATCCCATTTCAATGGCTATATTAGAGGTTAAAACACGAACTGGGTCGAATATTGAGTTTGGTATCTGAACAACATTACCTGCAACCATGATTATGGCTAGGGTTTCGCCGATGGCCCTTCCCATACCCAGAATGATGGAGGTAATTACACCGGGAATTGCTGCCGGGAATATGACGTTTTTTATAGTCTGCCAGTGGGTTGCCCCCAATGCCAAAGAGGCTTCTTTGTATTCTTGAGGGATGGATCTTAGAGCATCTTCAGATACACTTACAATTATGGGTAAGATCATGACAGTTAGAATAATTGATGCTGTGAACATGCTGAAACCTGTTCCTCCGAACTGTGATCTCATGAAGGGCACCAGCAAGACTAATCCAAAAAATCCATAAACTACTGAAGGAATACCTGAAAGAGTTTGAATTGTGGGGTTGAGTATTTTACGCATGTTAGCTGGTGCTATTTCTGCTAAAAATATGGCACATAGTACTCCCAAAGGGACTGCCATTAACAGGGAAAGGGCGGTTATTCCAATGGATCCTATGATCATTGGAAATATGCCGTATTTTCCTTTGGTTGGGGCCCAATCCATACCAAATAAGAAGTTGAAGAATCCTGCACTTTCTAATGCGGGAAATCCCTCCCTAAATATGAAGATGATTATGAGGGCGATGATTATTATGGATGAGATGGCTGTTAACAATAGCCCTTTTTCTATGAAATACTCTTCATCCCATTTAGACATGATGTGAACTCCTCTATTTTCATGAGTTAATTATTGATGCTTTTCCAGTGTATTATAATGAAATTATGCCTAGTTTGTATATACTGGTTAGCTTTAATTTTCTTTTAATTTTTCATTATTTTTATTGGGAATGGATTATGATTTTATGGGAACAATTTTTTCGTCTTTAACAATTTCCTGTCCTTCAGGACTTAAACACCATTCTATAAACTTTTTAACTTCTCCTTCAGGTTTTCCATTGGTTACGAACAAAAATGGTCTTTGGAGCACATATGAATTGTCGGTTATTGTTTCCAGAGAGGGGGTAACTCCATCAATTTTTAATGCCCTGACGTCTGGCGTCATATGGGCCAGAGAAATGTATCCAATTGCATTTGGGTCCTGTTTGACGGCTAATTTTATTGATTCTGTGGATGTTTGAACAACAGCATCAGATTTCACCTCTGTTTCATCCATTACCAGATCTTCGAAGGCTTTCCTTGTTCCAGAACCATCTTCTCTAACTACCAGATTTATTTTGGCATCAGGGCCTCCAACTTCTTTCCAGTTGGTGATATTACCTGAGAATATGTCTCTAAGTTGACTCGTGGTTAGGTCATATACGGGATTATTAACATTCACTACCACTAAAATACCTTCCATCCCGATTGTATAGTTGGTTAAGCCCGGATTTTCGGATTGGTCTAATGATTTTGAACTTATACCTATTGCGATTATGTTTTGAGAAACGCTCCTAATTCCCAGTCCAGTTCCTCCCCCCATCACATCAATTCGTACATTAGAGTGTTGTTTCATGTATTTTTCTGCAAGTTTTTCTGCCACTGGTTGCACTGATGTTGAACCTGCTATCTCAATCCGGTCATAATTATTTCCAGTTCCAACGGTTAATACAGTGATGATAATTATGAGTACAATCAGTAAACCGATCCAATATTTCAAGTCCATTAAATCACCCTTAATAGTGATACCCCTTCAATAAGTGATACCATTAGAAAGATAATTCTAATTAACACTATTTATAATTATAGAGTGATTAATGGTCTATTGATCTTTAGCATTTGAAAACGTGTTAAACCCCCATTCTATTCTTGTAAACCATTTTAACCAGGAAATAAAATGGATATCTAGAAATGAAACCTTTATATCCCTATTTTTTTGGCTGAAATTAACTCATTTTTCCAGTTGAAACTAATTTTTAAGGACTTCCACAATCATGACCTTTAGTACACTAAACCAGTCCAAGTACACTTTCAAGATATAAGAACTGCATTAGATTACTTCCAAGTTTGCGATGCAAATTAACAAACAATGAATTCCTGCAAAAACGTTCATAAGTATAGTAGTTATGGATTTGTGATGTTAAAATTCGCCAAAAAATAGATATTTTCAAATATATCCCTGATCTGTTCTGAAAAGATCACGATACTTGAAAATGAAAGAAGTAGTTTGATGATGGTCATTATCCATGACTCATCGCCATCTTGGAGGTGATGTATGATATTAGGCAGTTCATTGAACTTATTCTACCTAATGCCTGAGATTAATTTAAGCTCAGAACATGTTGTTAAAAAGGCATCCATTGACTGATTCACCACTTTACGTGAAGCAATGTGCATGGATTTAAAGGTTTTCATTACTCTGTCCAAGTGCCCATCCCCCACCCGGGAAAATTCAAAGCCAACAAAATAAGAGTTTATGAATGGGATAGTTTCCACAGATGATATGATCATTACTGCATATGAAGAGATACTATCTAATTTAAAAGATAATCCATTTTAGGGCCTCATCATGCATTTGCATTATTTTCAATGCACTTTAAGAAAGTTGTTTAGCCTGAAAATTATTTTGTCATTGATGTTTAGACATAAATATTGATTAATCAATTTTTCCTTCTTATTTATCAGATTCAACTTCAACACTATTATTTTGATCTTTTGAACGTTTAAAAGACATTGAATCCTGAATAATGGATACAATAACATACATAAGAACAGCAATGAGCATTATGGAAATTATTTCATTGAACTGTTGGAATAGGGGTAAGTAAAAGTTTACGAATGAACATTGAAAATCAACAAATCCTATCATTAATTTCACCAGACCCACTGCCAACACCATAGGACCATACTTAGCCGATATCCTGTCAGGTTCAAGGATGGGATAAAAACCCATAATCAAGAGCCCAACACCGATAGTCCGGAAAAGGTTCCATCCAGTTGCAATTTCCAGAGATTGGAATATAGCATCAAAAGTATGGTAAAATGAGGAGAATAAATACAGAATTTCAATGCCAAGGATTATGATAAGTGGAAAAACGTAGAATACACTACTTTCAACTTTCCGTGTTCTTAAAATATCCACATTATCTATGGGTTTCTGGAAAAAATGTGTCATCAACTGGTAGAGCATTGATCCGATTATTGCCCCTATTACTGTCCCGGCTATTCCTAATTGAGATGTTGTGTAAGCAACAATCCCGGAAATAATACCAGCCATGACTATATCTAAACTTTTTGACATCTTATATCACTTGAATGAGAATTAACAATATGGATTTGAACTTACCATATTTTATCATCAAACATTTCTATTAAATTTATAACCTTAAAAAAATATCTGAAAACATAATTAATAACCAAATATTGAAACTTTGTTCATATAGTTTCGTAGTTTAAACTCAAAATTAATGGTGGAAGTAACCATTTTAGCCATAAAAATCAGCATTTTTTTTCTTAACTAGGTTTTAGATCATTCAATTGAGTCAAAACCAATTTACCTTGGTTGATATTTGGTTCAAATTAATATAAACCAACAACATGATTATCCAACTGGAATTTAAATATTGTTTAGAACATCCCCCAAAAATTTTTTCCCAAAAAAGGAATATTAAAATTTGAATTATCCTTTTTCGCAAATAACTAGCCAATTTCTGTTTAAAAAAAAATGTGAAAGTGACATCCTTTCAAAAAGCCTTAGGGGGGATTCGAACCCCCGGCCTATACCTTACCAAGGTATCGCTCTACCGGCTGAGCCACTAAGGCGCTTAATTTTGTCTAAACAATATTTTAAATATTTAATAGAGTGCAGGGGAAGGGATTCGAACCCTCGAAGGCCTACGCCAGAGGATCTTAAGTCC
>DALO01000011.1:0-92067 GCA_002496805.1 Methanobacterium sp. UBA353 | reverse complement strand
TCGAACCCTCGAAGGCCTACGCCAGAGGATCTTAAGTCCTCCCCCTTTGGCCGCTCGGGCACCCCTGCATACACCCAAGTGGGCGAACTTCATATATTAAGTTAACGGTCACCACTAATCAATCACCCCTAATGTGCAATTGAAATAATGTAAAAACCATTAACCCAATATATCATTAGGATAAAATTTTATTAATATAACCCCAATTATACTACTAATAAAAAAAAGACGTTGTATCATGAGCGTAATCATAATTGGTGTTTAGAATGATAATCTTTGCAGAACAATGTGGCTATTGCGGAGCATGTGTATCAGTGTGTCCACAAAATATTCTGGAACTAGCTGATATGAAGATCACTGCCCATGATGGGTGTGAAAAATGTGATTTTTGTCGGGTAGTTTGCCCTTTAGGGGCGATAAAAAGAGGTTAATAGATGAAATATGATGTTGTGGTTGTGGGGGGACGTATTGGAGGGTCAAGTGCGTCTTTATTTGCCTCTAAAAATGGCGCAGATGTTCTGATGATTGAAAAAAATCAGGAAATAGGAACTCCAGTGCAATGCGCTGAGGCTACAAGCTCCAGAACATTCAAAACACTGGAAATTGAACCTTCACCTCATTATATACGTTCTGAAATTAAGGGAGCTGATATTTATGCTCCTGATGGTACGCGTGGTCATTTGGAAGGAGGATATGCAGAAGGTTTTATTTTAGAGAGGAAAATATTTGACAAAGATTTAGCAATAGAGGCAGCCAATGTTGGTGCAGAAATAATGGTTAAAACCCGGGTAAAAAGCCTTATAAAAAAAGAGGGTGAGGTTTGTGGGGTGGTTGCCAAACACATGGGGAGTACTGTTAAAATCAAGTCGGATCTGGTCATTGTTGCAGACGGAGTAGAATCTCAAGTGGCCCAGATGGCTGGGTTGAACACCAAACAAACTCCAAAAACTCTGTGTTCATGTGCACAGTATGAAATGGTGGGTTTGAAGATGGACCCTCATTATCTAAAATTTTATTTTGGCCAAAATATAGCTCCCAAAGGTTATGCTTGGATTTTCCCCAAGGGTGAAAATGTGGCTAATGTAGGAGTTGGGATCAGGAGTAACAAAAAAACTGCATATCATTTCTTGAAGAAATTTGCATCCTCCCTGGATGCCACTCCAGTTGAACTAAATATTGGAGGGGTTCCAGTTTCAGGACCTGCTGAAAAAACATACACCAATGGACTTATGGTAGTTGGAGATGCTGCTGGACAAGTAGAACCATTCACTGGTGGAGGCATCCATATTACAGCTCATTGTGGTCGAATTGCTGGTGAAGTAGCAGCTGAAGCTATTGATGAGGGAAATTATTCTGCTAATTTTTTGAAAAAATATGAAAAACGCTGGAAAAATGAAATAGGAAAAGATCTTAAAGATTCATTAAAATACCGTAAAATATTAGACCAACTGAGCGATGACGAAATTAATATGTTGGCTAAATTTCTTAAAACACAAGATTTGAAATCAATATCAAAGATGTCCATTTTGAGTTTTATAAAAGAATACCCCCAATTTTTAAAACTCTTAAAGGAGATACTATAGTCAATTAAAGGTATAATTATAAACTAGACCATACGAGATATTATATAGGGCGGCCTTAAATTTTCGGAGAGTATTATGGTTTATAGTGAAGTGGATGTTGAATATCTAGAAGAAACACGAGATGTGGATGGGCTTGTAAGACTCCTTAAGGATCAAGACTATCTCAATAGGAAGGAAGCAGTCCGAGCTCTAATAAAAGTAGGAGATGAAAGGGCTGTAGATGCGCTTATTGATGCTTTAAGATATAAAAGTTGGCATTCTGATTATATAATTTTAAGTGATGTTAGAGGGTATTCTGCAGAAGCTTTAGGCAAAATTAGAGATGAACGAGCAATTGAATACTTAATTGAATCCATACAAGAAGATCCTAATGAAGAAGTGCGTTTAAAAGCAACACGGGCTCTGGGAGAAATAGGTAGTCCTGAAGCAGCAGACGCGTTAATCATGGCTTTGGGAGATGAAAATGGGGGTGTGAGAAAAACAGCTGCACAAGCTTTAGGTATGATTGGTGACCTTCGAGCAGTTCCATATCTAATTGAAACTATCGAAGATGGTGATTGGCAAGTTCGTAAGTTTGCAGCCGTTGCTTTGGGAAAGATGAATGATGAACAAGCTATTCCTATTCTTCTTGAGGCAATGGATGATGAAGATGCTGATGTTCGTTGGAAGGCCATGCTTGCTTTGGCAAAGTTCGGTGAAAGTGCAGTTAAACCCCTCATAAAAACTTTCAAAACTGAAAATTGGAGTGTAAGAGCCAGAACTGCCGAAGTTATCGGGAAAATTGGAGGAGAAAAAGCCTTAAATGCGTTAATAGGCCTGTTAATAGGGCATACAAGAGATAAAAATCGTCATGTAAGAGCAAAAGCTGCAGAAGCCCTGGGCCGAATTGGAGATGAAAGAGCACTTGAAGCGCTTCGACATGCTCAAAAAGACGAATTTATATTTGTAAAGGATAAAGCTGAAATAGCAATTCATAAAATCCTTAGAAAACATGAAAAAACTCGTATATTGAATTTCGACAATGGTGAAGTGTCTTTTGATTATTCGGACAACTGGGAGATCATCAATACTTCTGATGCTAAAAAGGTTGTTAGGGGCTTATATGAAAACAATTCCATTACTTTATCACTTAATCGAAATACGAATGCGTCTGAAGTGTCATCACACGAATTTGCAGAGATGTTGAAAGATGTGTTCAGAGTACAAGGCAGCGAAGTAATTGATGAAAATTATTATGAAAAATATGGAATGGGAATTTACGAAATTTATGGTGAGAATAATAATGTTGCCCCCACCAGTATTCTAATTATATCCTTTAAAAAGAGCAATTTACTGTACTACATGTGGTTTGTAGGGGATCCAGCTATTTTTGAAGATGCCAGTGAAGATATAAAAATTATGGTGGATAGTTTCTATATTTACGATTAATTATTCATCAATAAGTAATGTGGGTGAATTGGGAAATTGATTAAAGAAAAATCTTCATCAGATGTTATTGGTGTGTCAATTTATCAAGGAGATGGCCTTTTTTTTGCAGTTGGGGTTAATCCTTCTAGTGAAAAAATTATAAGAATTTTTCTTCCAACAGCCAGCAGGGAAAAACTCTATGAACAGATTTTTCGTGAATTTGGTGATTTTGAATTAACTGATAAATATCTTCCCCTGGTTAAAGATATTTTTAAAATTTACAATGGCCAAAAAGTCAATATAGACCAAGATATTCTGGAATTATCTGTTAACAAAACAGAACCCTTGAATGGGCCTGTTCCTAATGAATTTGATTTAAAAGTGTTACAAATGGTTTTAAAAATCCCAAAAGGCGAAGTTAGAACATATAAAGAAGTTGCAGAATCCTTGAACAGTAAAGCTTGGAGAGCAGTGGGCAGTGCAATGGCACGAAATCCATTCCCACTAATAATACCATGCCACAGAGTTGTTAAATCGAATTTAACGTTGGGTAACTATGGTGGCGGGGTAGAAATGAAAAAAAAATTGTTAAAAAATGAGGGTGTGAAGATCAAGGGTTTTCACGTGACCAAAAGATGACCCTCCTCAACTAGTATCATCCCCAATTAAAAAAAAAAAATGTATGAAATAAATATTAAATAAATTTTTTTAAAATACCCCACTAAATTTTCGAATGATACGTTTTCATGGCTTCGTTAAGAACTTCTGTGTAATTAAGGTCTTTTTTAAGTTCTTCAAGATCTTCAACAGAGAAAATCTTAAGTACATTATCTTTGCAAGCCTCAACACATGCTGGTAATATCTGGTCTTCAGCATCAAGACATAATGTACATTTTTGTACTGTCTTTTTTTCCTCGTCAATAACCAGCATTCCCACGGGACAGGCGATCATGCACAGACGACATAATATGCAGATATCCTCGTCCACTATTAATGTGCCATCTTCTTCCTGGATGGCACCTGTGGGACATATACGTGCACATGGGGCCTTATCAGGATGGCATTGGAGACAAAAAATAGGTACAGTGCTTGTTTTCTTAGTCCTAGCCACTCCGTGTACTTGTTTACATGCATTGATGCAGTCTTCACATTCACTACACCGTTGTGGGTCAATTACCATAAGAGTTTTCATGTTATCACTTTTACACTTTATTTAAAAATAATGGGGGGTGAAATTCTTTATGATTTCTCTTTTAGATCATCAAGGAACCCAGGCACTGCTGATGAGTCCCTTGGACCAACCAGAACTTCCCATCCACTTTCATCTTCGATTTCCCCACTTACTGGTGCAGATAATCCTGGAATTATAAGTTTACGTGTTTTAACCTTATTTTCTATGCCTGTTTCTTTAATAAGGTCAGCAACAGCCTCTGCATTAAGTTGGCCTCCTGCCAGTGACACGTCCACGGCTCTGCCTTCAGTGTCAAGTACCAGGAGATAGGCGTTTACTTTCCCTTTTACGTCTCCCTCAACAGTGTAGAAAGTCAAAGCAAAGTTGGTGGTCATTAGAACAGGAGAATTTTCATCCAAATCACCAAATTCATAAAGACCTGGATCTACTGCTTGTGGCTTCCTAGGATCTGTGTATATACCTTGTCTCAGGGTAAGGACAGGTATTAGTTCCCAGATGTCAGTTCCATGGAATACTAGTACATCAGCATATTTGTTCATTAGGATGGCAGCAATAGTTGCTTCTTTTATTCCTCCTTTGATCTCATCCTTCTCATATAACCAGGTGAGTGCAGGGATACCCAATAATGGGAATCGGAAGTCCTCATCTCGTTCTTCAACTGCCAGTCGGCGAATCATGACGAAATTATCTAAACTGTCCCCTACTCCTTCATCCACATAGGTACCTGGATCCAGCACGATGTCCTCAATTCCGTTTTCCCTTAGATTGTGGCTGATTTGTTTCATTTTTTCCAAGTCATTGGGAGCAAATATACATATAGGGCAGTTATATTCCAAGGCCAGGGCAGTCATTTCTTCTATGTTATTTTCATTTACTGCGTATATGAGGGGTCTTTCATCACCCACATTTTCCAAAGCTGCTTTCATGGATTCAGGATCAAAAGAACAGAGAATTAGTGGTAATTTAGTTTTTTTGAGCTTGGCTGCTGCTTCAGCAAATTTTACAGCATCATTTGACGTGTTTCGCAATGCTATGGCATCTAAGGTCAGTATTTCACCAATTCTTTCAAATTCAGTTTCTTCGATTGTTTTAACCCTTTCAGTGAATTCTGCGTCGCTTAAATTGTCCGAGATGTCAATTACTAAGGCTGTAGGGTTGTAGTAGGTTAACTCATAACGATATAGTACTTCATCCCCACCTATGGTTATTGTTTTATCACCAGTTCCAATGGTGATCTCTCGTACTGCTGGTGCGAGCAGTGCCTCCAACTTGTTGAATGATTCTTCAGATAGTTCGGTGCATAATTCCAGTTGGACTTCTTTTTCTGAAAGTTTAGTGGCAAAAGCCATACAGGATGCCTCTCCACAGGCAGCTACATCACAGTCTTCACAGTTAGTTTGGGGAAGCAATCGGTAAATATCCATTGCAGTGACTTGCATACTCATAACCTCCTTATTCAAGCTCCGTTATCCAGTTAGATATGTCTGGCACGTCAGTTGTAAGGTATTCTTTGGTGAATGTCGAACCTATTTCGCTTAGAAGTTGCACAGATAATGGGTGTAACATCATGAAGATGTCCACTCCACAGAGCATCATGGTAAGTCCGGTGAAGATCTCCCAGATTGGTCCACGGTAGTCGGTGGGCCCCCATGCATCATTTTTCATCCAAGCTTCTCTGGATCCCCATGCATTGGTGGTTCCCGAACTCATTGGCATCTGCAAGTCCTTATCACCCTTCAGTGCCGCTAACCTTGTTCTGGTGATGACATCAATTGAAAATTCAATACCATACCCTAAAGCACAAGTAGTTGGATCCATGACAATGTCATTTTGAGTTAATCCTTCTTTCATAAGATATTTGTTAAGTGTTTTCTGCATGTTAATGTCAGTTATGGCCCAACTCAAAACAGCATGATTATAGTCTACAGCTGCTTTGGCAACACGTTTGTAATCCAAGTCAAGGTTAGCTGAAGCCAATAAACAACGTTCTCCTTCTGCAGCCATTGCAGCTGCTTCAAGAATAATTGGATCCTTCTGAGGATCTCCAGATCCTCCCACAACAAGAGGAACATCCACAGCTTGCAATACTTCTTCAATATCTTCGGCTGCTTGCCTCGGTGTTTTATCCATGACCTTTGGTCCAGTTCCAATTAGGTGTATGGTAACCATGTTTGCTCCGAAGTCCTTCACTGCCTTTTTAGCCCAGTCCCCAGGATGTTCCATAACATCAGAAAAGTGTTCCCTTATTGGACGGGGCAATCCAGGCATTGGAATGTCAAAAACATCAAAAGTTACCACAGGTTCATGGGGTTGTGATTCTTCAAATCGGTATAATGTTTGTTGGCCACCAAGATATACTGGTTTTCTGGTACCGGCTCCCAGTTGTACCTCGGCAACCTTGCCAGGATAATCTTTAATTGGTGGAGCAAATTCAATAGTTTCCATCATTTTCATGGACTTCTGGACAGCGGCTTGCTTAGTTACCACTTGTTGGGCTACCCTCTGCATTGCCGGCATAAGTTGCAGTTCTAATTCCTCAAAATCCATTCTAAATTCATTGATCTCTATATAGTCCGTTTTTTCCAGTAGTTTAAGAAGTTGCGACATTTTATCCATATACCCACGTCCTTAATTACTTTTGATGCGAGATAATATCCCAGATACTGCCTTTACAGTATTAGATTCAATAGGAAGTTCCACCAACGGTCTTCCTTCAATATCAAACTTGGTTACTTCCTCATCCTCATAGATTATTCCCACTATTTCCAAGCCAGTTTCCTTAGCTTTTCGTAGGATTTCATCTTTATTTCCAGTGTTTACCCTGTTTAAAACTAAATACAATTCTTTAAAATTGATGTCAAGATCATCAGCCAGTTTTCCAATTCTCTGAGCAGTGAGCATTCCCCTTTTAGATTTATCAGTAACCACTAACATTACATCCACATTTTGAGTGGTTCGACGGCTTAAATGTTCCAGCCCAGCCTCAGTGTCAATGATGATCACATCGTAATTGGATGATAAATTTTCGATTATTCTACGGAGCATGTTATTCACTGCGCAATAACATCCACTACCTTCAGGCCTTCCCATTGCTAGAAGGTCAAAGTTAGGAGTTTCAATGATTGATTCCATTATTTTATAATCAAGGATATCCCACTTATTCATTCCGGCAGGTATTCTTCCTTTGGCAGTGTCTTCTTTTAATTCCTCCCTCACATCACCTACTGTCTTTTGCACATCTATTCCCAAAGATTCAGGTAGGTTACTATCAGGATCAGCATCTATCGCCAGAATATCCTGCTTTGTGTCTGATAAGGATTTGATGAGGAGGGATGAGATCAGGGTTTTCCCAGTTCCGCCTTTACCACTTACTGCAATTATCACGTTTTAAGCCCCGTTATCTTCAGAAAAAATAGAATCATTTTTTCTTTATGATCACCTTTTCGGCGTATACTTTAGCATTTTTGAAGATGATTTTAACTCCTCCTGAAGATGGAACTGTTAATTCAGGAGCATATGCAACAGGAGCCATTGGCACCCCTTCCATTTCACTAAATTCTTCAGGAGTTTCCTCTTCAACTGTGACTTCTTCTTCAGGAACTTCTGACGAGGTAGTCTTGATTCTTTCTAAAATGGGATGTCCTTTTTCTTCTAGGAAAGTTCTGATCTCTTTGATTGTGGAACCATCCTCCTCAGTAGAGATTTTGTCCCGGACATCTTCCGGTATGTAATCAGCTAAAGAGTCTTTAATCTCTTTTGGGAGCCAGACAATCCGTTCAAACCCACCATCTGCTTGCAAAAACTTGGGAGAACGCATGTATTCCAAACTGAGACCAGTGAATCCTTCCACTTGTTTACCCCCAGAACATTGCCCGGCCATTGCAGAGAATGGTATTCCTAGAGGTGTTTCTCCACGGAAATCACGGTCAACTATACCTATACCATCAAGTTCAGGGATGTAAAAGGCAACTGCTTCAAAACAACCACAAGAAGTGTGAGGATATTCAAACACACTGTGTAAAAAGACTCTTTCAACTGTTCCCTGAGATTTTTCGGTTACTACGGAGTTAACATTTGTATACTCCCCTTTAACATCATCAAGAAGGTCACCTTTTTCAACTTCAAATATAGGACCTTCAGGATCCATTTTAGCAGCTGCTCTGCAGTCAAACCAATTAATAGCACCACATAATGCAGTTCTGTCTGGTGTTACTACACATACGTGGGTGGGTGCAAATGATTGGCACATGACACAGCCGTAGAACACATCCACATCCTCATCAGAAAGTTCACGAGCTCTTGAATCCCTTTTTTGGTATTCTTCCTGGGCTTTCAGAACAAATTCTTCAACTTTTGCTGGTTCTGTTAAGATACTAATAGCTATAGATTCAATCAATGGAAATTCTTCCTTGAAGAGTATTGCAAGGGTTTTACCCAAATGTTCCAGTTTAAAACCTGCTTCAAGGGCTTCGTTACTAACTCGGCACCAAATTGCATCTCTCTGGTTGAGGTGCATAAATCCTTTGACGTAGTTACTGATTTCATGGGTCCGTCGTTCAATTACTCCTTCCAGTTCCTTTTCCAAGTGTTCACCTTGGATTTCAATCAGAACACCAAAAGGATGAACATCTCCTTGATTCATAGCATCTAATTCCGGCCCTATAACCTCAATTTTGCCATCTTCAACATTTTCCTCAACTTGTACCAGTTCTGCACCCATAGATTTTGGTCCTGCAAGTTCCACAAACATGTTGGCTGATCTGATACGTTCACCCTCGTACATGGGGCTTACATCAACAGGTATATCTTCAAACATCCGATTCCTCCTTTAAACCGCCTTTATCTGCTTTTCTGATATTTAAGTTAAA
Source organism: Methanobacterium sp. UBA353 (assembly GCA_002496805.1). Taxonomy (GTDB): domain Archaea; phylum Methanobacteriota; class Methanobacteria; order Methanobacteriales; family Methanobacteriaceae; genus Methanobacterium. The sequence continues at coordinate 83,017 of DALO01000011.1, read as the reverse complement.
ATCTCTATTATATTTACACACAAATCTTTGTTTACAATCAACAATACGCATCATGTCTTAGACAAATAATGATTCTTCATGAACTTAATTCCCAAGTTCATCCACTTGTACCCATCTTTTTAAGATATTTAAACCATTCTTCATCTTTCATATTAGGGAATGAAGCATCGGCGTTAGAATGGAAAAATTTGCAGATAGTTAAAGTTTTTAAGTGAGGTGCATAATGTTTGAGGGATGAAAGCCCTTGTGAACCTATGTAATATATACATCCTAAGAAAATAACCAGATCATGCTGACCTTCACCATTTACACCTTTCCATTCAGGGTCATTTAATAGATTAACTATCTCAACAACCCCATATGATGTTGGGTTAAGCCCTTTATCTTTAAATGGTTTGTATGCGTCTGCTGTGGTAACTACAGGTAGGTTCCATTTTTCTGCTATATTGCTGGCAAAACTAAGAAGAGGTTCCTCTTTAACTAAAGGTCCTAAAATAAGAAGAGGCCTTTTAGATTTTTTGATCATGAGTTCAGCTGTTTCTGGAGTTACCAGTAACGCCTGTTTAGGACCTGCAATAACTGTGGGTTGATATGGTATAATTCTTTCATTTGACATTTAATCATCCCCTATTCCCATTAAGGAGGGTTCTTGAGGTATTTCTCTAGGTTCCCATCCTACGTTATCCAATATTTCCTTGACATCTTTCTTGTAGGTTATTGGAATATCTTTTTCGTTTCGAACGAAAAGGTGAATATCTGGAGGCAATTCACCATAATACTTTTTATAAAGGTCAATGTAATGATTCAATTTTATCTGACGCCCTTTACCCGTGTCAGTTGGCCTTATACAAAGTTTAGCAGTCATTACAGTGGCTTCTGCCATGTTTTCTGCTGCGTAGATCAGATGTTCTGGTGCAGGTTCACCATCCATAATTTTGCCAGTCCTCATATCCTTAATTTTCCAGTTTTCTTTTTTATCAGCCCTTCCCAAATATAATCGACGATATTTGGATCCATGAGGCCCTACAACTGCCGGTATTCCCCACCGGTTTACACCAGTAGCAATAGCTGCTGCTTTTTGACTGTACGCACCCCATGCAACACCACATGCACCAACCCTGTTTAATATATAATCTGCTATTTCCTCAAAATTTCCTTCCAATGGTTTTTTGGCGAATATATTGGCAATTTTTATACAAGCCCCAGATATATGGGCGTTCGAAACACATGACCCTATATTGAGTAATCCTCTGGATTCAAAATCCCCACTGTATCTTTCGTATAATGTTTTTCCTTCTTCATCCGTGTATTCACCAATGGACATGGCTCCACATCCTGTGGCAACCACTATATAGTTACGTTCTAAAAATTCTTTTGCCATTTCAGCAACTTCTTTACCACCATCAGGATAATTTGAACAACCTACTATAGCAATAACCCCCGGAATATCACCTAAAACTAGTGGTGCTCCTACACGTCTTATTTCCACATCTTGCACTGGACCTCTTCCTGCGCGAATGTTGAATTTTTCAGTTTTAGCTAGTCTTTCCCCTGCCTTGGCCAGCATAGACATAAGAGGAAGTTCTCTTTCACATTCTTGTTCACATCTGCCACAGGAGTAACATACATCGTTAAGGTAAAGCTTTTCAAATCCAGAAAAATCACCTTTTCCAGCCGCTACGACTGCTTCCATCATTGGCTTATCATTAGGACAAACCCGGTTACACCAAGCACATTCAGTGCATTCAAGAGCCATATTTTGAACTTCATCTAGTTCAGGTAATAATTTAAGTTTTTTTCGCTCAGGAGCTAAAATTTTAGCTACTTTGACTGATACTTCTCCAACTTTGTCAGAATCAAGTATCAAAGCTCCCTCAATCTCTTTATTTAATAGTTTAGACACAATTAAATCGGGATCTTTATCAGTCATATCTGGCAGTCCCAAACACATCTTGTCAGTAGTGGCAATAACTGCTGTGTTTTTCTTTTGAGCTTCTTCCAGAACATCAGTACGGATACACTGCTCGTCAACTATAATTACATCTGCCACGCCACTGCGAATGAATTTCAGCTGTCTTGAGAGAGGACCGACTACTTTAGCTCGATCATTGTATCTGGAGATGTCTATTGCAGCACAACAAATACCACATACCTCCAAATCCTCTTCTTGTCCAGTTTCATCCAAATAATCCATTATATTGGAACCGGGCAGAACGTTGTGTCCAATACATAACACCACTGGTTTTTCAGAGTCAATAGTGCCCACACCCATCTCCACTAAAGGAGCGTCACCATCCCCTTTAGGCATGTTTAAGGCTACAATCTGAGCCATATCACCAACTTCACGGGCCAGATCATCCATGACGCCAGAATGAAGAGCTTTCGATTCAAAATCTAGATAACTTCCTTCTTGTCCAGTATGGCACGCGGACAAGAGATGAGATAATTGTTGCTCAACGTAACTCATAGTTTCTTCTAAATCACTTAGCTTTTGAGGTTTTTTACCAATTATTGTCCGTATTAGGGGAGCTTCGATATCTATATTTAATCCCAAATCAATAGGGAAATCTTCACCTAATTCTTCAATTAGATGGTGGATCAAATGCCTAGAATGACCTGCATGAGCTGCAGTCCCTATATTACATGCTAAAAGAACTATACGGGCTTGTTGGGCTTTAGAATCAATCCCACAAGCCCCTTTCTTGTCAAGAAGGTCACATTTTCCGAATGTGCATAGGCAGCACATGTCACAGAAAGGTGCGTAAAATGGTTCATACCTACTAAGTAGTTTCATATCCCACGATCTTAGATCAGTGACATGAGGTTTGGGAGTGGGTCCCATTGGAGTATCCGATTCAGGAGTATCTCCTTTCGTCTCAACAATATCCCCAATGGAGATTTTTATGTCCTTAGATTTCCAAAAATCATCTTTGAACTTTTTTGCTTTAGAATTTTGTTCTGGTGCCACAACTATCACCGAATTATTAATGATTTATAATGATATTTTCAGTTTGACTAATTACAATATATATATTTTGTGCATACCTTGCTGATTTTAAAAATTATGTAATAATAATTCTAAAATTCTTCATAAAAAAGTCCATAAAATGAAATAACACAACTTAATCGGATAATGAGCATTATTTAGAATAAAAATACAAGTTATAACTACCAGTAACCTTTAAAAAAAATAGAAATGTAAAAAAGATTTAAACCTTGGGCTCTAATCTTTTTATCATAAATGCCATAAATGCCACTATCGCAGGGAACAAGAACAAATACATTATTAATAACAATACTGGGGGGAGAAGTGCACCCATAACTGTAGTAGCCGCAATTAACATAACCATAAAGATAACTGGACCCAGTATAGCTACAAACATGTAGATCATTGTGAAAGAATTTAACTTCTGGGCGTAATCTTTAATTTTCATTCGCATTTCATAGGCAGTATCATCAGCAATTACGCTTAACGTTTTGGCCAGATCTCCGCCACTGCTGAGGGTTCTGGTAATCTGATGTATAGCTCGTGTTAAACCTTCAGAATCAACCCTTTCACTCATATCTACCAAAGCTTTCTCAGTAGTTTCCCCATATTTTATTTCTTCCAAGGCTCTAGCAAATTCTTCAGATAAGGGACCGTAACCAGAAGTAGCCACCGAGCGCATACTATCATGCAAACCTACCCCAGCCCTTAATTCAGTGGCCATTTGACGCAATGCATAAGGTATTTCTTTTGAAGCGGATGTAGAACGACCACCCGTCTTGATTTTTGGTAGATAAACAATGAACATGGTCATCAAAAGAATAAGAATACCGAAAACAAGACCGATTTCAACACCGAATCCCAACAACACGACAACAGTGAAAATAACTACAAATCCAAGTACTCCCATGACCATGATCAGCCGCGGTTCCAATCCCGGTTTTTCTTCTTCCTTAAGGAGTTCCTCTAGGGAAGCTTTACGAACAGCAGCCTTTGCAGATTCATCCTCATCTGTTTTTTCTTTTCGGTCGTATTTCTGGTCAATAAGTTCACGGAAAATTTCTATTTCATCCTTTTCCATTCCCATCTTTTTAATGACTTTGCGAGACTTTTGATCCGTAGAAACAGATTTAGCATCTTTTAATGCAGCCAAATCAGGTTTTTTAATTTCCCTTTCTTTTTTTCGGGAAGGAATAGTTATTTTAGGTTTTTCAATTTTTTTAATCTTATTTACCGGTACTTGAACTCCTTCACTTACTTTTTGAATTCCTTCACCAACCTTCTCGCTGGAATTTACGGTTAAATTACCAATATGATTGAAGATCTTCTTAATACCGCCAAAGACCATTTGTATCACCAAATTTATACATAAATATTGTGATTATTATCTATTTTTAATGTATGTTGTTCTCTATTTTTTCCCTATTAAATATAATATACTACTATTTTTCAGTGTCTTCCTATCTAATCTTTTCTATATCTTTAGTGAATCCTCATACAGTACCACTGACTTCTTAAAGAATTCTTTCCAGCATCTCATCAGGATCTCTATAGTAACTGTTGATACATCGCCCTACTTCATCAATGGAACGAATATTATTATCTGCAAGGAACTCCAAAACCAGTCTTCTTTTCTCAATTTCCTCTTCAAGCTCAGTTACGTTAATTCCACGCATATCTGCAATTTCACGAAGGGTTTTACTAGATATACCCACATATTCTACTTTATCCGTAGCATTATTCCACTCGAATACACGGTTAAGCTGTACATTACCTTCTTCCATCCCTACAACTTCAGCAACTTCAGTTATTCGACGGATAGATCCACCTTCAGCACGGTACATCCTGTTTTGCATTATAATGAAGTCTAATGCTGGGATCATTATGTTTGGTACATTCATGGGAGAATTTACCAAACGTGTAATAGTTTCTCGGGCAGTGTTAGAGTGAAGTGTTCCCATTCCAGAGTGTCCTGTGTTCAGGGCTGTAAATAGGGTTATGGCTTCTGCTCCACGAACTTCACCTACAATCACTCTGTCAGGCCTTTGACGTAGTGAATTTTTTACCAATGTATCCATGGTGAGTTCCCCTTTTCCTTCAATGTTAGGTGGTCTTGTTTCCATACGTAGAACGTGAGAGTGAGGCAGTTGAAGTTCTAAAGTATCTTCAATGGTTATAATTCGCTCTTTAGGGGGTACAAATGCTCCAATTGTATTCATGGTGGTAGTTTTACCGGAACCAGTACCACCAGCAATGATGGCGTTACAGGGTTTTACACCAAGACCATCGATACAAACCCACATAAAACTAGCTAAATGAGATGACATTGTTTTAAAGTTTATCAAATCCACTATAGTGAGAGGATCTTTTCTGAATTTCCTAATAGTGAGCGTGGGCCCATCAGCAGAAACAGGAGGTAACGTAGCATTTACCCTGGAACCATCCTTCAGACGAGCATCCAATATAGGAGTTTGCTGATCTATACGGCGGTTCACTTGCCGGGCGATTACATCGATTATAGCCCGGACATCATCATCAGTATCAAAGACAACATTAGTGACCATCATCCCAATTTTACGATGATAAACAAATACATTGCTTCCAGTACCAATAACCATTATTTCTTCTAAATCATCATCCTTAATCATGGGATCTAATTTCCCATAACCCAACATGACCTGCGAAATTTGAGTAGCCAGTCTTTCAACATCACGAACCCCTCTTCCTCTGAGGAATTGTTTTACTTCCCCAATAAATTGGTCCCCATCAATGTTAAATTCTTCACCTTGAGAAACTGCTACTTCCACCAGTTTTTCCCGGACTTCATTGAAAATCAGGGTTTCTTTCTCTGTAAAATGAGGAACACTCACATTATAACTGGGTACTAGTCCTTCCTCAATTATCTCTGCTTGGAAAGTTTTTGATGTTTTTTTAACCTTTTTTTTAGCTTTAGGACGGCTGGAACGTTTTGGTTCAGTCAATAAGTTATCTAAGCTAAACTTTTCATCATCATCTTCTTCTGGAATAATTGGTTCATCTTCTTCTGGAGGTGAAGGGTGATCTTCTTCAACTACTTCTTCTTCAACAAAACCCTCATCTGCACCCTCATCTTCAGAACCAAATTCTCCCAAAAGGTCCTTGAGTATTTCCTTACGTTTGTCTTTCATTTTCTCACAAACAATATCAATCTCTTAATAATCTTAATGTTATTTATGTGTCATAACAAATATTTAAGCATATGGACCTAAAGTGCAGATGCAACCAAGATTGTATAACACCACCAGATGAAATATTAGAAAAAATAGATTCAAGATACTATCCCTGTAAAAACTGCCCTGAATTGAGATTAAAGAAGTTTAAACCATTAGTTGAACAATTAAATTCAAACCAGAGAATCGATAAAAATTGGGGAAAATGTAATTGTGGGCGTAGACACCTTGACTTGGTTGTGGCCCATATCCTAACCCTTATGCAAGAAGAAGGTATTAAGGATGAAAAAACCACACTTAGAGAAACTTGTGTTCCACTCATTACCCCTGCATATCCACTTAATACTGTTCCATACCTTCCTGAAAACAGTTTAATTATTTTATCTTCTGAAATTAACACCAAGATTGCAAAAAAAATATTAAATGAAGTTCCTGAAGTTAAAGGTGTTCTTAAAGGGGAAATAAAAGATACTGTTGGAATAAAAGACTCCCAATCAAACCCTAAAGTATATGAACTTCTTGCTGGTTGTGATATGCGTTCTGATGTTGTTCAAACTCCTTATGGCCCCATATTCATCTACAAATATCAGGGAGAGATCCATGTAGAATTTCCTAAACCATTATCACCAAAAATCTCACAGTTAAAAAGAGTCATGGAAAAATATGAAGATCCTAAAATTCTAGATTGCACATGCGGTCCAGGAACCCTGGGAATAACTGCCCTTAAAGGAAAGGCTAAAAAAGTGGTTTTTAATGACATATGGTATCCTGCTGCTTTCATTACCTCTCTTAATCTAGAAGTTAATGGATTTCCTGTGAAATTGACAAATCATAAAGAGAATTTAGTGGCCACAGGAAAATATTGGGATGTTTACTGTTTAGATGTTAAGGAATTAGGATCTGTACTAAATGAAAAATTTGATATTTGTCTGGTGGATACCTTTCCTGGAGTCGATACTAACTACTTTGAAACATCTATCAGTGATATTTGTGGAGAAATAGTGATAATATGAAGATATTATCGATTAAAACCAAATATCTTGTTTTAATAATTTAACTTCTTAAATCACTGCCACTTTATTTAACCAAATCCAGTGTAAACCACAATGGCTGGCACAATGAGAACACCCATTAAGTGAGATTTATTTATATCCAGATAATGAGGTAGCAGTCCCATTGCGATTGCTGTTATGTAAATCAATAGAATAAAAATCAAATTTGAACCTTCCATAAATCCAAAAAAAACAACTAAAAAACTCATAAAACAAATAACAGACAAAGTTATCTTTTCATAGTTTAATTTTTGCATTGAATTACTAAACCAGTCCCCTAATTTTATACAAAGCACCAATGAAATAGATACTGCTGTAATTGCAGAAGAAATCATTATTAACAGATGATTAAAATCCAATCCTTGCAATAGCTGGTTGATGTATACTGCTATCCCACTACGAGGATTGCCTATTATGTATATGGCTATAAGTGAAAAAAGAGCATCCGATGCATTGACACCACTCATAGCCACTAAAAATCCCTCTCTTTCACTTCCAGTATCTGAAGCACCACTCAACTCTTGGGCCAGAAGGCTCCCCTGGGCAGGTCCCATTCCGGGTAAAAATCCCAAGATACTGCCAGCAATCCCCCCTGCAAATATGCTCCGAAAGATACCTCTATCCAGTTCAAAGTGGTAATGCTCATTTTGTTTGGGCATTACCGATTTTTCCGAAAGACTGTATAAAAGAGTGCTCACGCCAAAAAGGCCTGAAAAAATACATAATAAAGATACACTTGCAGATAAAGGTGAATTAAGAGCAGTCCATCCCATTATTCCAGATAAAAGAAAAATGACCGAAGACCAGATTAAAGATTTAAAATCTCGACTTAGACGATGAATCATGTAAACAACAGTGGCAGACAAAATAATCCAAATAAATGGTTTCATAAAACCATAGAGTACTGGTAATCCCACCATGAAAATGGGTAACAGGAGAATAGTCACCATCATAGCACCAAAACCCCCAATTGAAACTAGTCTTATGGCTTCTTTTCCTCGGCCCTGGAGTACGAGATAATGCCCGGGCATTACTGATAGAACAGTTCCCTCCTCAGGAACCCCCAAAAACATAGAGGGTATAAATTCCAGTAAAGCGTGGGAAATAGACATTGAAAGTAAGAATACTGCCAAAACTTCAGGGGAATATGAATGTAAAAGAAACGGTGATGCAGAAAAAATAAATGCTCCTACTGTGTTTACATGAATTCCTGGAATCAAACCAGTTACTACACCACAAATAACCCCTATTAAACAAGCCAATAGAATACCGAACAATGAAATCATACCCCTCAATTTAATATTAATAATATATAAAAAAGTATTAATAAATCTATCTTAAACTCATTACCCCCTTCAACTAAAATAAAAATAATTTCAGGAATGAACCCACAAAACTAGTAAAAATAAAAATTAACTAAAAAAAATGCCTTGAACAAAATACGAATAAACTAAAAAGATTATAAATAGAAAATAAATTAAAAAAAGGAAAATAATTGGTTTTCGCTTATTACATCAAACGGCGAATGTCAACTACTTCCACACTGGCAACATCATCAATCTGGGCGAAAATTTCTTCTATCTTCTCAGTCCCACCCTCAGCATCATCAACTACCACTATTACATTAAGGGATACCAAGCCAAAAGCTATAGGTTCTTCCTCAATTTTGTGTAGTTCAGCTCCTTCAGGTATTGATTTTTCAACATTTTCTTTAACCAGGGCCATATCTACTTCCGGACTTTCAGGCATTAACTTGATAGTTGCAACAACTTCTCCCATCCCTAATTCCTCCATTTTATGTTATTTTAATAACTTTTCATCCCTAATTCAACGTTATTAAGCTAATAAAGCAAGTATGATCTCCCTAAATAAATTTAGATTATTTATAATTTTCGAATTATGAATTATAAAATTAGAATTTTTAGGGAAAATAAAGCTTTAATAACTTATGGGCCTTTAAATCCACATTTACACTCATAAATGTGGCCGAATGTTCGGCATTTCTGGCACCTGTACAATATTTCTTCGCATTCTGGACATTCAAACTTTACATAAGTTTCAACAGGTGATAATTCTTGTTTACATGATGTACATTCAATTTTTTTCATCTAATATCCTCCAATAAACGTGCTTATAGAGCTTTGACCATCTAATATGGATAGAACCCTTTCGGGATGTTTTCCATTTACAACATATGAGCTAGTTTTATATTCAAGTAAAAGCTCCGCAAAGCTCTCATCTAATGATGTTTCACCAAAATCTAGAAGTTTTTTTGCACTTATTTCCTTGATTAATTGTGCGCCATCTTTCGATGGATTATGGGTGTATATACCATCTACATCAGTGGCTATTAATAGTTTCGCATTCAACAGTTGTGATATATATAGTGAAATAGAATCAGAAGTCACCCCCCAAGAGTGTTCAAGAGGATCCAGTTCCTCCAGCAGCATGGAAGGGAGTAAAACAGGTAATTTACCTGATTTGGACACTTTATTAACTTCTTCTAATGACTTAACCGCCTCCATATTATTAACCTTATCTGCCATGAGAATTCCCAGTATATCCATACACAAGATAGCTGAATTGTGTCCGGCAGTGGGGGAAAAATTTATTTTTTTGTGATAAACGCGGATTTGGTTAGCCAACTTACCACCACCACATATTATTAAAACATTGCGTCCAACCAGTCTCTGGGCCAATTTCATGGCAAATTCCGGGAATAGACTCCCACCTATTTTCACCACCCATTTCATGCTAATCATCCATTAACATCTAGATTACAACAATATTAATTAATAGCAAATTTTATTTAAGTAGCTTGAGATCCTGAGTTATTTTATCTATTCTTTCATCTTTATCTGGACCTATTCCCAGACAAGTTATGGTTGATGGGGGTAGTTCTGTATGGCCAGCATCTTTCACTAAGAAATTGGGGATGTCAGCAGCTTTGACCAGTTCATATACTTCAAAAAGTTCTTCTTGATTTTTAACTTGAACAACGACTTTTTTACCGCCTTTTAACTCCCATTCTCTTATAATTCTGTCATCAGCCTTTTTATAAGCTCCAATACTTGCATGGCATGCCTGAGCTGCTAACTTACCTTTACCCATTTTAAGGTCTGCTCTCATAACAATAACTTGTTTCATCTTTTTCCTCCCAAAAAAACATGATCGTAGATTTGATTATTTGGGGACTGAACAATTAAATTCATTATAATATTAGATATCATCATTAAGATTGAATTAATTATTGATTTTAGTTAAAACTAGAATTTATTAATACCCTATTTTTAAACTGAATCCTTTGAGAAAAAATGTTTGTTTAATAATTTTTTCTGAGTCTTTTACCAACCCTCTCCGAATCAACGGAATAAAGTTCCATTCCCGGAATAACTACTCTTACAACTGGAATATTGATTTCTGGCCTGGTAAGATCAGAGTATATAACTTGATCAAACCCACATTGTGCCAGAAGTTTAAGTGAAGTTTCTATATCTTCTTTAAATGATTTTTTCGCCCTATTTTTAATATCAGAAAGGGGAACAACACATTTTGATTCTCCGAACCAGTGTTTGTTAATTCTTTTCATACGTTGGTAGCCTGCTTTGCGCATAAAAACTGCTCTGGTCGTGTCCTCACGTGTTCCATGAATCTGGGTTGCCCTGCTCTGAGCTACCTCAGTCAAGGCCCTGATGGCTGCAACTTCCGGATCAAGATGAGTTCCCACTCCCAATGTTAGAAGAGCAGGATCTTTTAGAACAGTGTCATCCGAGACAGCAGCCATAGTAGATATTTTAACATCCGCAGTGAGATCTACTAGCTTAATATCCACACCCGCATTCTGAAATTTTGCCAAAACATCCCTAATTAATGAATTATCTGTGTTTTCACAATCAACTTCCTTTTTTGGTTGACGTAGTGCTTCAAAAATGCTCCATGCATCCCTTTCCACCACTTCTGTTATCCCATGGAACACTGCTTCTTCTATGACATTACCTGAGGCCAGTCCATTGGTATTCGATTTGAAAAGAAATTGATCTTTATCTGGATAGTAAGGATGGTAAACCGCATTAGATGGTAGTAAACACTCCTCATCATTGGCAGCATTAATCGCTTTAACCCAACTTATGCCCTGATTCTCAATATCATAACTGTTGACAGGTAATATTAATGATCTTGGATCTATAGCGCCTTCAATCTTTTCAAAAGGACCTGAAACTATTTTTTCATTATCAGTTAGCTGTTGTTCAGCAGAATATCTTTCAAAGGCCTCCATCATTGCAGATGCCTTTGCTTGGGGTTTGGTGGCACCTTTTCCAGCATAAATACTGACGGCACCCTCTGCAGCCCCTGGTCTGATGGCTGAATAGACAGGTATTCCAATTCGATCCAGATGGGTAATTTCAGTTATTCTGGTAACTCCTGCAACTTTAAGTTTACCTTCCACCTTTTCGATGGTTTCTTCAGGATTACGACACCGGTGGGTGCCTCCAAAATATTTTACAGGTATGTCTTGAAACATCAAATCACGATTTAAATGTAAAATTGTTACAATTTATTAAGTTTTTATCTAGAACCATTGATATATGCTGTTCATGGCATAAGCGGTTAGTAAGAAAGCAATTCCCATCGTTACCAACCATATACCCATGTTCCAGTTTAATACCTTTTTTCCATCTAATCCCCATACTGGGAGTAAGTTTATAACAGCTAAAAAGCTGTTAATGAAAAATCCCATGAAAAACAGTAGTAATAAGTAAGAAGGTACATTAAATTGCATTAACAAGAGGAAAATTAGTGCCAATGATATACTGGTAATGGGACCTGCAATTGATACAATCCCATTTTCTTTCTTAGATAACTCCCCATATACATAAACAGCCCCAGGGGCCGCGAAGACAACACCAACAGCAACTGCAAATATTATTGCAAAAACTAATTTATCCGGCCACATCTTATATTCTGCAGAGTAACCGTATTTTATAGCAACAAATTTGTGGGCTAATTCGTGCAAAATGAAACCTAACCCTACCGCTACAAGAGTGATTGGGTAATAACTGATGAATAAGGAAAGAGTGTCAGGTGCGCCTCTGCTAAAAATATATGCAAAAAGACCTGAAATGATTAACAATGAGATGATTAAATCTCTGATCTCATGAGATGTGAAGTGTACCATAGTATATTAAAGAACTTCTACTCACTTATAAATAATTTTCCTCAAGAATAATCAAGGATATCCTGAATCTCATAGATTTTGTGATATTGAATGTTTAACCCGTCTTTAAATTAAAAAATGATACCCATTTGTTTGATTTTCTTCGTTTAGTTCAAGAAAAAATTATTTTTAACTGTTTTACTGAAAAAGAATTTAAACTCAATAAAAATAATTAATTTAATTAAAGAGATGATGAGATAGATTTATAAGGAATCCGTGATTTCCATGAAAATCGAAGAAATAATAGAAAAAATGCGTCAGTCTGGATTGGAATCATTATTTGTCCTCAAACCAGAAAACATTGCATATGTTACTGGTTTTAAACCTTCTAGCGCCTCAGTATTAATCATAACAGATGAACCATTACTTTTTTCCACGAAATTAGACATGGAAACAGCTAAAACCCAATCTTGTGTGCCGGTAGAAGAATTTAAATCTATCAAAAAACTTAAGAAGAAATTCAAGGAAAATTTAAAGGGTAATATGGGTATAGAAAATTCCATGACGATTAAAACATATAAAGAAATGTGTGAAGACTTTAAAACAATACCTAATGAGATTATTGAAAGATTGAGGATGTCTAAATCAAAAAGTGAGATCAAGAATATTAAAGGAGCTATTAAAATTGCAGAGGATTCCTTTATAAAGGCCGATCCATCGCAGTTTTCAGGTAGTGAGGATGAATTAGCTGCAAAACTGGAGTATAACATGCGCAAAGCAGGCTCTGTGCAAACACCTTTCGAAACAATAGTAGCCTCCGGACCTAGATCAAGCCTTCCCCATGCATCTTCATCATCACAAAAGTTGGAAACCCCCTTAATAATAGATTGGGGTGCTTTATACCAGAATTACGCTTCAGATATCACCCGTAGCATAATTAAAAATAAAAAAGAGGAAGAAATACTTTCTATACTCTTAGATGCTCAAAAAGAAGCAATAAAACTTATTAAACCAGGAATAAAAGCAGCCCATGTGGATAATGTGGTTAGGGGTGTTATTGAAGAATATGGTTATGGAGAGTATTTCATACATTCTACCGGACATGGGGTGGGATTAGAAGTTCATGAAAAACCATCATTATCTGCGAAAAGTGATGAAAAATTAGAAAAAGGGATGGTGGTAACAGTTGAACCAGGAATATATTTGGAAGGGAAAATTGGTCTAAGAGTTGAGGATATGGTCCTAATAAAAAACAGGGCAAAAATTTTAACTAACTTACCAAGAAAATCTTTCTTTAACAATGCATAGAAGATTAAATATTTTCAAGTAGTTCCAGAACAACATAAAAATCATATATTATACTGTCATTGTAATTGTAAGAGATGGAATTAGGTAAAATAATATATACTTCTTTTATAATATTATAAAGACAATTATAAATATACTAATAAAACCATATAATTTATCATTATAATCTTAAGGTGAAAAAATGGCTCTCATACCCTCTGCACTGTCACCAATATCCAATAGTATTGATAGTATTTTTCCAGATAAATGGATGATTCGATTACAAGAAACCCTTATTCGTTCTGGGATGTACGTTAAAGCATCTGATCTTATAACCCTGCTTATAGGCGTGGGAATTCTTACTGGGGGATTTCTCACAGTAGCATTTCTAGCGTTGGGTCAAAATCCCATAACAGCTTTCATTCTTGGTTTAGTTGCACCAACTGGATTTATATTTGCTTATTTATTTTTTATGATGGAACGCAGGATTGATTCCATTGAACAGAATACTCCTGACTTTTTAAGACAAATATCATCATTATTACGTTCTGGAATAGGTGTTGAAACAGCCATGGAAGATATCTCCAAACACGGAGAAGGTCCATTAACTGATGAACTAAAAAGAGCAGTGATTGAGATTAAAATTGGAAGTACATTTGAAGACGCTCTTTTAGGGATGAGTGAACGCCTTAAATCAAAAACATTGGACAGGACCTTCAGAATGATCATAGAAGGTAGAAGAGTTGGAGGTAGTCTTGCAGATGTTGTTGAAACAGTGGCTGAAGATCTAAGAGCTGTTCTAGCATTGCAGAGAGAAAGAAAAGCCAATGTCATGATGTCAGTGATGTTCCTTTTAATTGCTGCTGTAATCGCCGCTCCATTTGCATTAGGGATGATAATGGCATATTCTACCTTCATTGAATCTGCCGGAAAGGCCAACCCACTTGCAGGTGCTGCTGAGACAGGTGCCTTTGGATATATAGTTATCCACTCAATAATTGCCGGCATTTTAATGGGAATAGTTTTATATGGGAGCCCAAGAAAAGGAGTCAAATTCGCATTATTGCTGGTTCCAGCAGCTACTGGAATATTTTGGTTAATGGGAATAATTGCACCAATGATTCTCGGAACTTAATTAATGACATTTTATATGGGAGTGATAAATATGGGAATAATAGAAGACGAAGCAGCCCAGACAGCTGCCGAATTTGTATTGATATTTGGGGGAATATTGGTAATAGTAATAATTGCACTTATTGTATACAGAAATTACATTAATGATATGGGTGAGGAATTAGTCAATGGTAGTGAAGTGCAAACCGTTGAAAAAGAACTCCAAAAGATAGATTCAACCTTTACATAAAATTAGAAATTTGGAAAATCTAAAAAGCGATACACCAATTTTTCCCAAAAAATTCGTTAACTGAATGAAAAAAAGCAATTCACTAACTACATTAATTTTTATTTTTTTTTCTATTTTTAGGATGATACCATGAAAATGTTCATTAACGGGAAATTAATTGATAAAAAAGAGCATATCGCAGTTATAAACCCTTTCAATAATGAAATTGTGGATCATGTGCCCCTGGGAGATAATTCTGACGCCAAAAATGCTATCGATGCTGCATTTAAAGCAAAAAAAACAATGAGGGACATGTCCTCCCGTAAGTTGTCTCGGATACTTTACGATATTTATCAGGAATTGAAGGAAAAGTCTAAGGAAATATCAGAACTAATATGTCTTGAAACAGGCAAACCAATTCGAGATTCCAAAATAGAAATGGATAGATCCCTACAAACCATACTTATGGCAGCAGAAGAATCAAAACGGATTTATGGAGAAACTATCCCAATGGATGCCGCCATAGCTGGTAAAAATGTTTTTGGCTTTACTATAAAGATCCCTTTAGGCGTAGTTGCGGCAATAACTCCTTTTAACTACCCTGTCAATTTGGCTATTCATAAATTGGCACCTGCACTGGCAGCTAAAAATACTGTGGTTTTTAAACCATCATCTAAAGCCCCTTTATCTGCTCTGAAAATGGCAGAGATCATGGGGAGGCATCTTCCTGACGGAGCAGTGAACTCAGTAACTGGTAATTCTAATGTTCTGGGACAAGAAATCATTACCAACCCCCTGATAAATAAAATATCTTTCACTGGAAGTGTTTCCACTGGCCTTTCCATTGCCCAAAAGGCGGGAATGAAAAAATTGACATTAGAATTAGGGGGAAACGATCCTTTAATAGTTTTAGACGATGCAAATCTGGATGCTGCTGTATCAGCAGCAGTTAATGGTTCTTATCTCAACGCCGGACAAGTTTGTATCGCTGTGAAACGTATCATACTTCATGAAAAAATTGCCGACCAGTTTGCAGAACAACTTGTTTCCCTAACAAAAAAACTGAAAATGGGAGATCCGATGGACTCTGAAACAGATATTGGGCCATTAATTAGTGAAAAATCGGCTATCATGGTGGAAAAAGTGGTTGATGATGCTATAAAAAATGGAGCTCAACTTCTTTGTGGCGGTAAACGAAAAGGTGCATTTTATGAACCCACTGTTATTGATAACGTTCATCAAGAAATGGAGTTGGTCCAAAATGAAACTTTTGGTCCAATATCTCCTATTATTAGGGTTAAAGATTTAGATGAAGCTATTAGAGTTTCTAACAATACCCCCTATGGATTACAAGCTGGTGTTTTTACAAGAAGTATTGAACAAGCCAAAAAAGCAGTTCAGGGGATTGAAGCTGGTTCTGTACTGATAAATAAACAACCCACATTCCGAACAGATAATATGCCTTTCGGAGGATTTAAACTGAGTGGGATTGGAAAAGAAGGAGTCAAATATGCTGTTGAAGATATGACTCGTTGCAAACTTGTAGTTATTGGATAAAATTATTATTTATCCTTTAAAAATGCTTCAACAATATTTCGTACTTCATTTAAAGCAATAAGAGGAATACCTTTAGGTATTTCCCCAATATCTCCTTTTAAATCTTTCAAAACTCCTTGACCATCTCCTAAAAACATACCTTCACTGGTTATGCCCATGAAAACTTCAGGTGGAAGCAACGCAATCGCCACTTGATTTTGTTCTTTTACTTCCAAATCATTTGTTATCACGGTGATAGCTCGTTTATGTAAATTTACATTACATACTAATAATTTATCAGCCTTTGGGTGCTTTGATACGCTTAATATTTCTCCTTTTTTAATATCAATACCCATGACTGGATCTTTTATTTGGCCCAAACAAAGGCGTGATTTTAGCCCAGAAATTGTATTGAGGAAAAATTTAATTTTGGCTAAAGCTTCTTCCAGCTTTTCCTTCTCATCCCGAGCAGCTAATTCGAGAAATTGTTGGTACCATAGTTTTCCTCCCAGAGCTGTAATTATTTCCATTACTTGTTCCTCTAAAAAAGTCAATTGTGGGGTTTCCGCCATTTCAGACGGGGATATATATGAATAGTAAAGAGTCTGAATCTCTGATTTCATCTTTCTGGAAGATTGTAATATCTGTTTTTTATTCCATTTACCCTTTAGATTAGCTCCTTCAATGGTCTTTAGGAAAAGTTCAACTGATTTTTCTGCTACCAAAAGTCGGTAATCTTTACTTGTATCCCACATTCGAGCACCAAATTAGAAATTGTTACAATAGTCAATGTTAATCAACTTGACATCTTAAATAATGAGGGAGTTTCATTAGTTTTATGCATTCCCTCCTAATTATGTCTATACACTTTATCTTTAGATTATTATTAAAACTATTGAAAAACCTACTTGATTTACCGGTGCTACCATAAATTTCTGGTTACAATAACCTTTTCTTTCGAAATCTTTAAGTACAGGGAAGGTTTTAATTTAATTTAGTTAATGGTACCCCCTGAGATGAATGTGGGTGAGTATCAAAAGATCCAGGGCATTGCCAAAAAATGAGAGGTGGAAATATGGTGGAATTAACTAATCTATACAACTTAGACGTATACACCACCCGCGGAAAGTACGTGGGACGCATTCAGGACGTGATCTTAAATATTAAAAAAGGTAGGGTTTCAACTCTAAAAGCTGTTGCCATGAATCCTGACAAAAAAACTGTTGGTATTAAAGATGTTATAACTAAAAGCATAAGAATAGTTCCTGAAGGTGATGAAATTAGGCCTTTGAAAGAAGAAGGAACTGTGGAAATACCTTATGACAGAGTTCAAGCAGTGGGAGATATTTTACTAATTAGTCCAGAGATTAAGGAATCCAGCGTATCTGCCAGCGCGGAGACTTAGATGAAAGTTGGCATCTTGGGATGCGGCGCCATAGCTAATATCATTACGAATTTTGCTTGTGAAGGAAAGCTTGGCGTTGAAATAAAATATTTTTATGATCGTGACATGGAAAGAGCTGAAAACCTGGCCTCACAAGTTGATGGAAGGGTAGTTCTGGACATGGAAGACATGTTAAGCCATGTTGACATGGTAATTGAAGCTGCATCACCCCAAGCAGTGGAAGAAATGGTTCCCACCATTCTAAAAAAAGGCAAAGATGTTATAGTCATGAGCGTGGGAGGCCTTTTAAATCCTGAAACTAGATTTAAACTGGAAAAACTGGCAAAAAAAAATAATTGCAGAGTATATGCTCCTTCAGGTGCCATAGTGGGATTGGATGGAATTAAAGCAGCTTCTTTAGGTAAAATTCAAGGAGTAACCTTAGTAACTCGAAAACCACCCCGTTCATTAGGGATCACCACTGATAAAGAAACAATATTGTATCAGGGAAAAGCCAGCGAAGCAGTTCAAAAGTTCCCATTAAACATCAATGTTGCTGCTACCGTTAGCATGGCTGCTGGTCAAGAAATTGAAGTTAAAATCATTGCTGACCCCAATGTTGATCGGAATATGCATGAATTGGAGGTAATGGGAGATTTTGGGGAATTTCACACTATCACCAGCAATATTAGATGTTCTATGAATCCTAAAACGAGTGTTTTAGCTGCTTACTCCGCTATTAAACTACTAAACAGCCTAAATGAAAATTTCTTGGTGGGAACTTAAAATCAAACCTATTTTTCCATAAACAAAAAAAAGAATATTGTACATAATACTCATCATCTTCAAGAGATGTTTTCTGAATTTCAACTGAGATCAAAGCACGGTGTTAATATTTTACATACATATTTTATAACACTCATTATATTTAGAAGTGAAAATGATCTAAACCATTATTATTCCAGAACTTTTCTAAAAAAACTATCCAAACAATCAAACAGACGTTTGCTGATTATATGAAGGAATGTGAAATATTTTCCAGTTTGAAAGTTCCCTGTACTTCAAATATTGTGGTAAGACTTGATGGCAGGAATTTTTCCCAATTATCTCGTAAATTGGAGTTTGAAAAACCTTATGACATCGAATTTGTCGAAATTCTCTCAGAAACATCTTACAATCTGTTTAAAGAGTTTAATCCCAGATTTATTTACATTTTTTCTGATGAAATTAATATGCTCCTAAAGGATGTGCCCTTTGGTGGGAGAGTGGAAAAAATCGATTCAGTTATGGCCAGTTTCCTGAGTGGGGCATTTACACGTGAAATCATGGCCAAAAATAAATATTATAAAATATTAAAGAAAAATACACCTGTTTCATTTGATTCAAGGGTGATCCCGCTCTCAAATAAAGGTATTATTGCATACTTCCAGGGAAGACAGATGGAAGCATGGCGAAACTGTTTAAATGGATACTCATACTGGACATTAAGGAAAAAACATTCAAAAACTGAAGCTATGGAAATTCTGCACAAGAAAAAGAGCAGACAGTTACATGATCTACTTTTCTCTGAAGGCATAAATCTTGCCATGATGCCTACTTGGCAGAAAAGAGGGATTGGATTATATAAAAAAAAGATTCAGGTTGAGGGTCTGAATCCTCTTTCTCAGGAAAAAGTCAAATCAGAACGAAAAAAAATTACAATTGATTGGGAGTTGCCCCGTTTTGATGAAAACTTCTTCCTTGAAAAATCACTGCTAGAATAAATGATTCACTAATATGCGGATGTAGTATAAGTTCATAACAATAATCGTATACTTCGATGGTATTTCAATCTAGAACCGGCCTATACAATTATTAATTAACAGTTCTGTTAGGTTAATAAGATGTCATCCCACACAGTTTAAGTACTAATCTATAAATTAATTTGATCCTATGAATGAAAAGAAAAGCTGGATGAACAAATTGATGGGTATTTTCCTGGGAAATCAGAAAAAAAGATTCCATGAAATCATCATCCCCCGAGAAGTTGTAGAAGAGATAATCCAGATAGCCAGACAATCCCATCCTCTTGAATTTATGGCTATGTTGGAAGGGAAAATTAGTGATGGAATTTTGAGGATAGAAGGACTTGTTTTTTTACCTGGTGAAACATCAAATCATAGCGCGGTAATGAATTTATTCATGATGCCCATGACTACTGGCACGGTGGGATCAGTTCATAGCCATCCCATTCCGAGTGCTACTCCTTCTTCTGAGGACCTGTATTTCTTTTCCAAAAATGGGTTGTTCCATTTGATAATTGCCAGCCCTTACATTGAAGAAAGTATAGTGGGATATGATACTTTTGGAGATGTAATTAACTATAAAATAGATTAAATCAGGATAATAGTGAAGAACACGGATCGCCGCAGAAAATGAAAATAAATAAAAAAAAGTAGTTCTTAGAGGTTTTTTCTAAAAAGATTCAATCATTAAAGTTCCACTGCTACCGCATCATAAACATTTGGAAGTGATTTAATATCATCTCCAACCTCTTTGGAAACTTGTTGATCAACTTTCAACACCATAACTGCTTCTCCACCAGGTTTTTGTCTTCCAACTTGCATTTTAGCAATGTTTATATCGTGTTCACCTAATTTAACCCCTATAGATCCAATTATCCCGGGGATATCTTTGTAACGTGCTATGATCATGGTTCCCTCAGTCTTCACGTTTACTTGGTAACCATTGATCCTGACGATTTTAGGTTCTTTACCTAAGAATCCCTCTACACTTACTCGATTGCCTTCTGATTTCACTTCAATACTAATTAAATTCTTATAACCCTTGGCATCTGTTCGTTTACCCTCAGTTATTATGAAACCCCTATTTTCAGCAACAGCTGGAGCATTGACCAAGTTAACTGGTTCATTTAGTATGGGGTTTAATATTTCTTGTAAAATAATACGAGTAATTATATCATGTTTTTGAATTTCAGCAAGTTCACCACAGTATGTCACTTCTAATTCATTGATGTTGCCCTGAGTAGTTTGTATAATGAATTTACCCAGTTTTTCTGCCAGACGGAAATATGGTTTGATGATTTGAAAAGTTTCAGGATCCATGACCGGCATATTTAAAACATTTCGTGGAGATTCTCCTTTGAAGACCTTTTTTATCTCTTTGGCCACAATTATAGCAGCATCCCGCTGGGCTTCTGAAGTTGAAGCTGCAATATGAGGAGTTAAAACAACATTTTCAAGTTCAAAAAGTGAACTTCCCACCGGAGGTTCGTTCTCAAAAACATCCAGAGCAGCCCCACTTATTTTACCTTTAGAGAGTGCATCATATAAATCATCCTCATTAATGATTCCCCCCCTTGCACAATTAACAATAAGTGCATTTTCCTTCATTAAGTCAAATTCAGGCGCAGATATAAGGTGTTTAGTTTCTGGGGTTAGAGGAACGTGGATAGTAATTACATCTGAATTTTTTAATAGTGTTTTTAAGTCTACTACCTCCACTCCCAATTCAGATGCTGCTTCAGGAGTAATGTATGGATCATAGACCACAATATCCATACCGAATGCCTTGGCCCTTATGACCACTTGACTACCTATGCGGCCCATTCCCACTATGCCCATGGTTTTATCACTGAGTTCCATTCCCATGAACTGACTTTTCTCCCATTTACCATCTTTAACTGAACTATCTGCAATGGAGATCTTACGAGACAAAGATAAAATAAGTCCAATGGTATGTTCAGCAACGGTAATTGAAGTTGATTCTGGTGCGTTCACAACCATTATCCCGCGTTCTGTGGCTGCTTGCACATCCACATTATCAACACCCACTCCTGCCCTAGCAATAATTTTTAGCTTAGATGCAACTTCAATAACTTCTTTGGTAACTTTTGTCCTGCTTCTGACTATAATACCATCAAAATCCTTAATATCCTTTACCAATTCTTTTGGAGTGATATCAGTTCGCACAATAACTTCTGCGACCTCTTCTAATTCTTCAATTCCCTTCTGGTTTATTTGATCAGCAATAAGTACCTTCATAATATCCACATTATCCATTTTTTTCACCAGTCCCTAGGGTCCAGTTAATTTCTTTATTTTATCTATGAAGTGGTATAGATTTAAAACTGTTGTGAATAGAATCCAAACAAAAAAAATTTCTGATAGTCAAAATAGTACTGACCATACTATTTGAAATATAAGTATGTTCTAAATTCAAATATTATATTAAAACAAATAATGACGTTCCCTCTTATTATTTTTATTTAAGGAGTATTATGTTATATTAACTGTTATTAACAGTATTTTAAAGAATATTGTAGCTTTATATCCTAAAAAGAACAAATTTAATATCATGGAATTCCTATGAATAAACTATTAAATTTTTGTTCAAACTACAGTCGATGAACATAAATGGAGGTTTGATTATGGTCTCAGTGGATGAATTCATAATTGTAAGCTCAAACTATGTGCCTGGATATGAGATAACAGAAACTAAGGGTTTTGTATATGGACTTACAGTCCGTAGTAGAGGCGTTGGTGGGCAGATAGGTGCAGGAATCCGTTCCATGTTTGGTGGGGAAATTAAAGAATATGTAAGTATGATGGAAGAAACCAGAGACGAAGCCCTGTATAGAGCCATTGATCATGCCAAAGCAATGGGTGCTAATGCCATAATAAGTGCTAGGTATGATTCTAATGATATTTCCGAGATCATGCAAGAAATATTGGTTTTCGGAACTGCAGTGATTGCCCATAAAGTTAAATAAACATAAATATTATTATATTCTAAAAAAAAATCTGATTTTA
Organism: Methanobacterium sp. UBA353; assembly: GCA_002496805.1. GTDB lineage: Archaea > Methanobacteriota > Methanobacteria > Methanobacteriales > Methanobacteriaceae > Methanobacterium. The sequence goes on along the minus strand of DALO01000011.1, from coordinate 60,255 downwards.
ATGTTGGAAGGTTACATCAAATTAAGTGGGCAAAGATTGCCCCGGACATTACTGGGAACATCCCCCTTCATTGGAGCAGCCCAGTTTGGACATCGGGCCAGACTTTACATTTTAGACTTATATCGGAAACCTGAAGTTATGGCCAGAATTATGGTAAAATCTTACCAATTAGGGGTTAGAGGAATACAACTCCTACCTTACCCTCCTGTAGTGGAAGCCCTTGAAATGGCCCGTGATGAAGGTTGTCCCCTTGATATTATAGGCACAGCTCGTCCAGATGAAGAAGATATGGAACTTTTTTCAAATTTAGGTGCCAAAGCCATTATTTTACATGCAGGAATAACAGACAAGACAGATTGGGAGAATATAGGAAGCAAATTAAATGATATAACTGATTCTGGAGCTATTGCTGGATTAGCAACCCATTTACCATTCAAAACAACCGAAAAACTTTTAAAATCACCCATTCTGGATGATTTCCAACTTTACATGGTTCCGGTTAATCGTTTGGGATATTTAATGGACTGTGATACCCATGGTCCTGATGAACGAGAACATTTCAAGAAAATGATACTTAAACTGGATAAAACAGTGATTGCCAAAAAAGTACTTGCCGCCGGCATAATGACACCAGATGATGCATTTGATTATCTTAAAAAGCTGGATTATGTGAATATGGTGGCTTTAGGAATTGCTTCGGAGGAAGAAGCTGAAGAAACCTTTCACAAACTTTCTCAACGCTGATTTTGTAAAAATAGTAAATTATACATTTGAATTGAATTTTAATTACATTCTCTTCTTTCAGCCAGCATTTTCAGAAACTCAGCAGGGTTTTTCATTTCACCGATTTCCCAGTTGTGAACCACTGGAACCCCATCAATGCAATCAACATCCTTCTTTTTATCTAAGATAAAAACTGAATCTGTACCAAAAACATCGGAAAGATCCTTTAAATTTGTGGCCATCTTAATGAGAGCCTTGTTATTCCTGTTTTTCTCAAGATCGGTTATGAGTGGTTCTGTATTTTTAAATTTTTTAGATTTTTTAGTTTCAGGTTGGGCGAGTGCGTCGAATGGTGTTCGATTGGTGTTAATAACCCCAAATCCCAGATCAACCAATTCTCGAGGTTCACCTTCCCTGGGTTCATGGGTTTTTTCATGTTGAGGTGCCTGAAATAGATTAACAGAAAGGGTTATCCTCATATTCAAGATGCTCTCCAAAAGAAATGCAGTTTCCGGTTGTGCCCGCACCCTACCTGTCTCATATTTATATATGGTCTCCCTAGATACGTGGGCCTGATCTGCCAGATCCTTTAATGAAAGGTTCTGCTCTTCTCGGACATCCCTAATTATCTGCCCATCGATCTGTACATAATATCCACCACGATCTGCAAATATTTCCGGATATATCTCCTCAACAACAATATTTTGGAGGGTTGTAGGGGTTATCACAGGTATCCCATGACGTTCGTAAACTACATCCTCTTCTAAAACTTCATTTTTGGATTTGAGTCCGACCAATATGGGTGATGCTAAAAAAATTCGTGCTACTCTTTTTATTTCTTCAGCATGGGCAATGCTGAAACCATCCACATTAACCAGTACCTTCATTAAAAGTAATAATAATTTTCTTCGGGCCACCAGATCAAAACAACTTCTATCATATATATTAGAAGTATCAAAACCATGCTTGGACAGTAGATCATTGATCTCAGTTAGAACTTGATCTCTATGGGATGGCATGTTGGATGGCATCGTGAAAAAACACCTGGTGAATTATTATATGAATAATTTTGAAATTGATAATCCTGACTTGTTTCCTCTTTATGTTGGTATAGATGATACTGATTCAGCTAGTGGAATGTGCACCACTTATATATGTTCTGTGATATTGGATCGTCTTAAAGATTGCGGTTTTAAACTAGATGGACCACCCCGACTAGTACGCCTAAACCCCTTTGCACCTCACAAAACCAGAGGAAATGGTGCTGTATCATTTAAACTAGTTTTAAAATCAAAAAATGAAATTAAAAAAGTTAAAAAGATTATTCTGGAGATGGTGCGGGAATTGGCAGTTTTGGAAGACCCTAACACCAATCCAGGATTGGTGTTTTTTGAAGGAGATTTAAAGGGTCAAACAAAGTTCGAACTTCACGAATATGCCTTGAAAACAATTCAAACTATTATAAAAAAGGAAGAAGCAGAAAAGCTGGCAAAAAAGTTAGGGTTTGAATTTTTCGGATTTAAAAAAGGACGGGGAGTTATTGGGGCTCTGGCAGCTGTTGGCTGTCCTATGGATGATGCCACCTATGAACTCTTGGCATATCGTGACTCTTTAAACTATGGAAAGAAAAGAGGAGTGGACCAAGAATCTGTCAGAGAAATGGACCGGCAAACCTATCCTGATACTTTTGATAATTTAGATAATGGTTACATGGCTATAACTCCCCACACCCCATGTCCTGTACTTTATGGGATAAGAGGCGAGACATCCAAGGTAGTTTTAAAAGCAATGAAACTAGTTAAGGTTTCAGAACCCATAGAACGTTTTTTGATATTTCTCACTAACCAGCATACCGATCTTCACTTGCAAGTTGCCGATGATATTTCGCAGATGGAAAAATTCCAATGTTACATTGCGAATGGTGTGGTCAAGGATTTTCCAGTAGTTATTGAAGGAGGACACGTTATTTTCACTTTGAATGATAGTTCAGGAGAAGTGGAATGTGCTGCTTATGAACCCACCAAAGATTTCAGAGATATCGTGCGCCAGATGGCTCCTGGTGATCAACTGGTGGTCTATGGGGGAATTGGAAGGAAAGGAACCCTTAATTTAGAAAAAATTAAGATAATCGCTTTGGCACCAGTTTATGAATACATGAATCCGTTTTGTGAATGTGGGAAGCGAATGAAATCTGCTGGATCCGGTAAAGGTTATAAATGTCCGGTTTGTGGAAACAGAACACGTAACGATTCTAAAGAAAAAGTTGAAATTGAAAGAAAAATTAAAACCGGTTTTTATGAAGTTCCGCCTTCAGCAAGGAGACATTTGAGCAAACCACTAATAAGAGGAATGTAGGTTTAAAATGCAAACTACTGGGTGAAAAAAATATAGATTATAACTGTAAATCACTGGCATAATATGGGTTGTAATAAAATGATTACCAAAGATCTGGCGAAATTTACAGTATCCACAAATTACCAGGAACTTTCAAAAAACGTGACAAAACAGGCTAAACTCTGTTTTATTGATTTTTTATCTGTTTCACTGCGTGGATCCCAAACTAAAAGTGCACAAATCATTATTGACCTAATCAATAGCGGGATTAAAACTGGCAAATCAACAGTCATCGGTGCAACTAGTGCTGATCCAATTAATGCGTCATTAGTTAATGGAATTTCTGCCCATTCTCTTGATCTGGATGATGGACATCGTCTGGCTCAAATTCATCCGGGGGCATGCATAATTCCTGCAGCACTATCTTTATCCGAGGCTAATGGAAAAACAGGGAAAGAGTTCATTACATCCATAATTGTTGGATATCAAATAGCTAGCAGATTAGGTATTATTTTAAATCCCGGTCACCGTGAAAGAGGTTTTCATAGCACAGGCACATGTGGTACGCTTGGAGCAGCAGCAGCAGCAGCAAAAATAATGGATTTAACTTATGATGAGGTTTTGAATACTTTCGGAATTGCTGGAACACAAGCAGCAGGTTTACTTGAGTCTGATCATTCAGGAAGCATGTCAAAACACCTTCATGCAGGTAGAGCTGCGCAATCAGGAGTTTTATCTGCATTACTCGCAAAAAAAGGTTTCACAGGGGCACATACCATCTTTGAGGGGAAGGAAGGGATTTTGAAAGCTATGGGTAATGAAGATTCGTTTCAGAAGAATGACCATAATTTGGGTCAATCTGAAAAATTAGAAATTCTCAAGGTTTACTTCAAAAAATATCCTGTTTGCAGACACCTTCACTCCTCGTTAGATGCAGTTAATATCATTATGAAAAAAAACAGCCTAAAACCGGATGATATACAGGAAATAAATGTTGAAACCTATAACATTGCCGCTCTTCATAATAATTACCAACCTTCAACACCAGAAGGAGTCCGACAAAGTTTACCAGTTAGCATTGCCATCCTAATTAATGAAGGAGATTTAACCATTGAGAACATTTCAAAAATACCAATTGAGAATAAAATTGCTGAAACTGCTGCTAAAGTTCAAATAAAAAAAGATGATGATCTAAACATTCATTATCCTCATAAAAGACCAGCTAAAGTTACTATAAAATGTAAAGATCATATTTACACCAATCAAGTTGATCTGGCAAAGGGAGAACCTGAAACAGCATTTAACAAAGAAGAATTATTAATAAAGTTTAAAAAACTTAACCCACATGTTAATTTAAATTATTTAAAGATTTTAGATGATCTAGAAGATAATTATGTATTCGATGTTATGAATAAACTTAATTATTCTTTTAGAAAGAATGGATGAAATTACCAAGAAATAATGTTAGTTATTTACCCAGAATAGAAGAAGAAAAGTGATTTTATGGATATTTCTAATTTTTTGAATAAAATTGGAATCATGAACCATGGTGATAAGTTAACAGATTCCATCAAAAGATTTCCTGATGGTTCCCAGTACCGGTTTGAAGTTCCTGGTATCCAAAAACCAGAGATTCTGGAAAGTCTTTTGGATGCTCTGGACAAATATGAGGTTAGAGTACATCGAGTAACTCAAACTAAAGGCATAATGCTTCTAACAGATCATGAAATCATGGAAATGGCAGATATGGCTCGAAATGCAAAGATAGAACTTTTTTTAAGTGTGGGCCCACGTGCACCCTACGATACGAGTGCTACTGCCAAGACCCCTGAGGGTGCCAAAATAGGATATCGCCTTAGAGGATATGACAATCTTAGATATGCCATTGAAGATGTGAGAAGAGCTGTAAATTTGGGTGTGAGGGGAATATTAGTTTATGATGAAGGGCTGTTATGGGTTCTCAATAAAATGCGCGAAGAAAAGGAACTACCAGCCAATGTTCAGTTTAAAGTTTCAGCACACTGCGGTCATGGAAACCCTGCATCGGCACTACTTTTGGAAAAAATTGGAGCAAATTCATTTAATCCGGTGAGGGATTTGCAAATACCGATGCTTGCTTCCATAAGAAAAACTATTAATATTTCTCTGGATATTCACATGGAAAATCCTAAATCTTCTGGTGGGTTCATCAGGCACTATGAAGCTCCAGAAATTATTAGAAAAGCTTGTCCAGTCTATCTGAAAACAGGAGGATCTGTTGCTGCTCACCATGGATATGATACAACCCAGAAAGAAGCAGGGGAAAGAGCAAGGCAAGTTTTATTGGTACAAGATATGATTAACCGTTTCTATCCCGAAGCAGCTATGTCTTCCATAGGAGTGGGTGACTTGGCCATACCCCAATAAATCAACATATCCCCATATATAAAAAATATGTAAATTTTGGATGATGCAATGTCCACACAAATTAGTGTAATGGTAAAAAATGCAGTTATTGAAGCAAGCACCACTTTCAGAGAAGATCAAATTGCTGCTTATGAATTTGCAATTAATAAAGAAGAAAATGACAATTCCAGATGGGTGCTGGAGTTACTCCTTGAAAATGCATATATGGCAAAAAATAATCAAGCCCCCCTGTGTGATGACACTGGAATTCCCCATATTTTAGTTGAATTGGGCCATAACACAAGTATACCAGAAGATTTTTTTGATAACATAGAAATGGGTGTGGTTAATGGTCTTAGAAGTCTTCCCGGAAGGCCAATGGCAGTTTTGGGGGATGATATCCAAAGGATCGAACAGAATAAAGGCCTTTCTGAGGATCCTGGGAAGGTAACCCCTCCATCATTTTTGGTTGATAAAATGGATGAGGAGGGATTAAAAATCCATGTGCTTATGTTAGGCGGTGGCCCTGAGATTAGAGCCTATACAAATCGTGTTTTTCATCAGAGGGATCATGGAAAATTTTTTAAGGAAGCATTAACATGGATGAGATCAGAGATTCCTAAGTTGGGATGCACACCATGTATTCCAGTATTGGGCGTAGGTAGAACACATTTTGAAGCTTCTTCACTATTGTTGAAAGCAATGGTATATGGGAATCTCAAAAACCAATCTGTAATTGAAAATAAAATAACTGACTATTTAAATCAAACCAACATAGGTGCGCTTGGCTTGGGTGGGTCAGTGACTGCTCTAGGTTCTATGGTGAAAATTGGACCTCAAAGGGCCAGTGGGGTTCGTATCATTTGTATGAGACCATGTTGTTGTGTTGAACCAAGAAAAGCATCTATTTACCTATCACAAAATTTATTGGAGTGAGAAAGATGGCAATTGGAAGAGAAACTGTGGGAAATTTATTAAAAATTACCAAACCACAATGGAAAACCTCCATTACCAAGGTGGAGCCTAACCGGATTATCACCAGAGGATATCCTCAGGAAGATTTGATTGGAAATATTTCTTTCCCTGAAATGGTTTATTTACTATTAAAAGGTGAACTTCCACACGAAAATGAAGCAAAAATGTTAGAAGCTGTTTTAGTCTCTTTCTGTGATCATGGGGTAACTCCACCCAGCACACAAGTGGCTAGGATCATGGCTTCAACCGGGGCATCTATGAACTCCTGTGTTTCTGGAGGGCTTTCTTCATTCGGAAAATACCATGCAGGAGCTCTTGAACATTCCATGCGGCTTTTTCAGGAAATAATTAATGAAAAAGTAGATTGTGATGAAGATATAACTTCTTGTGGTGATTTAAAGGACTTGGCACTCACTACTGTAGAACAGTACTTGGAAAATGATGAAAAAATACCTGGATTTGGGCATCGGTTCCATGATAAAGATCCCAGACCCGGTAAATTAATTAAAACAGCTAAAAAATATGGCTATTTTGGTATTCACACCGAATTAGCAGTCATCATTGATAGTCTTCTCCGTGAAATGAAAGGTATCCGTATTAACATAGATGGTACTAATGCAGGAATATTATCCGATATGGGTTTTGATTGGAGATTTGGAACAGGAATATTTATGATTGGGAGAGTTCCAGCTTTAATTTCCCATATATATGAAGAGAAATCTGATGAATCTCCTTTTAGAAAGTTTGTTGAAGTTGAAGATGTGTGTTTCCATGAATTTGATTCTGTAGATCATAATTTAAAAAAAAATAAATTTTAAATTACAAATAAAACCATTAAATCTTTTTTTCCTACTCTGAAGAATAAATAGTAAAAGATATATATGTCTCTAGATAGATTTTCGTTTATCATGGTCATATTAGGGTGATTTAAATGACAACGATATCGGAAGCGATAACAACGATAAAGAAGGCTGAAAGTGATGCCAATAAATTATTAGAGGACACGAAAGCCAAATCTTCTGAAATGATTCAAGAAGCCAAATCCAAATCAGATGAAACCGTAGAAAAGGCAAAAGAATCGGCTTATAGTGAAGCTGAAAAAATTACATTTGAAGCCGAAACCAATGCCAAAAAGGAAGCATATCAAATAACCAACAAAACCAATGAAAAAGTAGAGATTACAAAAAGTAAAGCTACCGGTATGGTTGATGAGGCTGTAGAAGTCATTGTAAAAAGTATATTATAGTGTGAGTACCATGTTCAAGCCGGCAAGGATGAAAAAGCTCAGGATAATCACCTTGGACAAGTACGCGGATTCTGCGGTGAATGCACTTCACGAAGCAGGATTGGTCCAAATTGAAGATATATCCGAGCGAATACAACAGGACGCAGAATGGAGACAAATCCTGAAACCATCCAGTGCCTCTCCTTTTACTGGTAAAATTTCTTCCCTTTTGATGAAAACATCGGGCACAGTTGATTTTTTAGAATCAGTGGCCCGGAAAGATAAGGGAATTTTACCATTGGTGAAGGGTTTTATTAATCCTCCACCTATTGAAAAAGTAGAAGTAGATGCCCTGTCTGTTCAGGATCTTATAAAAAAGGCTGAAGATACCTTGGTAGAAGTTGAATCCGAAACAACCCCCAAGGAAGAAAAATTAAGTCAACTTGAGTCTAAGAAAACTGAATTTGATAACGCCCTTAAAGTGGCGCAAAACCTTATTAATTTTGATCTTGATCTTGCTCTTCTGGAAGGATCAGAGTATGTTTCTTTTATTACTGGAAAAATATCCTCAGAATCCTATGATAATTTCATTTCGGATTTAAATGATATTACCGATGAAATAGTTGTTTTTGATCAGGAAAGCGAAGAAAAAGGATTTAAAACAGTAGTCATTGTAACCTTAAAACAGCATTCTGATGAAGTGTTAAGTATGCTGAGGAAACTTGAATTTGAAAGATTTGAGTTTTCTGCCCTGGAAGGTAAACCCCTCGAAATAATCTCAAAATCTGAATCTGAAATTGAATCCATCGCTTCAGAAAAGGAATCTGTATTAAATGACTTGGCAGATGTTTCAGATAAGTGGTTAAAACAACTTATAGGAATTAGAGAACAGTTGGAAATTGAAAAACAGCGTAACGAGATTTTTTCTTCATTCGGGGAAACTGAAAACACGAAGATGTTTGAAGGATGGGTTACTGAGAAAAAATTAAAAGAAGCTCTGGAAACCATTGACAATTCAACAGAAAGCCATTCTATTGTGGATGTGACTGATCCAGATATCAACAATGATAAAATTCCAGTTCATCTTGATAACCCCAGATTTGCCAAACCTTACGAAATGTTTGTGCACATGTACTCTCCCCCAAACTATCGGGAGATTGACCCAACAATCCTCATGGCGATTGTATTCCCGTTCTTTTTTGGTTTCTGCCTTACAGAAGCCGGTTATGGAATAATTGACGCACTTGTAGGTTATATCATTTTCAGAGGAATGGGAAGAAACAGCAAAACATGGGCTGACTTGGGCCTAATTATGATTGCCTGTGGAGTGTGGGCCATAATTCTTGGATTTGCAACGAATAGTTTCATTGGGGACTTTATACCCAGATTCATATGGGGTGATCCAAATTTATCGCTTCCAACCACGATTCAATCTATAAACTCCTTTGTGCACCCGGAAAACATCCTTATTATCGCTTTAGTTGTGGGTATTATTCACCTTAACTTGGGTTTAATATTTGGAACTTACAACAACTTAGTTCGAGGAGATGTTCGGGAAGCTTTAGGGGCCCAAATAGTGTGGTTTGTGCTTGAAGCTGGCGTGGTATTATTAGCAGCCGGATTCCTTTTATTTGGAGGAGGAATACTCATGTACGCAGGAGTTGGTGTCTTTATTCTGAGCTTGATTATGCTCCTCTACTTCAATGGTCTGTTTGGACTAATGGATGTTTCAGGTTTCTTGGGGAACGTCCTTTCATATGCTAGGCTACTGGCATTATGTCTGTCCACTGGAGGAATCGCCACTACAGTTAACATTTTAACTGGGATTGTTGGAGAAATGATCCCATTTATTGGAATAGTTCTTGCACCAATAGTCTTTGTTGGAGGGCAGATTGCAAACCTTGCCTTCCAGACCTTGGGTGCCTTTATAAATTCATTGCGTTTGCATTATGTTGAGTATTTTGCTCAGTTTTACATTGGAGGAAGTCAGAAATTTAGGGCCTTCAGAGCCAAAAGAAAGTACACTGATTTAGGAGGAAAATAATATGGTAGAAGTCGCTTTAGGAACAGCATTAGCAGCAATCGGTGCCGGCATGGCAGTCGGTTTTGCAGGATTAGGATCAGGTTTAGGTCAAGGAATAGCAGCAGCAGGGAGTGTGGGTGCTGTGGCGGAAGATGAAGACATGTTCGCCAGAGGTATCATATTCACAGCATTACCTGAAACTCAAGCTATCTACGGTTTCCTGATTGCTATACTACTCATGGTATTCACAATTATGGCCAACAAAGCACTGCCTGTGACCACTGGTCTGGTAGCAATAGGTGCTGGAGCTGCAATAGGATTCGCAGGTCTTGGTTCAGGTATGGGTCAAGGTATCACTGCAGCTTCATCTGTAGGAGCTGTAGTTGAAAACGAAGACATGTTCGCCAGAGGTATCATATTCACAGCATTATCCGAGACCCAAGCTATCTACGGGTTTTTGATTGCTATACTCCTCATGGTATTCGGTGGAATTCTGGGATAATTCCGGGATGATAAAGATGAGTGCCGGGACAGAGAAAATAGTCTCAAGTATAATGTCTGATGCCCAGATCAAAGCAGATTCCATATTAGCTGAAGCTGAAAAAGAAAAACAATCCATTCTCTCTGAAGGTGAAGCCCAAGCAGTTATCGAAAAGGAAAAAATCTTAGAAAACGCAGATAAAACCGCTAAAATGAGATATCAACAAGTTATCTCAGAATCTAAGATGAATTCCCGGAGAATGGAACTTGAAGCTCGAGAAGAAGTAATAGAAGATGCTTTTCAAAAAGCTGAAGCACAGCTTAAAGAAATTGCTTCTTCAGATGCATCAGAATACAAAGCATCCCTTGAAAAGATGATTATAGAAGCAGGTACAGAAATTGGTGGGGGTGACCTCGTTATTCTTGTAAAAGATACCGATGTTGCTAAAATAAAAGGTTCCTTACCTTCACTTGAAAAAAGTATCAGTGAAAATACCAGCAATCCTACTAAACTGGAAATGGGGGCAAATATAACCACCATTGGCGGTGCCATTCTAAAAACCACAAACGGTGAAATAGAGGTAAACAACACCATCGAAGCAAGGATGCTCCGCTTTAAAAAATCTCTAAGATCCGAAGTTGCAGGAATACTATTCAAATAGGGGGAATTAAATGGCAGAGGATCTTACTTCATTAATCACTGGACTCGGATTCCCTAATATTGAAGCTTTTTTAGCATTAATGTTCCTTGTACTGGCCATATTCGGAGTAATTGTAGTAATATCAACCCTCAGACCTGTTCTAAGTATGTTCCCCTACACTTATCCCAACGCCAGGGTAAGAGCTAGAATAGGGAGAATATTCAATGAAAAACAGTTTCAAGAAATTATCGAAGCAGGCAGCATTGAGGAAGTGAAAAACTACCTCCGAGGATACCCAGATTATGCAAAATACATTGACCAGTACCCCCTAGAGAAAGCCTTGGACACACAATTAGCTGAAAACTACGACTTAATAGCACGAATAACCCCTGAAAACAGCAGAGCAGCATTCAGATTTCTCCTGAAAAAATGGGATATAAAAAACATAAAAAGCATAATAATCGCTAAAGAAGCCGGGTTAACCGCAGAAGAAACAATAGACTTGATTGTACCATTTGGGGATCTCACTGACAAACTAGACGCACTTATAGATGCGGATAATATCAATGAAATCTTAAACACTATGGAAGGAACAGAATACACTCCAATACTGGAGGATGCAATTCCAATTTACCAGGAAACGGGTAAATTATTACCATTGGAGGCTTCTCTAGATAAATACCTCTTAAAAAATCTCCTAACAACTGTTGCCACTCCTGAAGATGACAACACCTCACACCTAAAGACATATGTGGGAAACATGGTGGATGGAGCTAACCTAAAAATAATCTTAAGGGCAAAGGTTGATGGATTGAAATATGAAGATATTGAACCTTACATGATCAGTGCCGGTTACCAGATTAGAGAATGGAAATTAAAAGATTTAATGGAGTCAGAAGACGTTGCAGGTGTTGTGAATGGCTTGGAAGGAACAGAATATGCGCCTTTACTTGCAGAAGCACTGGCCACTTACAATGAAACTGGTTCCATTTCTGACTTTGAAATTGCTCTTGACAATAACGTTGTGGAAACGGCCAAAAAGATATCATTGAAGAATCAATTTGGAATTGGACCAATGATTGGATTTTTAAGTCGAAAAGAAAAAGAAATCAAAAATTTAAAAATTATCGTTCGTGGTAAACGGGAAGAAGGATTTACCCCTGCTATGATTAAGGAGATGTTAGTATGAGTTCAAAAATAGCAGTTATGGCAGATCCAGACACAGTCACCGGTTTCATGCTTGGAGGCATTAAGGACGGATTTCCTGTGAAAAACATGGAAGAAGCAAGAGATAAACTAAAAGAACTTGCCAATGAGTACTCCATTATAATAACAACTGAAAAAATAGGAGACCATTTCAGAGAAACAATTGAAAAAATGAGCAGTGAAAGTGCACTGCCTATGATAATAGAAATACCAGATAAGGAAGGCTCAGTAGAAAGGGAATCAGACCCAATCAGAGAGCTTATAAAACGAGTAATCGGGGTAGAGATGGTAGAATGACTGCCGAAGGAAAGATAGTAAAGATAGCAGGTCCTGTTATAACCGCTGATGGTATGAGAGGGACCCAGATGTACGAGATGGTTAAAGTAGGTGATGATAAACTCATTGGAGAAATCATCGAACTAGAAGGCGACACCGCCACCATCCAAGTTTACGAAGAAACAGCCGGAATGAAACCCGGAGAAGTGGTTGAAAGTACAGGAGGGCCACTCTCCGTGGAATTAGGACCAGGGATTATTGGTTCCATATTTGATGGGATCCAGAGACCCTTGGAAACCATAAAACTCAGTGTGGGTGACTATATTGAAAGGGGTGTAGATGTACCTTCATTACCCAAAGATAAAAAATGGACATTCAAACCTGCTGTAAATGCTGGCAGTGAAGTTCAAGGTGGAGACATCATTGGTGAAGTGCAGGAAACTTCTGCAGTAATCCAGAAAATAATGATCCCACCAAACGTATCTGGTACCTTAAAAAGTATAGTTGGAGAAGGTCAGTACACTATAACCGAAGATATTGCTGAGGTTGAAACACCAAAAGGTCCTGTTAAAGTTCAGATGATGCAAAAATGGCCGGTGAGGGTTGGAAGACCATACAAAAACAAGTTAGACCCAGACATACCATTAGTAACTGGTCAAAGAGCACAGGATACTTTCTTCCCAGTGGCTAAAGGTGGAACCGCAGCCATACCAGGACCATTCGGTTCTGGTAAAACTGTAACACAACAACAGTTGGCTAAATGGGCCGATGCCGACATCATCGTCTATGTAGGATGTGGTGAAAGAGGTAACGAGATGACCGAGGTTTTGAAGGAATTCCCAGAACTAGAAGACCCTAAAACCGGAAAACCATTAATGGACAGGACGGTTCTCATCGCTAATACTTCAAATATGCCTGTGGCAGCTAGGGAAGCTTGTGTGTATACTGGTATTACTATTGCAGAGTATTTCCGTGACCAGGGCTATGATGTGGCTCTTATGGCAGACTCCACTTCCAGATGGGCAGAAGCAATGAGGGAAATTTCAGGACGATTAGAAGAGATGCCTGGTGAAGAAGGATACCCTGCATACTTAGCATCACGTTTAGCACAGTTCTACGAACGAGCAGGCCGAGTAACCACTGTTGGAAGCAAAGATAAAATTGCGTCTGTTAGTGTGGTTGGTGCAGTTTCACCACCAGGTGGAGACTTATCCGAACCAGTTACACAGAACACCCTACGTATATGTAAAGTGTTCTGGGCACTGGACGCATCTCTTGCAGATAAACGTCACTTCCCCTCAATAGACTGGTTACAAAGTTACTCATTATATGTAGACAGTGTAGAAGGATGGTGGGATGATTCAGTTAAAGCAAGTTGGAGAACAGCAAGGGACAATGCCATGGCACTCCTTCAGAAAGAATCAGAACTGCAGGAAATCGTTCAACTAGTGGGACCCGATGCCCTGCCTGACAAGGAAAGGATAACTTTGGAAAGTACGCGTATGATTCGAGAAGACTTCTTACAGCAGAACGCATATCACGAAGTTGACACTTACTGTTCACCTACTAAACAGTACCAGATGCTTGAAACCATCCTAATATTCCAGGAAAAGGCCGTTGCAGCCTTGGAAAGAGGAGCAGCTTCTAGTGATCTAACTAATTTAAAAGTCAAAGAGGAAATTGGAAGAATGAAGTTCATCCCAGAAGATGAATTTGACGCTGCTATTAAAGAAATCCAGGATAAAATAGATAAACAGACAAGTGAGGTGTGAAAATGAACGCCAATATCAAAACCAGAGAATATACCACAGTTAGAGAAGTGGCTGGCCCTCTCATGATTGTAGAAGGCGTTGAAGGCGTTGCCTACAATGAGATAGTGGACATAGAAACACCAAACGGTGAAATGAGAAGAGGGCAAGTCCTGGAAGTTAAAGGAGATGTTGCTGTGGTTCAGGTTTTCGAAGGAACCAGGGACCTCAACACTGCAACCACCAAAGTACGATTTACTGGAGAAACAGCCAAAATTGGAGTTTCACTGGACATGCTCGGACGAGTATTCAGTGGGACTGGAAGTCCAATTGATGGTGGGCCCGAAATCATCCCTGAAAAAGAACTGGACATTAATGGAAGCCCTATGAACCCATCTGCTAGGGAATTCCCAGCAGAATTCATCCAAACAGGTATTTCAACCATAGATGGTATGAACACATTGGTACGTGGACAGAAACTACCCATCTTCTCTGGATCAGGTCTACCACACAATGAATTGGCTGCCCAGATCGCCAGACAAGCAAAGGTGTTAGCCGAAGAATCAGAGTTTTCAGTGATATTTGCAGCCATGGGTATCACCCACGAAGAAGCTAACTATTTCATGCGTGATTTTGAACGAACAGGTGCACTTGAACGAGTAACTGTGTTCATGAACTTGGCTGACGACCCCGCAATTGAAAGGATCATCACCCCCCGTATGGCTCTAACCACTGCAGAGTACTTTGCATTTGAACATGACATGCACGTACTGGTTATATTGACTGATATGACCAACTATGCAGAAGCTCTTAGGGAAATTTCAGCAGCTCGTGATGAAGTACCCGGGCGAAGAGGATATCCGGGTTACATGTACACTGACCTTTCCAGTATATATGAAAGAGCCGGCCGTATCGTTGGGAAAGAAGGTTCCATCACCCAGATGCCAATACTGGTGATGCCTCAAGACGATATTACTCACCCTATTCCTGACTTAACTGGTTACATTACCGAAGGACAGATTGTGCTCTCCAGAGACTTGCACCGTAAAGGAATATATCCCCCAGTAGATGTGCTCCCATCACTATCAAGGTTGATGAGCGGTGGAATAGGTGAAGGGCAAACCCGTGAAGATCACAGTGGCGTGTCTGATCAACTTTACTCCGCATATGCTGAAGGACGTGACTTACGTGATTTAATGGCAGTAGTAGGTGAAGAAGCACTGACTGAACGTGACCAGAGATTCCTTAAATTCGCAGATGACTTTGAAGGCAAATTCATCACACAAAATAGGGATGAAGACAGATCTATCCAGGAAACATTAGACCTTGGTTGGGAGTTAATGAGCTTACTACCTGAAACAGAGCTTAAAAGGGTGCGTGCAGAGCACATTCCTAAATACCACCCTGCCCATAAATAAATCCCATCCTTATTTTTTGGGAAAAATAATAGAGGGATGAAAAATGGCACAAGAAATGATTGAAGGCATCAACCCCACCAGGATGGAACTTTTAAAACTCAAAGAGAGGGAAAAACTGGCAGTTAAAGGCCACAGCCTCCTTAAAGAAAAACGAAATGCTCTGATCATGGAGTTTTTCAACATCCTTGAGAAGGTTAAAGGATCCCGTGAAACTGTTGCCAAAAACCTCGAAGAAGCTTACCAGGATTTAACAGCAGCACAGGTCAGCATGGGTGATTTTACAGTTAAAAAAGCCGCCATGTCGGTTACTGAATCAGTTGATGTTGATATCGATTCTAGAAGTATTATGGGAGTGGTAGTTCCAGTGATTGACTCTGAAATTCAGGAGAGAACTATTGTTGAACGTGGCTACGGATTCATGGATACCTCCGTAAAAGTTGACGAAGCAGCTAAAAAGTTCGAAAAATCAATCCAGCTCATTATTGAACTAGGAGAAACTGAAAAGACAATCATGTTACTGGCAAGTGAGATTGAATCCACTAAAAGGCGTGTTAACGCACTGGAACATATCATCATACCCCGATTGCAGAACACTGTCAAGTATATTGAAATGCGCTTAGAAGAAATGGAAAGGGAAAGCTTTGTACGCTTAAAGATGGTCAAAAAGTCCATGGAAAGTGAGGAGGCTGCCAATGGTTAGAATAATAACAAGACTGGATCAGGTTAAAAAAGAAGAAATCAAAAAGGCCAAACCGGTCATTGATTTCGAAATAGGCAACATTTCGGGAAAAGTTCGGGCTATTATCGCTGCCGAAGAGAAGGAATTTAAAGCAGGAGAAACAAAACCAGTCCAGATCAATAAAATCGATATCAACGCTAACTATATCTGCTTCATAAGTGCTTATGGAACTAATATGTACGGACATACTCTGGCAGTTGGTGAAGAAACATACCTCCCCATAAGCATGAAAAGAACAGCAGACCACGCACTTTTCGCAGCGGCATTGGACTATAAAGTAGAAAAAGATGATTTATTAGGCATTTTGATACTTTTACCTGTGGATATCAATTTTTAATGGATTAAAGTACCAGGAACTGCCTATAACCTATTTTTTTTATATTTTTTATTATTCATTTTAATGAAAATTAATTTATAATCCGCCTAATCTACCTTTAATATAGTTGTTAAGAGGTTCTTTGGCGTTTTTAATCTGAATGGATAATTCATCCAATATATAACGCACTGCATAATATGATTCTAATGTTTCATCATGTTTTTCTTGAAGTTTTTTCAACTCTTTAACCTTGGATTTCCCTCTAACTCTAGATATTACTCCTGAAGAACGACCTTCAGCATAATCCACATTTATTTGGTGTTTTTTTTCTAAAAAATCTAGTTCGATGTTTCGAATATCTTTCTTAACACGTTTTATAAGTTCTGAAACTATATTTTCCCTTTCATTGAGTTCAGCCAGAATCCTTCTAGAATCAGCAATGGAATTGGCCTCTAACTCTATATCTGATAATTCTTGTATCAATTTTTGGTACTCTTTAATTTTCATTCATGCACCATAAAAAAAGCTTGTAATTAACGTTATAATGAGTGTTTATGGGTTTATATCTATAATTATCTTAAAAATGTTATCTTCAACCTCACAATATGTATTTAAATCATCATGTTCCTTTTCCATATCTCTAATCTTGTAAAGAACATTTGTTATGGAATAGGTGTGTAAAATTCCTGTAATATTGTCGGGTTTAGAAGATATAAGGAGAATGACCACTCGGTTATCATTAATCAACACGTTATAATTTATGGCATTAATGTATATGGTGTCCGATAATCTGAGAAGTAGTTTAATGTGTTTAATTGGAATGCCACTAGTAGTGATTATGTCCTTTATCTTGTCATTTTCTCTGCATTGTTCTATATCAATATCCACAATATTCACCATGTTTAGTTCTACACTACAATATTATATTCCTCAAAGAATAAAATGTTAACGATGATTGGAGATCAAAGCCGAAGAAATAGACTCCTTAAAAAACAGATCATGAGTCTTAATCGTCATCTTCCCCGTCAAAGGAAAAGTTTAAAAGAACTTTTATGGGAGGATAAACCCCATGTACTAGGAACAGATGGAACAAGACATCGTTTTAAAAAAAATGAACTGAAAAAAATTTCTTCAATTATTCCCATGGAATCATGGGGGCGTTTGAAGCTCCCGATTTATATTGAGATTGATTCTGATTCTAGTGGATCCCGAATAACTGGAAAACTTGAATGCCAGATTTTTTGCCAGATATTAAGAAGGGATGATTGTGATGATGAAATCTATATTTATCGGCCTGACATAAAATTAGTAAGGAAAATGTTGCCCACCACTTCACAGTATATATTTCTAGTGAGATGAGATTCGAATCTCTAAATCACTATTTAAACAATGGTAGAACCATTGCTAATGAAGATAAAACTAAAAGGATTGAATTTGATAATGGAATTTAAAAATTTGTGGAAAAAATTGAAATCATTTAACGCAGACTTTTTATACGATTTGAATTGGAAAAAAATAAAAAAGGATCCCGATAAAATGGCCAAAATATCCATTTTAATTTTCGGTGCTGAGATAATGGTTACAGTGGGTATTGTAATCGGAACACTGATTTTCATTTATTTGGTAGTGTTCACCTGAAAAAACGATGATTTTTTATACAATATAAGTCATACTATCGGTTTCAAGTTTTTATAAACCATTTGAACCCTTTTTTGAGCAGAGAGGATTGCATCCTCTTTATTGGGACTGGAAGTTAAAACTGTGACTACAGGTTCTCCTTTTTCAATAATTACTCCCTGATTGGGCAGGTCATGAATTCCGTTAAAATGGATACTACCTACTTGAGATCTATGCTGGGCATGGATGATCATTTTCACAGCAAATCTTTCCAGAGGGGAAACTTTCATGAGGTGTCCTTGGCAAGCTGCAAGATGAAGTTCTGCCATATTTACGCCCAAAACCATTTCAGCACATTCAAATGTTCCCTGCAAGCGGGGGTTTACCTCAACAACATATACCTCACCATTTTTAATGATGAAATCCACTCCATTTGAACCAATGAGGGATAGGTGATCTACTACTTTTTCGGCAGTTTCAGAGATTTTTTTATCTCCATTGTAAGGTACAATATTCCCACAATATCCAAATGGTTCTATATGCCCCAAACTCTTATTTCCTATGATTTGACTACTGTTGAGTATTGTATGGGATTCAGTTTTTGTGGAAAGGACTGAAGCACTGATATTTTCCCCATCTATAAATTCTTGCATTATCCAGTCGTTTTCATCTATTTTTTGTCTGGGGCTAGATAGTTCTGATTTATTTGAATCTTTAATTAACATGTCTAACTTTTGAATACCATATCCACCAGAACCATGTCGAGGTTTGAGGATGAAATTTTTTTCAGGTGAATCACTGGCAATATTTATGGCTTCATCTATATCACTGATCAAGTAGGTGTCTGGGAGATTAAATTCAGAGCTAAGCTCTCCAAAAAGGCGGAATTTATCTTCAACATCTTGTATATCACAGTTTCCTATGATTTTATCTGATGGAAATCGGCGTGGAGATACACCTGCACAAAAAATAATACCATCAACATCGTCCACCATTTCCAGGGCCATTTCCTCAATCACTTTGGAATCGAATCGTTCTAGAAATTTGCCACATGATTTTGCTGGTTTCTGATCTAAAACAGAATTTAAGATATCAGCACATGGCTTTAAATCCATAACTCCAAAATAATCAGTAGAATATAATTTATATCCTAATTTTTTGAGAGAACAAGTTACAGCGCGGGTGTTTGCACCGACAACTAGAATGTTTTCCATGTAATTACCCTTGAAAATAAATAGTCCCGAGCGGAGTCGAACCGCCGTCGCCGGTTCCAAAGACCAGTAGGATTACCACTACCCTACGGGACTAAAACATAAAAAAAGCCGTAACTACAGCAATCTCCTTTTAGAACGAGGTGATATTTAAACTTATCTACATCTTATTTTAAGTAGGTTAGATATTCTAAACTTGTCCGGGCAACGCCTTTTTATCACATTTTCTTTTAAAACGGCAACTGCGACATTTTCTGGGATTTTGGGTTGGCACAAACTCTTCTTTGCGAGAGATTAAGTTTTGAACCCGATTAATGAGATTAATTATACCCAATTCTGCCTTATTATCAAAGTATGCGGACCAAAAGATATTATCAGTACCCCTCTGCCTTAAAGCAGCCGTAATTCCTCTTTTTACCCCCATTTTATTCTTAAATGGTTTTATAGTTTCCTTAAATGCCAGACAATAACCATAAACTTGATGGATTGATGAAGCAAACGCCCGACTACCGGGTTTGTCATCTATAATGATGAATTCATCTGGAGTCATCCATATTTCATCGATATAACCCCTAATACCATAATGGACTGAAAGAACTGGCAGTTCTCTTGACAATATTTCAGCTGTTTTGGAGGTCTCTAACATCTCTTCGAAAGTGGCTGGCTCGGCATCCTTTTTAAAATCCTCCTCTAAACGTGCGTGTTCTTTTGTTCCAATTACCATGTCTAGAGTGGGTTGTATTTGGATACCCTTTACATTTTCAAGATATATGCTGTACTCACAGTATCCCTGTTTATTCAGCCAGCTGATTGGGAAGTTGTTTTGTCCATCCATTATCATTACTTGGGATATGTCTGGATGGGGTTTTGATCTAGTTTTGGGCATGATGAAACCTTTAAAACATTTTTATTTGTATTGAGCTTTCTCTGAGTTATCTATATTCAAAATAAATCTTTAAAAAAAATATGTTTGATGCAAGAGCAGAAGAAAAGTAATATATTATTTTTCTTTTTCCTCCTTCTTGGACAGGCGACTTCTAATAACTGTCCAGATATCTTTATCTTCTTTGTCTTTGATATCTTCTATCTTGTCAGTTTTAACTGATTTTTCTTTTGCTGCGGTTGCTTTAATTACATCATATTCTGATGACATTTCATTACCAGAAACAGAGATTTCATCCAAAACATCTCGTTTAACTATTTCAGGAACTATATTAACATCTTTTTTTATCTTCAATGCATTTGTAAGTTTTATTTTATCGTTTTGGAGAATTTTTATCTTTTCGTCAAGTTCCTGCTGTTTCCTACGGGTTTTGTTATGTTTATTTAGTAGATCTTTGTATGATCTGGAAAGTTGACTATGTTTCCACTCCAAATCAGCAAGTTCGGTTTCATACTGAGCTATGTGCATCTTATATTCATTTTCTTGACTATCAATATCCTTTAACTCACCATTTTCATCGAAAAAGTGTTTAATATCAACTTGAGGTATGATGAAAACTTCCATACTGCAGTCCAAATTATCAGACCTTTTTAGGGGAACAAGATACTGGTTGTATTCGTAGGTCTTTTTTTGACCAGCCACACTTTTTTTAGTCTTTTTTTTGTAGCATTTGACTGCAGATTTAACCATTTTCACCATTAAAATACCCCTCTAATGATTCAAAAATGAGTCCATATGGAGTTATGATTCTGTTATCTAATGTTTTGTTCCTGCAGTTCATAAATATATTCTAGTGCTATCCAAAGTTATTCAGATTGAAGAGATGTTCGTGATTTGGACTGGATATTTTGATATAACCTGAGATCTTAAATAAAGAAATTGTCAATTTAGATGATAAAATATATATTTTATTAGTGTTGAAAATGAGTATTTAAAAGATTTCATTATTAAAACATCCATGAACCTGATACTTCCTTCTAAACATGGCTTGAGATGTTCATAATCAGTTATTACGCTGAAATTTAAAATTAAAATGAGCAAGATATGTCCTGGAATAGTATTGATTAACTATTCAACATTATCTTATAATTATTAGAACCTGTTTCTGGCAGTGCTAGCTATATTTAATATTTGGCGGTATTTAGCCCGTAAAAATCCATAATTTTCGTCGATAAGTTCATTCATGAACTTATCAACACTTTCATCGTCCAGAAAGTCGTGTATTTTATAAAATTTTTGCACATTAACAAATCTCCTTACAATGAACAATATTTGCTTTGAAAGTTTATATACTTAACGAATAAAACTACAATTTCTAAAGATCATAATTATCTCATCTTGGGTAAAAAATAAAAAAAAATCATTCTGTACTTTTATTTTATCAAGAAATTTACTTCAATTTTTAGATGAATAATGATATAATCCTAAATAGTTTACATCAAACTCTGTTCCTTCTTGCTGAAGATCAACGCCGAAATTAACACCATGGCTACAGCAAAACTGGCGATCACTGCCAAATCCAAATATAATGGTAGAACTGATGAGTGAAGGATAATTGCCCTTAAAGCATCAACACCATAGGTTAAAGGATCAAGGTAAACAGCAGCCTGTAACCATGTGGGTAATCCTGTAACTGGGAATAAAGCACCGCTTAAAAGAAAAATAGGCATTACAATAAAGCTCATAATCAGGTTAAACCCTTCCATACTGTCAGTGAAGGATGCTATCAAAAGGCCCATCCCTGACAATCCCAAAGAAATGATTATAATTACCACTATGGATGCCAGAAGAATTGCAATATCCATCTTAACATTAACCACAAATGATAGCAGAAGAAGAACTACCCCCTGAACTAGAGCCGTAGTACTTATTCCAATTGCTTTCCCCAAGACAATTGATGGACGAGATATGGGAGCTACCATTATCTCTTTCAGAAATCCGAATTGCCGGTCTTGTATCACACTAAGTCCAGAAAAAACTGAGGTAAATAATATAGTCTGGCAAATAATCCCTGGAAAAATAAATGCTTGGTATCCTCCAGGAGTATTGCCAAACCTTATGGCTGAACCCAGCCCTGTTCCAAATATTAAAAGCCATAAAAGGGGGGTTACCACTGACGTTAATATCCGGGAACGGTAACGGAGGAATCTTTTGTTCTCCCTGAGCCATATTGTATAAATTCCTTCAAGTTCTGCCATTTTTATTCCTCACCCTGAATGGTTCTGCCAGTGTATTTAAGAAAAACATCCTCCAAATTTGGATGCTCCAGTTCTACAGAATTCACAAATATATTCAAGTGGTTGGCAAAATTCACAATTTCTGGAACCAGATAATCTCCCCGTTCAACCATAAGCTTAATTTCAGAGTCAGTTCTGAATATATCCCTGACAAACTCCAGTTTTTCAGCTTCTTCCATGAATAATTCAGGTTTATCAACTATTATAGTAATAGTATCTGCTTTAAGCTCTCTTTTCAAGTTTTTTGGTGAATCAGCTGTGATTATCTTACCCTGATTTATTATAGCCACCTCATCACATAGTTGGTCTGCTTCTTCCATGTAATGAGTGGTCATTAACACAGTAACGTCTTGATTTTTATTTAATTCATTGATATATTCCCAAATACTCTCTCTTGTCTGAGGATCTAAACCAAGAGTAGGTTCATCTAAAAAGAGAACCTTAGGATGGTGAATTAATCCTCTCCCAATTTCCAATCTCCGTTTCATACCACCAGAGTAAGTTTTAACGAATTCCTCGGCCTTTTTTCCCAATGCAATGAGATCTAAGATTTCGGTGATCCTACTTTCCCGCACATCCTTAGGCACCCCATACAATGAAGCATGCATTTCCAGGTGTTCACGACCAGTGAGAATATCATCCAAGGCCCTTGACTGAAAAACTATTCCTATTGATTCTCTAACCTCTTTAGGATTTTTTACAACATCATAACCATTGACTCTTGCCCACCCACTGGTGGGGTGCAAAATAGTGCATAACATAGATATTAATGTAGTTTTACCCGCACCATTAGGTCCTAAAACCCCATAAACACTGCTTTTTGGGACTTTCAGATTAACACCGTTAACTGCAGTAAAATCATCAAATCTTTTTACAATGTCATGGGTTTCAATGATGTGCTCCATGGTTTTCCTCCTGGGAAAAATCAACTTGGTAATTAATGGATGTAATAGGTAATTTAAGTGGCGTAAGATTTAATGCTATCGACCATTACCTTAATTGATTAAAAAAAAAATAATTAATTCCATATTGAATTGATGAAAACGTTACAAAACAACAGCTTATCTGCCTGATTGAATTATAAAAAATGGAATAGATATGGTTTTTTAAAAATGTCCATAATTTTGTCTCAAAGATGAGGTTACTTGTGGAAAAAATAATCTAAATAGGTAGATGTATAATTTAATATTCAATCAGAACAGAACTCCTAGAGAGTTGAGAATTTTTTTTAAAATTTCTTCAAGATTTCGATAGTAGAATTCTAAAACAAATGTTATAATTTCATCCGGTCTTGATATGGTAGTTCTCTGAATTTAATGACAAATTTTGTCCCGTTACTTCTGTCAATTTCCATTACACCATTCAACTGATTCACTAAGGTTTCCACAACCAATAATCCCAGTTTTTTAGAGTTTGCAAAATTGATATTCTCAGGCAAACCTATCCCATTATCAGCATAAGTTAAAACATATGAATCATTGACCGATTCTAGTTCAACAAAAATGTTTCCCTGATCTCGATTTGGAAAGGCGTGTTTAATACTGTTAGTTGAAAGTTCATTGATAATTAGTCCACAAGGCATTGCCGTCTCTATCCCCATATACAAACTTTCAACCTTGGTGTTTATGTTAATGGTATTATCAACTTGATATGAACGTATAATGGAAGATAACAATTTATTTAAGTAAATTCCAAAATCAATATTGTTTATATCCTTTGATTGGTACAAGTTTTCGTGGATCATTGCCATTGCTCTGACCCTTCCCCGACACTCATTCAGGATATCTGCTGTTTCTGTATCATCAAATTGATGCATTTGCAAGCTCAAGAGACTGGAAATTACTTGTAAATTATTTTTAACTCTGTGATGAATTTCACGCAACAAAATCTCTTTTTGCTTTAAAGACTCTTTAAGATTATTTTCAGCGATTTTACGTTCACTAATATCAAAAACAGATATCATACTCTTTTTAGTTCCTGGAATCATGGCCACAATCATGTGCACATTTTTAATATCATTATTACGAGTTAATAATCGTGTTTCATAGTTTTTGGGAACATTATCAGGATTAACTCTGCGGAGGTAATGATAATCTTCCACCATAGGAATATCTTCAGGTACGAAGAGATTCATCCACTTCATTTTATGCTCAATATCTTCTTTTGAATACCCAGTTAAGTTGGTAAACTCAGTGTTAACCAGGGAAAGCGTTTTGTCTTCTTCAATTATCGCGGTTGCTGTGCCTGTGTTTTCAAAAATAGTATGATAATAATCTTCCTGACTTTTTTTAAATCTTTTTTCCATCCTATCCTTATAAAGAGCTACTTCAATTGATATTTTCAATTTACGATTATTATATGGTTTGATGATGTAACCATAAGGCTCACTCAACAGGGCTCTGTTCACAGTCCCATCATCGAGGAGTCCAGTGAGAAATATGATTGGTATTTTAAGTTTTTTTATGTGTTTTGCTGCTTCAATACCATCCATATCCCCTTTCAAAACGACATCCATCAAAATAAGATCAGGATTCAATTTTTTAGCTTTCTCTATAGCTTCATTTCCATGGGATGCAACAGCTAAAACATCGTAACCCATTAATTGAAGGTTATTTTTAAGATTCATAACCTCCACAACTTCATCTTCAACAATTAGTATATGTGCCATTGTTACTCCCCCATACCGGACTTTACCGGTGGCATCTGCAAATTGTCAATTAATTTCTTACTTTTCATTATGTATTTTAAAAATTATAAAGTCATCTATTAAAGCATTTCTAGAATAAATAAATGGAGAAATTTAATACAAATACGTTGATTTAGATTTAGCCCATGAAAAAATATATATTGGACAATTGAATATATATTCACAATATGGCAAGACCCCGTAGATTCCGAAGAATATCACAAGAACCCCAAATAAGATGTTTTAAACCAGAAAGAGAAGATTCAGAGAATCTTGATCCCATTGAAATAATAATTGATGAATTTGAAGCAATCAGGTTAAGAGACTATCTTGATATTCAGCAAAAAAGATCAGCTGAGATTATGGGAGTATCTCAGCCTACATTCCATAGAATATTAAATTCAGCACGGAAAAAGATAGCTAATGCCTTGATAAATGGCAATCCACTGATTATCATCGGAACTGATAGTGAAACTAAATATGAATGTAATGAATGTGGATTTGAATGGCAACATCCCCGCAAAGAATACAAAAAATGCCCAGGCTGTAAATCTACTAAAATAATTTTTATTACGAATAAAAAGCATTCTGACTCTGAAGATTCATTACTACAAAGAAGATCATATGGAGGGACTGGACTGGGAGTTGGAGCTCCAACAATTTGCAAATGTCCAAATTGCGACCATAAGTCTCCAAAAACCCAGGGAGTGCCTTGCAGTAATAGTAAATGCCCTAAATGTGAAACTCCACTTTGTGGAGCTGAATAACAACATATAGATTAAAAAAATGAAATGATACTTAATGAAGAAGAATTGGTGGTTTAATGTCTTTCATAGAAATAAAAAATATAACCAAAACCTTCAATGGAGTTAAAGTCTTGGACAACTTGAACATCAGCGTAGAACAAGGAAATATTCTAGGAATTCTCGGTAAAAGTGGTTCTGGAAAATCCGTTCTGATAAATATGTTACGTGGTATGAAGGATTACAAACCAGATAACGGTCAAATAATTTACCATATCTCAATATGTACCAAATGCTTCAGTGTCGAACCACCATCAATGAATAATAAGAACTGCAAATGCGGAGGAAAATTCAAAAAGATGGAAGTTGACTTTTGGAATGCAGATCGGAATATTTTCGCTGCAATCAGGCGCCGAATCTCCATAATGCTGCAGAGAACCTTTGCATTGTACGAAGATGACACCGTGATTGACAATGTTCTAAAATCAATCCAAGGGCATGATGAAGAAGAGAGCACTTATCTAGCAATAGACCTTCTTGAATTATCCCAGATGACACATCGAATAACCCATATAGCCAGAGATCTTAGTGGTGGGGAAAAGCAGAGAGTAGTTCTGGCCCGTCAACTAGCCAAAGAACCCATGATCTTTCTGGCAGATGAACCCACCGGTACTCTTGATCCCAACACTGCTCAACTAATTCACCAAGCACTGATTGAAGGTGTGAAAAAGCAGGGCCTCAGCATGGTAATTACCTCCCACTGGCCTGAAGTCATGCAAAACCTCTCCGACCACGTAATATGGCTGGATGAAGGTAAAATAATTGAAGAAGGAGATCCAGAAACCGTTGTTAAGAGTTTCATGAAACATGTGCCTCAGCCAAAAATTAGTGAAACCTTTGAAACAGGAGGACCCATCATCAAAATGGATGATGTGAAAAAGCATTATTACTCAATTGAAAGAGGAGTGATTAAAGCTGTGGACGGTATTGATCTTTCAGTTAATGAAGGAGAGATTTATGGCGTGGTAGGTCTTTCCGGGGCAGGAAAAACAACTTTATCACGCATTTTATACGGACTCACCGATCCAAGCAGTGGACAGATCGATGTTAAACTCGGAGATAATTGGATTGATATGACAGAAAAGGGTATTTTTGGTCGTGGCCGAGTCAAACCCTACCTTGGAATTCTTCATCAAGAATACAGCCTTTATCCTCACCGTAATGTTTTGGGAAATTTAACTGAAGCCATTAGTCTGGAGTTACCAGCCGAATTTGCAAAGATGAAAGCATTATATGTTTTAAATGCTGTTGGATTCGATGAAAACTATGCAGAGAGTATTCTTTACAAATACCATGACGAACTCAGTGGTGGAGAGCGCCATCGGGTTGCTTTGGCCCAAGTTCTTATAAAAGAACCCAAAATTTTAATTCTTGATGAACCCACCGGTACCATGGACCCTATAACCCGAGTGCAAGTCACAGACTCCATTAAAAAAGCACGTGAAGAACTTGATCAAACTTTTCTCATAATCAGCCACGACATGGACTTTGTCCTAGATGTTTGTGACCGAGCTTCCATTATGCGAGGAGGTAAAATCCTTAAAACTGGACTTCCCCATGAAGTTGTGGAAGAATTAACCATAAAAGAAAAAAATAAGATGCTAAAAGAAGAAACATAACTTTTAAAATCAATACCCATTTTTTTTAGCTTTCTATTATTCGTTTTTAGATAATTAAAACTTGAAAATAACTTTTTATTAATTAATTAAAGGATGTGATAACGTGAATAAAATTGTTTTAATTGTTCTGGCTATCTTTGTTATTGCCTATATAGTTATAAACGATCCAGTGAAAAAATAGTGAAGCGATGTTCCCCCTCCGCGTGATCCTTTTAAGATTTATTTTTTAAATAATAAATTCTAAGCAAAAAAAATAAGTTTATTGGCATTATACTAGATTAAATGGATTAAACAGTTAATATCTGGTTTTTTATGATCATATCATCCCCATCTATGAAAAATACCTTTAAAAAAAATGGATAAAAAAAATTTAAAACCAGTTTTGAATGTATGTGGATACTATTTTTAGAGGAGGGGTGATTAAGACTTGAGATAAAAAAAAATTTTATTTTATTTTCAAATTTTGTGACTATATTTTGTTTGACAATAACTTTTGAACTTGATCGCTTTGTAACTCTTGTAAGGCATGCTTTGCAATCCATTGAGCAGTTTTAGAATCAATTTTTAGCATATCTTTTGAAACTTTAACAGATTTTCTATTAAGATTTATGTTTCTTTTTCCAATCTGTCTTAAAGCCCAATTAACAGCTTTTTTAACGTAAATGCGATTATCAGTTGATTCTCTGATTATTGTTGGGAAAAATTGTTCAAATTTCTTATTCGGGGCTAGTTTATCATGAACTGCCAGAACAGCC
This sequence comes from Methanobacterium sp. UBA353, assembly GCA_002496805.1. Lineage (GTDB taxonomy): Archaea > Methanobacteriota > Methanobacteria > Methanobacteriales > Methanobacteriaceae > Methanobacterium. The sequence goes on along the minus strand of DALO01000011.1, from coordinate 31,895 downwards.
ATCAAAGTAAATGCAGCTCTTTTTACGAATTGTTCTTCCCGTGTGCTCCATTCAAATACTTTTTGATAAGCGTAAGGAGTCTTATGGAATAATTTGATACAACACTGGTCACAAACTGCCCATGTATCAAATTTAAGAACCCAATTATCCATCTGTTCTTCAGTGACAGATTTAGGGTCTTCAATCATACAAGCCAGGATCATGGATTCCTGGTAACCTGCTTGCCACAAGTTGCTGGCTAAACCATGATCTACACCTGTCTCTTTTGCTATTCGTCGTAATTCTGGCATTCTTACACCAAAAACCTTTTGGGGATTGATCCCAAAACGGGCCATCCCCTCAACATCATCAGAATTGGATAATGATTCTAATTCTAGCATAATCTCTTTATATTCCATAATACCCCCAACCAAGTTTAAGATTTATTTAAATTTAAAAATTTTAATGCATTTTCACCAAGTATTAACCTTTTATCCTTTTCACTTAAATCTAGACTTTTGATCCGTTCAATATCCTTCGCAGGGTTTACCCAAGGATAGTCCGAACCAAACATTATCCTTTCAGAACCTATAGTTCGGATTAAGTCCACAGCCTCGGCATCATCCAGTGTAGTAGGTGCATTGATATAAGAAATGGCTATGGCTGTGTCAAACATGACTTTAGGAAATTTTTCTGCAATTTCTAGGGTTTGATCCCAGAAACCATTACCAAGATGGGCGAGAATTAATTTTAAATCTGGAAAATTATCTAAAACATTAATCCATCTTTTTGGTTCACCAAATTCTGATTTACAATCAATGTTTACTCCAGAATGGGTGGTTATTGGTAAATCGTGTTTAACCAACCATTCATAAACTGACCACATCATCTTATCATCTGGTGCGAATTCCTGTGCAACTGGATGGATCTTTAATCCTCGCATCCCCCATTTAAGTTTGTGTTCGAGTTCTTCAACAGGTTTCCGGCCAGACATGTTGGGACTTACAGAGATAAAAGGTATGAACATGGGATATTTAGCTGATTGGTTTTTCCCAGGTCGAGTTATGGCTACAGTCCAGAAATTATTGTTTTTAAGTTGATTATCAGGTGCAAAACTGACTATGACTGCCTTATCAATATTTGCAGCTTTCATATCCTTCAAATAGTCGTCTGGTGTGCCATAACTATAATAACCCACACCATGTTTTTCTTTAATCATTTCTACAACCATTTTTCCAACTTCTTCTGTTGGATGCAGGTGTACATGGACATCAATAATCATAGATAAACCCCTCTTAACAAATTTTCGTTGATTAATTCCTCTAAGAACATTGCTCAATCAATAGTTACGCTAATAAATAAACCATGTACTACCCATTAGAATACATTCTCTAACAGAAGTTACATGGAAGTTTTTAATATGATAAAAAGATAAAATTATCACGACAATTGTAATGATTAAAGGTATTTATTGACTCAAAATAGATGGTTTCATTGTATCTTTAATTGGGAAAATCAAAAATGAGATTACAAATGGAATCAACCATACTACAAATCCAAAGATAGTTATCTTCATATATTTGTTCATTTAAAAACCTCCAATTACCATTATTTTGAGAAAAAATGAAAATTTGGACTATTTTTTCATCACTGGAAAGCACATCTCAGTTAAAAGGTCTTTTTCTGGAGTTTCATTGGGATCTGAGATGTATGTTTCCATGGGAGACCCTATGATTTCATAATCGTTTTGAGAAGCGTGTTGTGCCAGTGCTTTTATTACTGCTCCACATTCACTGTAAGGGCCTTTATATACTGTTGATAAAACTAGTTGTTCTGGGATTGTTTTGATCTTAACTCTTCCTTCTTCTTCTGCTTCCCCTGTAAAAGGGATTGCAATTTCATACCTGAGCTCTTCTACTGGGACTTCATGGGGGCTGTTGAAGTAAACACCAAATGGAGGGCCCATTACTTGCAAGCCTTTGGCCATTATAAATCCCACAACTTCTCCCATGAGTACTGGGACTTCTTCATAGGATCCCTTATACTTTATGTAAGCTACTTGTCTTTTTCCAATTTTCTTTGCAACAACTTCCATTTTCACACAACTCCGAAAAAATTGAGTATTGGTATCCCTAAAATCTTCTTTTAGAGATTTTCTTCCCTTTTAATTTCTTCAATAAATTCTTTTACCCATTCGGTCTCTGTTTTCAGACTTTCTAATGGCCTGCTGAAAAGTGCAACTACATAGTACGGTGCATTTAATTCTTTTTGCATTTTCACCGAGCTTTCCAGAAATTTTATCCTACCTTGAGCTGATTTTATGTAGTTTTCAAGACATTCAATTACTTTCTGTGGCTCTAGATAGTTAAGATAAGCCAATCCAAGATCGAAGGGGTTGATTAACTTTGTATTCCATGAGAGAAGACTGCTAATTTTTTCTTTCATGGTCTTCCTTCCCAGATCAGTGATGGTAAACACTTTACGGGAGGGTTTACCTTCAACCTTTTCTATCTTTGATTTGACTAAATCCTTCTTTTCCAACTTTTTTAGGACATAATAGATGGATGAAAACCCTATTTGGGTCCAGTTACGCATCCCCCACCCCTCTATAGTCTTTTCCAACTGGTAACCGTACTGAGATTCCTCATATAATAGGCCAAGTATGGCTGTCTCCAAGTCTGATATTCTAGACATAGAATATTCTAATAATATAATAATATTTAAATCTTTTTCTTATTCTAATTTAATCACCCAAAAAAAATCAAAAGAAGAAATTTATTTACTTCGTATTAGATAAAAATCAATATTATTATATGCCATATTTTTTTAAATCTCTGTTTGAGGAGTGAATTTAATGGAAATTTCTTTATTAAGAGAAGTCGTCATAATTATTGGTTTATCAGTGATTTCAATCTTGTTATTTCGTAAATTAAGAATTCCGGCAATATTAGCCTTTTTCATCACAGGATTATTGGCAGGTCCTCATGGTTTAGGACTTGTACCCATTGATGAAGTAAATTTTTTGGCTGAAATAGGAGTGATATTTCTACTTTTTACTATTGGAATTGAATTTTCCTTGGAAAAATTTTCACAAATAAAAAGATATGTAATTATTGGTGGTTCGCTACAGCTTACATTGACATTATTAGCAACTTACATTATTTGTTCAAATTTAGGCCTTAGTACTTCTGAATCTATTTTTATCGGACTTTTAGTTTCTTTCAGTAGTACTGCTGTAGTATTAAGAATTCTTCAAGAAAAGAATCAGATGTATAGTATACATGGACAAATATCACTGGGAATTTTAATCTTTCAAGATATTGCAGTAGTTTTAGTTATTCTTTTCATACCTATGCTAGCTGGTGTAGATAATGGGACTTTTAACAATCTACCATTATTACTGGCTAAAGGGATTGGTTTAATTGCATTCACTCTAATCAGTGCTAAATGGATTGTTCCAATACTTATACATTATATAGCTAGATTTAAGAGTCGTGAATTGTTTATACTTACCATAATTCTAATATGTTTTGGAGTTACTTGGATGACTTCAAGCATAGGTTTATCAACGGCATTAGGAGCTTTTTTAGCAGGATTAATAATATCTAACACCGATTATAGTAACCAGGCTCTAGGAAATGTTTTACCATTTGCAGATATTTTCATGAGTTTTTTCTTTGTGTCAATTGGAATGTTGTTAAATATCGGTTTTATTATGGAAAATCTTCTCTTAATAATCATTTTATCGCTTGCTGTCATAATATTAAAGTCATTAATTGCCGGTTTAACAGCAGGAATTCTGGGACTATCGTTCCGAGTCATGATTCTGGTTGGTTTAATATTGTGCCAGATAGGAGAATTTTCCTTTATTTTATCTGCAAAAGGAATGAAATTAGGGCTTATTAATGAAGAGTTTTTCCAGATTTTCTTGGCCGTTTCTGTGGCCACAATGTCTATCACTCCCTTTATATTGGCTGTTGCCCCACGAATATCCCATTTTTCCGATAGGTTACCATTACCGCCCCGAATTAAAAAAGGATTTTATCCTTTTACTACTCCCAAAGAAGAAGTTTTTAATGATCATTTGATAATTGTTGGTTTTGGGGTTAATGGAAAGAACATGGCTAAAGCCGCTTCAAAAGCAGAGATCCCCTATGTTGTTGTTGAAATAAATCCAGAAATTGTCCGGAATGAAAAATCTCATGGAGAATCAATTCATTATGGTGATGCTGCCCATGGGACTGTTCTGAAAAATGTTAACATTGAAAATGCGAGGATAATGGTCGTGGCAATCTCCGACGCTATTGGTACCCGTAAAATTCTTGACATTGCCAAAAAAATAAACCCCAATATCTACATTATCGTCAGAACACGATATATCAGGGATATGGAGAGTTTGTATCAGCTGGGCGCTGATGAAATAGTGCCTGAAGAATTTGAAACTTCAATCGAAATTTTCAGCCGTGTGCTTGAAAAATATGATTTGCCAGATCAGGAAATTCATGAATTTATCCATGAAATTCGATCTGATGGCTATGAATTGTTCAGAACTCTTTCAAACAATGAATTAATCACTTCCACGTTAGATGAAAGCCAAGATATTGAGATAAGTTCTACAATATTGAGTTCTGATTCTGATGGGAAAACTATTGGAGACTTAATAAAAAATTATGATCTTAAAATAGTAGCAGTTTTGCGAGAACATAAAACCTTTAAAAAAATTAGTTCTAGTTTTAAAGTAAAAGAAGAAGATCTATTAATTGTGAGTGGTGAAAAAGACCAACTATCACGTTTCGAGAAATCTGACTTGTAAATTAAAAGTTTGGAACCATAATATATGGTATTAAAGAACTATTTTAGAGTTTTAAATGAAAGAATATGTAAAGTTACTCCTATTCCCACTGTACTTAGCAATAAATAGAGAAAATTTTCATGGAAAATGACCATGGAGCTGATTAACACCACCCATAAAAAAATAATACTTTGAAGCTTTACATCTAATGGTACGCCTTGTTTGTTTTGATAATTTTTAATGTAACTTCCAAAGTATCGGTTATTTGAAATAAATTTTTCAGCTTTTTTTGAACTTTTAGCAAAACAGAACACTGAAGCTAATACCAGAGGAGTGGTTGGTAAAACTGGTAAAACAACCCCCACGGCACCTATCCCCAAGCATATTGTGCCTAAACTGAATAAAAATAAACGTTTTGGCTCCATAACAACACCAAATTCAGTTATTTTGACTTATTTAGGGAAATGTTTCTCAAACACGCCCACCAGTTCTTTTGGTTCTTTAATGATGTAAGTTTCATACATTTTGGCTAATTTTTCCACATGCTCCACATCTTCCTTTCGGATGGTTATCTTCAGATCCTTACCATCAGGCAGTTGGGTAATAGTAACTCCTTCTTCAACATCCGAAGGCAATATATACATAGGAACATCAGCTTTTTGACCCATTATGGCTGCATTGGAAATTAAAGTATCCCCCATCCGCATAGCAATTTTTGCTACTGTGTTAGAGGTGGCTGGAGCAATCAACATACACTCATATTTACCTAACTGAATATTGCCTGCTAAAAATGTTGCATTAGCATTTATTTCTACCCAAACCTTATCAAAATTGGTTTCAATGTCACTGGATATCCCATAATATTTTACCACTTGATCTCCAGATTTTGAGATAAAAACTTCGATATCCACACGGTCCCCATAATTTTTTTGTATTTCCAGCATGAATTTCAGGGTTTCAAGTATTTTATCACCAGCACCAGTGATTGCCCAGGCAACTTTAGGTTTTTTCATGTTAAAAAACTCCTCCAAGCACTTTCTGCTGATAGTCTTTCACAATAAATTTGGGAGACTGGATTCCCTAATTTACAATAAATTAGGGAAATAAAACTTCCTATTGAAGTTCTTATTTCTCCCTATTCAATTTTTTGTTGCCTCCACTCTATCTTCCTGGCTCATGGAAGCTAATTCTTTAACCCGGCCCGTATCAAGTTTCAAATTTTCTGCCAAGCGGGTTCCATACTCCACATCACACTTGTAGAATAATGCTACTTGACGATATTGGATGTTTTCTTGGGCATCACACAAATGACCGGCTATGTTAGAAATGAGGTTTGTTTTAGCCTCATCGTCCATGACTCTCCTGTAGAGTTCACCGGCTTGCACAAAATCAACATCTTCAGTGGGTCGGGTGTGTCTGTCAATGACAGCTTGAACTTCAATGGCAGGAGGTGCAAAAGATATGTCTGGTTCAGGACCGTTCATGGTGTTAGGGTAGTAGTTAGGTCCAGGGCCTCCATTATCATCCACATTCATTGGGCCGTCACGTTGGTAATGGGATGCTTTAGCATTTTTAGGCTTGTTAACTGGTATCTGGTGGAAGTTCGCACCTAATCTATGGCGTTGGGTGTCTTCATAAGAGAATAACCTTCCTTGAAGGAGACGATCAGGTGAAGGGCCTATTCCTGGAACGAAGTTTGATGGTGCAAAGGCAGCTTGTTCTACTTCAGCAAAGAAATTGTCTGGAGCACGGTTTAAAACCATTTTACCCAATGGGATAAGAGGGTAATCACTGTGGAACCATACTTTGGTGATGTCAAAAGGATCAAACTGGTAATCCTTGGCTTCTTCAGGAGTCATGATCTGAACGTAAACATTCCATTCAGGATAATCTTCAGATCCTATGGCATCGTAAAGGTCTTCAGTTGCGTGGTTCGGGTTTTCTCCCCCCATTTTCACTGCTTCGTCATTAGTGAATGTTTTGTTTCCTAAAACTGTCTTGAAATGAACTTTAACCCATACATATTCACCATCTTCATTGTACCACATGAATGTGTGGCTGGAAAACCCATCCATGTGTCGGAAGGAGTAGGGTGTTCCTCTATCTGAGAATAAAATAGTTACTTGATGTACTGATTCCGGTGTTAATGAGAGGAAGTCCCAGAACATGTTGGCATCTGGTAGGTTTGTTTGCGGATTTCTTTTCTGTGTGTGTATAAAGTCAGGGAATTTTATGGCATCTCTAACAAAGAATATGGGAGTGTTATTTCCCACCAAGTCATAGTTTCCCTCTTCAGTATAAAATTTAACTGCAAACCCACGTGGGTCACGTGCAGTATCTGCTGAACCACGTTCTCCACCTACAGTGGAAAATCTTACAAATACATCGGTTTTTTTACCAACTTCTGATAAAAATTTGGCCCTAGTATACTTTGAAAGATCGTTAGTCACTTCAAAATATCCGTAGGCTCCAGCACCTTTAGCGTGCACCACCCGTTCTGGTATTCTTTCCCTGTCAAAATGTGCTAATTTTTCTACCAAGTGCACATCTTGAAGCAAAGTGTAGCTTGATCCATCACCAGTGGTTATGGATGCCTGGTCATTTGAAACTGGATGTCCCTTATTTGATGTGAATTTTTCTTCTTTCACTTTTACTACCCCTAAATAATTAATTTCATCCAAACTTATTTTTATATAGAACTGAGTTCTATATAAGTTTTATTCCGATATAGTTTTATTAACATTCTAACTAATTATATTTAATGGAAAAAAAATTACTAGAAGAAAAAATCAAAATCACCCCTCAGAGGATTGAACTAATCCGAAAACTACGAGAATTAGAAAAAACCCATCCCTCATTTAACAGTGTTTATAAGACTATCAAAAAAACACAGCCCCACATAAGTCGCTCCACAGTACATGAAAACCTTAAATTGCTAGTTAAAAAAGGAATGATACGCAAATTTTATTATAAAGGAGAAACACGTTATGAAATCAATCAAAAACTTCACATCAATCTGATTAAAGCTGATGGGACTATAAAAGACATTGAAAATGATAAAATCAATTATCACTTAGAAGAAATAGAAAAAATTCTTAAAGAAAGCGAAAAGATCGATATAAAGAATTTATTAGTACTTGTAGAATAAATTGAATCTATGATTATCATTCTAAAATTAAGGAGTAATTTATTACTTTTTTAACTGACTGTTATATAAAATTAAGGAAGAGTTCTAAATTGTAATATTGAAAAATTTTTCGGAAAAATTTATTACTTTTGATTTATTATATCACATTATGTCAAATGAAGATTTTATAACAAAACATGAACGGGGCTAAATAGTGGGAATCGAAGAATGGATAATTCTTGCTGGACTGTGTTTTATTGGAGAGATGTTAACCACCACATTTTTTCTCCTATGGTTTGGAGTAGGAGCTGCAGTTTCTGCTGTGTTAAATTATCTTGGGTTCGATCCAATAATCCAGTTTATAGCATTTATTCTTATTTCCATCACCCTTATAGCAGTATCCCGGCCATTCGCAAAGAAAATCACCAAAGAACCACCTCGAAAAGCAGTTTCAGATAGATTAGTAGGTAAAACAGGAATTGTGATTGAAGATGTGCTGCCAGATAATGGTGGAGTGGTTAAAGTTGAAGGAGATGTTTGGAGAGCAGTTTCACCTTATAAAATCGAAAAGAATACTAAAATCATTGTGAAAGCAGTCCAAAGCGTTAAACTCCATGTTGAAATATTTGAAGATAAATCAAAATAAGGAGAAAAAAATATGAGCATTGTAACATTAGGAATAATTTTTCTGGTACTGTTAATACTAGCATTTAAGGGGATTAAAATTTTAAGACCATACGAAAAGGGAGTTGTTGAAAGACTGGGTAAATATCAACGTACTGTAGGAAGTGGATTGATTGTAATCATACCATTCATCGAAACCATTCGAAAAGTGGACTTAAGAGAGCAAGTAGTTGATGTTCCTCCCCAAGAAGTTATCACCAAAGACAATACTGTGGTGGTTGTGGATTGTGTAATATTCTATGAAGTAGTAGATCCCTTCAATGCAGTATACAATGTAGTAAACTTTTATCAAGCAATAACCAAATTGGCTCAAACCAATTTAAGAAATATAATTGGTGATCTAGAACTAGATCAGACATTAACCTCCAGAGAAATGATTAACACACAATTAAGAGAAGTTTTAGATGAAGCCACTGATAAATGGGGTACTAAAGTCGTTAGAGTGGAAATACAACGTATTGAACCTCCTAAAGATATTGTGGAAGCCATGTCCAAACAAATGAAAGCTGAAAGAATGAAAAGAGCTGCAATACTTGAAGCAGAAGGTTATAAACAATCTGAAATCAAGAAAGCAGAGGGTGATAAACAAGCCGCTATACTAGAGGCTGAAGGTAAAGCAGAAGCAATTAAAAAAGTGGCTGATGCCGATAAATACCAGGAAATCGCCATTGCCGAAGGAGAAGCCAAGGCAATACTCAATGTTTATGGAGCCATACACGAAGGAGACCCCACAAATGATTTAATAGCAATCAAATACTTAGAATCCCTTCAAAAAATTGCAAATGGTCAAGCTACAAAACTATTTTTACCTGTAGAAGCTACAGGAATTTTGAGCTCCATTGCAGGAATATCAGAAATATTAAATGATGATAAGAGAAGTAAAAAAACAACAGAAGAAGATATTATTGCCAAAGATCCAAATACAGTGCAATAAACTTGTAACTTCTTTCTTAATTTCTCTTTATTTAATATTTACCCCCTATTTATCAGCTATTTAAGTTAATTACTGCTTTAAATCTTCAATAGATGATGGAAATATTTATTAAAGTTGCCTTCAGAATAAGTAATGATGAGAACCCGAACAAGAAATATAATTCTGTTAACAGGACTTATTCTGGTTTTATTTTTATCCAGAGACAAGTTAAGTGCTTACCACCCCCATACAAACACTGACCCTAGTATCCCTATTTACTGATGATTCCATGAAGAAGTGTTCTCTTTTTTTTTCAGATGCACATACCATGAGGTGATTTAATGAACAAATTTGTAGAGCTAATGGAAGAACTAAGCAAACTAGAAAATGAAGAACGTTCTGAAAAGATCAAACAGTTGGAAGCAGATTGTGTGTGTCCTACTTGCCCCACCTACAACGACTGCGCCAAAGATAAGGGAGAAAATGTTTTTTGCATCACCGGCAAAAGCAAGGAGTGTATCACCATGGAACTTGGATGTTTATGCCCTACCTGTCCTTTAGCACAGGAATATGGAATAGGAATCGTACACAATTTTTACTGCCGCCGTGGCAATGAAATGGAACAAAGTAAATAATTATCAAAGATTGCATTTTAACTTAAATATCCTTTTTTTCTTCTTTTTATATACGTCTTTAATATAGAAGTTCAATTAAATGGTAAAATCTGTGACAATATGAATTTAGAAGCCATAACAATACTTTTCGCGACAAGTATGGTTGAACTGTGGATAGCCATACCATTAGGGTTTGTTATGGGAGTGAATCCCATACTAATTGCCATTATATCAGCTGCTGGATCAATCTTATCTGCCATTTTAGTAATAATTCTGAGTAATAGTTTAAGACACAGATTTCTAAAGTGGAAATATAAAGATAAAGATGCATTGGAAAAAAGTAGATTGTATGAAGTTTGGAACAACTATGGGGTGATTGGTTTAGGATTACTATCACCACTACTTCTTGGAGCGCCACTTGGCTCTGCAGTAGGAATTGCACTGGGGGCTGGTAAAAAACGCCTAATTCTATGGATAAGTATAGGTATTCTACTTTGGAGTGTTGGGTTAACTTTAGCTGGATTTATGGGTTTTTTAGCCTTTGAAAACGTAGCTTAATGTTATTACAATTAAGTAGTATATTCTGTTGTCTGGAATATTTTTTTTATGTATAATTCTTTAAAACTGGAAATAATATCATTGCAGCTTCTGATGAGAAACATTTAATAGATGATTGGACGAAACATTTAATAGTATATCGGGCTAACTTTACACTCAGACGAGATAAATTAAGCTTAAGATAATATGTAATGAGAATATTGATTTTATCATAACATCAACCAACCATAATATAGCGTTGATATTATAGTGTTTTAGAAGGTGTAAAATTGGAAAACATAAGGATAGCTATAATTGGTATTGGCAATTGTGCCAGTTCACTGATCCAAGGTATCTACTATTACAAGGACAAAAAGCCAGATGATGCCATAGGCCTCATGCATTGGGAAATCGGCGGATATAAACCATCAACCATGGAAGTCGTGGCTGCATTTGATATTGACGCACGTAAAGTAGGAATGGATGTAAACGAAGCAATTTACGCACCGCCAAACTGCACTAGTATTTTTTGCCCTGACATCAATCCAAGTGGAGTCAAAGTGGAAATGGGTTGTCTGCTAGATGGAGTTGCACCACACATGGCAGATTATCCTGAAGACCATACATTTACTGTTTCAAAAGAGCCGGAAAAAAGTAAAAAAGAAATTGTAAGAATACTCAAAGAAACTAGAACAGAAATTCTCTTAAACTACTTACCAGTGGGATCAGAAAAAGCAGTTCGGTTCTACGCAGAATGCGCCTTGGAAGCAGGTTGTGCATTTATAAACTGCATGCCAGTATTCATTGTCAGTGATCATGAATGGGCTGCTCGTTTTAAGGAAAAAGGCATTCCAATGGTTGGGGATGATATTAAAGCCCAGATCGGAGCCACCATTACTCATAGAACTTTAGCCAATCTCTTCAAAGAAAGAGGTGTTAAGTTGGAACGAACATATCAGCTTAACACTGGTGGGAACACTGATTTTTTAAATATGCTTAATCGTAATCGTCTTGACTCGAAAAAAGAATCAAAAACTGAGGCGGTTCAGTCAGTTCTTGGTGAAAGGTTGGATCCAGATAATATACATATTGGCCCCTCCGATTACGTGCCCTGGCAGAAAGATAACAAATTATGTTTCCTCCGAATGGAAGGTAAAACATTTGGAGATGTTCCCATGAACATTGAACTGCGCCTGAGTGTGGAAGACTCTCCAAACTCCGCAGGGTGTGTTATAGATGCCATTAGGTGTTGTAAGTTAGCCTTGGAAAGAGGTGTTGGTGGTCAGCTCACATCCATCAGTGCCTATACCATGAAACATCCTCCGGAACAATTCACCGATGATGTGGCTGTGGAAATGGTGGAAGAGTTTATTGAAGGCAATAGAAAACGATGATAAAATCTATTATCCATCATACTCTTATTTAACATCAGTTTTACGTCACCAAAAAAAATAATATGGCCTTTTTTAACATCTGAAAGAACCATATTGTATATTATTTTATAATTTTTTTTAATTAGGTGTATTAGAATAAGATGACTACAAATTTCCATATCATTTTGTTATGAAAATTTATATTTTTCTCCAATATTGTGGAGTTTTAAGGTAAGGATATAAGGAAGTTTGCACTATCTATATAAGGAATTAAAAATTCGATTCATGACAATTCTATCCAATGTGTGAGGATCACCATGACGAAGATAAGGCTAATTGAAACCGCTTTTAGAGATGCACATCAGTCGCTCCTGGCCACACGAATGAGAACCAGGGATATGTTACCTATTGCTGAAAAAATGGATAAAGTAGGATATTTCTCACTGGAATGTTGGGGAGGTGCCACTTTTGATACTTGCATCCGTTATCTGAATGAAGATCCCTGGCAACGATTAAGGGACATTAAAGAGTTGGTGAAAAAAACTCCCCTCCAGATGCTGCTTCGGGGGCAGAACTTGGTAGGATACAAACACTACCCTGATGATGTAGTGCGAGAATTTGTTGAAAAAGCTTACACTAATGGAGTGGATGTTTTCAGAATATTTGATGCTTTAAACGATGTGCGCAACATGGAAACATCCATGAAAGTGGCTAAAGAACAGGACGCCCATGTGCAAGTAACTTTGAGTTACACCACTAGTCCTTATCACACTCTTGATAAATTTGTGGAAGTAGCCAAGGAACTTGAAGCCAAAGAATGTGATTCATTGGCTATAAAGGACATGGCCGGACTTATATCACCTCATGATACATACGAAATAGTTAAAACTTTAAAAGATGAAACTGACCTTTTAATAAATTTACACTGTCACTGCACTAGTGGTATGACTCCAATGAGTTATTATGCTGCTTGTCAAGCTGGTGTTGACCTTTTAGATACTGCTATATCCCCTTTAGCTTGGGGAGCATCACAACCACCTACTGAAAGTGTGGTAGCAGCTCTTAAAGGAACTCCCTATGACACTGGATTTGATTTAAAACTCTTGACGGAAATTAAAAAGTATTTTGAAGAAATTAGAGAGAAGTATAGTGGTATTCTTGATCCTATTACCGAAAGAGTGGACACTGATGTTCTCCTCTATCAGATACCTGGAGGAATGCTCTCCAACTTTGTGTCTCAACTAAAACAACAGAATGCACTGGACCGTTATGAAGATGTTCTGGAAGAAGTTCCACGGGTAAGAAAAGACTTGGGTTACCCTCCTCTGGTGACCCCAACCAGCCAAATCGTTGGGATACAAGCAGTTATGAATGTTCTGGGCGAAGAAAGATATAAAAATCCATCTAAAGAAGTTAAAGAATATGTTAAAGGATTTTATGGAAGGTCACCAGCACCTATTGATCCAGAAATTGCCCATAAAATAATTGGTGATGAAAAACCCATAACTTGCCGTCCTGCGGACCTTTTGGAGCCAGAACTGGAAAAATATCGCAAAGAAGGAGAAGAAAAGGGCATTATCAAAAAAGAAGAAGATGTTTTAACCTTCGCTCTTTATCCGGCTGTTGCACCTAAGTTTTTAAAAGGTGAAGCAGAAGAAGAAGCATTAACACCACCCTTAAATGATTCTCCAAGCGAAAAACCTGCTTCGTTACCAAGTGAATATCAAGTGGATGTAGATGGTGAAAGCTTCCAAGTTAAAGTTGTGCCCACAGGTTTCATGGAAATAGAAGCTAAAAATGAAGCTAAAAATTCAGGACCAGTGGAAGGCGGAATAAATTCAACTATGCAGGGAATGATACTGAAATTAAAGGTAAATGAAGGAGATAATGTTAAAGAAGGAGATGTGGTGGCTGTTTTAGAAGCCATGAAAATGGAAAATGATGTCCATGCCCCAGAATCCGGAGTAGTGCACAAAATCTTTGTGGAAGAAGGAGATACTGTAGGCACCGGAGAAACCCTGATGGTCATCAAATAAACCATTCTCTTTTATTTATTCTTTATTTTTAATTATATCCTACATAACTGATGATGTTTGTGAATTAATTTTAAATTAAACCTTATAATTGTTAAAAAAACTATTCCAAGTTTAATGGCATTATTTAGAGCATGATACCTCAATGTAAAACTTAAAGACTTGTTATAATATAATGGTTCCCATGAGTTCAAAAGATTATTATTCAAGGAAAATATCAAAATCAGAGGCAGATAACGATTTTATATTTATTTTAAAGAATAAATTATCATTTTTCCCACAATTAGGGGAAGATTTTATACTTAAAGATGGCGAAATATCCTGTCAAGTTCAAGTAAAATCTTATCCTTGCACATGCAGAGGACCAGAACGGCCCCATGAACATTACTTTATAAAATGGGAAGGGTTAAAACCTGAAAATAAAGTAGAAATCAAAAAAATAATGTCCAAAAACAATGAATATACTATGAAAGTATTCTTTTGAAGATAAACAAATCATTCACTTAGCATACTGTGTTTCATCCGGCACACCAGCAAATTCAAAGGCCCTTTTTCGCCTCATGCAAGATTCACAAATCCCACAATGCTGGGTTTCCCCCATATAACATGAATAACTAATATTCATTGGCGAACTTATCTTTTCGCCCGTTTTAACTATTTCTTTTTTATTCATCTGGATCAGTGGAGCTTCAATCTGAACATCATCCATTGAACCAATTTTTAAAAGATTATTAAAAGCGTCTAAGAATTCTTTAGAATTATCAGGGAATGTTTCTGCTTCTTCATGATCCCATCCTACTATTATCTTCTCTGCCCCTTCTGCCTCTGCGAATGATAATGCAATGGACGTGAATACCATATTTCTACCTGGAACCCATACTTTCCGGGCAGTTTCATCACAAATTTCTTTATCATCTAACTGGTTCATTTCCAATTTTGGAACAGTTTTTTGGCTGGTTAAAGCAGATCCTCCCAACAAAGCAAGCCATGGAAGTTCAATTACCGTGTGCTGAAGGCCTAATTTTTCACATATGACTTTTGAAGATTCAATTTCCATTTTAGCACTTCTTTGACCATAATCAAAGGTTATTGCGTGAATTTCATATTCATCAGCCAGGAGTGAAGTGGCAACAGTAGAATCCAATCCTCCTGAAAGAACTGATATTGCCTTTTTATTATTCGAATTATTCATTTTCAGCACTTTATATATGATTAAATATTTATTTAGATTATTCCTTCTTCTCAAAATTGTTTTTCCATTAATTTCATAGCATCAGGGAGCTTATTGGTTCTGACACTCCCCATTTTTCACCTATGAGTCAACATTCCCCAATATCAATCTATTTTTCTAAATTTGTTTTTTGGTTAATGATCCTTATAACATCCTTTAAAGGAATACCCATCTCTTCTGACACTTTCCGGGCATCTTCATATTCGGCAGTTACATTTATTATTTCCCCACCTATTTCTGCCACTTTCACTCTCACTGTCCTGATCTGGCCATTAAAGTCTATGTTTAGCGGGATTACTTCCCTTTTTACTATGTTCCTGTGAACATAGGGTATGGTTCTAACTCCTAGAGTTCCTGTTTCCCGGATTATAATCTCTGAGAGAACATCACTCATGTTCGATTTTGTGATCGCGCGTAAAAGATGTGCTGGCCTGTTTTTCTTAGCAATAGTAGGGATTATGGTAACATCAAGAGCACCTTCTTCCATTAACCGGTCAACAGTGTGCCCCAATATCTCTCCAGTAACATCGTCCAAGTTAGTTTCAAGGATGGAAATTTTATCGGAGGGTATTGGAGAAGTGCCAGTGACTATCCTTAGAACATTAGGAAATTCCAGATCGAGTTTTCCAGCACCATAAGAGACCGTTTGGTTAATTATCATTGGATAAAAATCCGTGAATTCATCCACCATATTTACCAGCAAAGCAGCACCAGTAGGTGTGGTTAGTTCATGACCTACAGGACCACCCATAGCCGGGAAATTTTTAAGTATTTCAAGAGTGGCAGGTGCGGGTACACTTATATTACCATGTTTACTTTTTATTCTCCCACCGCCAAGAGAAGGGGGGAGTCCATAAACTTTTTTTACATCAAATCCCAGCTCAAAAAATGCATAAGAAGATCCCATTATATCGGCTACAGCATCAGCCGCACCAACCTCATGGAAATGAATTTTATCAATGGTAACCCCATGCACATGAGATTCTGCCAGTGCCAGTGTTTTGAACACGTTTTTAGCGAATTTTAAAATAGCTGGTGTGATTTTTTCATGACTAATCCCATCTAAAGTTTCCACTAAATCCTTGTAAGCTATGGCGTTGTGGTCTGAACATTGGACATCTGCAAAACTGGCTTTAATTCCTGATTTGTTTATAAGGCTTATTTCAACCTTGACGTCTCCAAAATGTGATCCATAATACCCCATTATGTCTTTCACTGATTCAGAATCCGCTCCAGAATTAATTAAAGCTCCTACCATCATGTTTCCAGATATTCCGGATTGTTGAGGGTCAATTAATACTACCATAACTTAAATCCTCCAGGATTGCGAATTATTATTTGTAAATCCAATTAATTCAAGCTAATGCCTATTTTTTATAATTATTACTCTATTTAATATCACTAAAAAAGGTTGATGTATCCTTTTTTTATGAGAAATTTTATATGATTTATTTTTTACTAAATAATTGACTAAAAAAAGGTTTTGGCTCACAACTGGGAGAATATTGATTTGGACATCCTGAAACTAGGGCGTGAGTTAACTCAAGCCTCAACATTGCACAAGAGATAAATCGTAGAGCCATTTAACCTCTCATGATCAAAAATCAAGAGTTGTTAAAAGAATTGTCAGACTTCTAAAAGAATGTTATTCCTCAGGAAGCAAAAGCAGAATTTAAAAATGGTTGTCTGAATGCAGATATCCCTATACGTGGAAAAACTGAGGGTTTTGAAGTTATAATTAAATAAGTAGGCCTATTTTACCTACTATCCTTTTTTTAAAAAGACCATTTTTTTTTTAAGATCATAACTGGTACAGTAAGATTGAGTTTTCAAAAATTTGTTTTGATGAACATTCAACTGTTTTAAATTGATGGATGATTACTAATCAGTTTTATCTGGTAAATCAACCATATGGAAAGCGTAATATCTGGTGAATCCGCAGTCTCGGCAACGAATCTTGATGTGGTATTGGTCGACTTTTATGTTGTGAATAGTGGCATCTCCACAGTTATAACAGTTGGCACTTTTTTCAAGTTTCCATTTTTTAACAACCATTACTTTTCCCCCTTCTCTATAC
Organism: Methanobacterium sp. UBA353; assembly: GCA_002496805.1. Lineage (GTDB taxonomy): Archaea > Methanobacteriota > Methanobacteria > Methanobacteriales > Methanobacteriaceae > Methanobacterium. Next base: position 14,535 of record DALO01000011.1, on the reverse strand, counting down.
CCTTAACAAGGTAATAACGAGCTGCCCCACAATTTGTACACCATATTTTAGCTTTGTTCATATCTATTTTGATTCTTTGTACAGCATTTTCACCACAGTAAAAACAAGGAACTTCTTTTTCTAGTAACCAGGTTTCAGCCCGTTGTGATTCTTTATCCTTGTAGTTCACTATTATGCGTTTTATGGGTACTTCGAGAATAGTGTATTTTTCTCCTTCCATTGACTCTATAACTTTTTCAACGATTTTGTCAGTTTTTTCCTCATCCACCACACAGCATATGAGCATTGCATCATTAGCATGGTCTCTGATGAGTCTTACCGCTGATTTTGGGTCTTCTTTTATGGAGAACCCTTCCCATTCCTGGGGAGACATGCCTTTGTATTCAAGAATATAAAATCCAGTAATACCTGCTTCAACAAGGGCATTCATGGCTTTTCCCAAGTTTTCTACTTCAACAAATACTCTTAGATGAACTTTCAAAAATAACACCTCCATTTGTTGATCTGGTCATTTATAACCATTGGAATATCCTAATCAGGACTGATTATTCCTTTGTATTTTATGTGCATTAGCTAAATTTGATGGTATTTATGTTACCCTATATCTAAATAATTTATCTATAAATGTAGTAACATTCATTTTATCCATGCCCAAAAAAATAATTAAATAGGAGTTATTCCTCCTTATTTAGAATAAATATTAAAGAATAACACATCCTAATAATATTTATAATTGATAGGTGTTTGAATGGAAGAAAAAAGAATATCTCATTCTATTTATAGTTTGATGTCAGAGGTGGGGGTTGAAGTACCCCAACTGGTGGAAGCTGGTCTTGAACTTCTGGAAGGAGTTGAAAGAACAGATAAATTAGAAATTTTTCTGGAAAAACAAATCAGAAAATCATTGGAAGATATTAATGTAGTTGTATTGATTGTGGCTGGTATCCGGGTTGAGGATGATCTTGCAAATGGTCGCATCCAAGGGGTTGATGTTGATGACGATCCTGCCTACCTTTACTCAGATGAAGTTCTGGGAATGGCAATTGCCAACCAGATCGCTGGTACTAAGGCCATATTCAACTTTAAACGATATGATGAAGCAAAACCTGGAGTTATAGGAACTTTGGGTCCTATGCTGGACGATGTTTTCGCAGGATTAGTGGCTGGATGTATGTCCAAGCTTTTTGAGGAGTGATTAGCACCATGAAGCATTCCCTCGGAGAAGAAAGATGTTCAGATGACAAAATAACTGAAAATCCTCCTTTTAGTTGGCAAGGCTTTTTAGGTCTGATATCTTTCTCCACTATACTACCCCTAAATATACACAGCACCATCCAGGAAATGGCAAGGTTCACTTTTTTGTGGCCATTAATTGGAGCTTTCATTGGAATTATTATAGGGGGCTTTGGCTGGCTACTTTTCCATCCCATCCACCTATACCCATTGTTATCAGCAGCAATGATCTACAGTTTAGCCATATCATTCACTGGTTTCCATCACTTGGATGGGTTAGTTGACTTTGGTGATGGTTTAATGGCCCATGGAAGTCCTGAACGTAGAATAGAGATTATGAGGGATAAAAGAATTGGAACAGGCGGCCTGGCTATACTTCTAAATGTTTCCATGATAACATTTGCATCTATAGCAACTATTCCCATGATTTATATCTTTCCCGTCCTCTTTGTTTCTGAAATAGCTGCCAAAATGAGTTTGATAAGTTGTGCAACCTTTTCAAAACCACTGCATAATGGAACTGGACAGTACTTTATAGATAGTATGAACTGGAAACTACTGATGATTTCGGTAGCTTTTACCCTCACTTTAGGATTTTTAGCCTTTAAATACATCGGCATCCTGGGAATAATAGGAGGAATAACTGCTGGACTCATCATGGTATTATTAACCAGAAGAAGTTTTAATTATACAACTGGCGATATTTTAGGGGCTTCCAATGAAGTTGGGCGAATGTTATCAATTTTAATCATGGTTATATTCATTTTGTGGGGTTTTTAAATGGAAGTTATAGTTTTACGTCTGGATCATCGTCGGCTGCGTGACGCCCGTATTACCACCCATGTTTGTCTTACTGCCCGTGCACTGGGTGCATCAGGAGTTTTTTTAAGTGGAGATCATGATAAAAAGCTCATAGAAAATGTTCATGATGTGGTTAAACGTTGGGGAGGTGAATTTCGAGTTGAATACCAGAAAAAATGGGAAAAGATTCTGGATGATTGGAAAAATAATGGGGGGGAAATAGTTCATCTGACCATGTATGGTGAGCCTGTGCAGGATGTGGCCCCAAAAATCCGTGCATCATCCCAGGATAAACTGGTTGTTGTGGGAGGTTCCAGGGTGCCCAGCAAAGTATATCAAGAGGCAAATTGGAATGTTTCCGTGACCACACAACCCCACTCTGAAGTTTCATCCCTGGCCTTATTCCTCCACATGTTTTATGAGGGTAAAGAGCTGGATATAGAGTTTGAAAGTGGAGATATGAAAGTTATACCCTCAAAAAAGGGTAAAAACGTACAAGTCAAAAAATAAAAGAAAAGATGATGAAGTCTTAAACAATAGATAATTGGACCATAAAACTGAATAACCCAATAATAACAATTAAATCCAAAAACCAAGTGGTGTTAATTATGATAAAGGTAGTTGATCATTTACTGGTTCAGGAAAATCTTACCACGATTAGGGTAGAAGAAATAGACAGAATTAATTTCAGGGGCGGAATAATTGAAATAGGCCGCTGGTTAGCCTATGAACTTGCAAACACACTTGAAAAAGAGAATGTGACCGTTCAAACCCCTCTGGGCAATGCAAAGGGTGTGAAAATAAAAGATAAAAAAGATATGGTCGTGGTGAACGTCTTAAGAGCAGCTATTCCCCTTGTTGAGGGGATTTTAAGGGTTTTTAAGGATGCACAATACGGTGTGGTTGGAGCTTGGAGAAAAGATGAACCACCATTTCCAGTGGAAGTTGGTTACTTTAAACTTCCTCCAGTGGATGATAAGATAGTGGTAGTTGCAGACCCCATGTTGGCCACTGGAAATACGATGAATGCAATTTTAGACAGAATCCATGAAAAAGGAAATCCCAAAAGGATAGTAATGCTTAATGTAATAGCATCTAAACAGGGCATTGAATCTGTGAAAAACAAGCACCCCCATGTTGAGATATACACTTGTGCCGTGGATGAAAAGCTCAATGAAGATGGTTATATCGTTCCTGGCTTGGGAGACGCAGGAGATAAGGCTTTTGGAAAACCAGGACCTTAAACAAATTCATTTTTTTTAATTAATAAATAAACCTAATAAATAGACTCCTCATGGGCCACAGCCACTATTGCAGGGAAATCCCTTACTTCCAGGCGATAAACTGCTTCCATGCCTTCTTCAGGAAATGCAACCACTTCTGATGATTCCACCTTACGGGTGAGGAGGGCTGCTGCAGGTGGTGTGACAGCAAAAACAGACCCATTTTTATTAAGTGATTCTACAGTTTTAACAGATAAAGCACCTTTTCCAATATGAATCTTCACACCTGCTTTAGATAAGGGGGTGATACTGTTTTCTATTTCTGTTTTATTACTGCTGGTTGGGGCAATTCCTGCAGCACTAACTGCAGTGTGCATTATAACTGCACCTTCCAGGTTCAAGAAACTTGAATTTTTTTCTATGAGTTTTACAAGACGAGGGAGTGCTGCATCACGTCCGGTGAATATGGTACCTGAAATTATGATTCTATCCCCAATTTTGAGTCTTTTGATGGTTTCAGATTTAATGGGGGTTTGAATTTTGTACATATTTTTAATCATTAATAACGGATGATGATTTATTGTATTTTAATTTTCCCCTGCATTCACACTCACTGAAATCTGTATGAACTAAGTTTAAATATATAGTTCAAGGGATGAATAATGTTTTTTTTAAGGAAAAATAATTTAAATTTGGTTCAAGTCATCAATGAATGCCCTGATATGCTCTAATTTTAAATGAGGCATGACAATAATCCTGATGGCACGTGGATAAGAAGCAAGTGAAACTGCCCAACCCTTATCTTCTAATTTTTGGGCAAGTTCTTCTACTGGAATTTTAGAAGAACGAAAAGCCACAATGTTGAGTTCAGGGCGTGTTATAAGTTCAAAACCTGCTTTTTCCACACCTTCGGCTAGAATATGAGTGATTTCCATACATTTCCTGGAAACTTCCTGGTAGCCTTCCCTGCCCATATGTTTCAGAAGAGCCCAGGTAGCAGCAGTTGCTGCTCCAGTTCGGGTGCCCACCACTGTGGACTGTAAATCTTCAGTTAAATAAGGGGTTTCAATGGCCATAACCTCCAAAAACTTCCGTTCCCTGAAAAGTATTCCTCCGGTGGGTATAGGTGCTAGTCCCATCTTATGTGGATCAATGGTTACAGATGAGACCCCTGGAAGTGAAAAATCGAATTCTGGGAGATCATAACCAACATCCTTAAGGAATGGAATGCTGTAACCGCCGAAAGCAGCGTCAACATGCAAATAAATATCATTTTCCAGACAAATATTGGAAAGATCACTTATTGGGTCTATTTTACCCAGTTCGGTGGTTCCAGCTACTCCAACAACTGCCACTGTGTTAGGGGAAATCAGGTTTTCCACTGAAGCCAGATCCATCTTGTAGTCTTCATCCAAATCTGCAACCTTTAAATCGAGACATAACATATCGGCAGCTTTTTTAAATGAAAAATGAGCAGATTTTGGTACAATTATCTCGGGATCTTTCACATTATAGCAATTACGGGCTGCTCGCATGGCCATGAGGTTGGCTTCGGTGCCACCAGTTATAATATGACCATAAACATCCTTTTTCCCCATTAATTCTCCCAGCATGGAGATTACTTCATCTTCCAGTTTTTTTGTTCCAGGGAAAAGTCCAGGGTCTCCCAAGTTAGATTCTAAAAACATGGAATATGCTTTAACACCCACAGGATCAGGACAAGTGCACATTGAACCTAATATCTTACCTGAACGGTGCGTTAGGTCCTTTTTTTTATATTTCCGGAGCATTTGATATATTAGCTCTTTGGGTATTCCCTTATCTTGCATTTGAATCCCTTAAAAATAAATATTCATTCTAAAAATAAGATATAATGGGCGAAAAATAAAAAAGAATATTGGATAATTCTTTATTCCTGCATCATCTTCCTGGCAGCCTTTAAAAGTAGTTTTTTCTCCACTCGTGCCACTGTTTCACGTACTGTGGCTACTGCATCAGTATTGGCTGATACTGAAGTGATTCCCAATTCTACCAGTTTTTCAACAATGGAAGGCATGCTTCCAGCTTGTCCGCAGATGCTGGTTTTAACCCCTGCCTTGTTACATTCAACTATAACTCTTTCTATGAGTTTCAGTACGGCGGGGTGGCTTTCTGTGTATAGGTCTGCCACTTTTTCGTTGTTTCGGTCTATGGCCAGGGTGTATTGGGTTAGGTCGTTGGTTCCAAAACTTACGAAATCCAATCCTTCAGCAATGAAGTCTTCGATGGTCATGGCTGCTGCCGGTGTTTCCACCATAATTCCGAATTCTATGTTTTTCTGGGGTTTAAGTCCTGCTTTTTGAGCTATTTTTTTGGCTTCTTTAAGTTCGTCAGAATGTTGTACCAGTGGTAACATGATTCCAATGTTGGTGTATCCTTGTTCATGTAATTTTTTTATGGCTTTGAACTCTGCCAGGAGTATTTCTGGTTCGTCCAGTTCGCGGCGTATTCCCCTCCAACCTAGCATGGGGTTATGTTCGTAGGGTTCGCCTTCTCCACCATCAAGGGATTGGAATTCATCAGTTGGAGCATCTAAGGTGCGGTACCATACTGGTTTTGGGTAGAAACTGTCAGCTACTTTCAGGATGCCTTTTACAAGTACTCTGATTAGTTCTGCTTCATTACCTTCTTGGATGTACTTTTTAGGATGTATTCCAGTAGCGAGCATCATATGTTCTGTTCTGAGAAGTCCTACTCCATCAGCACCCGTTGCAGCTGCTTTTTTAGCTGCTTCAGCCATGCTCACATTTACTTTTACCTCAGTGACGGTTAGTGGTGCTTGTACTACTACACTTGGTTCTTCTAATGATTCTGGTATTTTTTCAGCTTCCACCAGTTTTCCTTCCCATACGATTCCTTTATTCCCATCTAAGGTCACTTGGCTGTTTTCAGGGATTATGGATGTGGCGTCTCCAGTTCCCACCACACATGGTATTCCCAGTTCGCGGGATACAATGGCAGCGTGACAAGTTACACCCCCTTCATCAGTGATGATTCCATTGGCTCGTTTCATGGCAGGTACCATGTCTGGGGTGGTCATGACTGTTACCAATATGTCTCCTTGCTGGACTTTGTCCAGTTCATCAGTACTGTTAATGATTTTAACAGTCCCCGCTGCCATTCCCGGGCTGGCACCTAATCCTTTGGTGATTACGGTACGTTCACCTTCTTCTAAGATTTTTCCTTTGCCAAGGGCCATGTCCAGTGTGGTTACTGGTCGGGATTGTAACATGAATATTTTACCGTTTTCAATGGCCCATTCAGTGTCCTGTGGGAATTGGTAATGTTCATGGATGTTTTTCCCGAGTTTGACCAGTTGAGCTAATTCATTTTCGTTTAAAACCTGTTTGTTTTTAAGATCATCAGGGACGGGTACTTGTACAGTCTGTCCATTTTCTGTTTTTTTCTGGAACATTGTCTTTTTCTCACTGACTTGCTTTTCCAGAATCTTTCCTGTAACTTTATCCATCCAGTAAGTGTCTGGGGTGACAGTTCCAGATACAACTCCTTCTCCCAGACCCCACGCTCCTTCAATTAGAATTTTTTCCTCGCCAGTTGAGGGGTGTACAGTGAACATTACTCCTGCTTTCTCAGCATCCACCATTTCCTGGACTACTACGGCTATGTAGACTTTGGAATGGTCGAAATTATTTTCTTCCCTGTAAAAAATGGCTCTGGCTCCGAAAAGTGAAGCCCAACATTTTCTAACATATTTGATAAGATCTTCAGGACCTTTAACATTTAGATAAGTGTCTTGCTGACCTGCGAAGGATGCTTCAGGCAGATCTTCTGCAGTAGCGGAAGACCTTACCGCTACAAAGGCGTTTTCTTTTCCTATGCGGTGACATAACGCGTTGTATGCCTCGATGATGAGGCTGCTGATTTCGTCAGGTATCTCAGTATCATTGATGATTTTTTTAATTTTACGAGCAGATTCCTGAAGTTCTTTGTTGTTGTTTACATCCAGTGCATCAAGAATGTCCATTATTTCCTGGGTGATTCCAGTTTCATCCAAGAATTTCTGATAGGTGGCGGAGGTTATCACAAATCCGGGAGGGACTGGTATCCCTGATTGGGTCAGTTCTCCCAGGTTGGCTCCTTTTCCACCAGCTATGTCCACATCTTCCTTTTTTAGATCCTCGAAAAATTCGACATACTCCATGCTCATACACCACTTAGGATTTATTGGAATTCATGTTATATTTAAGAATTTATTTAACTAATTCCGCACCTTCATCAATTATCACACGACAGGAAACAGGGAATTTCATTGCTGCCCTTCTTAATGCTTCTTTAGCATCATTAAAGTACTTTTTATTGGTTTTAATGGTTAAAACTCTTTGATTAGCATTAACCATTGCTACAGAACTTACTGGTTTTCCGAATGCTTTTCTCATACCGTCTTGCACACGGTCTGCTCCAGCTCCAGTAGCCATTGGATTTTCTCGCACAATATGATGAGGATAAACCCTTATCTTCAAGTGATAACCCATTCTACCCGATTTTCGCTGCATGTATCGGTTAGTAGCTATCCTAGCAGCTTCCAGTGCATTGTGGGATAGTTGAGCCTTGTCTTTTAGAGCCAGACTCACTGTTAAAGGGAATTCCCCTGAGAGGTTTCCCATGTCATATTGAACAATTCTGGAACCGGGAATTTTACGTATGTAATCTTTTCTAGTGTATGCTCTTACCATATAATATTCCTCCTAATATAAACATTATTTAAAGCTTGAATGTGAATATTGAAGCCATAAACATTATTTCTCTACCTAAAGTAACTATTATTAAATCTAAATTAAACTGGTAGAAATCAATAGTACAATTAGTTTGGAGAATTATAATATATAAAATGATCAATAGACCTTAACTAAATGTATGGGAATTGTAAGCATAATAATCCCAATTGATAATCATTATATTAAAACTTATTGAAAGTAAAATAATGTAAAATTTACAGAATGGTGTATAAATATGAAAATCGCAGTGACTGGAAAAGGAGGGGTGGGTAAAACCACCCTAGCAGGCGCATTGGCCGTTATTTTATCTGAAAAATACAAAGTATACGCCATTGATGCTGATCCTGACATGAACTTGTTGGGGAGTCTGGGCATCCACCAGCCAATAACACCCATATCTAAAATGAAAGGTTTGATCAAGGAAAGAACCGGCGCCGAACCTGGTTCATCCTTTGGAGAGGTTTTTAAGATTAATCCCACCATATCTGATCTTCCAGAGTCACTTTCCACTAACTATGACTCCGATGGTAAACTGAAAATTCTGGTGATGGGTACTGTGGATAAAGGTGGAGATGGATGTGTGTGCCCGGCTTCAGTAATGTTAAAGGCCATATTACGGAATTTAATCATAAAAAAGGATGAAATGGTTATTTTAGACATGGAAGCAGGTATTGAACACTTGGGGAGGCGTACTGCTGAAGCAGTGGATCTTATGATTATTGTTGCTGAACCTGGACTCAAATCATTGGAAACTGCCAGCCGTATTAAAAAATTAGCCACAGATATAGGTATCCAAAATGTGGTTGCAGTGATAAACAAGGTTTCCAACAGTATGGAAGAAAAATTTGTGGAAGAAAAACTAGGCCAAATGGGTGTGGATGTTTTAGGGAGCATACCCCGTGATGATATTGTTGTTCAAGCAGATATGGAAGGCCGTCCTCTTGTTGATTACCCGGATTCAGTTGCCCTTCAATCAATTTCGAAAATTGCAGAAAATCTTTTAAATAATGTTCCCTCTAATTAACACATGGAGGTTAAGGCTATGGAGGTTAAGGCCACCATCACTTTCTGTTATCATGACCAAAAACAGGCAAAAGTCGCGTATGAATCATTATTACCAGATAATATAGGGTTTTTAGAATCATACCATGATCAAAATTCTGTGGTATGTACTTTAAGGGGAAACTCACTCAAGACCATTCTCTCAACTGCAGATGATCTTATATTTTCAGAGATGTTAGTTGAAAAAGTATTGAAACTTCAAAATAAACATATGGATGTTTAAAAAATGAAATTCACACTAGAAGGAGAAGTTTTATTTAGTAAAGATGCTGATAAAGCTTTAGATGAAATTACTGGATTTGTCGAACAGGCAAATAATGACCTATTCCAGAAGGGCGTGTCAACTGATCAGAAGGACGACGCTTCCCGCATTGTGGAATGGAACCTTAAAGGCAACACACTCCATCTTAAAATACTCTCAGGCAGGAGAGGAAGGGCACACGACGCACTTCTCCGGATAAAAAAACCATTAACTCAACTTTTAGGACCAAAATACCACATAGGTGTCCGAAAAATCACCGTTAAAAATTATAAAATTGAAATTCCATCTCAGAAAATGGTTGACGTTGATCAGATGCCCTATGTGGAAGATTCTGCCTTCCAAGATGGTCAGATGGTTATAAAATTCCAAGAACTGGGAGAAGGAGACCTTAGAACCCATGTGGTGGACAGGGTTGTTAAACATGTACTTGCTGAGACTGAAAAAAATGTTGACAACAAATCAGATGCCGATGACATTTTAACCCGTCAAGTCACCAAAATCGAGCCAGGAACCATTGTTGGACGCAGTAATAAATTTCCAGCCTTTTTCAAAGGAGATCCTACTGAAGAAGCAGCACGTCAGGGCTGGGTGAAAAAGTTCCCAGGTAAAGGACAATGGTTTTATGGGCCTCAATTTATTTCCTTGCATCGTGCCATTGAAGACATATTCCTAGAAGTTCTGGTGGAAAAAATGGAATTTTACGAGTGTATGTGGCCCAAACTCATACCGATCCCAGTGATGAACAAGATGCGATACTTGGAAGGACTTCCAGAGGGGATGTACTACTGCAGTGCACCACAACGTGACCCGGAATTGTTTAAAAAGTTTAAAAATGAACTTTTAATAAAAAAAGAGGTTCCAATCGAACGTTTGAAGGAAGGTTTGAAGGATCCTTCCTATGTTCTAGCACCTGCCCAGTGTGAACCTTTTTATGAGTTTTTCAGTCATGAAGTACTTGATGAGAAAGATCTTCCTATTAAACTCTTTGATAAGAGCGGTTGGACCTATCGCTGGGAAGCTGGCGGGGCAAAAGGCCTTGATCGAGTTCATGAATTCCAGAGGACCGAACTAGTCTGGTTGGGAACACCGAAACAGGTTGAAGAGATTCGTGATACAACTTTAGAGATTTCACAGGAGTTAGCTAACCAGATGGAACTAGAATGGTACACTGAAATTGGTGATGATCCCTTCTATCTGGAAGGTCGGAAAGTGGAAGAAAGGGGAATTGAATTTCCTGATGTGCCCAAATACGAGATGCGTCTGGTGGTTCCAGGAGTTGATAAGGGAGTGGCTGCAGTTTCTGCTAACGTGCATGGCACCCATTTTACTGAAGGATTTTCAATTAAAGAAACACATAATCACACGTTATGGACTGGTTGCACTGGTATTGGAACTACCAGGTGGCTTTTTGGTTTCTTGGCTCAGAAAGGTTTTGATAAGACTAACTGGCCAAGTATGGTGCGAGATAAAATGAACATCGTCAAAACACCCAAGGTATTGACTTGGCCGTGATGTTAAAATAACATGTTTAAAAAAAATTCTTCATTTTTTTTATATATTTAGCAATCTAAGAGTTGGGATGTGAAATGATAAATCTTAAAGCCGCTATTGTTGGATTTTCACTAATTTTATTCATTGCTTTTTTAATATTGCAGAAAATAAGGAAGTATAAGAAAAAGTCTGATATTAAAAAACAAAAAGTACAACACAACAAAAGAAATAAAAAAAGAAGAAAAAATTAATCGTCCGCCGGTGAAAAAAAAATTGTCAGATGATATTATTCTTGTTTTTCTTCTTCAGGTAGCTTTTCTGGAACATCTTCTGTGGAAACTTCCTCAGCAGATACTTCCTCAGGAGATTCTTCTACTTCTTCCTTTTTAACAAATGAATCAACGAATTCTACAGTTTTAATGTCCATGTTATCCTGAATATCGCGTGCTATGCGGAAACGGTCCATGGTTACTTCCATGTGTGGACGTTGGTCAAATTTAGCCATTTCATCCATGGAAATTACTATTTTATCATCTTCAATGTCCACTTGATGTTTCTCATTATCCAGATTGGGAGTGCGATAATGTAAGTTTATGAGACTTTTAACTTTTTCTGCATCATCTTCAATTATCCCTACCACTTTTACCTGGTATTCCAAGTTTTTACCAGCCAGTTCATGGTTGAAGTCCAGTCGAACACGACCTCCACTAACACTGCGTATGATACCAGTGTTCCCTTCCGAAGTTATGGCCATACCTACTTGGGGTTTAATGCCTTGTTTTTTAAATTCAGACATGGGCACCAGTTGGATTAATTTTGGATCTCGTTCTCCGAATGCTTCTTCAGGAGTTAACTCGATGGTTTTTTCTTCACCTTCTGCCATACCTACTAATGCTTCTTCCATACCTTTGAGTACATGGCCTCCTCCGATAATTACAGAAACTGGCCCATAAGTTTTCTCATCTGAATGTATTCCTTTTTCCTCTGCTACTTCTTCACTGGTACTGTCAAAGACATCACCGGTTTCTTGAACTTTTCCGGTGTATTCAAGCTTTATAAAGTCTCCATTTTTCACTGGCATATCTCTAGCCTCCTATGTGCTATTCTCTTTTTAAATTCTCTTAGCACTTCTTTATTTTTATAGTTTAATATGCGTATGGTTGAAGGGTAATTATCAATATATCTGGAAAGATCATCCTTATCAATCCTCACTTCTAATGAGGATATAACCCTTTGGCGATGATGTCTACTGAATCCTCTGGCAATGCATTCCTCAATTTGTTGGATGGTGGCGAATGGTCTTTTTTGTATTATGTTCTCAATAGTCCGTTCATCAATTAAGCTGAATGATTTGAGATCTGGCACTGTGGCATTGTTGGCTGTGTGAATAATTCCTTCCACATCTCGAACCGTGTTCATGGGTGCTCTACCTTGATCAATCTCTTTTCTCAATATTTCCAGGGTTTTTGAAGGTAACATCTTTTTTGCAGATTCAAAAGCTCCAGTAACTACTGCTTCCCTTATAATGGTTCCACTAACACCCTCAATTCGGGGTATGAATAAGAATTTATCCTGAAAGTTAAAGCCTATTTTGGTTAGAGATTTGGATAATGATACTATTACGTAGTTGTCCTCGTTGAGTTTGCCTTTAAGAAGAACATCACCAGTTTCCATGTCCACCATACGGTATGGTTTGGGGGCCACCCCCACTCCTTTACGAATCTTATCTAGTATAATGTCAAATTCTGAGCTTGGTTTGTATCCTCTCGGTATGTAATCTGCGTCAATTGCTTGGAACATGCGTGCCAGACATAAAGAGTATTGTCCTGATCCCATAATTCCCATGGGCGGTCCTTCAACCACCAAATCAGCACCCACTGCTATTGCTGCCTCTGCACGTGCTTGACGAGTCATTATATAAGGAATTCCACGGCCACTGCGTTCAAATGGCCCTGGAACTACTGCGACGAATATTCCTTCAGGAACTTCTTTTTTAGCCTCTAGAAGGCAATGTAAGTGGCCGTTGTGAAGTGGATTGTATTCTGTGAAATCTGCCAGTATTTCAACATCTGATTTTGATTCTATGAAGCGTGCTCGCATTTTTAAATCATTCAGGAATACTTTTTTATCCCTGGAAATAACAGATTTCACAAATTCTTCAGAAGACATGATTATCCATCTAGATTTTAATCATCATCAATGTTATAATTATACGAAAATACTCAATCATATTACTTTTCACAAGCACTCCCACACTTAAAATATCCATACTACCTAACAAAAAAAACTATGCCATGAAAAAATATTCAGTAAAAAAAACCGTCCAAAAAATCAGGGACGATAAACTTGTTTTAGACTTTCTAGAAGACTTATCAGACAAGGCCAGAACTGAATACTTACAGACAATTGCTGAATCCTGCTAGGTAACTGGAAAAACACCGAAAGAACTCCGCACCATATCTAAACAGAAACAGGAAGATAAAATATCTCCCTCTAAATTATCAATAAAAAAAAATGGTTGAAACAGTACGAAAACCATAGCGCAGAACATAACCTGTCACTAGAAACATATAAATTCCTTTTAAACATTATTAAAGCTTGTTCTACGAAGATAAAATCAACGTGCCAAAAGAACGCCAACAAAGACGTAAAAAGAAGAGAAACAGATTTAAAGTGAAGAATAAACGTGACCCCCTAACACCTAAACAGATAAGAGAATTTTTGGATAACTGTCGGGAACTGCGAGAAAAGGCAATGATCCTAACACAGTTCAGTTCAGGCTTAACAATGATAGATCTACTGCAATTAACACTGCAAAAATTCAATGAAGGCTAATCAATATAAGAGACGATAAACAAATCTGCCGTTTACATTTCAAGGAAGGAAAAAACAAAACGGAATCAGAATTCCATAAATTCATAAGTTTTGAGGGCTAGATACAATGAAACAGTATTGCAAGTATGAAAGAAATCTAGAATACCAAACACCCTATTTATTCACACATTACAACAAATACAAAGGAGTTACTGTTGACGCATATCACCGGGACCTCAGAGTCCAGAATGACCGGATGAAACTGGTACAATGAAGGTTTTTATCGGCCAATCACTAGCCACATGTTCCGGAAGTTCTTCAACACACAACTAGCCAATACAGAGAGGGATATGAAGCCAAAAAGACAATAATTTGCCATGTCATCCCCAGTGTGGATGTTAACTACTATCTAACCCATCCTGACAATTTAAAGAAATTATATTTGAAGTTCATACCCACATTGCTTGTTTTTGAATATGAGAGCGTAAACATTATCACAACTGACGATGAAGTTAGAAAGCTTAAATCAGAACTTAAAAAACGTGATAAACGTGACCTGACCCGGGATGAAGAACTAAGACAAATGCGTAAGGATCTAGATAGATCATTGCAAATCAAAAAAATGGAAGAACCCCTAACAAAAATTAGGAAAATTAATAACAACTAAAAAAAAAAACTACTTATTGTTATATTTCTTAGAAAAAATGCTCAATAGTACTATCCTGTTTTATCTAAAAAGTATGCAATAACACCAACTAATTGTATTTTTAGCAGGGCTAATCACAACACTAGGTTACAACTCCAAAACAGCCCTACAAAAGCTTTCAGAAACATGAAAAATCTAAAACCCTACATGGTTATATCAATAATTTAT
>DALO01000030.1 GCA_002496805.1 Methanobacterium sp. UBA353 | reverse complement strand
TTTCACACCAGATCAGACACCCTGTTTAGAAGATGAAAAAAACTTGCTAACACAATATAATATGGCTACTGGTGTACAATGAAAAAAAGTTTAAATACCGTTCTAGGCGATATTTTTTTCTCATATTTCCCTGAAGGCAAATTAAAAAATAGGATAAAATGTTTCATTGCCAATAAATACTTATTTAGAAATCTAGATTTCACTACAACTTATAAAAATGATGTTTTTTATGTGAATTACCATCAAAATGTATATGAATTCTGTGATTACCCATCTAGCGATTTTTATGAAATTTTAGAAGGATATCTAAGAAAAGCAACAATTAAAAAAGGTGACACTGTAATTGATTGTGGCGCATATCAAGGGTCTTTCACAGTTTTAGCGTCAAAACTTGCTGGAAAGGATGGGACAATAGTTGCATTTGAACCTGATCCTGAAAATTACAAAAAATTGTTACACAATTTAAAACTAAATAAGGTTTCAAATGTCATAACCATCAATAAAGGGTTGTGGAACAGTACAACCGAACTGTATTTTAAAAAAGACAGTAAAGGTTCATCATTCCTTATTAACCCTAATGATGAGTTAGGAGAATCTCTTATTAAAGTTCCAGTTGTTGGTTTAGATGAAGAATTGTTTAATTTAGGAGTGCAGAAGGTTAACTTTATCAAAGCAGATGTTGAAGGATCTGAAATTGAACTAGTCAAAGGATCCAAAAAAACATTACTCAATAACCATGTTAGTTTAGCTATTGCATCCTATCACCAAATAAATGGTGAAAATACTTCTAAAACTTTGGAAGAAATTCTTAAAAAAATGGGCTATACTACTACAACTGAATTTGAAGACCATCTAACAACATATGCGGCTAAAAAATAGTTTTATACTGAAGTTAGTGTCAGGTAGTATAAATTGAATCTTCTGAATCCGGATCATTCTTTTTGGAATAAGACTATTACGTGATTAATTACAAGTTTAATCCATTATTAACCCTTTTATAAATCCAATACCATAGCCAACATGCACTGCAGGGAATATGAAAAGGGAGTAGATGTGTTTCAAACAGCGTTGTCTAAAAATAATGGTAAATGCATAGATCAAATCAACAATGACATAAATGAAAAAGGGTAGAGACGTCAGGATAATTAGGTCATGATTTATTCTGTTAAATAAGAATAAAATTAATGCCAATACCAGCAGGATTAAATAGACAATCAATAAGACCGGGATTAAATGATGTGGACTTAATGTTTCTTTATACTTTTTTGCAAGTCTGGAACGTCCTTTTCCATAATCAATCATCTGTCTAGAAAATTCTTTGAGGTTTTTCCTCCGGTACTGGTATACTAGTGCTTGAGGATGTTTCAGGAGAACATATTCCTTTTTTATGAGTTGATGGTTGAAATCAGTGTCTTCGCACTGGTTCATGTTCTCATCGTAGGTGATTTGTTCTTCTTCCAAGATGGATCTTTTGTAAAGTGCAAAGGCCACGGTGTCTACTTTTACAATTTTTTCATGAGCAGTGAAAGCTGTGCCAAAACCTCCAAAAAAGGTTTGTAGGGCATAAGCAACTGACTTTCCAAAGGATGAATCATCCGGGGGTGATGAGTAAGTTGAGCCAACACCGGCAAGATTGCACCTTTTTTGATAGTTTAAGAATGTGTTGTGTAATATTTCCAGCCAATCTGCATCAACATAACAATGCCCATCTAGATAGGCCACATATTCTGCATTAGAGGCTTTTAGGCCTATATTACGGGCAGAACTTATTACTTCATCTGGGTTTTGAAGTAATTGTACTCTGTTATCAGTTTTGCTGATTTTTTGAACAATTTCAGGGGTTTTGTCATCCGAACACCCATCAACAACGATAATATTAATATCCAAGATGGTTTGATTCTGTAAACTATTAATGCATCTTTTGATGTGTTTTTCCTCGTTTTTAACCCCTACAATAATATCTATAAGGCTCATAAATCACCATGTTTAATAGTGTTTCTAAAATGTTGAAGGATTTTTTTCTCATTATTCTGCAATCATATCGATCTGAAAAGATTGGAATTTCTGTTATTTGTTTGTAATGATATTTTATTATCATCCTATAACTAGATTTTAATCCTCTTGTTATAGAACACTATTAAGTGGGGTTTAAACAATAGACTATTTGACCAATATTTATAAATTAATCATAATTCTGTTTGTAAAAAAAATAGGAAGTTACTTTTCGATTTAGTTTTCATTGGAATATTAAATTAGGGTGCGTATTAACATGATTTACTTTAGAGGATGTCTCTCAAGGGAAAAATTAAAAGAAATTCCCCAAGCCACAGAGAAATTGTTAGAAATTGCCAATATAAATTACAAAATTCTGGAAAATGAAGGATGTTGTGGTTCTGTACTTCTTCGCACTGGTTTTGTGGAGGATGCCCTAGAAGTAATGCAAGAAACTTATCAGGATGTTAAAGGAGAAAAAGTCCTTGTTTCTTGTGCAGGTTGTTACATGACATTTAAAGAAGATTACCCTGAACTTTTAGGTAAAAAAGTTGATGTTATCCACACTTCACATCTTTTCTGGGAACTTTTAAAAAAAGGGAAGATCGAAGCTTCTCAGATAACAGAACCAGTGACTTATCATGATCCCTGCCACTTGGGGCGTCATATGGGTGAGTATGAAACTCCACGACAAGTTATAAGTTCCTATGCAAAAATTTTGGAAATGGATAGTAATCGTGAAAACTCCCGGTGTTGTGGTGCTGGTGGTGGTGTCAGATCCGCGTTTCCAGATTTGTCCTGTGAAATTGCCAGGCTGAGGTTGGATGATGCGGTGAATACAGGTGCCAAACGATTGGTAACTTGTTGCCCATTCTGTATTCATAATTTAAAAACTGCCCAGAACAGTTTTAGGATAAGGGAAGACTTTCAGGATGATGATATGGATATTCTGGATTTATCACAGTTTTTACTTTTAGGCCTTAATAAAGAGGTTGAACCATGAATGAATCATCCCTCAAAATAATGAATAAATCCTTCAATATTTTAGATAAAAGAAGAGCTGCCCTCCTTCAAGATGAACGCACCATCAATTTAAAAGAAAGGGTTAAAAAGATCAGAACAAATGCTGTGGACCACCTATTCTGCTTGGTGGAAAAAGCTCAGGAAAACCTTCAAAATAATGGGATTGAAGTAGTCCTAGCTAAAGATGCCAATGAAGCATGTGAGGCAATTTACCAGTTGGTTAAAGATGAAGATATCATAGCAAAATCCAAGTCCAACACTGCCGGAGAAATCCAACTCACCGAATACTTGGAATCGAAGGATGTGAAAGTTCTGGAAACAGATCTGGGTGATCGAATTGTTCAGTTTGATGAAAGCCACCCCACACACCCCATCGGCCCTGCTTGCCATCTGAACATGGAAAAGATAGCTGAAATTGTCTCTCGTAAGCTGCAAAAAGATGTTCAAGCCGAACCTAGGGCCATTCTAGATTCGGTTAAAAAGGATATAATGGAAAAAATCTCCCACATAAAAGTAGGCATCACTGGTGCCAATGCAGTGGCTGCTGAAGATGGATCTCTTTTAATGGTTCATAACGAAGGAAATATCAGTCTTCTAACCATGATGGACACCCATATCATTTTAGTAGGCATAGACAAAATAGTCCCAACCCTGGAAGATGCAGTTTCAGTGGTTAAACTGGAAACCATCTACGCCACAGGAAAAACCGTCCCCGCATACATGAATGTTGTATCCTCACCGTCAAAAACTGCCGATATTGAACAGATCTTATTGAAAGATATGTATGGTGCCAAACGGGTGATACTGATACTCCTGGATAACGGAAGAACCAAGGCTCACGAAGAAAACAAGGAGTGCTTATGGTGCATTGGATGCGGAGCTTGCATTGTAAACTGCCCAGTATACACCACTCTTGGACCTGAATTCGGATACTTACGTCACCTAGGTGGTAGGGGGATCGTTCTAAGTAAATATATTGATAATGATGAAGTATGTTTTGATTCAGGCCTGTACAAATGTACATTATGTGGACAGTGCACCAATGAATGTCCAGTGGAAATTCCCACCAACAAAATGTTCGAGGAATTACGAGGAAAATCTGTTAAAAAAGGATTATACACCCAAGAACATTTGAAAATTAAAAATACTATTAAAAAAAGTAGATCTCCATTTGGAAAAGAAAATAAATAAAGAAATGAGAGAATTAACCCGTAATAAATAGGTATTATGCTTGAATCATAGGTTTTAAATATTAGTTAGAAGACTTGATTAATAATAAATAGGAGGAATCATATTTGCTTCTCTTGATCAGTCCCATAAACACCCAAGAAGCACGAGAAGCCATCAATGGCGGTGCAGATATAATTGATGTTAAAAATCCTAAAGAAGGATCCCTGGGGGCTAATTTCCCCTGGGTAATTAAAAAAATTCGCGAAATAACTCCCAAGAATATGCAGGTCAGTGCAACCTTAGGGGATGTGCCCTACAAACCAGGAACAGTTTCTCTGGCAGCTGCCGGTGCAGTAGTTTCCGGAGCCGATTACATCAAAGTAGGATTATACGGCACGAAAAATTATTCCGAGGCCTTGGAAGTTATGGAAAATGTGGTTAAAACTGCTAATATGTATAATTCTGATGTAATAGTAGTGGCTTCTGGTTATGCTGATGCACATCGTGTGGGAGCCATTGATCCCATGGAAATTCCAAAAGTAGCAGCAGACAGTGGTTCGGATCTGGCAATGGTGGACACCGCAGTTAAAGATGGTAAAACCTTATTTGACTTCATGGACCCAGAAACCATTTCCCAATTCACAGAACAAGCCCATGACTATGGTCTTAAATCAGCACTTGCCGGTTCAGTGACCCAAGATCAACTTTCTCTCCTGGCAGAGTTAGGTTGTGATGTTGCCGGAATTCGTGGAGCAGCATGCATAGGTGGAGACCGTAATTCCGGAAGCATTCATCATGAAGCTGTAGCCCGACTAAAACAGATGGTGGAAAGCTTTTAATCGATCCTTTAAAATGAAAAAATTCAAAATTAATTTATTTATCCAAAAACGTGGTAGAATGGAGGAAAAATGTTATGTTTTCAGATAAACTAAACAAAGCCCCAGAAGGTTTCACTTTTGATGATTTTTTACTGTTACCTTCTCAATCAAACATTGAACCTAAAGATGTAAACACTCAAAGCAGGGTTTCCAGAAATTACAGCTTTAACATCCCCATTATAAGTTCTGCCATGGACACAGTTACCGAATCAGAGATGGCCATTGCACTAGCTCAGGAAGGTGGTTTAGGAGTTATTCATCGTAACATGACCATTAAAGAACAGGTAGCTGAAGTTGAAAAAGTCAAACGTTCCGAAGATCTCACTATTAGAGACGTTATAACCACTTCTCCTGAAAGCTCCATACACGAAGCAAACATTATTATGGATTTGGAAGATGTCAGTGGGCTGCCAGTGGTGGAAAACGGAACAATTATCGGTATCATCAGTCGCCGTGATATTAAACCCATTATCAACTCTGATGCTCAGAAAAAGGTTCGTGATTTCATGACTGAAGAAGTGGTTACCATCAGTGAATCAACCACACCTGAAGAAGCATTAGACATAGCTTATGACAATAAGGTGGAAAGGTTACCTGTTGTTCAAAAAAATCGTATTGTGGGCATAGTCACCAT
This sequence comes from Methanobacterium sp. UBA353, assembly GCA_002496805.1. GTDB lineage: Archaea > Methanobacteriota > Methanobacteria > Methanobacteriales > Methanobacteriaceae > Methanobacterium. The sequence goes on along the minus strand of DALO01000030.1, from coordinate 41,822 downwards.
AAGGGATATATTGGAACGTAAAAAACATCCCTATGCAGTTCGTGATTCTGATGGACGATTCATTGTAGCAGCAGCTACTGGCCCTTTTGATCATGAAAGAGCAATAGCCCTTGATAAATCTGGAGTTGATATTATTGCAGTGGATGTGGCTCACGCTCACAAACCCAGTATTATCAAATCTGCCAAAAAAATGAAGGATAATATTGAAGCAGACTTGATTGTGGGAAACATTGCAACCAGCCAAGCAGCAGAAGACCTAATTTCTGGGGATGTGGATGGTCTTAAAGTAGGAATCGGACCAGGATCCATATGCACTACCAGGATAATCGCTGGAGTAGGAGTACCACAGTTAACAGCCATTTCAGATGTTGCAGATGTAGCAAAAGATCATGGTGTTCCAGTTATAGGTGATGGTGGGCTCAGATACTCAGGTGACATTGCCAAAGCCATTGCAGTAGGGGCAGACTCAGTCATGGTTGGTAGTTTACTTGCTGGAACTTCTGAATCTCCTGGTGACGTGGTTATAATGAACGGCCGTAAATTTAAACAGTACAGAGGAATGGGATCATTAGGTGCCATGACTGGCGGTTCTGGAGCAGGCACTGACCGTTACTTCCAGGAAGTTAAAGGGCCGATGAAGCATGCAAAACTGGTGCCGGAAGGAGTTGAAGGAGTTGTACCCTACAAAGGACCAGTTACTGAAATAATATTCCAGCTTATGGGTGGTCTTAAAGCCTCCATGGGTTACTGCGGTGCTATTAACATTGGAGAAATGTGGGAAAAAGCCCGTTTTGTCCGGATCACCTCTAGTGGAATGACAGAAAGTCATCCCCACGACTTGCTTATAACTAATGAAAGCCCTAACTATCCTACCAGTCGTTTGATGTAATTATAAGACTTTTTAGGATTTCTTATTTTTATGAGATCGTGTGTTATACTATGTGGTGGCAGAAGCCGGCGTATGGGACAGGATAAGGGATTAATGATTTTAGGAGGAAAACCAGCCTTAATTCACTTACTGGAAACTCTTAACCCTCTTGTTGATGAAATAATCCTGGTTTTACGCGACAAAAAACAGCTCCAATCCTATCAAAAGCTCATTGAAAAGTTTACAATCAACAGGGAAGATCATTATCCTCCCATGAAACTGGTAATAGATCTTAAAACTGATCAAGGTCCTCTTTTGGGATTACTAACTGGTTTATCTTATATTAAAGCTAGGGGTGCCCTGGTTTTACCATGTGATTCCCCCTTTGTTTCTAGAAATTTTATTAAAAAAACATTCCAGATAACTGAAGATAACCCAGAAAAAAAAGTCATGGCCGTGGTCCCTAAATGGTCTGATGGTTCTGTAGAACCTTTACATTCATATTATCTCAAAGAATGCATACCCTTCATTGAAGATATATTAAATAAGGGATTGAAGGATGTAAAATCACTACTCAAATATATTGATGTTGATTATGTTGGTGTTGAAATTCTTGATCCTGAAAAAGCCAGTTTCCGGAATCTTAACAGTCCAGAAGATCTAAAATAAGTATTTGTTTTTCAAGATTTATAGGAATTTATTCAAATTGGTTAGCTAATTTTAAAGAAACCTATAGATGATACAAGATATTTAAAAATGATAGATTTAAATAAAAATCAGAGATTATACAGTTTAAATAGGTTAAAGAGATTGCCAGGAGTTATGGGAATTGTGGGGGAGAAATTCTTTTTTTATATTGATATTTTTTCCACTGCAGAAATATCGTCAATAGGCGAGATATCCACAGTACCCGGGTTTCTTCCCATTTCCAGGAAGAACTTATTCACCCTTTCAATCATATCGATATATTCCCTTTTTTCTATGCGGCACCCGTCAATTACCGCATATTTTGGTAGGTCTCCATTTGCTCTTTTAAATTTTAATACCTTATCAACCATTCTTCTATATTGCTCGAGAGTCAAACTCTCCATTGCATCGACCACATTAATTTTATAAGTATGTTGGTGGCTATGCATAAAAAGGTTACGGATTGTGGTGGTTTAATTTAAAAAAACAATGGTAATAAAAAATTTTTTTAAAAAAAAAATTATTAGGGTTTTTCTAGACGAGCCATCTATATGCTGATTATTTAATCATCACTTGTGAATCTGGATCAAAAGGATTAGTTCTCACAGCTAGGGAGAACAGATAAGGGTAATATTTTTCGAGATGTTCCATATACTGCAACCATTCCTGAATCAGGAGACTGTAAACCCGTACTGTATCACCATTCAAATGATGATAGTCAGTTATAGATAGATTTGTAATATTTTCCCTTTTTTCCAGCTCCTCCATCAGATGGAAAACTGCCCAAAGCAAGTTGGTGAATGTTTCGTGCTCTAATAAGTTGGGGTTCTCCAGTAATGCAAGTAAGAATTTTCTCCTATGGACTAAAAATTTTTTGGTGTGTTCTAAAAATTTTATGGATTCTGGGTTTTCATTGTTTATGTGCAAAGCATAATCAAAGGTTTTAACCCTTTTTTTTGCAGTTTGGAAGTTTTTGCGAGACCATGAAGTTTTGACCATTAATTCATCCCGGATTTCCACAGTATCAGGGTCGAATTCTACAATAGCACCCATTAATTCTGTTCCCACTTCACTGAAGAATACCCCAATTACCATGTTTAGTTTTTCCATCATCAACTTTTTCTCTCTGCTGCTGATGGCATTTTCAACCAACAGCACTACAAATAATACTTCAATGGGTAAAAAAGCAATATCACTCCCAATATAAAAAAATATAGTATGAGCATCATTAAAAATTAGATAATGACTCGCATAAAGCAATGCAGATAGTACAAGTAGGAAAATTCCGAGCTTCACTCTCCAATCAAAATTTTTAGATAAATCCATTATTTCCACCTATTAATTACTATAACGTTACGTTGTGACTTTAGATTAAAAAATTATGTTTTATTTTAAATTACAGAATATGAACCACTTTGAATTGTAAAGTGCATATTAAAAACTGTTAAAAAAAAATCATTATTAAAGCTGAATTATAAATTTTTTTTAACCGCACAGATGATGGTGATTGGATTTCGTCCCATCATCATGGTACCTCTTTTGATGATCTTCCCTTTAGCAATGGTTACCTCAACCACTTCTGGAGACAGTCCCATTTTTTTAAGGGTTTGAACTGCTTCGACTCTTGTTTCAAGTAGAATAGAAGTTATCACTATTCTACCATCTTTTTTGAGTTTTTCGATTCCTTTGCTGATTATCTGTGAAAGGTCACCACTACTCCCGCCCACTAAGAGCACATCAAATGGATCTAGATTTTGGATTACTTTAAGAGCGTCTCCTTTGATGAGTTGAACCTTTTCTTCGAGTTCATGTTTTTTAACATTTTTTGAAGTAATTTTTATGGCTTCTGGATTTTTATCTAGAGCTATGACCTTTTTAGCCAGTTGAGCTGATTCAACTGTGAATCCACCACTACCACAACCAACATCCACTACAAGATCAGCACTGGTTATCATAGCCTTACACATTACCAGGCATCTGATTTCTTCCTTGCTTGGTCCTGGAACCTGATCCGACTGTATGAAATCATCATCACGGATCATGGGACTTCCCCTTGCCATCTCTGGTAGAGGTGATGGTCAATATTTAGTACATCCAATATTTTACCCACTAGAAAATCAACCAATTCATCCATGTTCTTCGGCTGATGATAAAAGGCAGGCATTGCTGGTAAGATTATACCACCCTCCTGACTGATCTTCAACATATTTTCAAGATGAACTGTGCGTAATGGAGTTTCTCTAGGGACTAGTATCAGTTTTCTTCTCTCCTTCAAGGCCACGTCAGCTGCACGGGTAACTGCATTATCACCAAATCCTGTTGATATTGCTGAAATGGTTTTCATGGTGCATGGAATTATGATCATTGATTCAAAGCGACACGACCCACTGTTAATGACACTGGTAAGATCATCTGGTTTGTAAAAATGATTGCAAAGTTGTTTTAGATGGTTTTCATTGATCCCCATCTCATATTCCAATATAAACCGTGCGGGTTCGGTTACCACCAGTGCAGTGTCTTTTTCCATTTTTTTTAAAAACTCCAAGAGTCGGATACCATAAACAACACCACTTGCTCCAGTAATGGCTACAACTATCATCTTAATCACTATCCAGGATATATATTCTTAATTACTATCTTAATGTGCTTTGTATAATTATTTGAACATTAATTTCTAGGATATTCTGTTAATTTTTTCAGAATTTTCATCCTTGAATTTCCAGGTATTCTTGGAAGTTGAGTTTTAAGGCATGGTCAGCGTATTGTTCTGGCAAGTATATGCACAGATCAGCATGGTTAAATCGAGCGTCCTTCAAAGCCTTAACCAAGGTGGAAACATCTCCTAATTTAACAGTATCACCATTAACTGATACTGGAGTGCTCATTTCATGGAATGATGGGTATTCCGGGATATCAACTAATATATGGTCTTGGTGAACTCCTAATTCTTCAGCGATTTCTTCTTCAATTTTGTTGATCTTTAACTGCAATTTAAATATAGACTGAGGGTGGATTGTTTCATCGATTTTAAGGGAGTAAACACGTTTATAAAGTTGTCTAGTGTCGATTCGGGTGATGATATCACGGATGTATCCTTTTTGCAGCCTTGCAGCTGAAATAATATCTGTATCATCGTATTTATATATCTCGTTGCCATTGATCGTCTTGGTTTTAATCAGTTTCTTGAGACAGCGTCTGAACATGGAATTTACAATTCTGGTTGTGTGGTGCTGGTAAACACTTGGATACATGAAATAACGGGCAAGTAACATGGATTCAGCTGCTTGAACTCCTTTTTCTTTAAGTAACAACCTATCATCCAGTTTCATATTATAAATAAGGCGTTCAACATCGATCACCCCATATGCAACCCCGGTGTAATAGGAATCCCGTAATAAATAGTCCATTCGGTCGACGTCGAGTTCTCCGGATATTATCTGCCCTAAAGGTCCTTTGCCACTGATGACTGTTATTACTTCTTTTATGGAAAATTTTTCCGATAATATGTCGCCTAGTTGTGATTTTTTAATGAGTTTATAGGTGAGTTTTTCATGAGATGTATCTATAACCCCTTCAGAAACATGGGAAAATGGCCCATGACCGGCATCATGGAGAATGGCGCAGCTTCTGACCAGTGTCTGAGTATGTTCATCCAAACCTAGGTTTTCAGCCAGGCGTGAAGCTAGATACATGGTACCAATGGAGTGTTCGAAGCGACTGTGATTGGCACCAGGGTATACCAGATAAGTGAATCCTAATTGTTTAATCCGTCTTAAACGCTGAATTTCTGGTGCGTCAATTAAACGGATCTCAAACTCTTCTAACTGAAGATTTCCATGTACACTGTCCCTTATAGACTTCAAGTTATCTCCCCCTCTTAATCAAACCTAATTGTAATATTTAGAGGATTAATAATAGATAAATTTTGATGATGTTTCTTTTTATTGTGATGAAGGAATTATTATTTAAGGTTAGGTTACTGGTAAACCAGTCAGGTAGTTTCCTATTATCGGAGTGAAGTTAGCTTCAATTATTGCGGCAATGAATAGTAGTATGATGGCAATTGCAAGCAATGCGATAGAATCCTTAAATTTCCAGTACTGGTCATTAACTGGTATTTTACTTACTATATTTTTTATTAAACCGATGATTAGGGTTGAAATCCTGAATCCTGCGGCACCAGCTATTATAAGGGCTGGAAGTTCAAAAATACCGTGAGGCATTGTGAAGGCAATAAAATGCCAGGGAGTAAAAATTCCAGAAGCAGTGCTAAAACTGCCATGAATTACATATCCAAAAAAAGCTCCTAAAAAGAATCCGTTAAATGATAAACTTATTATCGGGACTATTACGATTAACCCACCAATGAACATGACCAGAACTGCTTGAAGATTTTTTATGAATATTGAAAATGTGCTTAGTTCAACGATGATTCCTCGTAGTAGTTTTAAATATGTTTTAAGAAAATTTTCAAAATAATTTGATAAAAAGTAGCCAAACAAAATACCTAAAAATAAGAAACCTAAAAATATTCCGGTTGAAATTGTTAAAAGCAGTTTGTTCCGTTGATAAAGACTTGTTAAAAACGTAACATACCTCTTTCCAGAAATATTTAGAGAAACTATCTTAGACATTGGATTTCTTCCTATATTTCAATGAAATTATCTATACTGAAATAACATGGTAAAATTGTTTAAAAGAAAATTGATTATTTTGGATTGACAGTTAACCTCCGGACATTATTATATTAGTTCCGGCACTTCCCTGCTCCTCTTTTTTGAAGTCCAATTCATATTTCACTCTTTCAACAATTTCTTCCAGGGCAGCCCGGGTTTCATGACGGTGTGCCCCTGCCACTGCAGCCAGGAACATCGGATCACCAGGTTTGAACTGTCCTAAATAGTGGATTACTCCTATAAATTTTACTTTATGCTTTTTTTTAACTTCTTGAAGTATGATTTCTAGTTTTTCTTCAGTTTTTTTATGATCAGGAAGGCTTAGAATGATTCTATCCGTTGTTTTTAACCTGTCTTTACCTCTCACTATTCCTTCAAAGGTGAATATAGCACCGCACTCATCAATAGTGGGTTGTTCCTTTATTTGTTCAGTTAATTCCTCTATGGTGATGGTTCGATCATCATCGATGATTTTTGCTATTATCATATTGAATCACTGACCTCTTTTCTGGCCAGGTGTTTAATTCGTGAAATGCCTTTGATTTCATGGATAACTTCAACTACTGATTCTGGGAGTAATTGATCCCATTTTTCATCGGCAAGCATCCTCCGTCTGACTTCAGTGCCAGAATAAATTTCTCGGTTGAAAAGGGGTGGTTGAGTAACTTGATATCCTTTTTCAGTGAAAAGTCTCTGGACCAGGGGATTACCTGAATACACATGTTCAAAGGGAGGGGTTAGCATCTCCATATGAGCTACCCATAGGGAATTACACTCAATATCTTGGACTGGTATAATGTAATAATTTGAGGCTGGTATGCCGTTTTCTGCCAGGGCTTTACTGAGCATCATCATCCTTTCACCAGCAGTGAAAGGATCCTTTATGGTGTGACTAAGCTGTGCACTACCAATGCCAATAATAACTTCTTCTACTTCTCCCAAGATCCTTTTAATTACCTGCAGATGTCCCTGATGCACTGGTTGCATCCTTCCAACAAGCAGTCCTCTCATAATAACACACCATGATTTCGATAATTATACTTTATTTTATTAAAAAATTGCATTATCTAGTATCCATTTTCCCAGTAAACACTATTTTTTTTAAGATTTTATTCTATTATTTTAACTCTGATAAGATTACTTTCAGACCATAGCTGTTCTGGCTTAACAGTTGAACAATAAAAACCATGCAAAGGCCTGGGAGTTGCAAGCCACACATTCCACAACCCATACACAAATCAATGCACTCCCCTTATATGTTTAATATAAAATTTATATCTGAACTTTTCTTAAATGGATTTATTTGTAAGTTTTATTTGTACAATCATAAATAATTAACCTAAAAACATCAACTTGATAAATTATCAGATTATAATACATTAAAGCTAGATATTTGTAATTATCTATCTTTGTGGGGATGATGTCCACATTATGCAGCATAATAAGTTATAATATGCTCTTTTTGATGCAATAATCAGGGTTTTTTATAAGTTGTCTATGGTATATTTAAAGATGGAAAAAATGCAAATATAAAATAGAATAAGCTATATATCCAGAGATGTGTAACAAGAATAGTGTCTTATATTTTATCGATGATTAATTATTTTAACAGTCCACGGTAATCCAATTTTGATTAAAAAAAGATAATAACGGTGATATGAATGATTAAGATTAAAAATCTATCAAAAACATTCACAATGGAAGATGGCCTAAAAATCAAGGCCTTGGATAATGTTAACTTGGAAGTTGCAGATGGAGAAATTTTAGGCATCATTGGGAGAAGTGGATCGGGTAAAAGTAGTCTTTTACGTGTGTTGAGGGGTGTGGAACCATTCGAAGAGGGAGAAATAGAGATTGGTGATGTTAAAGTTGGTTCAGACTCAAGTAGTTACTACTTTCGCAAGTTACGCGAAGTAACTGCTATCCATCTCCAGCGATCTTTTGGATTATGGTCTGAAACAACATTGAATAATGTTATAAGGAAGTTATATGGCTCTAAATACGGTGATGAAGCATTAACTGATTTTGATTTTGCTTATGATGAATTTAAAGATGAAGCAATGGAAATTCTGCGAGTGGTTGGTTTGGATCATAAGGCTGATCACTTTGCACCGGTGCTAAGTGGTGGTGAAAAACAAAGACTTATTATGGCCCGACAATTAGCCAAAAAGCCAAAAGTTCTCTTATTAGATGAACCTGCCACCATGTCGTGCCCTAAAACTAAACAGGAAATATTAAATTCAATAAAGAAAATCAATGAAGATTTAGGAGTAACTGTTATATTAGTATCACACCTACCTGAAGTTCATCGTTACTTATCTCAACGTCTGGTATTAATGGAAAATGGACATATAGTCAGTGAAGGAACACCAGATGATATTATAAAAAGATTCTTAAAAGATATGGAGCCTAAAATAACTGAAAAAAGTTCAGAGAAGTTTGGTGATACATTAATAAAAGCTAAAGACTTGAAAAGAAAGTTTTATCTCCTTAAAGGAGGTAATGTTCTAGAGTTAAAGGATGTTAATTTTGATATTAAAGAAGGTGAAATTGTTTCCCTTATAGGCCCCAGCGGTGCTGGAAAAACAGTCCTACTCCGTATAGTCGGTGGTCTGGATCAGCCAGACGAAGGAGAAGTATCATTTAAACTTGAAGACCAATGGGTGGATATGCACCAACCCGGTATTAATCGGATGAAAGTCCGTAGACAAATGGGATTCATGCACCAAGAATTCGCCCTAGTTCACCATGCCCGTGTTAGAGACCAAATAGCAGCACGATTAGGAGTTAAAGGAATAAAAGTTGTGGACAAAGCCAAGAAGAAAGCTGAAGAATTAGGTATTAGTGACCTTGCATTAGATGTACTTTACAATTTAACAGATCTGCCAGAAAACGAAGCTAAAGATCGTCTAGAACAGATAGGTCTCTCCCCAGATATTTTGGAAACACTTTTCCCCAGTTTTCCAGATAATAAAATTAAAGAATATGCAGAACCCGTGTTTAAAGCTTTGAATCTGCCAATGGATATTCTTAACAGAAGATCATATGAATTATCAGGCGGACAAAAGGTTAGAGCCACACTGGCACTGGTACTAACATCAAACCCTAAAGTACTAATATTAGACGAACCATTTGGTGATCTGGATCCAATTACTCTTAGAATGGTTTCAAACTCCCTGAAACATATAAATCAGGAATTTAATACCACCATACTTATGGTCAGCCATCATATTGATTTCATTGAAGAATTAGCCACCAGAGCTATACGTATGGATGATGGTAAGATTATTGGTGATGGAAATCCAGAGGAAGAATGTGATGAATTCATCAAAAGCTGTGGAGCAGATTATCTTAAAGACAACAAGGATTGGAAGAAAAAAATAGCCGAAAAATAATGCAATTACATAGGTATTGCTTGTGGGATGTAATAAATTTTTTAAAAAAACAGATCATAGTAGATAATAATCAATTCCAATCAGTTTGAAGAGTTGTTATAAATGAAATTCACAAATATGGATGTAGAAAACTTTTACCGGGTACTTGCACCTCGACCAACAATCATAGTAACTACTATTAGCCCTGATGGGAAGATTAATGCTGCCCCTTTTTCCTTTACCATGCCAGTATCCAGCAATCCCCCCTTAATTGCCGTGTCATCATCTCCCAATCACCATACTTACCAGAACATTGAACAAACCAATGAAATGGTGATAAACATTCCTTCTGAGGACATACTCCCTGAATTATGGATTACCAGTGAAAAATTCCCTCAAGGAGTAAATGAGATTGAAAAATCAGGATTGACCCAGATGCCATCACAAAAGGTTGCACCACCATGGATCGGAGAATGTATAGCACATATGGAATGTCGTGTAGAGAGGATTCTTGAATGCGGTGACCACAACTTAGTGCTGGGTGAAGTGTTGAAGGTTGCTGCCCGGGAAGATGCCATCAAAGAAGGACTCCTAAACGTGGAAAAAGCTAAACCCATACTGCATCTTGGTGGGAAAGACTTTGTAGTGGGAGATCATCACCGGATACTCAAGGATTAAAACACCCCCAATTGATAAACAATTGAGGGAAATTAAATTTTCAATAAATATAGGATGGTTAAAAACATGTTCGACAATATAATGGTTCCTACAGATGGATCAGAATATGCGCAAAGGGCAGAAGATATGGCACTGGCCATGGCGAAAGAATTGGACTCTAAAGTGGTTGCAGTTCATATCATTGATGATAAGTTGATCTATCCCTTTGAAGTATTGGAGGATGAAGGAAAGACCATCCTCAATAATGTTCAAAAGAAGGGTCAAAAAACTGGTGTTGAAGTCCATGAAATATTGATTGTAGGAAGCCCCTTGCATGATATGAAAAAGATCGCTCAAAAGGCCGGAGCTGACTTGGTGGTTATAAGCCCCCATGGAAAATCCGGTTTGGAAAAATTATTAATGGGCAGTGTTGCCGAAAACACCATCAAAACAATTGACTTACCAATTTTACTGGTAAAATGATCTTACCTTTTTTTTAGACATATCCCCTCATGTAATCAACTAGTGCACAATCCATGAGAATGGAGACTATATTCCAAGAAAATAGTTTCAAGAGGGAAAAAAACTATTATTTAACCCATAGAAGATTATCCTCATCTAATCCTGCTTTAATACTTATTCGAAGTGATTTTAATTCTTGGGATATATTAAACCCAGAAAAATAAACTAGGAATATAACCATAGTATTATTAATCAGGAATGAACATAAAAATATAAAAAATTATCTTAATTGAAAAGTGTGAAAAAGGGTCTAAAAAAGTCTGGTGGAAGATAATCACCCCCTGGTTATACGCAAAAATTTGTTAACTTGGATTTGCGGAGGAATTTTATAATGCACAGATACAAATGTAAAGTATGTAATTATATCTACGATCCTGAAAATGGAGAACCCAGAACCAACACACCCCCTGGAACCGCCTTTGAAGACTTACCCGAAGAATGGACCTGTCCCAAGTGTGGAGCTGGGAAATTCCGATTTATAAAATTATTAAATTGATACTGATCGTAAACAAAATCTTCTTTTAGTATTTTTCAATTTCATGTACTTACCATGAATTTAATTAAAAAAAGAGGTGTTTGAATATGCAAAAATATTTGTGCAAACCTTGTGGATACATCTACGACCCTGAAGAAGGAGATGACGTGGGAGGAATAGCTCCCGGGACTGCCTTTGAAGATCTTCCAGATGATTGGGTGTGCCCATTGTGCGGTGCTGGTAAAGATATGTTCGAACCGGTAGATTAAAGATTTAATAGGGGTTGATAAATATGTTAGATGAGAAGATGAGGGAATCTCTGAACTTCCAGTTAAACCGAGAACTCTACTCTGGTTATCTATACCTAGCCATGGCTGCTTATTTCGAAGACCAGGACTTACCCGGATTTGGTAACTGGATGAGAATCCAAGGTCAGGAAGAGTTAAGCCATGCCATGAAGTTCTACGATTACCTGGTGCAGAAAGGTAGCAGAGTTCAACTTGCTGAAATAGAAACACCACAAAAAGAGTGGGATTCTCCTTTAGCTGTTTTTGAACAAGTTTATGAGCATGAAAAGATGGTCACTGGACTGATAAATGACCTGGTTGACCTGGCAATTGAACTCAAAGATCATGCCACCAACAACTTCCTCCAATGGTTTGTAGCAGAACAAGTGGAAGAAGAAGAGTCTTCAAGTGGAGTTCTCCATAAAGTCAAAATGGTTGGAGAATCAAACAGAGGACTGTACATGTTGGATCAGGAACTAGGACAAAGAATAGCCCCCACTGACTAATGACAAAACCCCTTTTTTACTATTTTTTTCTATTTTATTCTCCCTTTTTTATAATAAAATTCCATGTTCTTTTAAAATAATTATATCCACTAAATATTGCTTTTAAAAAAAAAGTAACTACTTTTTTTTACTAAAACTTACATCATTAATTAAAAATTTTTTTTTTTAGAAGTCTTAAAATCCAAAATTCATTTGTTCCAGGATTAAATAACAACTAATAAATAAAAATAATGATAAAATTAAGAGTAGTAAAAAGACTATCCAGACGCACCCCAATTAAGTACACTCACTGTTTGGAGAGTTTTTACAAAAACTAAAAACAGCAATAAATATAATTAATGCTTTGACTGGTGGTTAATGCTACCAAATTATCATCAATGGTAGATGATGGCTAAATAATACTTGAAATCCTAAAAGGAGTGAAATATTATGGCAAAAAAAATATATGAACTACCTCCACTTCCCTATGGATATGGAGATTTGGCACCTCACATTTCTGAGGAACAGTTGAAGATACACCACGAAAAACATCACCAAGCATATGTAGATGGTGCTAATGCAATTTTAAACAAGTTTGACAGCCGTTCGAATATGGAATTTGATGTTAAGGCAGTGGCCAAGGAATTATCATTCCATGTAGGTGGATTCGTACTGCACAAACTTTTCTGGGAAAACATGGCCCCAGCACCAAAAGGAGGAGGAGCACCCACCGGAACCCTTGCCAAATATATTAACAAAGATTTTGGATCCTTCGAAAGATTTAAACAAGAATTTTCCCAAACAGCCATAAGCACTGAAGGTTCAGGTTGGGCTGCTTTAACAGTGTGCCGAGCTACAGACCGCCTCTTCATCACACAAATCGAAAAACACAATGTAAATGTAATACCCCACTTCCAAGTTTTAATGGTGCTGGATGTCTGGGAACATGCCTACTACTTGGACTATAAGAATGTGCGACCAGACTATGTAGGGGCATTCTGGAACATTGTAAACTGGGAAGAAGTGAACAGACGACTGGAGATCGAACTTTTAGCTGGTAGTCTCAATCTAGTTGATAATCGCAGAATACTGGACATAAAAGTGGAAGAGTTCAAAGAAAATTTCGATAATTGGCTTAAAACAATTTAAAAAAAAACACCCCCTTTTTTTTTATTCACTTTTTTTAATAATCAAATAAATTTAATAACCCGGTTCATATATCACCCATATTTCAACTGTGCATATTCTTCTGGAGGCCCATACCAATCCCCTCCACTTTGTTCATGTATCATCCATATTTCAACTGTGCAGGATAATTTAGTAATAGATAAATATCATTCTTTTTATAAATGAAAATAATATAGTAAAATACTAAAAAAGGACTTAATAGAACATATTGTAAATATCAATTAACATCAAGGAGATTTTTTTTGGTATTGAAGCTAACAAGACTGTTATAATTGCCATTAATCGAGGTGTAGGAAATGATCTGGAATGAAAAGGATGAGTGCATGTCAGTCCAGGAAAGAGAAGAATTACAGCTTAAAAGATTACAAGAAGTAGTTAAAAAAGCTTATGATAATGTACCCTATTATCATCATAGATTTGACCAGGAAGGAGTAGACCCTGAAGATATCCAAAACCTTAAAGACATTGAAAAATTACCATTCACCAGTAAAAACGACCTCAGAGACGCCTACCCCTTTGGCATGTTTGCAGTTCCAAGTGATGATATTGTGGAAGTACACACATCCTCTGGAACAACTGGAAAGCCAACTGTTTCTGGATACACAGAAAAAGACATAAACATCTGGAGTGAAGTAATGGCCAGAGCACTTAGCATGGCAGGTGCCACCAGAAAAGATGTTATACAGAATTGTTACGGTTATGGTCTGTTTACTGGAGGGTTAGGCATACATTATGGAACTCAAAAAGTTGGGGCTACTGTAATTCCCATAAGTGCCGGTAACACCCAACGTCAAATCGAGATAATGCAAGACTTCCAGACCACAATCATCACTTGCACCCCCAGTTATGCCCTGTACCTGGCTGAAGTATTGGAAAAAGAAGGCATTAGTACCCGTGATCTTAAATTGAAAGCAGGAGTCTTAGGTGCGGAGATGTGGACTGAAGAAATGAGAAACCAAATCGAAAAGAGATTAAATCTCTCCGCATTGAATATCTATGGACTAACTGAGATCATTGGTCCGGGAGTGGCCCAAGAATGCGAAGTTAAAAAAGGTCTTCACATCTTTGATGATCATTTTTATCCAGAAATCATTGATCCTACCACACTAGAAACATTACCCCATGGAGAAAAAGGAGAACTTGTCCTAACAACACTTACCAGGGAGGGAATGCCAATAATACGTTTCAGAACCAAAGATATGACTGCCCTGCATAATGGAGCCTGCGTATGTGGGAGGACCAATATTAAAATGGATCGAATCACTGGAAGATCAGATGATATGCTCAAAATTAGAGGAGTTATTGTTTACCCATCACAGATTGAACGAGCCTTGCTTAAAATACCTGGAATGGAACCAGTCTACCAGATTGTTATCACCAGACCACAGCAACTGGATGAACTGGAAGTTCATGTCGAAACTTCCCCTGCACTTTTTTCTGATGAAGTGAAACATGTTGAACAGGTGAAAAAATCTATAGAAAAACAAATCCATGACGAAATAGGGTTAAGAGTTGCTGTTAACTTGGTTGAACCTGAAAGCTTACCTCGAAGTGAGGGTAAAGCAGTTCGGGTTGTTGATAAACGGAATTTTAATTAAGTCGTATATTATTATCCAAATTAGGTTAGAATTTGCAGGATACAATAAAAGGGGGATTGTGAAATGAAGATAAAACAAATTTCAGTGTTTCTGGAAAATAGAAAAGGAAGACTTTGGAAAGCGTTGAATGTATTGTCTAATGCTGGTGTCAATATCAGAGCCCTTTCCATTGCCGATACTTCTGAATTCGGCATTTTGCGCATGATTGTTCCAGAACCTGAACTGGCTGAAGAGATACTTGTCCAGAACAATTTTGTGGTTAAAGTAAATGACGTTATTGCTGTGGAAGTTTCTGATGAGCCTGGAGGATTGGATGCTGTTTTGGGACTTTTGAACAATGCTGATGTGAATGTTGAATACATTTATGCTTTTGTTGAAAAGAAAACCAATAAGGCAATTGTTGTAATTCGTACTGAGGATCTGAATGCAAGTATTCAAGTTTTAGATGATGGTGGAGTTACTATTCTCTCAACAGACGAAGTTAACATGCTTTAGATGAAGTAAAAACACTACCTCATTTCAATTTTTTTTTAAAAAAAAATATTCAATTTTCCCTATTTTTCCCTGTTTTTAATTAGATGTATAAACAAATTATGGGTTGATCTGGATTATGCCATTAGTAAATCTGTTTATACCCCGCAGTCATGCTATTTCTAGGTTATTTTAAAAAAATAATGAGTTTAATAGAAATTAGATCATAATGAGGGTGCAGGGAGTCTGAATAATAATTTGTGCAGATTCCCTCTTTATCATCCAACGTTTATTTTAAATACGTTCCAGGTATTTGTTTTTTATCTGTTCGAATTCTTCCTGAGTTATGGCACCAATATCCAGAAGGTCTTTGGCCTTTTTGATCTTAGCCATAGGGTCAATGTTTTCCTCTTCAGATTCATCTAATTGTTCAGTTTCGCTGAAAACATTAGATTCTGGTTGAACAACTACTTCATCATCACTGGTTTCTTGAATTGGTTCTGTTTCAGATTCATTATCTGATTTTAAGTGTTCGGGTACTTTTATTTCAGGTATTTCATGAGTTTCCGGAACATTTTCTTCAACTACTTCCTGGGTTGGTTCAGCAACTTCACCGGTTGATTCAGTAGCAACGACCCCTTCAGTAGGCTCAGCAACAACTTCTTCAGTTGATTCAGCAGGTGTTTCCTCAATATCAACTGATTCTTCAAATTTATGTCCACAGATGACACAAAATTTTGCATTTATCTCATTTACCTGGTTACAAGATGGACATAACTTGGAATCACTGACTGGATCTTCATGTTGAGTATCTGCAACTTCTTCGTTAACCAGGGAGGCTCCACACCCCACACAAAACTTGGCACCAGCAGTGTTTGTTGCTTGGCATTGCGGACAGATCACAGTATCTTGTGCTGCTCGACTATCACTGAGGGATGCTCCACACCCCACACAAAACTTGGCACCTTCTTCATTGGGAGTGTTACACTCGGGACAGTTAACAGACCCTTGTGCTGGTGGTTTTCCCTGATAAGGAGTTTCACCTCTTCTTTTAGATTCTAATCTTCTTTTTATTTCTTCACTGGAAACCATGACGTACACCTCACAAATAAAACTTTGTCATAACTTTTTTTAGATGTTAATATTTTGATTTAAACCATTAACTCAATCTAACAATAATTGATACTGTTTATAGTTATAGATTTATTTCCATAATAATTTTATCTTTACTTATTTATGAACGATACTCTAAAAAAGTCACACTTTCCGAAAAAGATCATGATTAATCCTTACATTGTGTTTCGAATGCCCAGTACTGGTTTAAAGTACCATGAAAACCTTTTTCTATAGCTTTTTTGGTAAAATGAGTTGCTTCATGTACAGATTCTTCTAGGGGGAGTCCTTTTACCAGGTAAGCAGTTGCAGCTGCTGAATAGGTGCATCCTGATCCATGGGTGTTTTTGTTGTCTAATTTCCTACCACGAATTATCTTCAGTGAGTTTTGATAGAAAATGTCACTTCCTTCTAAGTGTCCCCCGGTTACTACAGTTGGACAAATCTTTCCCAGTTGGACTGCTACTTTGCAGGCGTCTTTTTCATCTTTAACATCCATTTTGCTGAGTTTGGCTGCTTCGTCGATGTTGGGTGTGGCTAATCTAGCTAGGGGTAACAGATGTTTTTTTAAGGTTCTAGCCATGTTTGCCTGGGATAAGCTGCCACCAGAACCAGCAACCATAACCGGGTCAACCACCAGATTTAACTGATATTCCTTAACCTTCTTGGCAACTACTTTAACAATTTCTGGCGAATATAACATTCCGGTTTTAGCATGTTGAATATCTTCCTCTTCAAGGATCAGATCGATTTGTTGTGCCACGAAATCAGGGTCAACTGTTTTAACTCCTGCCACACGACTAACATTCTGAGCAGTGAGTGCTGTTACAACTGTAGTAGGATAAACACCCAGTGCAGTGAATGTTTTAGCGTCAGCTAGGATACCTGCACCTCCAGATGGATCTAATCCTGCTATAGAAAGGGCCATCATGTTCTTTCAACCCGTAATCGTTCCATTCCATGGTTGGATTTGACTTTAAGTCCTATGTTTTTGAGAAATTTCCTGGTTTCTGTTCCAGAACCGTGGATCATTATTTCACCCAGATCTTCGGCGGTATTCACATCCAAAGAAAGATAGAAAGAATCATATATGTAACAATGCAAACCTAATTTTTGGGCTTGTTTGAGGTGTTGGAAGAAGCTGCAGTCGCCAAACCTCATTTGAACTCCACGTGTAGGTATTAAAAGAGCGTTAGTGCCCCCTCCCTTGGCTGGTGCTATGATGACTGGCCACTTTTCGGCTAATTCAATTATTTCTTGAGTTTGACTTTTTCTAATTAGTGGAATGTCCGATGGGATGATTAAAACTTGATGAGCATGTTCAGAACACCAGTTAACTGCTTGCATCAGTGCACCGTTAAGATCTGTTTCACCTTTCTCTGTTAAGCAAACCACACTTAATTGGCTAACAAAATCAAGGACATCCTTATCTGAACTTATAACTACTACTTCATGGACATTATCCTTTATCGTGTTGATAACATCATTCAACATTGCTTTAAGTAGGTTTTCTCTTTCCAATGGTGTTAGTGTTGGTGATAGTCGTGTTTTTGCTTGTGAAAACCTGGAAACCGGTATGATTGCATATGTTTTTTTCATGTTAATCTTTTTTTTAAATTCCTAGATTAAGCCTTAACCACTGCCTTAAATCGTTAAACCATTTGTTTGCACTACTTGAGTCTGAGGTGCTGGAAATGTTTTTTATAGTCGTGTTGGTCATGTTAAACTGTTCCATGACACTGTTTTTAGCGATTGACAAATTATTTCGAAGTTGATAATATCTTATTCCCTGATTTTCCACCAGAGCCATGGCTTCACCACTGTAAGGGTTTACATTTCCTTTCCCAACAATAATCCATATCTGTAACTGAGATTTAGTGGCGTTTTGAAGGTTGGAAGGATTAGAATAGTCAATTATTTGCTTTATTTCGGGCGAAACAGTTCCTGAAGGTTTTAATGTTTTTTGAGGGATTGCTTTTTGATTTGGCTCTATGCAGTAAGTTTGGATAGAATCGTTGCTATTGGGGCTAATTTTCTTATTTTCGATGATCACCAGATCCTGTGATTCCTCACTTTTAAGGATGGTTCCCTTATACACCACCACTGGTTGGCTCCCATTATTTTTCACAGATACATTGTGTGGGATGCTCCCAGCGTAGGTTTTTTGAACAATGCTGATCTGGTTATCGTTATATGCCTGTTCAAGGCCGATTCCACCCCCATAAAAGAAGCTAAGGGCTCCGCTCCCAAAAGAGAAAACAATTACAGCCGCAATTAGGAATACTAACCTTATATTCATGCCCTACCTCTTAGTTATCTGGATTGTATGCATCTGTCTATGATTATTTTTCTGAATTTTTGAGTGTTTAGTAAAGTTTATTTTTAAAAGTTAAAGTAAAGTTTTATCTTAAATAATAATATCTATTTCATCTTACTTTATTTTTTTTATTGTACCAATTTTATTTAGTCACTATCGGATTAATACTCTGATATTTGTTCTAATAAGTTTTGGCCAAAAGGGCGATGGTTTTAGAGGGTGCACCACAATTAATACATTTTTCATCTGATGATTCTTGGTGTAAACCCAAAATATCTACCTGGACAAATTCTTCAATCTCCTTACCACAAGTTTCACCACCACACCAGTTGAAAGAGATTATTCCCCTATTTTGCATTAATTCTTTGGCTTGTTCTAATGATTTGGCAGGTCGTATGTTTTCATTAAATTTCTGCCATGCTTTATTTTTAAGATTTTGGGTGATGTCAGTTAAGATTTCGTTGATATCATTTATTATGGTTTCATCCTGGTAGTCACAAGATTCTTTCTCCATTGTGTCTCGACGTAGTGTCATCATTTTCTTATTTTCAATATCTCTTGGCCCTATCTCAAGTCGGAGTGGCACTCCCCTCATTTCCCATTCATAATACTTTTTACCTGCCCGTAGGTCTCTATCATCAAAGTGCACGCGTATGCCATTCTTTTTGAGTTTATCGTGTAGTTGACTGCAAAATTCAATAACTTCCTGTGCACCTTTTTTGAAGAGTACTGGTACAATGACCACTTGATAGGGGGCAACGCTTGGAGGAAGTATCAGCCCTGATGAATCACCATGAATACCAATGATGGATGCAATTACCCGGTCTGATAAACCATAACATGTCTGATAAACATGTTGATGTTCACCTTCTGCAGTTTCATAAGTTATATCAAATGTTCGTGCGAATGTCTGACCCAGATTGTGCACAGTACCGATCTGGAGAGTTTTACCATCAGGAAGCAGGGTATCAAAGGCCATGGTATAATCAGCGCCTGGGAATTTATCCCAATCCGGACGCCGGGTAACAATGTATGGTATCCCTACCTGGTCGAAAAAACTTCGGTAAATTTCAATAGCATCTTGAACCTGGTCTTGAGCGCCCTGGGAATCTACATGAATAGTATGAGCTTCTTTAAATGTTGTAATTTCCCTAACTCTTATAAGGGGTCTTGTGTGTTTAGTTTCATAACGGAAAGTGTTTACAACTTGGTAGAATTTCAGGGGAAGGTCTGAGTGAGATCTGACCCATAGTTTAAAAATTGGATACATGGCTGTTTCACTGGTAGGCCGTAGTGCTAGTTTTTTATTAAGAGGGGTTAAACCTCCATGTGTTATCCAGTAAACTTCTTCTTCAAATCCTTTAACATGAATAGCCTCCTTGGCCAGTTCATCTTCGGGGATTAAGAGTGGGAAAAGTACTTCCTCATGATCATCATCTAAGAGTTCTCTGAGTAATTTCAAGGCATACTTTCGTATCTTAAAACCTTGTGGCTGCCAGACATGCATTCCCTTTATAGGATAGCGTGTGTCAATTATCTCTGCTTCTTCAAGGATATTGTGAAACCATTCGCTAAAATTTGACATTTCTTCACCAATAATAAATTGAATAAATATAACAATATAGCTAATATGAATTATTTCTATTCAGTTTTATATTTAGACTAAGTAAGTATAGCTAATATTTGCTAAAATATAATCTTTTCTAGATTGTAAAAAAAAATTGTTAAGAAAGATTATGATTTATCATGTCTGTAATAATTAAATCAAAAATTATTTTATCTTTCAGCCTAAAGAATATATGGAGATTTAAAAAAAGGAGATAAACATGGATTTTAATCGGGTAAAATTACCACGAGAAATACACAGTGGCCCTGGAGTAATAAATGAAACAGGTTCCATCTGCAAGGATTTGAAACTAACCGGTAAGTTATTAGTGGCTACTGGCCCTCATACCTTAAAAATTGCCGGAGAAAAAGTAATAGAAAGTCTTAATGCATATGATTTTGATGCAGATACTGTGATCATTGAAAAACCATCCACTGATGCCGTTTGCCAAGTTCAAGATTGTATGGGTAATGTTGATGCTGTCCTGGGGGTTGGAGGTGGAAAAGTGATTGATGTTGCTAAAATGGCAGCCACCAACTCAGGTGTGCACTCTATAAGCATTCCCACGGCTGCTTCACATGATGGTATTTCCTCCCCCAGAGCTTCCATAAAAAACCAGGAAGGAAGTGTTTCTATGGAAGTTGAACCACCGGTAGGGATCATTGCTGACACACAAATCATCAGCCAAGCACCTTTTCGCCTCTTAGCTGCAGGATGCGGAGATATCATATCAAACTACACTGCAATTCTTGACTGGAAATTAGCCCATCGTTTATTAAATGAAGATTTCAGTGACTCATCAGCTGCTTTATCCCTAATTACTGCAGAAACTATGATTAAATCTGCTGGTGATATTAAAGAAGGACTCATTGAAAGTGCAGCCATAGTAGTGAAGGCTCTGATATCCAGTGGAATGGCCATCAGTATTGCCGGAAATAGCAGACCAGCCAGTGGTGCTGAACATAAATTCAGCCACGCCCTTGACATTATAGCTCCTAAACCTGCCTTGCATGGAGAACAATGTGGGTTGGGGAGTATTATGATGATGTATCTACATGGTGGTGACTGGGAGTTCATCCGTAACACTTTAAAAACTATCAAGGCTCCGATAAATGCATCTCAACTTGGTATTGATCCACAATATATCATAGAAGCTCTAACCAAATCACACAGTATTAGAAAAGAAAGGTACACCATACTCGGCGACAGAGGACTTACCGAAAAAGCTGCCGAAAGATTAGCGCTTAAAACAGGAGTTATAAATTAGTTCTTGTTAAATCTATCACATTATAATTAATCGGTGGAGTGGATAAAAAATGATAACCCTCATTGGAAATGACTTAGCAAAAAAAGGACTTAAATTCATGTATTATGGGGCTGCAAGCCAGTGCGAGAAATGTCGCTTTAAGGTAACTTGTATTGATTCCCTAGAAGAAGGAAGAATGTATAGAATCAGAGATGTTAAAAACACCGAACACCCCTGCATGATTCACAATGGGGGTAAAGTGAAAGTTGTGGATGTGGAAAAATCCATAACAAAAGCTATGATCAACTCTAAACGTGCCTTTGAAGGTTCAAACATTGTCTTTGTACCACCCGACTGTGATGAGGAGTGTTCCATGAGGGGGCTCTGTTTTCCGGAGGGCCTTTACCATGAAGACAAATGTAAGATCATAAAAAAACTGGGAAATCCCAAAGAAAAATGTCCTAAAGGATTAAACTTAAATGTTGTCCTATTAAAACAACAATAAATTCTAATTATGCGTTTATAATCTTATCTAAATTTTTATAAATATTTGAAAATCTAAATTACGGAGAATATGCATGCATCCTAAAAAAGAAGTAACATGGGAAGCTTTTCAGTTAGTAGATGATGCAAAAAGAGAAGTTGCCATAGAAGCAGCCATGATGGTGAATGATGGTGATATCTTAGGGTTGGGAACGGGTTCTACAGCTCATTACTTTATCCAAAAACTGGGAGATCGTATTAACACTGAAGAAATTGAAATTATGGGAATACCAACTTCTTATCAGTCTTTCTTTTTGGCCAGAGACTGTGGAATACCTTTAACCACCCTTGATGAACACTTACCGGATCTGGCAGTGGATGGTGCTGATGAAGTAGACCCTAATTTAAACCTTATAAAAGGTGGTGGAGCAGCTCACACACTGGAAAAGATTGTAGATTCTGCTGCTAAAAAGTTTCTGGTAATTGTGGATGAATCGAAAAAGGTTCAGAAACTGGGAGATTTCCCAGTGCCACTGGAAGTTATACCATCTGCATACAGGCCAGTTACCCAACAAGTCAAAAAATTAGGAGGAACACCTTCACTTAGAATGGCAGAGATGAAGGATGGGCCGGTTATTACCGACAATAACAATTTTGTAGTGGATGTTCAGTTTAAAGAAATCCCTGATCCCCAAGAACTTGAAATAGAACTCAACAACATTCCAGGCGTGGTAGAAAATGGGATATTCCCAGACTTAGCCCACCAAGTTTTGATTGGCACTGCCAATGGAGTTGAATCTCTTAAAAAATAGACAATATTCTCATTAACCTTGTACCAATATTGTAAATATTAATGAAAAAAATATGTCAATTTTTATTTTCCAGGAAATTCACTAAACCCCTCATTTTTGTCATTGATTCTGTAAAATTATGCATCATATCTTTTTTTTTAAAATTCATGAAAGAGTACTTTGATAAATAATCCCAGAACACTGGTGGCAAGGTTTGCAAGCAATGAAATGATTAAAGCTTTCTTATAATCAATTTCCAGTAAGATTCTCAAAAAAAATGATTCTACTAGCCAAACAATGGTTTCAGTTAACAATAAGTTGAAAAACAGGTAATGATAGCTTAATGTGGCCAGAGGAAGAGTCACAGAATTGATTAATAAAGACACTGATAACAGTTTTAAGGGTTCTTTTCTAATAATGAGCCAGAAAATAGTAAATTCGATTACTATGGTGAGAATCCATAGAAATATTAGCCAGTACATAGTGATAATATAAATAAGTCATTATTGAAGTATCCAGCTATTTTTATATTTATACGTTAAATTGGATGTAAAAATTCTTTAAAAACAGTAATCAGTTTATTTGTTTAGTTTTAAAAATTAACCAGTATCAGTGTAATTTAAAAGAAGCATTTGCATACTTCAAAAGAACCATTAACATACTTCAAAAGCTTATCTGGAACCAAAAAACATTAATGGGATCTTCTCCTCAGCGCTAAAATGAGTATTGTTACCAATGCAACTATAGGTAAAGCTATGAAATATAAATAAAAATCCCATGATGGCCCTGGGGCTGTGTGTAGAGGAATCTGGTTTTCACTCTGGAATGGTTTTTCAACTTTCTGACCATCACTGTAGTAATAGATGATTTTCGTCTTTTTTATATCCAGATTGTTATCCTTAATTGATTTAATTTCCAGCAAAATCAATGCACTTTCCAGAGGATCAGCAACATTTACAGTTCCAAAAATCCCATCCATGGTTAAATTTGATGAAGCTACACGTGTGTCGTTTTTTAGGAACTCTTCTATTTGGGCTTCATCCATTTGATCCATTTGAACCGAATCAAAAACTGTCTGGGGTACTGCGTATACAGAGCAAATACTTAATTTATAAAAACTAAATTCTGATGAGTCTAGGATATCAAGAGAGGGATTTGGTGTGCCGTGGAGAATAAAAACATGATCAGGGAAATCTTGGATGTTGGTAATCTGATAACTTAATGGAACATTCTTTTGACCAGGTTCAATAGCATCAGCTGCTGCTGTGCCAATCGATGCCATTATAACGAGTACAATTAATATTTTACTAAAATTGTATGGTCTCATGGTATTAAATTAGCTCCCATTTAAAATATTTTTTACTATCCCTCATCATTTTATCGCATGAAAATAGGGAATATAATTATAATGTAACATTTATCTGGAGGATTTCACTTATTTTAAAGTGATTTTTTTAATTTTTGTATTGCTGATGAAAATATGAATCCAAGGCCCAATACCAGGACAATAGTTGCCCCTGATGCAAGGTTGAATAGGTATGATGTGTATAATCCCCCCATGGTGAGTATTATTCCTAAAATCACAGCGAATATCATCATGTGCCTAATATTGTAAGTGTATTGTTTGGCAATGGCTGCAGGTATGGTTAAAAGAGCAATTACCAGTATGACTCCCACCACTTTTATCATCACCACCACTGAAAGAGCTACTATTGATAAAAGGAGGAGGTAAATGTATGTTGTGGGCATTCCAATTACTTGGCTGAATTCTTCATCAAAGGATATGCCCTGAAACTCTTTGTAGAACAATAAAACTGTTACTACAATAATTAAATCTAGAAAAATCATTATGATAATGTCATTTACAGGCACAGTTAGTATGCTGCCGAATAGGTAGCTCATGAGATCTGGAACATATCCTGGTGTTAAATTAATGAATATGATCCCTATTGCCATTCCCAAACTCCAAAGGATCCCTATAGCTGTGTCTTCACTGATTTTTACTTTTTTACTGGTAATCCCCATGGCTAGAGCGGACAGTATGCTGAAAGGAATGGCGGCCAGTATGGGGTTTATTCCCAGGAAATATCCCAAACCTATCCCTCCGAAGGCAGCATGGGATATTCCCCCACTTATGAATACGATTCTTTTTATCACAACGTATGTGCCCACTACACCGCAGGCCACGCTAACAAGAACTGCGGCTATGAATGCATTCTGCATGAAAGAGTATTCCAGAATTCCAGTCATTAATATCATTACTCCATTCCAAATTTAGTTTTTAATGGTTTTTCAATACTCTGTGAGGTATTCCGTGGCTGAGTAAATCTATTGGACATTTATACATCTTTTCCAGGGATCGGGCAGCATTTTCGGCTGCTCCATGATAGTAAAGTTTCCGGTTAAGGCAGGCAATGTTCTCCACATGGCTGGAGACAGCTCCCACATCGTGGCTGACCAGTACTATAGCCATCCTCTTGCGTAATTTTAGTAGTAGACTGTAAAATGAATTCTGCATTTCAGGGTCTATGCTGGCCATTGGCTCATCCAATAGTAGTAGTTTTGGTTCTCGCACAATAGCACGGGCAATGAAAACCCGTTGAATCTGCCCTCCGGATAGTTGGCTCATCTGACGATCTTTCATCTCCAACATACCCACCTCTTCCAGGGCATTTTTAACCTTTTCATGGTCTAGATCTGAATATTTTTTAAAAAAACCATGATATCTTCCGAATAAAACTGTTTCAAAAACGTTTATAGGAAAATCCGGGTCAAATGAGACATGTTGTGGAAGGTATCCTAGGGGATTGGATTGGTTTCCAGGGTTTTGCCCAAAAACCTTCACTGTGCCCTGGTCCACTTTAACCAGGCCCAATATAACCTTTAGCAGGGTACTCTTACCACCAGCATTAGGCCCAATTATGGCTAAAAAATCATTATCTTTGATTATAAGGTCAATGTCATGAAGTATTGGACGTTTATTAAATTTGACACAGACATCATTAATTTCTACAGCGTTTTGAACCATAGTATCACCTAGATCTATCTGTAATATTTTTATGAGTTGGCAAATGATTTAGCCACTTTTTTCATGTTAACAAGATAATTGTCGCTGAGAGCATCTACAACCACTACTTTTCCACCTATTTCCTGGGCAATTACCTGGGCATTGCTGGAACTGAATTGAGGAGTGACAAAAATAACCGTGATATTGTCCTTACGAGCCTGATCCACCATGCTGGCTATGCCCTGAGGTGTAGGTTCTTTCCCCTGTGATTCAATTGGTATCTGTATGAGATTATAATCTCGGCAGAAATAGGCCCATGAAGGATGATAAACCATGATTTTCGTGTGTTTTTTGCCAGATAATGTTTGTTGGATATTTTGATCAAGTTCATCCAATTGTTTTAGATATTCATCCCTATTTTTTTGGTAATAATCCTTACCTTCAGGATCAACCTCTACCAAGCTTGTGCAAATATTTTCCACCATTATTTTAGCATTTTTAGGTGAAACCCATACATGAGGATCATTTCCCGTATTTTCTTCTGCGTTTGGGAGTAGTTCAATTCCCTGAGAAGTGTTTACTACTTTCATTTCAGGATTGATACCCCTTAATTTTTCCATCCAAGCTAATTCGAATTCAATACCAGATCCTACTGTGAAATAAATTTTTGCTTTTTGAACTTGCTTCATCTGGTTTGGTAGCGGCTCATAGGTATGGGGATCAGCGCCTTGCGGCACCATGACCGTGACATTAACCCGGTCTCCACCAACTTGTTTCACGAATTCCTGTTGAGGTCCAACTGTCACAACAATCCCGATTTTATCATTAGAAGATTGTGATTGCTTGTTCATGTCCCTGAAATTATTATTGGCAAAAAATAAACCAGTTAATAAGAGTAAAATTAGAATTAAAGATGCTAATAAAATCAATACTACTTTTCTCTCCATTGATGCACCGCATAAATTTATAATCCTATAAATAATCTGGCTTTATTAATATTATAAATTTTCTAAAATAAAAATTAACAATGTTTTTTTAAAAAAAAATAAACTTTTTTTTTTATTATTAACCTGGTCCTGATCATATAAAGGCTTTAATTATTTCAATCACTGATTTAGGTAACAATATCTAATAATTCCTTAAGAGTGTTTACTGGAGGATAGCAAGTCCCATCACCACAGACATATGCGGTAATATTGTTATTTATCATTATTTTATCTTCCATGTTCTTAATTATTTTTTTAAGATTTTCATCACCAGAATTAAAAATAAGAACACAGTTAGGCAGGTATTGTTCTTGAAGGTTTTTTAACATCAAACTGGTATCTTCTAGATTCTTATCACCCACTACGACTATGTTAAAGGATGGGCCGATCTTGTGGGTTATGGCTGACAGGAACATGGTAAATGCGGGTGGTGATGAGTTTATTATTCCGGAGAAATTTTTTTCCATGGCACGAGATATTTTTCGGTATTCACTGTTACCAGTTAAAGAGTACAATCTTTCCATGTTTAACATTTGAACAGAGTTACCCGAAGGTAACGCAGTGTCATATGCTTCTTTTTGTCTTACCAGAACTTGTGGGACAA
Source organism: Methanobacterium sp. UBA353 (assembly GCA_002496805.1). Lineage (GTDB taxonomy): Archaea > Methanobacteriota > Methanobacteria > Methanobacteriales > Methanobacteriaceae > Methanobacterium. The sequence continues at coordinate 14,381 of DALO01000030.1, read as the reverse complement.
AATCTGCAGTGAAATAGAAACCGCCCTCTTTTTTATCCCAGAAATGATCCATTAATTTTTGGTTAAAATCAATAGCTATCTTAAGATACTCTGCTTGGAAGGTGGTCTGGTACATCTCCAGCAAACCCCAAATCAGGTAGGCATAGTCATCAAGATTAGCATTTACCGCTGCGTCTTTTTGTCGCCAACGATGCATGAGCTGGTCATTAATTTTAAGATTGGATAAAATGAAATTCAGGGTATTGCTGGCAGCCATGATGTAATCTTTCCTCTTATAAACCCGGCCAGCTATTGCCAAGGCAGCGATTGTTAGACCATTCCAGTCAGTGAGTATTTTATCATCTTTATGTGGGTGTATGCGTTCCTGGCGTGCGGTGAATAATTTTTCCCTAGCACTCTCCATTTTCCACCAAAGTTCTTCAGATGTTATTTCCAACTGACTTGACAGATCTTCCCAATTATTTGTCCGATATAATACGTTTTTACCTGTTTGAAAACCAGTAGCTTCTTCCTTAAAGTTTCCATCACTATTAACATTATAAACGTGGCTGAATAGTTCTCCATCTTCTGGTCCCAGTATTTTTTTAATCTCACTGGCAGTCCATAGATAGAACTTTCCTTCCTCACCTTCACTGTCTGCATCTTCAGCTGAGTAAAAACCGCCTAGTGATGATCGCATGTCCCTCATCAAATATTCCAGAACTTCCTGGGCAGTTTCCCTGTATCTTTTATTTCCAGTGGCTTGGTAAGCCTCGGTGTATACCATTACCAGGAGTGCCTGGTCATATAACATTTTCTCAAAATGGGGTTGAATCCATTGCCGGTCTACACTGTAGCGGTGAAAACCAAATCCAAGATGATCATAGATTCCACCCTGAACCATGGCATCAAGGGTTTTCTCCACCATGTTAAGTGCATTCATATCATCTGTCATTTTCCAGTACCGCAGCAAAAATAGTAGATTGTGTGGTGTGGGAAACTTCTGATAATCTCCAAAACCACCAAATTCATCATCGAAGTTCTCTTTAAGTGATTGATAAGCCGTTTTTAGGGTGTTTTCATCTAATTCTGGTCCTGACTTAATTTTAGATAATTGTTGTAGTGAAAAAGTCAATTCTTCTGCAGATTTTTGGAGTTCATCTTTACGATTATTCCACAAGTCATCAACATTTAATATAATATCTCTCAGACCGCTGCCTCGGCTTCCACTATCTTTAGGGAAATAGGTTCCAGCAAAGAATGGTTTAAGATCAGGAGTCATGATTATGGTCAGAGGCCAGCCCCCTGTACCCGTGATCATCTGGCATGCTGCCATGTACACACTGTCGATGTCCGGACGTTCCTCCCGGTCAACTTTTACTGATACAAATGTTTGATTCATGATTTTGCCTATTTCAGGGTCCTGGAACGATTCACGCGCCATAACATGACACCAATGACAAGTTGAGTAACCTATAGATAGGAATATAGGTTTATCTTCTTTTTTGGCTTTTTCGAATGCTTCATCACCCCATGGATACCAGTCAACAGGGTTATCTGCATGTTGGAGTAAATAGGGACTTTTTTCATCTTGGAGATGGTTCTGAATTTTTGCACTGGAGGATGTTTTGTGGGACATTTATATCACATTGCCTTTACATCGACTAACTTAGGCTTTTAACTACATTTTAATGGAACTCATGGCACTAGATAATTATACTGTTCAATGTCTAGCTAAATAAAAATAAAAAAAATGGTTGTATTAATCCTGCTGAACACGATCACACAGGAGGATGTCTCCCACTCCCACGTTCTCAGATTCAACCTCATTGATTATAATCACCATTGCCGAGACAGGTAACCCTATTATTTTACTGGCTGTTTTGGCAAATGAGTTTACAAGTTCTCTTTTCTGCTCCTTACTCATTTTCGGAGCATCAATAGTTATAACTGGCATGTTATTTTTCACCTCCAATAATAACTATTGTGTCAAGTATTTGATAAAATTTTTTAAAAAGAGGAATGATGTTTTGTTTTAAATCGATGAATGGTGTTTCCATCAAACTTTTTTTAAAAAGAAGATTTCCTTTTTTTCCTAGTTAAATTATAGATGAAAAATTATTATGATTTTTAGCCTATTTTATATGATAATTTGAAAATCATTCAAAATAGTCTGATCTACACCTTTTAGTATACATCCAACAGTAAATATTGAGTGCTTTCTAAGATTTTTAAAAAATGGTACTATGAAGCAATTTTAGATAAGGATAATTGGATTAATTTCAAATGATTATTCTCAGATATACAACATGTTTTGTACTAGTGATATAACAAAAAGATTGGGGATAGTGATCTAACAACCAGCAGATGGAACCGAATTAAATGTTGAAGTTAAATAAGTAGTCACAACAAAATTACCACTAATGGTATAATAGACCATAACCCTAATAATCCAACAAAAGTTCACATACTATTCCTTCTATTAGACAAGTTGGTTTTTATGGTAAAAAAAATTTACCATCATACTGTATTATTAGTCAAACAAAAATAACAGGCGACTGGAAACATGAAAAATAAACCAATATTTAACAAAAAAATCAGAGAGAATCGGGAGCAAAATATACAAACCCCAAATAAAACCATAGGAAGTGAAGAGGATGCTAAAGATGAATCTTCCAATACCTCTGATTTTGATATTTCAACCGATATTAATTCTGCTAAGGATCTGAAGGCCCGTGTTAAATTTTTGGAAAAAGAACTGGCTAATAAAGAGTCTGAAATTGACTTTCTTAAAGAAAAATTAACTAACAATCAAGAAATACTCCTTGATTTAATTGAAGATAAAAAAAGCCTAAGAAAATTGGTTCAAGATTTTGAAATGAAACAACTTGATGAAAGACTCAATAATTTTCAACAGCTACAAACCAAACAGCACCAGATGGAACACCGCCTTTTTGTCACTAAAAACCTACTGGATGAAGCACGACATGAACTGGACATACGAGGAAAAGTCATTGAAGATCTTGAAAAACGGGGATTAAGAGATTATCTCATGGCTAATTATCCCCAGAGCTATGTGCAGTATCAAAAAAATGTGACCAATAAATGATCACTACAAATTAACTAACAATTTTAACTTCGTTAAACGTTAATATTACGAAGTTGATGATTATATTCATGTGATACCCAATTTACTTAGATTAAAAGATGTTTATATAAAATAATAAGTAGATTAATTAAATAAGCAATGGGAGAGATCATGACCAGAGAAGAGATTAAAGCTAAAGAAAAACAGTTACTGATGATGGTGGGAGATTTTACTCGTGATAATATCGATGAGGAATACACCGAACTTTGCAGCAACCTGGTTAAGAAGTTAGGAAGAAAGCATGATGTTCCTTTTAAGCGGGGAAAACTTGAAATATGGGCCAGTGCGGTTGTATATGCAATTGGTCAGATAAATTTCCTGTTTGATAATTCCTTCGAGCCCTATTTAACTCCTGATGATATATGTAACTACTTCAAGACCAAAAAATCCACAGTTTCAAGTAAAGCAAGAACCATCCGGGAGATCTTGAAGTTAGGACACTTCGATAAGGAGTTTTCCACAGAGAATATGATTAAAGATAATCCCTTAAACGATTTGGTAATTACAGAAGAAGGAATAATCGTGCCTAAATCTATGTTATATGAAAAAGACCCAACTCCTTTAGATTTATTAGAAGAACAAACTGGTGTAGATAAGGAAATTATAAAAGATGACCTCGTTGAAGCTTTCATAGAGAATGGAGACTATACAGATGGAAAAGATGTGGAGAACTTTATAGATTTACTTACAAGCCCTATTTCCATGGGAGATGAGGATACAATAATGGCTATTTCAAGTATATTAGATGATTTAGATCCTACTTCGGATGAGGAAGAGGATGTTGAGTTATTTGAAGATTATGTAATCGACGAAGATAATCCTATGGAAACCATTGAAGATTACCAGAGGGCCATCGATCTATTCCGAAGCACCAAGGGCGAGGAATACTTTGAAGAAAACAAGGGTTATTTTTGGGGTATGCTTGAAACCAGGCCATTTATGATGCATCTACTGGAACAGGCCATGTTACTGTGGGATGCTGGACAAAGGGATAGGGCAGTCAGTCAACTACAGTACCTTTTAGAACTCAATCCCAATGATAATCAGGGGGTAAGAGACGTCCTGATGAGCAGACAACTTGAATTAGATAGGCTGGATGAAGCCCAGGAATTATTAGATATTTATGATGAAGAGTACTCTGCAAGCTGGCTCTTTTCAAAACTCTTGTTATCAATAAAAAGCAATCAAGACAAGAGTATTATTGAAAAACTATATGAAGAAGCAGTTGAAGAAAATGAATTCGTTGTTCCCCTCCTAATTGGAAAGAAGAAAATTCCCAAATCATTACCCTCCTTTTACAGTTTCGGGGATGAAAATGAAGCAATTATCTACGTTGATCTGGCACAAAGGGCCTGGAAAAAAAATAAAAAAGCCATTAAAATATTAAAAGAATTTAATAAAATAAAATAATTCAAATGATGCACCACTAACCAATGCCTTTTGCCACTAAGCTTCAATTAAAATGTATGACCATCTAACTGTATACTTCCATCAATTCCCCAACTATTCTAAAGGAACTTCTTTGGTTTTAAATCAAAAAATCCAAACATTCAAATATTTTTAATACGTAAATCCTCGGTTTGGACCTTAAATTTCACCAATTTCTAACAATTTATCATGTAAATCATCTAATTGTTCTTTATCATCAACATCTGAATCTAAACTTTCCATTGTTTCAGTTTCTGCTGAATTAAGTGAATTTAAAAAATTGAGGAAGATGTTAGGTGCTAACACGAGTGATACGGATTAACATTAAGTCAAACCGAAATATCGTGGAAATAATCTTAATTTCATCATTGTGCCATTAAATGTGCCAAATATTTAATAATTGTGCCAAAATGTTTAGGATACATATTTGTAGATAAATTTTCTTTTAAATAAGGATCTAATTATTAGTCAAATACAAAGTTGAAAAGTTTAAATAATCTTTTTAGGGGATTTTAAATATGAACGGACAACACTGGAATGATATAAAAAAGGTTCAAAGTTATATAATATTAAAGAAGGATCAGCACACAGGAAAACGGACCTCAGGAATTGTTAAAGATATACTGACACGCTCATCATATCATCCTCATGGAATTAAAGTAAGACCGAAATGGACGGGTATGTAGGGTACAGGAGATAATAATTGAATAATTTGATTGGAAAAAATTATATTTTCTTTTTAGGTGTCTTAATGTAGTCTTTTAATTCCTTTGGTGTTGTTGAAATGTTTATCAAAGGAGGCTATTTCTTTTATGTTTAGTTCTTTCATTAAAACAAGGTAGATATGGTCAAAGAAGGGGATTTTTCTTTCAGAATTTACTATATCTTTTAATGCGTTGTCGTAGAAATAATGATCTTCTATAACGGTGTAGTTGCTGAATAATTCACTGTAAATTTCTTTGATGATATTTTTATTTAATTTCAATTTATCATTTAAGATGTTAATTGTTTCACCTATTACGAGTCGACTGATTATTTGCTCTCTGTCCTCTATTATTCTGGCTATTTTTAGACTTCTCTGGTGGTGTTTTTCGGATTCAACGTAATAGGAGACTATGTAATTTGTATCGAGAAATATCATTCCGTTTCTCCTTTTCGTGAATCCCCTATTAATTTTACCGCATCAAAGGGAGTTTTAACCTTAATAAAACCTGCTAATTCCTTTTTACGTGTTTTATCTGGTTTATAGGTTTTTTTATTAGCTATTAAATAACTAGGTATTTTATTTAAACCTTCTTCTGATTCTAAACCCTTTTTTAGATAATCATTTATTATTTCTGTTTGTGTGGTATCCCGGTTTAAAGCAATTACCTTAATGCTTTTAATAACGTCCTTATCAATGTTTAAAGTAGTTCTTAACCTATTTTTACTGTTCAACATATAACGCTCCTTAAAATTTTTTATATGATGATATGCGAATTACCTTTTATACATATGATCTAACTAACTCATACATTATATGCTTTACAGATAATAAAAACTTTCTTTGGTATTAAAATGACCCTCATCATGATGATAATTCTAATCTAAATCGGGAATAAGCCTCCCAAACAGGCCTAAAAAACAATATTTAAAAATAATGCACGCTAAACACGTAACCAAAATATTGTATTATTGTGAGTTGAAAGAGAAAGATTATAATGTTATTTAATAAATAAGAGATTTTTTTTGGGTAATTTCATATTTCATTTTCTGTTAAAAAGTTGATCATGTTGATATGTTTTATTCCCTCTTGAGACCTATCAACCCGATCCATGGTTATTACGTATTTTGGGTAATTATCATGGATCTTTAATAAAGGTTCGAATTCTCTTTCTATAGTGGTTTTTTCGGCCAAAATATATGAAACTTGAATATATATAATTTCTTCCCCTTTTTTACATACAAAATCAAGTTCTTTGGTCCTGAATTTGCCAACTGTTACATTATATCCTCTTCGAAGTAATTCTATGTAAACGATATTTTCAAGACTTTGTCCTATATCCTTTTCATTATTTCCGTAAATAGCTTCTCTAAAACCTAGATCAACTAAATAAAATTTTTCGCTATGGCTTAAAATCTTTTTTCCAACTAAATCTTCTTTTTTAACTTTATTAATTAAACAAGCCTCTTCCATATATGATAAATAGTTGTATATGGTGTTAACTGATAGATTTACTTTATCTTTTTTTAGATATTTGACAATACTGTTTGCAGAAAATAGTTGCCCAATATTAGCCATTATAAATCGAAGTATTCTATCTAATAAATCTATATCCCTAATTTCATTTCTTTTAACTATATCTTTGAGAATTATGGAATTATATAAATCAGTTAGATATTGAATCTTTTCATTTTCTGGAAATTCCAACGCCAAGGGCATTCCACCATATTTAAGGTATTCATTAAAGATTTCTTCATTATCATATCTTTTATAATCTATTTTTTTATAATCTAAAAATTCTAAAAAGGAAAATGGATAAATTCTTATCTCAACAAAACGTCCAGTTAAATAAGTTGATAGTTCTCCTGAAAGAAGCTTAGCATTCGATCCGGTAATATAAATATCATAATTTTCTTCTGCTAAATAGGAATTGATTAGTTTTTCCCAATTTTCAACTTCCTGTATTTCATCAAAAAATAAGTAATTTTTTTCTGATTTGTTTTTAATTAAATTATTAATCAGGTCATCTAATTCTGTGATGGTTTTTATGTTGAAATATCTCTTTAATTCAAAATTTATTAAAATTATATTTTCATCTTTTATTCCCTCTGCTTTTAAATCTTGAATTATCTGTTGCAATATTGTTGATTTACCACAGCGCCTTATTCCACTTATAACCTTGATGATGTTTTTATTCATATAAGGCCTAATCTTATTTAGATAAATTTCTCTTCTAATCAAATTAACACTTTCCCAAAAATTTCATCATAGTGAAAAAATTTTAAAAAATTAATTATAATTTCATTATACTGAAATTTAATTATATTATGAACATCAGGATATTTAAAATGTTTGGCACTAGAAATAATGTTAAGTATGATGGAATCATATGACGTTTGTAAAGATTATCAATGGTCATTACCATCTTCTATTTTTTTTACAAGTTTAACGCTGTCAAATGGTTCTTTTGCTTTAAAAAGTCCTGCTACCTCAGATAACGGCGTTCTAACTTTATTTTTAGGTTTTTGAAGGTCAATAAATTCCTTTTTAAGGGCTTCGTTGATGATATTCTGTCTGAGTTTTGCTCTTCAATAAGAAATCATTTATATTGATATTAATAATTACTTAAATAATAATAATTATTTGTTTGTGGGGAATTAAGTTTACTGATTTCGATTTTACAGTTTCTCTTAAAAGTTTTTAAAGAAGACTATTTGAAAAAAATCACTAGAGAAAAGATAGAAATTCGTGGTCATGGAAGTTTAAGGATTAAAGGTAGGCAACATTTCAACGATGAACAAATTAAAGACTTAATATCTGAAAAACATTATAATAAAGTCATTAAAAATGAAGATGGAGAATTTGAATTAACTTATAATAACCCTATAAATGGAAAAAAAGTTTTAAATTGTAATCGTGAGAGCCAACAACGATCCCAAAAAATCTATAAGAGTTGTAAGTACATATACAGAATAGAAAGGGTGAATCCGTAATGAGTAATATGAATACTAAAAAATCATTTAAAACGAATCATGATTATGATGTTGAAAATGATTCGTTATTTATCTATATTACCGAGGATTATATTTATGATAAATCATTGCGTCTAGATAAAGATGTTATTTTAGATTTCGATGAAAATAAAGTACTGTTGCTTTAGAACTATTGCATGCTTCAAAATTATTTAATGTTAATAGATTTGATCTAAGAAATCAATGGGACTGGACATAGAAATTATAATTGGTGATAAATGTATTCGTATTAAAGCAGATTTTACTATACTGGTTAGGAATAAACCTACTCCATTAGATTTAGATATAGAAGGAGAAAGTAGTATTAATATACCTTCTCAAGAGGCTCATTTTGATAAAGCAGTTGCTTAAAATTTTTTTCCTGATTTAATGTATTTTAGATAAGTCTAATTTTTTTAAATATCTTAAATAAATATTTATAAGAAATTAAAAACCAAGAGAGGATGATCCATAGTGGTTATGCCCTATGGTATAAGGTTAGATAATTTTCATGGATATCCCCATATTCACTGGAATAACGGCTAGCTAGAAATAATTTATGATAATTATAAAATCGTCTTAGATATAATTAGGGGCTATACGGGGGAAAGATATTAACATAACTGACTTAAGAAAGGAGCTCTAGAATGAGAATAACTCTAATCGGGCAAATAACTAGTAAAGAATTAGTTGAGGAGTTTGAGGGAACCTACGGCTCTATTAAAAGGCTTGAAAATTTATATGAAAGAAAACCTGATACTATACAGTGACCTGGATGACTGGAAATACTTTAAGGAACATCCAGATGAAATAATAGAAGATGCTAAAGATGTTATAACCGAAAAATTAACACGGGGAAAACTGGAATTAGAACTACTGGACTTCATAAAGCACAACAACCCTAAATCTATAAGAGACCTTGCCAGAATGATACATAGAGATATCAGCGTAGTTCGCCCCAACGTTATGAAACTAGAAGCAGAAGGACTGATTGAATTTAAAGAAGGCCCAAAAAGGAGAAAAATACCTGTAATGGGCTATGATAAAATAGAAATTGCAGTTTAATTCATTCTATTAATAAATTTGGTCATGTAATAAAAATCGTTAGATTACAAAAAATTTAACATTAATCACCAATAAAATGATTCTTAAATATTACAAGTTTATCTGGGTGCTATTGATGATGGTCTTGGACTTAATAAAGGATCATGAAAACGAAATAAAAAACAAGTATAGTGTTAGTAAAATAGGTGTTTTCGGTTCATACGTTAGGGGTGAGGAGGATGAATCCAGTGATATTGATATACTGGTAGAATTCCATGAACCAACACTACATAATTTCATGGGTTTGGTCTTTTATTTAGAGGAACTCTTCGGTAAAGAAGTTCATCTGGTCACTAATAATGCATTAAGCCCTTATATTCGACCTACTGTTGAAAAAGAGGTTGTTTGGTGTGAATAAGGACACAGCTTTTATCAATTATTTATTTTAGAAATATAATTTTCTAAAGAGTTTCTAGATAGTTCTGTAAGGATAAATTCCCTTTTTTTCATATTCTTTTTCGAGCCATGCTTTAAATATGGGTTCTGTTATACTATATAATCCATTTTCGTTTTTTAATAGTCCACGATCTTGTAATCTCCTCAGAGAAGCACTCAAAGCACCGGGCTCTTTATTTAGAGTTCTTGCTATTTTTATTCTTTTTAATGGTCCATCTACTAATTTTGTTATTATGCACTGTTCTTGAAAGGTTAGTCTACTCCATTGATTCATAAAATGTACAGCTAAAAAGGTTAAACTGTTGCTGAATTCCATTTTCACTTTATCATCATTTAATGGTATTCCTTTGGGAAGTAATCGGGCGAACGTGTTTACATAAAACGGCACGCCCTTTGTACATTTATAGAATCTTTCAAAACCTTTTTCATCGAAAATCAGTGAGGGTACTCTTTCATTTAGGTATTCTCTGACGGTTTCTTTGGTGAATGGAGGAACTTCGAAGGTTAAAATTCTCCCACCAAAGGCACCTTCATTACTTGCTATTTCCGTGACAATTTTATCTGTGGAAGTTACAGAACCAGAGAAGATATAAGCAACATTTCTTTGGCTTTGGATGATGCCTCTTAAAAACCAGATAAATGGCTTTAAAGCATTACCTAAATCTTTAATTGACTGAAACTCATCGATAATCAGGATAGTGCCTTTGAGACTTGACTGTTCTTCATATATTTCCTGGGGGAGATGGAAAACAAACTTGGAAAGCTTTTTATAATCATCCTCAGTTTGGGGTATGGGTAAAGGCCATCCCGCTATATCTACAATTTCTCTTAATCCTAAAGTTCTTTTAGAACTCTTCAAAATTTTTTTAAATAGGGTTGAAATACCCTTCCTCTCACATTCTTTCATCCAACAATCATAAAATTCGTTCATTATACCTATTTCTGTTAATTCTCCTTTCTGATAACCAGATGTAATGGATAAATCAATGTAACAAACTAAATAATCTTCATCTAATTCTTTTTTAATTTTCTTAAGTAAAACAGTCTTTCCAACACCCCTAATTCCGGTAACCATTATTGTAGGAGGAGAACCATCTGAAGTTGATTCCAAAAATCTTTTCAACCAAGAAATATCCTCATCACGATTGTAAAACTGATCATCGGTTAATTCTGTATTAGTTCCCAAAGCTATATTATCCATATAAACCACCCTGATCTATTCTATATCATATGATCAATTTTTGATCATATAAGATTTGTGATCTATTTTGTATCATGTGATTGGTTTTTGATCATATAAGATTTGTGATCTATTTTGTATCATGTGATTGGTTTTTGATCATGTGGGATTTTATGATCTTGTTATTTTGATCCACTTCTTCAGTCTCTCCGAATGAGAAGTCCACATAATGGGTAGGATCCATAGATGATGTATTAATTGATAACTAAAAAATATCGATTCTATAATAAACTGGAAAAAATAGTAAAAAGTTACCAGATAAGTGTAGTTTAGTCTATCTTCTACCCAATTTACGATAGATCTGTTAAGAATGTAGTTTCAAGATTTCATATTCATGAAACTATAACAACTTTCGAGTTATATTCAAAGACATAAAAATAAGTCGAATCTTTGTTGTTCTTTCTTCCGTATTACAGACACCGATAAATTCAATAGGATCCTTGCAGTACTATTCCCTCTTTTATGGCCTGATTTACTATTCCAATTTGATTTCTTTTCTTATTGAATTCATCAGGTGTGTAGGGGAGGATATCTACGTCAAAATTATAGTCCCAAAACTCTAAAAGTTGGTAAATCCTTTCTAAAAAATGTATTCCCTCGAATTCTTCACTTACTATTATAATATCATAATCGCTGTGCTTTAAATGGTCGTCACGTGTGCGGCTAACGAACAATAGGATTAGTTCTGGATGATATCTTTTTTTAACTTGTATAATGAATTCTTCTATTTCTTGAGCTCCTTTTCCACCCATTTCAACACATCCTCAGCAAGTTCTATTTTCTCTGAAGCTATTTGCTCATCATAAAGTTCATATGGAACGCCATTTGCAACATCAGGATATCTAGTCAGTATAAAATCGGGGTTAAGTTTCTCGGCTATGCCGATATTTGCTTGGAATTCCTACTTCATTACCAAGATAGAGTAATGAATGGGTTTTACCCGGGGTATCTCTTGATTTATGGATGTAAAGAGCTTTCAAAGCTTTTTCAGTCGCTTGTTGTGATAAAAAAGCACTGACATAAAAACTTTCCGTTTCCAAATTTTTTTCGCACTTTCCAAATCTTTAAGAGCCTGTTCCCACCAATTATGAACTTATTCTCTCATTTCAGCCCCATAATACATTATAAACTTAATAATATTAATTTGTATAAAAAACTAATAAAATTTATTAAAAAAGTAATAAATACTCAATACATCATGTCAAAGTTACATCTAATATATTTTACTTTGTTAAACCGTTATTTATTTGCCCTGCGGACACCTAAATAGGCTTTGATTGCTTTGTTAAACATTGTATAACAATAATATACAATACAAACTTATAACTGCTTTGTTATCTAATAAAATCGGAAGTATATTAATCTTTTTTTTGATTAATTATATAAAACTTATGTTAAAATTTATCATTTCCATGCCTGGTTTTAATAAAAATCCATATATAAAAAAAAGAAAAGGGATTTCCTCTATTCTGAGGAAGTAGCATTAATAACAGTTGCTTTTGCACTAGTCCCATCTGGTAATGGGGCGTAACCTTCTGATGATATCCAATTAATTGTTTCACCAAGGCTTAATTTCCCAACAACAATCGTTTGATTCTCAATACTGTTTCCTTCTTTGTCAAAAACTTCTAAGTTAATTTTGACTTTTGTATATTCAACTTCACCATTGTTTCTTAACCAACATCCCCCTAATGCACTGCCATCTTGTGGAAAATACTCATAAGAAGCTCCACCAATTTCAATATCCTGTTTAAACTGGGGTTCTGAAGATGAAGATGATATACATCCTGAAGTCATCACTAGAACCATTAAAATAACTAGTAGTCCCAAAATTGTCATATTATCTCTTTTCAATGTCTACACATCCTTATATCATATATATTTTGCTTTAAAATTCAGGTATTTAAATTTTTATAGATTAGCTATCGCTTAATTCAGGTGTTATTAATATTTTCTAATTATATAATAAATTTACTTCGTTAAACGCCAAATTACGAAGTAAAATTCGCATTCATTGCAAAGTCAAAATTCATGCTTAAGATTAATAAAAGAAATATCACGACAAAAGCTAAAAGACCTATAAATAAAGCAATGAAAGAATAATCAAATAACATTGTCCTTTTTCCCGAGATTGCTTTGTTTTCATCGACATCATCTGCAATATTTGCACATAATTGGGATAGTATTTCCATTTCTGGTTTACAATAATATTCATTAAGCAAAGCCTTTGCATCTATTACTACTAATTCCACTACTCTATAAGATAGAATCGCAAGTAATAATGATATAAATAAACAAACAAAAGGAATTATAAATAAATAGAGATAAAAACTTATGTCAGGCTGTTTTCCGATTAGCTGTATAAAAGCCAAAGTAACTAATGAAATAATTGCACCATTAAACGCAATTATACCATTAGTTTTATCTTTTATCGTCTCGTGAGCATCCATTTCAAGATCATATAAACGAACCAACTCATTATACATAGCCTTGATAGACTTCTCATCTTTACAATTGCTTGATTCAATAGTTTCTGAATCGGCTGATTTTTCTTCCGACATTCTTTATCTTCTTATTTCTTATCTTTAGATTGTCTAATTCTTCCTTTGATCTTTTTGTTCGGTTTAGGAGGTTTTAGTTTTGGTTTATTGTCATTTTTTTTAGGCATAACACCATTCCTATTTACGGTCTTTGCGTACAATACCCCTTATTTTAGGGTTAGGTTTTGGGGGGTTTCTTTGTGGGGTTGGTTTAGATGGTTTTTTATTTCCTTCTGACATATTTTCACTCCTTTATTGTGAATTACAAATTGTTGCTTTCAATAAATTATTTGGTAGAGGAGGTTTTGGCTTTCCTTTCTTTTTTTTCTTTTTTTCTTCTGGCATGCTATTCTTCATCCTCAAGACTTTTACGTAACATGCCCTTTAATTGTGGATCCGGTTTTGGTGGGTTATTTTTAGATTGTTCAGGTTTAGATGTTGTTTTAGCTTCTTCAGCCATTTCATCACCTTTTTTTCTTGTTTACTGTAGATCTACCAGCACGTAGCTCTGCTTTCAAACTTATTTTTGGTTCTGGAGGTTTTGGCTTTTCTTCCTTTTTTTCCCTTTTTTCTTTGTTTGACATAATACCACTATTTAGCGATTCCTTTATGATCTTTATTTCATCCTCATTAAGCCCATATAACTCATAAACCATCTGATCAATCATATTATCGGTTTCCTCTATTTCCTGAAGCAAAGGCTTTATTGCTAGATTTTCAATGAATTCATGATCTAAATATTCCATGTTCTTCCTAGATTTGGTGTCAACCTTCTTTTTCCTTAATTTATCGATGAATTCATCTAATAATGAGACTGTCAAAAACTTGGGTG
>DALO01000007.1 GCA_002496805.1 Methanobacterium sp. UBA353 | reverse complement strand
AGTGAGTTTATAATCTCCTTTAATGTTTTCAACGAATTCTGATTCTTTAACCCACAAGACTGTCCTGTGTTTGTAGGATTTATAGGAATCTCGCATGTAATTCCTGAATCTTCTCAATTGTTTAAACCATCTATATTTTTTAATTCCAGGTGGGATGTTAGCCATGTAAAAAATCACCATGTACTATTTTGGCGGTAACTGTTGGGGAAACCTACCATAAAATTTATTTGTTAAGTGATGAAATAATAACTCTACTTCTTATCCTTTTTTCGATTAAATTTATTATGTTACTATAAATTTAAAGAATAGGTGAAACTGTAATGTCTAAAAAACTCATCGCCATAATCATATTTCTAATCCTAATTGTCGGTGCTGGTATATATGTATCCTACCTTTATATCCAGGGAGAGGGAAAATTTGATGGGAATTATAATGTGCTTCTTCTATGTGCTGATCCCTCTGAACCGAGGCCTGGTGTAGGAGCAGTGGACATGGTCTTTGTAGTGAATGTTAACCATGGAAAAATAGTTAATATGACTCCTGTTTATCCTGGAGGCCTGGCACATCCAACATTATCTCCTGATCCTGAATTGAGAAGTTATGGTGCTGATAAACTTTACCTTCATGATTCTCTGTGGAGTTCCGATGTGGAGGCAGGGTCGAAGGTGGCCCAGGAGATTGTCAAATATCACACTGGTATGGAAACCGATCTAGTGGTCATTGTAACTCCTGAAGCTATCGATGCCATGATACAAGCCATTGGACCAGTTTATGTGGAAGGTAAAGGTTATGTGACTGGTAATTCCATCGAATTTTTGAGGGAAGAACAGGATCAGGATGGAATGAGCAGGGGCAGTGCTGTGCAGTCACTTATGGATGGTCTTAAAAAGAAAGCACAAGATCGAAGCAATCGTAAAGTTCTCATGGAAACTGCATCAGTCCAGTATACCCAGGGCAACATTCATGTTATTCCTTCATCAGTTTTCCAAGAATTCATAATCTATGAAGGTATAAACAGCCTATTTTAGAGGGAAAATTACCCAAATGAGGCGTTACAGGGAAAATACATTGTTATAAGAAAAATACAGTATTTACAGAGAAAATACATTGCTTACAAGTAAAATACAGTATTTACAGAGAAAATACATTGCTTACAAGTAAAATACAGCATTTACAGGGAATGCATTGTTATAGGGAAAATGCGTTTTTCATCATTTTGAAATGCATCTGGTTGATTGATCCGGATTTTAATGCTTCCTCTAATATGGTAAGTATGTCTGAAGAAGATAGGCCCATTATGTCTTTGCTTGTTTCGATTATTTCATTTTTAGATTCAGCAAATTCTGCCAGTGGCCCGAAATAATCAATTTTTAGATATTTCCCATCGGCTTTTTCTAGTATGAAATTAAAGCCAATCTTTTCTTCTTCATAGTATTGGGGCAGCTGCCTTGATAAGATGTTCATGATAATTGGGAAAACCAGGAACATCTTGGTGGGGATCATGATGGTTATGATGAGTGTTCCAATCTCATCTAAAAGTTCCAATTCTTTCCTACCAGTTAAAAATTTGGTTTTTAAATCCATCATGTTGAATGATTTGCCCATTATAATTTCAGGCATGGTATAGATCAGGTCTTCTTTAGTTTGGGATTCTTCAAATTGGTAAGGGAGAAAAACAATAGAATGACCAGTGTCATAGCCCAGTTCTTTTATTTTTGCCTGCACATCAAGATCGTAATCTGAAAAATTCAGTTGAAAATCACTCATCTAAAACTCCCCCATACAATTGGCTATTGTCTTTTTTTTATATCCGTATTTTTATGAATTCCCTTAAAGTTGATTTATTTCATCCAGATATCTTTCTACTTCTTCATGATTAAAGCGTAACATAACCTGGCGTGTGTTGCCCCTTTTCCCTTTTCCAGTGAATTTTGTGTCAATTATCCTCATGAATTCCAGTTTTTTAAGGGCCCGGTCAAATGATGCATAACTTAGGGGTGTTGTAGTATTTAAAAGATTATATAAATCTCCGGCTGTTGGATTACCTTCTTGTTTAACTATCACCTTTAACAATCCTTTCTCATCACCAGTGAGATTGCTTATGGTGTTTTTAAGGCTTTGGGAGTCAAAGTCTTGTAGTGCCCTTTCCAGGTGTTTATTTTCAATATTTCGGGAGGCATCTGCCTCTGCAAAATTTCCAGTGGTGCGGAGAAGATCAATCCCAACCCTCAAATCACCAGTAGAATTGGTGAAATCAACAATTTCGTCTAATATCTCATCTGATAGGACTCCAGGATAAAATCCTGCTTTTACCCGGTCATCCAGTATGTTTTTTATCTCCTGCCAGGTGTAAGTGTCAAATATCACTTCTTGGGGTATGAAAATACTGCTGACATTTTTATCCAGCATGAAACGGAATTCAATATCGGATATTACACAGAAAACTCCAGTTCTCACCCCTGGAAACACTTCATGGGCACGTAGAATATCGTATAAAATTTGATTGGCATTTTTACGATAGAATAAGTGATTAACATCGTCCAGGGCAACCACCAGTGCTTTCCCCTCGTTGGATAATTTTTTCATTATCTCCCCATAAATCTTGGAAAATGGGACTCCGGTTCCTGCCGGTAAGTAACCGAATAGTTGCTGATAGATCTGGGCGAAGATATTAAAACGAGTATTGTAAAGCTGGCAGTTCACATAGGCGGTGGCTAGTTTCTGGGATTTTTTGGCAACCATCTCAAAGATCTTGTGGATGGCAGTGGTTTTACCAGTGGCTGGTGATCCCACCACCACTGAATTAACTGGTTTACCACCTTTCAGGGCGGGGCGAATACAAAGAGCAAGTGCTTCCATCTGTGATTCGCGATGCAAATAATTTTCAGGAACAAAATCAGGATTAAACACAGTTATATCCTTGAAAAGTGTTTCTTCACCCATTAAAATGTCTTCCACACGATTTGACATGTTTATACACCATTATATCTAATTATAATCATTTTATGGTTGCATTATAATTTGTTTATGCTTATTTAAGTACATCTGGATTTATATCTTCCACACCTTCCACTGTTTCCCCTCTGGAAATATTCAAAAAATGAAGATCACTGTTAAGTGCAGCCCATCTAACCAGTTTTTTGGCCCATTTAAGTTTTTTCTGCTTTATCTTATCTGCAGGGCCGTCTTCCTGGTCGGGTCGGGAGTAATGGGTAACTATTTTTCCGAAATCCATTCCCGATAATATTATTTCACGCGCTCCCAGGGCCATTGCCAGGAACACGCAGCGGTCCCCATCAGTGAAACCCCCAAAGTTGTGAACATTGGCTAAAGGTTTGCTCTGGGTGGTTCCCATGATCTTAGTCAGTTGTGGTGTGAATTTTTCTACTTGTTCCTGGTTGTTGCCATGGGCATGCACCACCATCACTGCCCCCTGACGGTTTGCAGTTATTATATCATTTATACGGCCATCCAAATCAGTTACTATGATGTCCGGAATGATATCTTCCTCTAAAAGGGCGGTGGTGGCTCCATCTGCAGATATGAGGGTGAATTCGTCCAGATTCATGGTCTTCAAAATAGTGAGATTGGGCTTTAAGGAGGGTCCAGCACCGAAAACAATAACCCTGCTTTTTATGTGGATGTCTTGTGGCATGAGGGCGCCTTTATCATCCAGAATATTGTTTAATATCAGGGCAGTGTGTTCATCATCATCTCTTTTAAATCCGAAGTCTTCCAGTATGAGTTGGTACCATTCCATCCATTGGGTCAGTTCCATATATAAGGTATATCCCAGTATATACATAATAATATTTATTGGAGGATATTTTCAAATTGGAGTTGAACAAGATGGATGAAACTTTACTGATGATTCCCGGACCCACTCGTGTGGCCCCCAGGGTCCTGAAAGCCATGTCAGAAAACATTGTTAATCATAGAAGCGCCCTTTTCGGTGAAATTCTCACTGAAACCAATCAGATGATGTCTGAATTGTTCATGACTGAGAACAAATCTTACCTTATCACTGGCTCGGGAACGGCAGCCATGGAAGCCGCCCTGGCCAACACCATCAGTAAGGGTGATCGCATCCTGAACATTGTGGGGGGCAAATTTGGACAGCGTTTCATGCAGATAACCGAAACCCACGGTGGAATTCCTGTGGATATGGAAGTGGAATGGGGACATGCAGTTAACCCTAGTCTTGTGCGTGAATTCCTGGAAGAAAATGATGATATTAAAGCAGTTACTGTTGTGCATAATGAAACTTCCACTGGTGCAACCAACCCCATAGAAGAATTGGGTAAGATATTGGAAGACTACGATACCCTGTATGTTGTGGACACTGTGTCCAGCCTTGGCGGGGATGATGTATTTGTAGATGGTTATGGTATTGATATTTGTGTTACTGGCTCCCAGAAGTGTCTGGCAGCACCGCCAGGTATGGCGGCAATCACCCTCAGTGATGATGCCTGGGATGTGGTTGATAAAACTGATAATCAGACTTACTATCTTAACATGAAGAAATACAAAAAAAGTGGAGATGCAACACCACCAGAAACACCTTACACCCCGGCAGTTTCATTGATATATGCTATGCAGGAAGCACTCCGTGTGATTATGGAGGAAGGCCTGGAGAAAAGAGTTAAAAGACATAAAAACGCAGCTAAAGCCACTCGAAATGGTGTGAATGCTCTTGGACTGGAATTGTTCGCCCAGAAAGATGCAGCCAGTAACACTGTGACCTCTATCAAGATCCCGGAGGGAATAACTGACTCTGAACTTCGTGGTACCATGAGGGAACGCTACCGGATTGAACTAGCCGGAGGCCAAGACCATCTTAAAGGTAATGTGTTCCGTATCGGCCACATGGGTAACATAACCCACCGTGAAATAATCAGCACCATCGCTGCACTGGAGATGACCATGCAGGGATTGGGATTGGATGTAGAGATTGGTGAAGGTGTGGCTGCAGTGGCCGACACCTACCTAGAGGGAAGTATTTAATTTTACTCCCCCTACTTTTTATTATCATTATTTTCATTTTAACTTGTATGGGAATGATTACACAGTTCCCACAAGTTATACTAGCCAATGGTTATGTAGTAACAATACCACTCACAGAACCTCTTTAATAACTCCCATGATGGTTTTGATGAGTATAGGCCCATCCATCCATGCTTGCCGGAGTATGTAACTTGGTCTGAGGTAGAAGTTTCTGAAAGCTTTATATTGCAGTTTTTTCAGTTCTTCCAGTGAACAGTCCACTGTGTCCAGGACTGGGGCTAGGAGGGTGTATTTGGACCAGTCCTTGACTTTGATAATATTTTTCTCCACTGATTCCTTGTAAAACTTGGTTCCAGGGTAAGGTGTGGCCAGGCTGAACACTGCATAGGAGGGGTTGAGTTCCCTTACAAATTTAACTGTTCTTTTAATGCTGTCCCGGGTGTCACCAGGCATTCCCAGCACCACTGAGGCTATGGTGCGGATTTTATGTTCCTGGGATAATTTGAATGCTTGACGTATCTTGTCAATGGTTATGTTCTTATTGGTTGAATCCAGCATCTGCTGGTCTGCAGATTCCACCCCTAAAAACATGGTTATGCAGCCTGCATCCTTCATTACCCTTAATAAATCATCAGATAATGTGTCCACACGTGCTGTGCATCCCCAGTAAACATCCAGATTTCTTTTTTTGATTTCTTTACAGATTGCTTTTACTCTGCGGTGATTCATGGTGAAAGTATCATCCATGAAGGCAATGGTATCTACCTGGTGGTCGTAAACCAGGTGCTCCATTTCATCCACTATATTTTCAGGTGAGCGCAGCCTCATTTTAGAACCATGCAGGGCAGCTGAGGCACAGAAAGAACATTGCATAGGGCAACCTCGGCTGGTGATCATGGTGGCTATTCCGGTTTTCATGTTCATTATTTTATAATGATCCATGGGTAGAAGATGCCGGGCAGGGAAGGGTAATTCATCCAAATCCATGATCAATGGCCGTGGTGGTGTTACCACATCATCATAAGCAATTCCTTTAACTTGGGAAAGGTTTCCTCCCTGTTTAAGGGTTTTGGCCACTTCTAAGAGGGTTTTTTCTCCCTCGCCCATTATGACTATGTCCACGTAGTCTGTGTTTAAAAGTTCCTGGTGATTGAAAGTGGGATGGTATCCTCCCATAACCACTTTGGCCTGGGGAATGTATTTTTTCACCAGTTGGGCCGTGTTTTGAGCTTGACTTATGGTGGGTGTGAGTGCAGTGATGGCCACCAATTGTGGTGTGATACGCTCCAATTCTTCTTTCAAGTCTTGCCAAGTCATCTCCAGGGCAGATGCATCAATTATGTCCACTTCAAACCCATTATCCTCTAAAACAGCCGCCATGTAAGATATTCCAAGTGGCGGGGCCACAACTCCCATGAACTTATATTTCGAGTTGGTCTGGGGAGGGTTGATAAAGGTTACTTTCATATTTTCCTGACAATCCATTTTCTCATCTACTCTCTTTTTTTTAGTCACTAAAGATCACACCATTAAATGCAGTTGATAAAACTTACGATAATAATAGCAGGTTTAGGTTAATACCAGGTCATCCGTGTTAAAAGAAAAATATGATAAATTGCAAACACCATCACTGATGTTTAAGAGAGTTATTATTCTTCAAATCTTAAAATAATAGGGTAAATATTAAAATAACCATGAAATCATGGGATTGTTGAAATATTATAATTAATTCACGGTGCAGATTAATAAAGTTTTCCCAATAACGAGGTTGTAAAGTTATTGGGTGTTGGGTTTTTTTTACGTGTTTTTTGTCCATTTTTTTTATTTTAAGTTCTAAATATGTGAGTGTTCCGTTTTTTTTTGTTTTGTATTTGGTTTTTATTTGTTCTGGTTCTGTTTGTCTGTAATAATTTTCTACGGTATTCGATGCTCGTTGTATTGGTTTTCCATAAAATGTGTGAGTCGTTCGAAGTCAGGGATTATCTTTTTTTCATATCATTTGCCTTATGGGGTTTGGTATGTTTTTGGATTGAATTAATAGTTTTTTTAATATGTTTGTAGCTTCTTTTTTTTGTTGTATGTGCGGAAGATTTCTTTGATATTGGTGAAATAAAGACATATTTTTATTTTATCTAGTTGAGATATCTTTTTAGATTTTAATATTTTGTATACTTTGTTTCCAAGCATTTTAAATTAGATGAAAGATGCATAATTGATGTTTAACATATAATTCATCCATTATTTTCTTTATCAGGGTGTCTGATCTGGTGTGA
>DALO01000015.1:64369-104239 GCA_002496805.1 Methanobacterium sp. UBA353 | reverse complement strand
TTCGAATCTCGGCCCCGGCCCCATATTTATCTATTTTTTCTTATGAATTTTTTTTTCTTGCAATTTTGAGGTTTTTATGTATTACAATGCACTCAAAACCAAATATTCCAGACGAAAAACATGGTTTAATAGAAAAGTACTTATTTCTCCTTTAGCATAATAGAGTCTAATATAGAGGGGGAGGCCTATGATCAAGATAGAAAGAACTTGCAGTTCCTTGAAGTGTGACGTTGTACATAAAGGAGAGTTGATTGGAAAGATGGAAGGAGTTAGTGTAACCCAGTGGTTTATGAAAAACCATTATAATTACACCGGTGCATTTTCACGATTCGTTACTGATAACCCAGAATTAAGTCGTTCAGGTATAACAGTGGACATTGTTTTTAATGATCGTAAAATTGTTGCCAAAGAAGCGTGCATAGAGTGGATTAGAGGGCCAACTAAGAATGGAACATTCTCTGCCAAGAATATTGAGTACGCAGATAAACGATATACTCCTGAAAGCCCATAAATTGCGATAATCTGGGAGTTTATATTATAATGAGTAAAACAGGATCCCGTGAAGAACGAGAACTGGTAAAGATGCTCTGGGATGCTAACTGCGCAGCAATGCGCGCCCCAGCATCTGGAGGAGCAACCAAAAAACCGCTCCCGGATATAATTGCAGGTAATGGTAAAATATACCTTGCAATTGAAGTCAAATCCTCCTCAAAGGATCGTATTTATATTAATTCTGATGAAATTGATGCCCTACTTGAATTTGCTAATATTTTCGGAGCCCAAGCATATATTGGCGCTAAGTTCACCCGTAAAAAATGGCGTTTTTTAACACATGAGATTCTGCACCAAACACCGCAGAAAAACTATCGTGTGGATCTTGATCTAGCCTTCCAAAAAGGTCTGGAACTTGATGAGATTTTAGGGAAGGATAAACAGGTTAAGTTTTAATCAACATAAGTTAGTATAATTAATTTCTGGTTTTCATTTCATAAACTGTAGTCAATATATTTTTTTTCTCTAGGTCCCTGAAAAAATAGTGTATTTTTCGTTTTAAGGGTTGTACCCCCTTGTTATTAATTGAATATGTAAAAAGATGTGTTCATAGAATTTTTTTTTTGAAAATTTCTTTTGTTCCTTAATAAAATTGTTATTTGTCAACATCGTTTCCTTTTTCAATATCTTTAGACTCTTTATAAGCTAAAACAGCAGCATAAGCCACTCCTAAAACCAGTGGTCCGATAATAAATCCAACCAACCCCAACAGTAATGGTCCGCATATGAATCCCAAAAGAAATATCATAGGATGTATATCTGCATATTTACCTGAGATATGGGGCCTTAAGTACATGTCCAGCACGCTTAAGGCTATGCTTAAAATAACAACTATTGAGAGTCGCATGAAATTACCATTGATTATGTCATAAATGGCCACGACACTATAAGTAGGCCAATGACCTACAAATGGCATTACCTGACAGAATCCTGTTAGAATTCCCAGAAACAAGGAATAAGGATAACCCAACAAGTAGAAGCCAATACCTGAAATCAACCCCACAATAATTGCTGAGAGGAAATGACCAAAGAAAATGCTCTTCAAAACATTGTCAACTTCGCGGAAGAGATTATCAAAAAAACCCTTCTTATCCTGTGGTATGAAAAAATCAACATAAGTCCATAGTTTATCCCCATCTCTAGCCAAATAAAACGTTGCAACAAAGAAAACGAAAAGTTCCAAAGCCACATTAGGTAGTGACTGCAGTAAACCAACCAAGTAAGAAGTGATTCTACTAACAATATCTGAAAAAGCAGCTTCAAAAACACCGGATATTGATCCTAAGTAGGGATACACACCGGTTGGAATGTGCTGTTGAAATTGTTGGGAGTTTTGAATAGAAGTAGAGGTAATGTTACTAATGTTAATTGACTCTGCAGCCGCAACCAGTGAAGGGGCAGACTGTGCAATGGATTCAATAGAGTAAAAAAGTATGGCAATTAAAGGAAGTATAACCACCACCATGCCCACTGTTATGGCCAGTGAATGGAATTTTAGGTAAGGTTGCAGCCTCTTGGCAATGGGACACACTGCATAGGCAAAAACAGCAGCCAGTACAATCATACTCAGCATTGGGGTGATAACTAAAAAGGATAAAAACAGGAGCACTACAATTACAAACACAGCTGATGTCAAGGTTCCTTTCAGATTATCAATCATTTTAATCAGCCACACCCAATCAATATTATAAATAGTTAAATAAATGTTTTATTTGTGAAATAGAAATATTTAATATCTTAAAAATGTTTTTTAAGACCTGAAGAATTCCGACGATATTTACCAAACTCGGATATCATCATGAGCTGGTCTCCCCAGAATACAGGGCCTTCAACACATATCCTCCAACCCACATCATCCACACAGCATTGTCCGCAAATTCCAAGGGCACATTTCATATAACGCTCTATGGAAAACTGGGTTGGCAGTTGGTATTGATTGGAGATGTCCAAAAGTTTCTTCATCATAATTTCCGGACCACAAACAACCATCATATCATAATTTTCCTGTTTTATAAGTTTTTCCGCAAGTTCAGTGGCGAAACCACAGAACCCATGACTTCCATCATCAGTGGTCGGCATTACATTAATTCCTGTGATGTTGAGTCGTTTATCAAATAATATTTCCTCTTTAGTGGTGGCTGCCGTTATAAGATCCACTCCTACCCCCAGTTTAGATGCTTCATCAGCAAAAGCAGCTATTGGTGCCATTCCAATTCCACCTCCAACTGCCAGAACCTTGGAACCTGCAATCTGAAATCCCCTCCCATAAGGACCTCTTAATCCCAAAAGATCATTTTCATTGAGTTTGTGAAGTGACTGGGTGAATGATCCCACCATCTTCACCGAAACACCCACTTCATCATTTATCCGATCAATACTGGAGATAGACATGGGTTTTTCATCCTGAAAGTTCCATATCATTAAAAACTGACCAGGACTCTCATCTGTAAATTTCCATGGAAAATAAAAGGTTTTCACCGTAGGTGATTCCTCAACAATCCTCTTGATTTTGAATACTTGTGGAAAATGCGTAATATCAGTTTTTAACATGATATATCCTTCCTTTTCATTTCATGGAATTTTTTTCCCCATGATTTAATAGTACTAGGTGTGTTTATTATTGATGTGCCAGCCCCACCATCTCTCCTACTTGATGGAAACCTTTACGAATCATAAATTTCTCTAATCCACTTGTTATTTCCCTGAAAACATCCATACCATGGTACATTACTGCAGTACCCACTTGTACGCAGTTAGCTCCAGCATATAAGAATTCCACTACATCCCGGTAATTCATTATACCCCCAACACCCATTATCGGTAGTTTAACTGCCTGAGATACTTGATAAACACAGCGTAATGCCACTGGCTTTATTGCTGGCCCTGACATTCCACCAAAACGGTTGGAAAGTATAGGGTTGGCTGTTTCCAAGTCAATCCTCATGCCGGGCCCCAACGAGTTGATGAGAGTTATGGCATCAGCACCACCACTTTCTGCTGCAATGGCTATTTCTACAATGTCCGTAACATTAGGAGTTAATTTGACTATAACTGGAGATTTGACTATTTTTTTGACTGATTTTACAATTTGAGTAGTTAAATTAGGGTCCTGGCCAATTGATGCTCCACAACCTTCCATGGCATGAGGACAGGATACATTGAGTTCAAGGGCATCTACCATGTGATCGACTTTGCTGGCGATCTGGGAGAACTCTTCCGGGCTGGAACCATAGATTGATGCTATTTGTGGAACATTTCCCTCCAGTTTCTTAAGTTCTTCCTTAAAAACATCCACTCCCGGGTTGGATAGGCCAATAGCATTTATTATGCCACCTTCCACTTCAACAGTGGTAGGGTTAGGGTAGCCTTTGTTGGGTTCCAGTCCAAAGGATTTAGTTACCACCGCACCTGCTCCACTCCTTGAAACTAAATTGAGGGATGCAGAAGTGCTTCCCAGTACCCCTGCAGCTAATACAGTAGGATTTTTCATTTTAATCTGGCATATTTCTACTTCCAGCATGATTACACCGGTTTATGGAAGGTTAAATCTTCAACATTGTTCATTATAGAATATTTTTATCTGGATAATGATATATTTTTGGAAGGTTTAAATCATCCTAAGTACACATTAAATTCTATGAAGTGTTATGTGGTTAGTTGTTTTGCAGGCTTCGTAGCCTTAGATGAAGATTTTAACCTCCTGGATTATGAACTTTTCCCAAATTCAGAACTCTTGGAAAAATGGGCTGAACTGCAAGAAAAATGTGAAAATCCTGAAGAAAATCTTTTACTAAGTAAAATAGGGAAAAAATGTGATGAAATCATCATAGAAACTGATAAAAGCAGCTATCACTACCGTGACCTTAAATATCATTCTAAATTCACTTTAAAAATCCCAAGTAAAGGTGGGAACTATTTAAGATCCAATTTGTATGAGGTTCTCCTTGAAACTGGTTTTGTTAATTCAAAAAATGAATTAAAAGATATTATCCACAAATTATCAATACAAAATGCTGAAATGAAGCTTAAAGAGTCTTCTGAGTCTGATGATCTTCTGCTTATTCAGGCTATTCATTCCATTGAGGAGTTGGAAGAGTCGGAAGTTAAATTGGTGGAGCGGATTAGGGAATGGTACCCAGTTCACTTTCCTGAACTGGATGAAGTGAGGGATCATTCAAAGTACGTGGAGTTAATTTCGAACTATAAAAACCGTGACTCGATAATAAATTCTGGATTGATTGATTTTGATTCAAGGATTAGTATGGGTGCGGAGTTATCAGATGCTGATCTAGAAGTGATCCAGGGATTTGCCCAGACCATTAAATCAATTCAGGAATCTAAAAAATCCATTTCTATCTATGTTGACCAAAAAATGGAGGAAATTTCGCCTAATCTGCGGAGTTTGGTAGGATCATCACTGGGTGCGAAGATCATTGCTCATACCGGAGGTATTCGGAGATTAGCACTCTTACCTTCCAGCACCGTCCAGATTTTAGGTGCTGAAAAGGCCCTTTTCCGTCATTTAAAGACTGGTGAGAGACCGCCCAAACATGGCTTGATATATCAGCACCCTGATGTTCGTGGCTCTAGATGGTGGATTCGGGGGAAAGTTGCCCGAGCACTGGCTGGAAAGATGAGTTTAGCCGTGCGGAAGGATTTTTTCTCGGGAAAATACGATCCTTCAATAAAAGAAGGATTCCAAAATAAGTTAGAAGAAATCAGGAAAATGCATCCATTTCCTAAAAGGACCGAGAAGTCTAAAAAGAAGAAGAAAGAAGGCAAAAAGAGAAAACGGAAAAAAAATAAGTTTCGTTATAAGAAGGGAGATTACTCCTATTGAAATAGAAAAATTTCCAAGTGATGTGTGGATGCTCCCAATCCATGACCACACCTCCTAAATAGTTTAAGTAATCTTTGGATCACCCACAATAAAAGATGTGGATAAACTTTGAGGAATAATAAAATGGAATATAGGCCAAAATTAACAAATTTTACAGGAATATATGAACTGGATGGTAAATTAGCCACTTGCAACCTCAATCCAGGAGTAAGAGTTTACAAGGAAAAATTAATTGAATATGAGGATACGGAATACCGTTTATGGGATCATCGCCGTTCAAAACTGGCTGCAGCCATACTTAAGGGTTTGGAAAAGTTTCCAGTCGAAGTTAATTCCAAAATTCTCTATTTAGGGGCTTCTGCAGGCACCACTCCCTCCCATATCTCAGATATAGTCCGGGATGGTCTGATTTATTGTGTTGAGTTCTCACCACGCATGATGCGAGAACTTTTAACTGTTTGCCAGGAACGGGAAAACATGATCCCCCTCCTAGATGATGCCAGCAAACCATATAACTACCGTGGATTGATGGAAAAGGTGGATTTGGTCTATTCTGATGTGGCCCAACCCAACCAAACTGAAATATTCATGGACAACATGCGAATGTATCTAAAAGATGATTGTCAAGGTATTTTAATGATAAAAGCAAGGAGTGTTGACGTTACACGGAAACCCAGACAAATATTCCGTGAAGAAGCTTCTAAGTTGAAAAAACACGGTTTTCGAGTTGTGGATAAGGTTGATTTGGATCCATACGAAAAGGATCACCGGTGCTTGGTTTGTGAGTTTGCATTTTAGTTTTATAAATATAACATTGTCACTTAATAAAGAGATAAAAAAAATGTGTTCAAATGACTTTTTAAACATTATTCAAAGGATTTTTCAACAATTCTATCCATTATCACTGCAGATATCTCTTCTTTAGTGCTTAAAGGTACTTCTAACACTTGATCATCAACCAAAACTACTTGGTTCTGATCTGAACCAAAACTTGCTCCCTCTGTGGCCACATCATTGGCCACCATCAGATCTGCACCAGATTCATGCATTCTTTTTCTGGTAGAATCCAATAATTGATCATTGGAAACACTGTATTCTGCCTTAAACCCCACCAAGAATAGGTTTGGGTTGTGCTTCTTGACCTGGTTGATTATCTTAGGGGTAGGTTTGAGTTTGAGAATCAGTTCATTTTTAGATGAGATCTTTGATTCCTTCTTTTCTACGGCAAAATCAGAAACTGCAGCTGCTGCTATGAAAATATCTTGTTCTTCGAGAATTTTCTCAATTTCACTCTGCATCTGATGGGTAGATTCCACCTTTATTTGGTTGATAACTGGGGGAACATCCACATCCATCCTTGCAGTGACCATGGTAACATCAGCACCCCTACGAAAGGCTTCTTTAGCTAGTTCCAATCCCATCTTACCTGAACTGCGATTAGTAATGCCCCTGATGGGATCAATATCTTCATAAGTTCCACCAGCACTAACTAAAACATTTTTGTCAGTTAATTCACCATTTGAAGTAGCCTTCTGGACTTGGAGGATGATATTTTCAATGGAAGGGAATTTAGCCTTATTCTCCTCATCATGGGGGTCTATAAAAATTACTCCCTCGTTTTTGAGTTTTTGAATATTCTCATCCACTGCTTGGTACATGGACTGGTGCATGGATGGTGCAAAAATAATGGGTGTTCCGTATCCACTGGCCGTGACTAAAAGAGTGTTAATGGGGTTATCTGCAATTTTGTAGGCAAATTTACTTATGACGTTGGCTGTTGCAGGGGCTACCAGAATCAGATCCTCATGAGCAAATTTAACATGTTCTATTTTACCAGTTAGTTTGGTGACCACGTCTTCCCCTGTGGCAAATTCCAAGGCATAAGGGCTGATAATATCACAAGCACCGTCACTCATGAAACACTTAACCCTGAATCCTTTTCTTTTAAGTTCCCTGGCTAGTTTAACCGTTTCAACAGCAGCCACACTGCCCGTGACACAGAGAACTATTTTCATCAGATTTAAACCCCCATATTTTTGTAAAGTCTATTTAAATCCTCTAATTAGTCATTACGGTCAATGACCACCAGTGTTTTCTCACCAGTTAACTCTTGAATTATGCTATTTAAAAGATCCATTTTAGCAGGTAATCGCCGGGAATCCTCCCTTCTAACCCTAATCTTGTATTTTTCTTCCCCATCTTTCTCATAAACGATGTTAATTCCAGAAATACGTGCAGGAGCTAATATGTCAGTGGCAACTGCTTTCAGATCAGAGTTTTCTCCAACTACTCTAACTTTTTTATCCACGGTTTTGGATATTTCCCTGACAATTTTACCACCCTTGCCTATAAGTTTACCCACCTGGCCTTTTTCAGTGATGATAATGAGCACATCTCCTATCTCTACAGTTCTCTTAAAACCGATTTTACCATCACCCACACGGTAGAGGATTTTTGAAATGTCCAAGTCAAGCTGACTTATTTCTCCGCTTTTTATTTTATTTTCACAACCTTGACATAACATCTCACTCTTTAAACAGACATCGCATATTGGCAACACCATTCTCAATTCCTCCTTATTATATATTATGTGGATAATCTTAAAGGTCACTTAGGACACAATGAAGTATTATAAACCTTCACACAACTTGTTTCATTATATTTCTACCAATCCAGTTGAAATTTATAGGTATTCAAATTGTCCGTATCATTTGATGATAATAATTAAGCTTTAAACTAATTTAAATGGTATACAACCTAAAATTTCGGATTTCACATGAAGGCGAATTGAATTATCCCCCAGGATTCAATAAAATAAAAGCAGATTTATTGACTTTCCGTCCACTATTCTGCCCTGTGAAGATAATATCAGTTATAGTGTCTCAAGTTTAACATATAAAATTTTTGCATAAATACATTACTTCTAGTTAAATAGAATACTTCTCTTTATAATAAAAAATAAGACGATTAAATGATTAAAACAAAAAAATGAAGGATTATAGAAGATATATCCTGTTTCACTAGGATAATCGGAAAGTGTTTATTACTAAGTCAAAATTTGCATTTTGACCATCATAATCTTCTACTTTAGCACTGCCAAGTATTACGTAGATGTTTCCACCTTCTTGCAACCATACTGCCCGATATTTCTTCTTCAAACCTGATTCTGAAGATGTGTAAACAGTTTCATATGCTTGGGCATTGTTTAGAGTGAAATTTCCCACTGAAACCTTGGTTTTACCTGTGTTGTTGAAGAATTTTAAATAGTTCTGTTCATAAGCTGTTTGAAGGTTGTAATGATTAGTGTTATTGTACTTCTGGATGATCACTGAAGTGGTGGGTTTTTCATTGACTATAGTCGTGGGATCTCCCACAGCAGCGATCCCTCCAGTTGAATTGACCTTTGCCATTCCCCAAGAACTGGGGTACTGGAAGAATATGCCTGATTTGGTGAAATTGTTGGTCTGGTTTGTTTTTCCATCATTGACGCATCCTGAAACCAGGACCACCATGAAGATGGCAAATAAGATAAATGGGAGAATTTTATTCATATAAACACCTTATTACTCTATTGATAAAAACTAATTATTATACTAATCTTCAAATCGTTTGATTACATTGCTTTTTAAACACTCATTGTTGTTAATTTTATATTAATCTATTTTTAATTTCATTTTTAAAAAAAAATCGAGGACTAACTCCCTAGTATGAACTATGATTATGCCAGTCCATGATTTGATTCAAGTGCTTGTCCCGTTAGGGTCAGGTTTAGGGTCAGGTTTGGGTTTAGGTTTAGGGTCAGGTTTAGGGTCAGGTGTTTGGGGATTTGTTGGGGTAGTTGGAGTATGATTAATGGTAGAAGTGTAATTAATTGTAAGAGTAGTGGTGTTATTGGCTACAGGGGGGAATGCACTGTCATTAACCAGCATAAAAGCTGAAGACACTTCAGATGGTTCGTTGATGAACAGGGATCCCATAGATGTTCCCACAATAAATGCCAGGGCAATAAAGGCAATTAAACTAATCTTGGCCCTCTTACCCAACCATCCTTTGGTGTGTATTTGTTTACCTTTAATGGAATTAGGATTGGTAATATATTTTTTAAGCATTTCCTCTTTTTCTGCTTCTTCAGCCAATTTTTTTCTTTCATTTTCTTGGTCTGACCAGTGATCCAGAGTTTTTTCAGATCCCATTCTTCCCTGCATCCTGCGCACTCTTTCTGCTACTTGCAGGGTTTCCAATTCATGACCTAAGTCTCTTTTTCGGGAGAAATATTCCTTTTTGGAAATATTACCAAGGTTATAATCATTTTCAAGCTCTTGTAACTCTTTATTGAGCTTTTTTCTATCTGAAGTTATTTTAATCATCTCCTTCTTGAGGATATGATCCCAAAATCTTTATGTATCCTACCTTTGATCTTATCCTATTTATAACATTCATAACTTTTAAATCCTTATGATGGCCCTCTAAATCCACAAAAAAGATGTAACTTCCCAGTTTTTCCTTTGATGGTCTGGATTCTATCTTGGTTAAATTAATTTTCTCCCTGGCAAATTCACCCAATATATCGTAAAGACCACCGGGACGGTCGTTAGATAAACATAAAACCAAAGATGTTTTGTCCCTGCCAGTGGGGACATGGTCCTCATGATCAATCACCACAAATCGAGTCATGTTACTTTCATGGTCCTGGATATCTTCAGCAGCAATTTTAAGCCCATACAAAGTTGCTGCTCTACGAGTTCCAATGGCAGCCACATTTTTTTTGTCTTTTATTATCTCTGATGCTTCAGCAGTGCTTCTTGTAGCTTGTGTTCTAACTCCCATTTTCTCTAAAAACATCCTACACTGAGATAATGGCTGGTAATGAGAATAAACTAATTTCACATCATTTAAATCTGTTTTCAAGTTAATTAATAGGTTAAGACTAATGGGGATTATTATTTCACCTTTTATTTTCAGGAGATATTGATGGGCTAGAAGGTCTAAGGTAACACCAACTGAACCTTCAATGGAATTTTCAATAGGAACAACACCAATATCAACTTCCCCTATGTGAACTGCGTGGAATACTTCAGGTATAGTGCCATATGGTACCAGTTCTCCCCTTATAGTGGATGCTGCTTCTTCAGTGAAAGTCCCTGCAGGGCCAAAAAAACCGATTTTCATAGTATAATTCCCATATAATTGTTTTGATTGACCAACTTGAAAATTCCCATACATTGTTTTAATTGATCAACTTGAAAATTCCCATTATATTGTTCTGGATGATCAGCTTGAAAGATATGAGAGTAATATTAAATTAGTGGTTAATATAATCCACCGTGGAGATAATTTTTTACCCGATCATTGGTGGACTGGTGTATTCTCCTTATAACTGCTTTACCATCTTTGATCTCCACTAATTTAGCCATCACCTTCAAATCCCGGAGATGGCGGATAAATTCCTCAGCTTCATTCTCATTTCCCACTTCAATTACCAGATCTTCGGCTGCTACTTCTCCTTTTTCAACTCTTTTAATTGTTTCCAGCATGGGATAAAGTATTGATTCACCCATCCTGAACGCCCTTTCTGAGAGTTCATCTGTAGATTCAGCCATTTCATAGGCTTGGAATCCTTCCCGAATGATCCTGCTGAAAAGAAAAGCTTGGGCCAAATCAAAGGGATAACTCAAAGCATATTCCAGTTCTAATGCTTGTGCCTGAGATGAAGTGTATTTTAAAGGTTCCAACTGCATCATTGGATCTTTCATGACCACTCCCTCCCTATTATTAACACCTAAATCTCTGACAATCCCCATGATCTTTTCAGGGGCTTCATCAACTGGAAATATCCCCATAAGATGCACTGGTTCCAGTCCATATTCTTTAAGTAATTTTCTTTTATCCATCACAGTAAGTGGAGTGTTGCTTTGTTTTTCCCTTAAATCGAAGATTCTGAAACCCAGTTTTCCCACCTCAGGATAATAATGAGATACGTATGGATTTAACGTGCCCACCATTTCTCCACATATCACCATTTCCGGATTATTTTGGAAAAAATCATCTAAATCTAGTATTTCTGTTGCTTTACGGGTGGTGTAAGGACAAATATAGCCTCCCCTGGTTAAGGCAATTATTTGTTGATCTATCTGGGCTATGCGGACGTTGTAGCCATTCATCTTCTCTTCAACAGCTACTTCTTTAGAAAAATGTTTATTCAATGCTGGTTGTAGCAGGAGTGCTCTTCTAATCTTTGGGAAACCTCTGATAATATGAATAGTCTCCCCGCCAATTACCATTGTCCCGGATTCCACTGGCCCTAAATCTTTTTTGAATTGGATTGCTTCCAGATCATGTTTCTGGTAATTTTTTATAATTCCCTTCCAGTATGATTCTTCTAATTTCTGAGAAGATATGTTCAGGAGTTTTGGAAGCTTTTCATGAGTTAGTAGAGGAGGGATGTTTTCTTTTCGCATAATATTGTCTTAAATTTTCATATCTATTTTAAAAAAAGTAAAAGGGGTGGGATAAGCCCCTATATCTCTATTGGAATTATTTTTTTTTTAGACTTTTTCCAGTTCCACTATCAACTTCAAAAAGTCGGTTTTGGTGATTATCCCGGTCATGCCTTGATCATTGGCCACTGGAAGTCCACTGAAATTATTATCTAACATGATCATTGCTGCTTCGGATACTGGAGTTTCTTCAGATATGGTTTTAACGTTTTGAACCATGACATCCTCCACCAGCAAGTTACGTATCCTGGCAGGTTTGTACTTGTCTGGAACTACTTTACGGAATGACATCATTGCCAGGGCTATGTCCTTGGCTGTAATCATTCCCTGGAGTTGGCCGTTTTCAGTTACCGGGATTCTGCCAATTTTTTTATCAATTATGATCCTTCTAGCATGCACCAGCCTGTCCTGTGGTTCGATGGTTGTTAAATCTTTGTTCATCCTTTCGTTCACTGGGATTTCGTTGAAAGGCTTTCCTTGGCATGTTTCTAGGAAGTCACTTTTGGTGACCATTCCCACTATGTCTCCAGATTCAACTACAATTAATCCACCAATACCATTTTCCAACATAGTTTCAGCGGTTGTTGACAGGGTTTGGTTGGGTTCGGCAATTAAGGGTTGAGGAGTCATCACAGTGGACACATAGAAGTGTGAAGGTGCCAAATTACCATATTTTGATGATCCTAGCCTTAGTGCAATATCTTTTTCGGTTATTATACCCACAATTTCTTTTTGATGATTTTGGTTGGTGTTTATAACTGGTAGTCGGGATATTTTGTGTTTTTTCATTAATTTAAATGCGTCATGAATGTTCTGGTCTTTATCAACCACTACAACATCTTTCGCCATTATATTTTTGACATGCATTTTTATTATCCCCTTTATTTATTGTATTCCTTTGATAATGTCAGTTTTTGTGATAATTCCTACTAATTCATCTTCATTCAAAACTGGAATACCACTGAGATCATTATTTATCATAACATTTGCTGCGTTAGATGCGTCTTCATCGGGACTTATTGTAATAAGGTCAGTCGTCATGATGTCCCCTGCCGTAACCATTGACACTTCCCTAACATTTTTTTTCTCCTGACCCTCGACATTGTGCAGGAATGCTATTTTTTCTAGGCTAACACCAGTTTCAGGATCTTCTACATTGGCAAATGAAATGTTTCCAGATGTTATTATTCCAACAGGCCCGTTATCCCTCATTACTATAACTTTACCAATTTTATGATCTTCCATTATGCTAATAACATGACCTATACTGTGGTTCTCATTTACAGTCACTACTTCACTGGTCATGAGTTGGGATACTTTCCATTTTTTGGTGAATTTTTGGCTGTAAAAGTCCATTAGGTCACTTTTGGTTATTATTCCTACTAATTCCCCATTGTCTACAACTGGAAGGGAGCTTATTTTGTTTTTGATCATTTGCTCAACTGCTTCCCTTAATTCTCGGAAAGGAGTTATGGTTATTGGGTGGGGTGTCATTACTCTGCGGATTGATATCTTATCTATAGGTCTCCTTTTCCATTGTGGTCCATTGGCCCTCATTTTTCTTATTAAATCTTTTTCAGTTAGGATGCCCACTGGTTTACCTTCTTGGTCAACCACTAAAATACGGCTGTAACCGTGTTTGAGCATGAGGTTTCGGGCGTGACTTACTTGTTCATTTTCTTTGACTAATATTACATCCTCGTTCATTACATCCTCGATCTTCATCATGCTACTCGCCCCTGAAAATTTTTTATTAACCATAACTATGAAATTATGGCTTTTAATATATCACTTTCGGTAATAATTCCTTTTAAATTACTATTTTGTACAACTGGGAGTCCTCCAATTCCTTTATCTTCCATTAAATCACATACATCTCCCAGGTGACTCATGACATTGGCGGTGATCACTTCTGATTCCATTATTTCGGTTATGGTTGTGTTGAGAATTTCTTCAGCACTGTTGGTTATCATGTGCTCGAAGGCGCTGTTTTTACCCAGGAATTCCAGTATATCAGTTGCTGTGACAATGCCCACAATTTTTTCTTTCTCGGGGTGGGGTGTTTTACGCTCTTCACCCACAACCGGGATTCTGCGAAGTTTGTTCCTAACCATGATCTTGGATGCTCCTTCGATACGTGTTCCCGGGGTGGTTGTAATTACATTTTTTTGCATGTGGTCACTAACCAGCTCATCATTAAGTACTCCTGCCATCAGAAGTACAAAATCTCTTTCAGAAACTATTCCTGCAATTTTATGTTCAGAGTCTACTATTGGAAGGGCTCCAATTCCTTTAGTTGTCATTTTAGCCACTGCAGTGTTTATGGAGTCTTTGGTGTTGATGGTTTCAACGTCACGAGTCATTATCATCTTAACAGGTTCATTTACGGCTGCGGGGAAGTTATCATGGTGTTTTTTCTCGAGAATCTTATATTTATCCCCACCTCCTAAAAAGTCCAGAATGTCCATGGAGGTAACTATTCCCAGAAGCTTTTCACTGCCAGGATCAGTTATTGGAAGTCTTCTGAACTTATTTTTCACCATTCTTTCAGCTGCTTCCTTAATTGTGGCTGTTTGAGGTGCGGTTACCACCTTTTTAGTTGCTATGCTCATCACGTCTCCCTCATGTTGGGATGCGTGGGTCTCAAATTCTAATGAACCACGGTCCATTGATTTCGCCAAGTTTATGGTTTCTTTTTTTCTCATCTATACACCTCTATTTAAGAAATAACTTTGAACTGATTTTTTTATAACAATATGATCCATAGTAATAGCTTTTTAAATACTCTAAAAACAGTTTAACGCCCACTTTGGATTTAAATGATGTAGGGCACATCAGTTGAGATACGACCATAAAATATCTTCCCTTGAAACTATACCAATTAGATCGGCTTGTTTAGCTCTTCGGGGTTCTTTTTTAACATATATTGGATTTTTCACGATAGGCAGACGTCCAATATCATATTCCAATAATATTTCAGCGGCTTCACGGATGGATGTGCTGGTTATGGCCACAACTGGAGGGGTTTTCATGATTTTCTCCACCAGAACTGATCCTTTGGTCTCATGAGATTTGGATTCACGACCAATTCGAACGTTACCAGATTTGATAATGTCCATTCTGGTGATAATACCTATAATTTTATTGTTTTTAATCACCGGAAGACCAGATACACCTGAATCACCCATTCGCTTCCAAACATGAGAAATTAGATCATCATGATTGCAAGTGATAACCGAAGAATTCATAATACCTTCAAGGGCTTCATTATCAGGTAATGATCCATTGTAAAGTAATTTAGTAATGATATCAGCTACTGTTACTATTCCCACCAGATGCATGTCATTCTGGGACTCCACTACCGGGGCGTATAACGTGCCCGAATTCATGACCTCCTTAATCAGGGAGGTTATATCCATTTCCGGAGTGGCTATCACTAAGGGATGTTCCATGATACCCCTGGCATCTATGTTGGATTTGGTTGAAGAAATATTTAACATATCTCCACGAGTAATAATGCCTTCCAAACGGTCTCCAGATACAACAGGGATTGTTCGGAATCCATACTCCCGGAAAACAGACCTTACTTTAGTGACATGGGTGTCCACAGATACGGTGACAGGAT
Source organism: Methanobacterium sp. UBA353 (assembly GCA_002496805.1). Classification (GTDB taxonomy): domain Archaea; phylum Methanobacteriota; class Methanobacteria; order Methanobacteriales; family Methanobacteriaceae; genus Methanobacterium. The sequence goes on along the minus strand of DALO01000015.1, from coordinate 88,725 downwards.
CCGGGGTCATTATTTGTCCCACCGGGTTCAAGATTATTCACCTTCTAATTCGTCCTTACACTCCTCACACACGTACTTGCCATCCACTTCATCGAGATATTCAACATAATTTCCACAAACTTCACAAGTTCCAGGTACGGATTTTTCATTAGAAGAATAATCAATCTGATTTTCCATCCTGGCGTTTTCCACCAGTATCTCAGTCAATTCTGGTGAAACTGTCATCACATCAGTGGAGGTTAAGACACCGACAAGAACTCCATTATTCACCACTGGCAGCCTTCGAATATTGTTTTTTGCCATGATTCTAGCAGCCTCGTTGAGGTCGCTTCCAGGGTCTATTTTAATGAGGTTTTTTGTCATGACATCCGAAACTGTCATTTTGCTGGCCTGAATATCCTTAGATACAACTTTGCTTATAATATCGCTTTCAGTGACCAGTCCTTCTGGTTCAGAGTTGCTCTTAATAATGAGACTTCCAATACTTTTTTGACTCATTATAGCCGCGGCTTGGGCTATACTTGTATCCGGATCTACAGTTATTACACTTGAAGTCATTGCATCGTGTACAGTCATTTGTGTGTCCATTTCCATCTATATGCCTCCTATTTCAGTTTGAGAAGCTTATGAACTTGAGGTATAGTTAAAACGTTTAAATGTTCTCCTGCCTTCTCGGAAATTTCCAGTAACCTCTGATTTTTTTCAGCCCAATATTCCAGAGGACTCGAGGGTTGAATTATCAGGGGCAATTTGGATGTATCAGGGATTTCTTCCTTTATTCTAGCTGATATAAAGCCCACAGTGTCTGTCTGTGTTGAGGGTTGTACTACCAACTTACAGTAAGTATTTATCCCCTCTTCTATTAATATCTTTATGGATTCAATCTCCCTATTCATGAGATCATCCCAGTTAGAAACTGCCTCATGTTCAGGTAATTTGATATCTAATGAAACATAGTCTATGACTTCTGTTAATTTAGTGATTTCATCAGGTAAAGAACCATTCGTCTCTAAAAGAGTAGGTAAATTATATTTTTCTAATAAATCCTTAATAAAATCCGCATGTAATAATGGTTCTCCCCCGGTTAATGAAATAGAATGAAAATCAGGAGTTATAAGTTCATCTATTTTTTTGTATAAGGTTTCAACACTAAATTCATTTCCATAATTCGAATCACGGCTTGAAGGCGTGTCACAATAGTTGCAGTTAAGGTTACATCCAGAAAACCTTACGAAGACCTGTCTCCTGCCTAAAAGCATTCCTTCACCCTGAATACTGGAAAATATTTCCAAAATGCGAGCTTTTATATTGAATCCCCCATTATTCAGCAGTTTTCGTGAAACAAGCCCCTTGACCTATGCCTTCATTCACACAGATCTCCATGGTTTTGATATCCACCCCTTCCCCTGCCAGGCCTTGGAAAAGCTTTTCTACAAAGTACTGTGACAATGCTTCAGCAGAAGTAGAGGGTAGTGGAAGGAGACAACAGTCTTCTCTTGGGATTTTGTATTCTTTATCCTTAATAGAAAACTCTACGTACCCATCAATATTTTTAAATTCTATTTCTTTGCTTTTTTCTGGTATGAGAAGTTTATGATCAAGTTTTTTGCATATTTCCCTTACCAGTCCTTTAACTGTTTTAAAATCCACCACGAATCCAAATTCTCCACCACGTTCCCCCTCTACAGTTACATCCACATGGTAGGAATGTCCATGGATTCCCCCGCAGAACTGGTGACAGGGGATCATATGGGCAGATGCAAAGCGTAAATTAGCATGTATTCCATTAATCACTATTTTCATTTATTAACCTTCTTTTTAAATTATGAAATTTAACTTCTATTTGAATAATTAAAATACCTTGGTTTTGGCAATATCTTCTTCTATGTCCTTAATCTCATCAATATATGTTTCTGAAATTTTATCAGGGAGTTTAGAAATCATATTCATGTCAAGGTCTCTTGAAGATTCCAGCAATCCTGCTGTTTTAACATCATTCGGTGTTCCCGTGGTAGTGAGATTCACGGCAAAATGGATCTTCATGCTACTGACTGAACATGATGCTATAGAAACACTGAGTTTTCCATCATCAAAGTACAGATCATCCCCTTTTCTATGGGTTTTAATACCTATTTCACCGAACAAATCCTGCACAATCATAACTAAAATTCTTTGCCTATGATAACACAGCCTCATATCAGCCGGTTGGACATCAAAATGTTCTACTACAAAATGGATCATTTCATCTGATTTAATCTCCAAACCCACATCTTCATAATCAACCAACTCGTCTGACTTTATATCCATTGGCCCTATCCAACTCACAATACTGGAACCCTTCACCCCCAACTTCTGGAAGGCCCACATCGGTTTAATCTGGCTACCATCATACTTAAGGCCGGGTTCAAGCTTTATCATTTTCACAAAGAATCACCTACAAAAATATTACTCATCCAGAATCATAAGCTCATTATAACCAGTATCAGGGTCAAATTCTCGTTTAAAAATCTTATCTGGATCTAAAATACATAATTCAACTGTAGTATTCACCAGACTACCTTCCATGAGATGTCCTCCAGTGACATGCCCACTATCATCAGCAACCGCCAGGTGAATGTGAACCCCATTAACAGCCAGGGTTCCAGTGGCAGAAACAATTTCCAATGGCCCAACTAGGACATTTTTATTCCCATCAGCCATTCTAAGAACTGCTTTATCAAGACTGCCCACCATACAGATAATTATCCCTGATTTTAAATTATTCCTGTCTTGAATATCTTCCAAGGACCCCTTGAGGTCTTGGCCAGGTATTAATCTTTTAACTATCATATTTAATAATGTTGCCTTTCATTAAATTAATGCATGCAAGCCAGAGTTCGAGATTTTATCTACACCAAAGACGATCTTTTCTTTGCTACCACCACCTATCTCCATCCCAATGACCGGATACTTTCATTTTTACGTTACATTCCAGATCTTAATGGCGACAGATCTCTTAATGGTTCTAAATATAGTAAATTGGACTCAAAACAAGCATACAATTTTTTAAATGATGGTTTTACAGAATATCTTTTTGATTGTAAGGTTACTGGCGTTGAAATGATGGGCGTCCCAACAAAAAAAGTGAAAAAGATATTAAATCCTTCAAAACGTCTGAAAGAGATAATAAACCAACCCTCACCTGACGAACTTCTATCAAAGGTGATTAAAGTCTCTGATATATTTAGAGAAGAGACCGGGATTGGACAAAAATATTTAGGCATCTCTGGATCAGTACTGCCCGGATTGTACAATCAACAAATATCTGACATCGATTTTGTAATTTACGGCCTTAAAAATCATCAAAAAGCAATGAAAACCTTTGAATCACTTAAAAATGACAGTGAAAGTCTTTTAAAACCAATAACAAATGATTATTGGGCTCGGCTTTATGATAAACGTATTAAAGATTCCACTTTATCTTACGGCGAATTCAAATGGTATGAACAACGTAAAAATAACAGGGGAGTTATTGATGGGACTTTATTTGACATTTTAGCCACTAGAAAATGGGATGAGATCCAGGGAACATATGGTGAGGAAACTTTCGAACCATGCGGTACAGTCCAACTTGAAGCCACAGTTAGTGATGCATTGGCTGCCTTTGACAATCCAGCTGTCTACCAGGTGGAAGATGTGAATATAATAGAAGGTCCCAATGTGCCCATTAAAGAAGTAGCTTCTTACACACACACTTATTCTGGTCAAGCCAGAGACGGAGAGATCATAACTGCCCGAGGAAAGCTGGAAAAAGTTACAGGCAGAACAACATATTACCGTCTAATCGTAGGAACTACCAGAGAATCTCTGGGCGAATACATTAAATTGAAAAATTTAAAAAAAAGTGATTGGGAAGGAAAATTATGAATGAAACTATCCATATAGGACTTATAGGTTTCGGAACTATTGGAAGTGGTTTTGTAGCTACTTTAAACCAGAATACTAATCTTATTGAAGAAAAAGTGCATAAAAAGGTTAAACTAAAACGAATTGTTGATCTGGACATAACTGCTGACCGTGGCGTGGAAGTAGATCCCGAGATTTTATCAACCAATGTAGATGATATCTTGGAAGATGATGAAATTGACATTGTCATTGAACTTATTGGAGGTTATCAACCAGCATTAAGTTTCATTCTAAAGGCCATGGAAAATGGTAAACACGTAGTAACAGCCAACAAAGCCTTGCTGGCAAAACATTGGCAAGAAATCATAGACTGTGCATCAAAAAACAGGGTCAGAGTATGTTTTGAGGCCAGTGTTGGGGGAGGAATTCCCCTACTTGCACCATTAAATGATGGTTTGGCTGCTAACAATATAAAAACAGTTTATGGAATTATCAATGGAACAGCCAATTACATTCTAAGTAAAATGGCTGATGCAGGACTTGATTTTGATGTGGTTCTAAAAGAAGCCCAGTTAATGGGTTACGCAGAACAGGACCCCACTTTTGATATTGAAGGTCATGATACTGCCCAAAAACTTATCATACTGAGCATGCTTAGCTTCGGAGTTTATGTGGATCAGGACAAGTTCCATGTGGAAGGCATAACCAAGATCACTCCTGATGACATTAAATTCGCCAGGGAAGAATTAAGCGCAGTAGTTAAACTTTTAGCCATAGCCCAAATTGATGAGGCAGGTGAACTTGAAATAAGAGTGCATCCAACCCTCATACCTCAAAATCATTTGTTAGCATCGGTTAATAATGTTTTTAATGCAGTTTACATTGTTGGTGATATTGTGGGGCCTGTGCTTATGTATGGGCAGGGTGCAGGAATGATGCCCACTGCCAGTGCCGTAGTGGCAGACTGCATAGACATAATCCAGGATATGGAAAAACCAGTAAACTACGGACCCCCACAGGGAAAGGCAAAAAAGATCAAAGACATGTCCAATGTGGAGTCCAAATATTACATGCGAATAACTGCATTAGACAAACCAGGCGTGCTTCACACCATATCAGGCATCTTAAGCGATCACAAGATAAGTATAGAATCTGTGAGCCAAAAAAAAGCAGATCATAGTGAAGCAATTCCCATATTCATGATAACCCATCATTCACTGGAAAAAAATATGCAAAAAGCCATCCAGCTTATTGATAAACTGGATTTCGTTAAAGAAGAAACCTTGATCATCAGACTACTCTAAAAAAAGGCATTATAATAAAAAAGTGGGTTTGATCATGACCTGACCATGGTTAGAATCATTTTATACCTTTCAATGGCAAGTAAGGCATGGGGTTCATCAGCCGGCATTATAATCATGTCTCCCTTCTCCAGGATGTACTTTTTACCGGAAATGATTATCTCTGCCTTCCCATCAATTATTTGCACCATTGCATCAAAAGGAGCTGTGTGTTCGCTTAATCCTTCTCCTTTATCAAAAGCGAATATGGTTACGGTACCAGTTTCCTTACGGATTATTTCTCTACTTACAACTGCGCCTTCCTGATAGTCAAGCAACTCTTCCAAATATATTACAACTGATTTCAACTCATCGGACATTTTACATTCACCTCAATATACCATGAAATTTTTAGTTTATGTTAATTCTAATTGATTTAAAAACTAATAAATAAGCTTTGTTCCCATTTTCACCCTTCTTCCATGAACTCAATTAACGTTTGAAGATAGCCAAAAAAGTTTAAAATTGCATCAGCATAGTCCCGGGCATCATCCACATCATTTACATCGTAATCTTTTTTTGACAATACATCGTCAAACCGGGCCTCAATATCCTCCTGAATGGAGCTTAAAATGAAATTCATCAGATCGTTCAGATTTTCAGATTTAACTGCCTGATTAGCCATGTTAATAATAGGTTCTCCTTTTATATTGGTGGGTTTAAGTCCAGTGTAGGATATGCCTCTGCCTTTTAGATGTAACCTCACTGCAGTTTCAAAAAACCAGTAGTCAGCTAGTTCAGCAGCAGCACCAGATAGTTCCCTAACCACTACTGTTCTTTCAAAGGCGTCTTTTAACTCATCCTCATACTTTTCCTTTATAAAAGGAATCACATAATTGATGTTTTCCATTTCCAGAGCCTCTTCAGCTGATTTAACAACCAGCCCATCCATGCGATCACAGTGGAGTGCCATATTTTTTTCACCTCTCAACATAATACCATGAATCTTATTCAAACTGGAATAGCTTATTAAATCCAAATTTATCCAGATAAACCCGGTAATAGGCATAATATTGGATATAATTATTATAGTCCCACATGTATAGGTCAATATTTATTGGTGATTCCATATATTAATTATTCTAATCTATCTCTTAAATCTGTGATTCTGCAGATACAGATAATATAATATAAATTTATGAACATATTATAACTGGTGATATCATGGATGAAAAAACTGAAGAACTCCTGAAAAAGTGTGAAACTGTTGAAGACACCAGCATTTTAGGTGTTTGCAAAGGCCTGTTGAATATGATGGCTGAAAAAGATGTGGTGATCGAGGATAAGGAAGGGCAAACTTATCTGGAGATGGCAGAAACTCTCAAACCCAGCGATGTGTCAAAAGTGTTGCAATTAGCACTGAAAGTCCGAGAAAGTGGAGACATTACCGACGTTGACCTTAAAAATGAAGCAAGCCGACTCATCAGAGCCATTGAAATGAGTTAAAATCATCCTGAAAAGAAAATTAAGGGAAAAAAGCAGTTTTTCCTTTAAAATAAATTCCTTTTTTTACCGTTTAAATATTCAGAATATTCTTTTCCCTAATTTTTTAATATCAAAGATAGCCGTATCTGCCACAGCCATCACCGCCATCACCCCTGCCTGTATAGGATCTGTAACCACTAAATCTGCCTCATTTGTAACACTGCCTGGCATGTTGAGGCTGATGATAAACACATCATGGTTTTTCTTGATCTCCTTAATAGCTTCAGTAATTTTCCCACCCATTAAAGATCCAGCTAAAACCAGGGCACCCACCCTTGGAAGTCTTCCAACAGCAGAAACAGCTTCTTTAAGGTTTTCTTCACCCACAAGAGGGATGGTGTCCACACTAATATGTTCCCCCCTGATGTTATGACGATCTGACTCAGTAATGGCCCCTTGAGCAACCATAGCTACCTGTGCACCACCACCAATGATAATGATCCTCTTACCATAGATTTCATGTAGTGAAAGGCACTCCTCAACACTGATCACCGCTTCGAAACTCCTAATATTCTCCATGAATTCTTCCACATTTTTTACAGCTTCTAACTCCATGTAAACGGATGTATGGTCTTTATCTTCAAGAAAAAGGTGAGTGTAAGTTATGTTAATCTCACAAAGAGCTGTTATCTCAGTTATGTCCCTCAGAACTCCTGGCCGGTTAAGGGCCTTTATGTTTAAGGCAATTTCACCCATCAGTGTATCTCCTAACGATTCCAATCGAAGTATTCTATTTTTTATTATAATTCACAATCCTAAATTAAACTATCGATTGTTGGATTAAATAGTGGTTGACAATGATCACAGATTTATTTCATGCATAAATCTTTTAAACGATACCGTCACACACAAGATGAGTATCATCCACCCCCTATTCTCCCAAGAAACGAAGTTAACTGAAATGATGAATTTGAATGCATAGGGTGTTAATATAAAAATGTCGTTATATTTAATGGTCACACCCACACCAAAATAAGAAAACCATTAAGAATTTAAGACAATAAAAATAGCCAAAAATGAACCCATCACCCACATATATAACGATCCACATCCATACAACCACCAACACTTCTTTTTAGCTTACTGCCCAGAATTATTTCATGATAACTAAATTTTAAGCTTCGATTTCATCCCAATTACCGAAATTAGAGAAAATAAGTAATATTACTAATTTATTCTGATGTTTTTGTTTTTACAGTACGTATCCATCGTTAAGAAATAGAAAAATATATGGACATTATTGAAAATATATACATCATGTATTATTATTAGGTTGTAATAATCATGGCAAAAAACAATGGTGCGAACTTGGGATTCGAGCAGAAACTATGGGCTTCGGCAGATAAACTACGAAACAATATGGATGCTGCAGAATACAAACACGTAGTACTCGGACTAATTTTCTTAAAATACATCTCCGACGCATTCCTAGAAGTACATGCAGGACTAGAAGCTGATGAATATGCAGATCCCGAAGATAAAGACGAATACATAGCACTAAATGTATTTTGGGTTCCACACGAAGCCAGATGGGACTACCTCCAGGACCGTGCCAAGCAACCAGATATTGGTAAACTTATTGATGATGCCATGGATGCCATAGAAAAAGACAACCCCAACCTCAAAGGTGTTCTACCCAAGGATTACGCACGGGAAGCTCTTGATAAAAAAAGCCTTGGTGGGATAATCGATCTGATCGGTACTATTGGACTTGGAGATAGAGAAAGTAAATCCAAGGACATACTGGGCCGTGTTTATGAGTACTTCTTAGGACAATTCGCCAATGCTGAAGGAAAAAAAGGAGGACAATTTTACACACCCCGCAGTATAGTTAAAGTACTAGTTGAAATGATTGAACCCTACTCTGGTAGGATCTACGACCCTTGTTGTGGATCTGGTGGGATGTTTGTACAATCAGAGAAATTCGTAGAAGCACACGAAGGCAAACTTGGTGACATAGCCATCTATGGCCAAGAATCCAATCAGACCACATGGAGACTGTGCAAAATAAACCTCGCCATAAGAGGAATAGATTCCAACATACAATGGGGAGACAGTTTCACCGAAGACAAACATCGCGACCTGAAAGCTGATTACATATTGGCAAACCCACCATTCAACGACAAAGACTGGAAAGCTGAACTTTTAGAAGATGACCAACGCTGGAAATATGGTTTACCCCCTAAAAGGAATGCCAACTTCGCATGGGTGCAACACTTCATCCACCACCTATCACCCACAGGAATAGCAGGCTTTGTACTAGCCAACGGATCAATGTCCGCAGGAGGACGAGAAGGGAAAATCCGAGAAAAAATAGTCAAAGCAGATCTGGTAGATTGCATGGTAGCCTTACCATCACAACTATTCTACAATACAGGCATTCCAGCATGTTTATGGTTTTTAAGTAGAGACAAAAATAATAATCGCTTCCGTAACCGAAAAAATGAGATTCTATTTATTGATGCCCGTAAAATGGGCTACATGGCAGACCGCACCCACCGCGAATTAACCGACGAGGATGTGCAAGAGATCGCCGGAATATATCATAGTTGGAGAGGTGAAGGTGGCAAATATGAAGATGTGCGTGGATTCTGTAAGAGCGTCACAGTGGATGATGTGAAAAAACATGACTACATCCTCACACCCGGACGGTATGTTGGTTACGTAGAGGAAGAAGAAGACCCCGAAGAATTCGAAGAAAAAATGAAAAAACTCACAGCCGAATTAGCAGAACAATTTAAAAAATCCGAGGAACTGGAACGGGAAATTAAAGATAATCTTAAGGAGTTAGGATATGAGCTCTAAAGGCTACAAAGAAACAGAAATAGGATTGATTCCTGAAGATTGGGAAATAAAAAAGATTGGAGATATATGTCAACAAGTCAGGAACTCATTTAATCCTAATGATAACGATATTAGGCCTTATATAGGTTTGGAGCATATTAATGAAGGTTCTTTGACTTTAAATGGTGTTGGAAGCTCTTCTGAAGTGAAGAGTGGCAAATTAGTTTTCCAAAATGGTCAGATTTTATTTGGTAAATTGAGACCATATTTCAGGAAAGTTTATAGACCAGATTTTGATGGTGTATGTTCTACAGATATTTTAGTTATTGACAAAAAGGAGGATAATGATAATAGATTCATATTTTACTTCTTTGCGAATCCTCTTATCATTGATATAGCTACACAATCATCAGAAGGAACAAAAATGCCAAGGGCCTCATGGAATTACTTGATTGATTTAGAATTTCCATTTCCTGATTTTAATGAACAAAAAGCCATCGGCAAATTTCTTTCTTCAATAGACCAGAAAATTTATCTTAATCATCAAATGAACCAAACCCTTGAAGCAATAGGTCAAGCTATCTTTCGGCACTGGTTTGTTCACTTTGAATTCCCCAACAGTGAGGGACAACCGTATAAATCCAGTGGTGGGGAGATGGTGGATTCCGAGTTAGGTGAAATACCAAAAGGGTGGAAAATTGGAAAATTAAAAGATGTCGGAAAGATAGTATGTGGGAAAACACCTCCAAAATCAAAACAGGAATACTTTGGAGGCGAAGTTCCATTTATCAAAATTCCAGACATGCATGGCCAAACGTTTGTGGTAAAAACTGAAGATTCCTTGACTCAAGAAGGTAAAAAATTCCAACAAAATAAAACTCTTCCAAGAAACTCAGTATGCATTAGTTGTATAGCTACTGTGGGCTTAGTGTGCATAATCCCTCAAGACTCTCAGACTAATCAGCAAATTAATTCCATAATTCCGCAACATGAATTTTTTACACCTTATCTATACTATAAAATGAGTTCAATGAAAGATTTCATAGAAATACTAGCAAGCGGTGGTTCTGCTACCTTAAATTTAAATACAAAAAACTTTTCAAACATAGATATCATCATCCCTAGTGATGAGGTTCTAAAAAAATATTATAAAAATGTAAAGCTACTATTTGATCAGATACTCAATAATCAAATCCGAAATGAAACATTATCCAAATTACGTAATTTGCTCCTTCCTAAATTAATGTCTGGCAAGATAAGAGTGAATATTCCTGAGGAGGCCACTGTAAAATGATGGGTGTGAATGAGGATATGGTGGAGCAGGAGGCTCTTGAAATCCTCGAGGAATTGGATTATGAAATCCTCCACGGCCCTAACATCTCTCCCGACGGCCCCACACCAATGCGCGATCTTTACAGCGATGTTGTTATTGTAGAGATATTGAGGGATGCTATTAATCGTTTGAATCCTGACAGTCCACCTATTGCTCGTGAGGAAGCTGTAAAAAAAATACTCAGAACAGACAGCCCTGACCTTATCACTAATAACCTTCACTTTCATCAGCTTTTAACAGATGGAATCACCATCGAATACCGCAAAAATGGTCAAATAGTGCATGATAAAGTATGGCTTTTTGACTTCCAAAACCCTGAAAACAACACCTTCACCGCAATCAACCAATTCACAATCATAGAAAACGATAATAACCGACGCCCAGATATAATTCTATTTGTAAATGGATTGCCATTGGTTATTATTGAGCTTAAAAATCCTGCAGATGAAAAAGCCACTCTCAATAAAGCATACCAACAACTCCAAACATACCAAGCGCAGATACCTTCCCTATTTCATTTTAATGAAATTTTAATGATCAGTGACGGTATGGAAGCCCGTGCAGGTACATTAACCAGCGATTATCAACGGTTCATGCCATGGAAGACCATCAGCGGTGAAAAAGACGCTTTACTAACTATGTTGGAGATGGAAGTTCTCATAAGAGGAATGTTCAATAAGAAAGTGTTATTGGATTTAATCCACCATTTCATTGTTTATGATGATGCTGAAACTACAATCAAGAAAAAACTCGCCGCATATCATCAATACCATGCTGTGAATAAAGCTGTAGAAGCTACCATTGATGCAGCTAGTCCAGAAGGGGATCGCAGAGTTGGAGTTGTGTGGCATACACAAGGTTCAGGTAAGAGTCTTATTATGGCATTTTATGCAGGCAAATTAGTACTAGAAATGGATAATCCCACATTAGTTGTTTTAACAGATCGTAACGACTTAGATGATCAACTATTTGGTACTTTCAAAGCATCACAGAACATACTAAGACAGGAACCAGTCCAAGCAGATAGCAGGGAAAATCTTCAGGAACTCCTACAGGTAGCAAGTGGAGGTATTGTTTTTACAACCATACAAAAGTTCCTTCCAGAAAAAGGAACGGAATATCCCACCCTATCTGAAAGGAGAAATATTGTAGTTATTGCGGATGAGGCCCATCGTTCACAATATGACTTTATCGATGGTTTTGCTAGGCACATGCGAGATGCTCTACCTAATGCTTCTTTTATTGGTTTTACTGGTACTCCTCTTGAACGCGGAGATAAGAACACAGTTGCGGTATTCGGTAATTATATTGATATTTATGATATTGAACAGGCTGTGGAAGATGGTGCAACTGTTCGTATTTATTATGAGAACCGACTCGTTAAGTTGGATCTTAAGGATGAGGAAAAGGCACATATTGATCCACAGTTTGATTTTGTTACTGAAGGCCAGGAGATGGAGAGTCAGGAAAAGCTCAAGAGTAAGTGGGCCCGGATGGAAGCTATTGTTGGTAGCCAAACCCGTATAAAACGAGTGGCTAAAGATTTAGTGAACCATTTTGAAGCTAGATTCAAGGAACAAAAAGGTAAAGGTATGATTGTATGTATGAGTCGACGAATCTGTATAGATTTATACAATGAGATTATCAAGCTCAGACCAGAATGGCATAACGATGAGGACATGCACGGCTTTTTAAAAGTGGTCATGACGGGTAGTGCTAGTGATCCCGTGGACTGGCAACCACACATACGCAACAAACCCCGAAGAAAACAATTAGGAGATACTTTCAAGGATCACCACTCACCAATAAAACTAGTAATCGTAAGAGATATGTGGCTCACTGGTTTTGATGTTCCCAGCTTACACACAATGTACATTGACAAACCCATGCAAGGCCATGGATTAATGCAAACAATAGCTAGGGTAAACAGGGTATATGGAGATAAAGAAGGCGGACTAATAGTTGATTATCTGGGCATAGCCACTGAACTTAAAAAAGCCCTGTCTCAGTACACTGATGGTGGTGGACGTGGCGAAATTGCATTCGATCAAGAAAAAGCCGTGGCAATAATGATGGAAAAACACGAAATAGTGACCGGTCTGTTCCACGGATTCAATTACCATGGTTTTCAGAAAGCAGATACTGGTACTAAATTAAAGTTAATGCGTGATGGAGCTGACTTTGTTTTAGGTCAAGAAGACGGGAAAAAACGTTGCTTTAAATATGTAAACGAATTATCCAAGGCATTCTCCTTAGCAGTGCCACACCCTCAAGCTATGAGTATTCGTGATGATTTGGCTTTTTTTAAAGCTGTGAAAAATTATATTGCTAAAGTCACCGGGGATCCGCAAGAACACGTTGAAGATGTTGATTTGGCCATTCAACAGATTCTATCCACTGCATTAGTCTCTGATGAAGTCTTGGATCTATTCCAGTTAGCCGGACTTAAAAAACCCGACATATCCATCTTATCTGATGAGTTCCTCATGGAAGTAAAAGATTTGGAACATAAAAATACAGCTGCTGAACTGCTTAAACGTCTTTTAAATGATGAAATCAAAAGTATTTCTCGTAAAAATGTTATCGAAGCACGATCATTTACAGATATGCTGGAAAAAACCATCAATAGATACCATAACCGTAACATTGAAGCAGTGGCAGTTATCGAAGAACTTATAGAACTAGCTAAGAAAATGAGGGAAGCACAAAACCGTGGCGAAGATCTAGGACTAACCGAATACGAATTAGCCTTTTATGATGCCCTAGGTGTTAATGATAGTGCAGTACAAGTATTAGGTGATGATGTATTAAGAGAGATAGCAATGGAATTAGTCAAAGCTATAAAAAGCAACATAACCATAGATTGGACTTTAAGAGAAAGTGTACAGGCAAAAATGAGAGTATCGATCAAGAGGATACTCAAAAAATATGACTACCCCCCTGACAAACAAAAGTTAGCAGTTAAAACAGTATTAGAGCAAGCTAATCGAGTTTGTGAGGAATGGGTGAAAGTTTAGCCCTAGATTTAATCAATTTCACAAAGAGAGGATTAATAAGGTTTTAAGGTGACTTTATGACGGCTGAAATTGTTTTAATGAATAAAGATGCAATAGCCATTGCAGCAGATAGTGCTGTTACATTGACAATAGGACATGACAGAGAAAAGATTTTTTCTTCCACACACAAAATTTTTACGTTTATCTAAGTATCATCCTATAGGAATCATGATTTATAACGATGCCAACTTCATGGGATTCCCATGGGAAACCATAATCAAAGATTTTAGAAAAAAATTGGGTGAAGAAGCTTGTGATAAAGTAGAAGACTATGCAGATTGTTTTATCAAGTTTTTGAAAAACAAAAAAGAATTTTACGATAAAAATGCTGAAGAACTTTATGTTCAACACAAAGTTTATGGATATTTCCTATCGATGAAGGAAATCATTTTAGACACTTTAGATTATCATCTTGAAGATGAACATAACTTCTGAAATGATAAATACTTTTTCTGCTGAAATATGCACAGATGTAATTAATGACCATTATAATGTATGGAAAAACAGTAAAATTATTCAAACCGTCCCTAATAATCAAGGCAAGTATTTAAATGATAATTATTTAGACTTAATACAGTTTTAAAAGAAAAACCCTTTGTAAATTTAACTTCCTTCAAAAGAAAAGTATCTATGGAATCCGAAACTGTTAGCGAACCAATTGATGTTGCTATAATTTCAAAAGGGGATGGATTCATTTGGATAGAAAGAAAACATTATTTTAAATCCGAACTTAATCCACAGTTTTTTAAAAATTATTACAAAAAAATGGAACTATAATGCTTCAATATTCAACTTGTGATAGATAAGTTATTAAATATTATTTACAATTAGTAGTTATGGCAACTAATTTTAGCCCTGAAGATTTAACATATGAAAAGTTAAAAGGTTCACATGACTTATCAACTTTTAAATGTGAAATAAACGATTTGAATGAATTTTTAGTGGAAAAAGCACTCCAACAAATGGTTGGAAAAATTAATGTTACTTATCTAACCTTTTTAGGTTCTGATCTTGTTGCTTATTTTACACTGTCAACTGACGCGATAAAAATAGTAAATATCTTACCTGAAGATAAGAAATTGTTAGAGTCAAAAGGCATACCTTATTCATCTCTCCCCGCGCTAAAATTATGCAGACTAGCTGTTGATAATCGATACAAACGGATGGGAATAGGCACATATTTAGTAGAAAAAGTTATCAAGCAAGCTCTTAAACTATCCGAAGATGTGGGCTTACGCTACATAACTGTTGATGCATATATTAAAACGCATAAATTTTATATTGAAAATGACAATTTAGACTTCACTATTTGGCCTGGGATAGCTTATAAAATTAGAAGATGGAATGAAAGTGAAAATAAAGATGAAACTGCAACAGTTCCAGTTTATATGGATATTCATGACATGAGGTAGGAAGAAATATAATTAATTAAAATAAGTCTGCTTTATGCTCTTTTCTTATCCTATCAAGGTTCCTTTTTTTCTTAGGGGATATTGGATCCTGAGTTTTTAAAAGGAATCGTACAGCAGTCTTCCCTTCTAAAACTGGTGTTGCAGCGATTTCTTTTGCCATTGTTTTTGTCTCCTATAAGTTGCAGTTGCAACGTAAAAATGATGTTATACACTGCAACACACTATAATCTAAATTCTATTATAAAAGTATTTTTCTTAAAAAAAGGTTTCTCTTATACTAACATTACTATGTTTTCCATATTAGTCATTGCTATTCTGATCATATTTGTAACCTCGTATCATAATACTAATTTTAAAACTTATATTATATAATACTTTTCATTAACGATATTATTAATTAAGCGAACGAACGTTAGTTTTATATAGTATAGTGTGAAATTATTTTTATGAAACTAACGAACGGTAATGCCCCATTAGGAGAACTTAACCAAAAATACTTATATTAGAAACGCAATAATATAACCATGAATCTAGATCTGGCGGAGAAATTATTCATAAATAAAAATTTGAGTAAATCTACTCAGTCTTTATATACCTTAGGTCTTAAACAATACTGTAAATTAACAGGAATGACTTTAGAAGATCTTTTAGACGAAGCTGAATATGAAGAAGAGAACATCCACAGATTAAGAAAGCGAAAGATAGATTCATATCTCCCAAGGTTCAAAAAAAGCCTTGAAGAGAGAAAATTAGCCCCTCAGACAATTAAAGTGTATGTGAGCGCTGTAAAAACATTTTACAAATATTACAAAATTACTATTCCTGAAGTCTCTACAGATGTTAGCGATATTTGCTTAGAGAAAAATGAAGGAAGGCTATTAACTAAAGAAGAAATTCAAAAAATGGTTGAAATTGCCCCAATACGTGATAAGACCATGATTTACTTAATGGCCATGACTGGCATGGCACAGGCAGAAGTTCGTAACTTGACAATCAAGAAAATTCTAGACGCAACCAGTGATGCTCTTGATAAAAAAATAGAAACTGTCGAAAATTTGTTTGAATATGAAAAAGAACTCAAGGAAGTTGTATTGAGTTTACTCATCACTAGAAAGAAAGTCAAATACCGTTACCAATCTTTTATTCCCCCAGAAGTAACAAAAAATATACTTTATTACCTAAAAGAAAGATCCTACGGGCGAAATGAGAAGATTAGGATAACAGATATTAATAAAGAGCTTTTTGTTACTCATAATGGGGAAAAACTCACAAAAAGTGGTGTTTCTTCCAATTTTAATAGGATTGGGAAAAAATTAGGTTTTACTGCTAGTGAAAAAGGTGCTTATGGTTTCTGGCGAAGCCATGGCCTAAGAAAATATTTTATTTCTACCATAATCAATAATACAGGAGACCATATTTTAGCTGACTATCTTGTAGGCCACAAAATAGACAAAACAAAAAGAGCTTACTGGAAAGCAGACCCTGATAAATTGAAAGCGAAATACATGGAAGTTGTAGGATTTCTCTCAATTGATGAGAGTAAATTTCAAGTGTTCAGATCAGAAGAATTCAAAAAGCTTACTGCTGAGTTAAAAGAGAGTAAAAAAGAATCCCAGAACATGAAAAATGAATTCAGGAAAATTTTACTCATTAATCTAGAAATAGACCAATTAAAAGAGGCAATTTCAGGGGTTGAAAATGGAACAGGTAAGGCCATTGCAGATATTTCTGAATTAAAAAAACATTTAGAATTGCTTCAACAAGAAGTCATTGAAAAAATTAATAATATCACGGTTCCAGATAAAAATGATAAAGACTATATTTCTAAACTTGTTGAACATTCAGAGATAATGACTGAAACAGAAGACAAGCATCGCGATATTTAAAGATTAATTCTTACTTTTTTATTCTTTTTTATTACATTATAGATTTGCCCCGTACTATTTTTAGGAGTCCCTAACTCAGGCTTTGAAAAACTGCCGCAGAAGAAAGATGCACCCCCCACAACATCGCTTCGAAGATGAATCTGTGCTTCCTTTCCCATGTATATTGATTTATGTATTTATTTTTGTATCTATCCACTTCCTTGTGAATTAATAAAAAAACAAGGATGTGATAGTGATGGAATTTAAAATACCGGAAGATAAAAAAGGAGCTGAACTGAGTGCGTTTCTGGTGGAAAAGTTAGATGAAGTTATTGATGGAGCTTTTTCTACTAATTTAGATGCAGTAAATGAGTTTATTGAGCTGTGGAGTTCCAATTTAAGACTCCATGAGTACAGCATCAATAATATCATCCTTGCTTGGACGCAATACCCTGAACTATCTATGTTGGCTGGGTTCAAGAAATGGTTGAGTTTAGGTAGGACTGTACGTAAAGGTGAGAAAGCTATTAGAATACTAGCACCACTTACGAGGAAAGTGACAGATAAAGAGACAGATGAAGACATTTACCTTGTAAAAGGGTTCCGTTATGTGAATGTATTTGATGTAAATCAAACTGAAGGAGATAATCTTGATTTTGGGCATCCAGACAAGGTTAAAGGTGATATCTCATTTAATAAAATAAAGCAGATAAGCCCATTGCCTGTTGTTGTCAAGTATTCTGGTACAAGTAATGGCAACGTGAATAAAGATCGTATTTTGGTTGCTCCTAAAGACAATGAATCTGCGATGGTTGCTACACTTCTGCATGAGATAGCACACTACAAACTGGGACATGTAGGTAACAATTTAGACAAAGCAATCAAGGAAATCGAAGCAGAAGCAGTTTCACAAGTCACATGCAAATATCTTGGTTTGCATAATGAGAAGTCACAATATTATATCCGCTCGTGGTGCAGTAGCAGTTCAGAACTTCGAGGTAGAGGTAAAAAGGTTATCTCCGTAGCTGAAAGCATAATCAGGGACATAGAAGCCCTATCCTAATCCTTTTTTTGAATTATAAAAAAAAGAGGTGATATTATGGATGATTTGAAGTTTGGATTAGGATTTATAGCCCTTTTGTGCAGTGCAGGATGGATTATTGGCGGCATAAGTGCATTGATTCCATGTATTGTGTTCTGTGCGATACCTATTGTCTCTGAAATTAGAGAGAGACAGAAGAGTGAACATTTAGAATTTGAAACTTGTCAGTTATGTGGTTCTCAATTCAGAATCAGGAATAAAACTATGGAATGGGAATACAGAACCATTGGGCTTTGTCCATTGTGTTTAGATTCCATATTTCAGTATTCAAGAACTATTCCAGAAAAGCCAGCAAAATAAGCTGGTATTTTATTTTTAGAGGTGATATAATGTTTTTAGAAGTATTTATAGACCTATTTGGTAATGCAGTTGGAATATTTATCCTTGGTTTTTTCGGCTTCATAGTGCTTTTTTATGGTTTAGCTCTTTTAATTTCAGTAGGAATCGGCTTCATAGTCTGTGTTGCACTTAATCCAGTATTATGGGTTTTCATAATCGTGTTGCTAGCTGGAGCATTTTTAATATTTACTAAATAAGTTGTATAACGAGGTGATAAGATGAGTGAAAATGAAACCCCCGGATTTAGAAATTATGATAAATGGATGGAAAGCTATGATGTATTACATAACTGGTTACAGGATAGTTTAGAGCGTATTCAAAATAACCAACCACATAATATGAGTAAAGAAGAGAGAAATGAGATTATAAATAATGTTGCTTTCTCTTTAATTAAAGGTGCGGTAGCTCTGCAATTTGTAGGTGATCAAGATTTCTATCTCCAAAGTGAAGACAAAGACTTGGAGATTCTTATTAGGTTCAAGAAAAACTACACTCCTATGAAAAAAGATGCACTTGCGTTTAACTTAATGAAAGATATAATCTTAGTTTTAGAACAAGAGAAACATCAATTTGAACGAATTGCCGCAACCTATAACGGCAATTAAACATTAATTTTTTCATATATGGCTTTATACGAGCATCTAAGGATTTATACAGTTTTAAATGCATATATAACGCATATAACAGATTGTTCATTTTGTGGACGAGATGGAAGGGCTTTTTTCAATTGCTTTTGTTCTGAAAAATTATATTGGAATTAATGTAATTATATAATATGTGAACCAACACCCTGATTTTGCACTTCCACCTCGTCCATTAAGGTCACTAGTTTTCTATGTTTTCATTTGAATGTACCTGAATCCATGAACCTTTTCTTTATTGATGCGTTTTTGTGCCTCTTTAGCTCCCATTATTCTAACTGCGTCGTAGTAATCACTTTCGTTTCCAGGTTCTTCAAGGCCATAGTGATTTATTGATTCTTTTATTTCCTCAAGAACTTCATCCCTACTCACGAAAGTATCTGCACTGCTTGTGTATGTAAATATCTTTTCCGCACAGTATAATGCGGGATTAGACATCTCTAAGAATTGTTGGCGTGTTTCGTAAGTTTTATCTTCAGGCCATCCAATATCTTGGATTTTTTTGTAAGCTTGTATCGATTGGTATATGAACCATTCTAACCCTTCATGGTCGTTTAGGAGTTTTTCTTTAAGTTTGGAGTCTTTACTTTCTCCTTCAAAAGTTTTATAAAGTCTTATAATGAGTATTCTACGCCAAAAAGCATAGCTATCATCTTTAACCTTTGGTAACCTGTTTCCAGAGCCTATTATTTTGCATTCAAGTTTAGTGGTGATTTGTTCCTTGAATTTACGGTTTATTGTTACGCTGTCTTCTCCAGTTATGGCTTTTATTTGTCCTGTTTCATCAATAGAGTCTAATGGTAAGTCAGATAGTATGTTTACTCTTTTACCGACTAATGGTTGCATGCCAAATTCTTTACTGAATTCTTGTAACGGAACAGCAGCATAACTATTAGTAAATATGGCTGCAATTAGCTCCATTAGTAATGACTTTCCATTGGCACCATCACCAATTAACAGAGCTAACTTATTGTGAGGATTTCCTTTTACAAAGAGATAACCAACAACCTCTAAAAATCTTTGATACTCACTACCCAAAATTTCCTTAAGTTTTTCTATAAAAAACTCAGAATGTGCATCAGGATTCCAATCATATGGAACCTTAAATTTCGTGAAAATCTCAGGACTAAAAACTCTTGGTTCAAGTGAGCTAATATTCATTAAACAGTTTTTGAATGCAATGTAATCCTTAGATTCTTCCAGGATATCATATGGTAACCCCATAATCTTCTTAACTTCATCTTCAAAAAAGTCCCTCTTCGTATTAGTCTTTAAAAATTTGGAAAACGTTCTGAAATCGTATTCTCTGTAAAATCCTTCCTTAGGTTGGTAAATACAAATATCAAGAGTGTCATTATCTATTATTACATTGAATCGGCCATTGATGTATTTATACACAGACAATAAGGCTCTTTCTTTTTTACTACGCTCTAAGATATCTGAAAAATGGAATAGTGAATCCTGATGGTTTTTAATCCATAATCCAGCTTCCTCAAGAAATGAAGATACTTCATCCTTACTTGCAAAATTTCCGGCTAGCTTAATGAGTTTATTTTCCAATGTTGCATTAGTCGTAGCTAAAGATTTCTTGCTATTGGCCTCTCTTGTAGAAGAACCATTTTCTCCTTCAATTAACCAATAAGAGACAAAACCCGAATCCCGAAATGAATGAACCAAATAGATATTTGACCCTTCAAGTTCCTTTAAAAATAGTTTGACACTATTGTTGGATGAATCTACTTCTTTATCTTTAAATTTAAGACTTATTTCTTTATTTTTAACTATTAAATTATTTTCATTAACTTTAATCATATATACATAACTCCTAATAAAATATCTCCCATATCCTCCGACATTTATTAGGCAACTATCAAATTTTAAACTGTATTTTAGTTTTTTATTAAATTTTCATGCTTCTTGGGGTGTGATGTTGAATGATTTCGTCTCGATGAGCATAAACAAGAACATCAATCGCGTTACGAATCAATTCATTGAGCGATACATCTCCACCGATATCTGAGATGTCATTTTTGATTTCTAGAAGTCTTTGCTTGTGGTCACTGGTCAGGTATAACAATTTTGCTTCAAATTTTCCGTGCATTTTTTTTCCACCTCCTGGTTTTTTTTGAGGTCAATTGACCAATAATTTCTAACAACTTATTTTAATTACAATAAGTTATTCTGTATCTAACGATATATTTCTCCGTATATATAAACATATCGGACTTAATAGGTAAACTAATATCATATAATTGTAGAGATTATGGATGGGTTAATTATAAGACGTTTTATGATGATTAATCAACTATAATTGCCCTAAAAAATAACGAATAAAAATGTAGCATATGTATTAAAAATTTAAGTAAAAGAAATGGTTTAACTTGATAAGGTTATAAAATGATTAAGGAGCTATAATTTGCCCATTTTAAATAAATAACAAAAAAAATTACAATATAAAAACCTTTCGAATCCTCAATAAAACACGACTCACACAAATAATATTCCCAACTCCCTCATCCCACAATAACTCAATATATCTATGAATAAATAAGTTTTTAGCTGGATTTATGATTAAATTCTAAAATAAATACTATTTTTAACCCAAACATGAGCCATCTGCCCTATATGTAGCTATGATTTTACACACACTTCGCAAATCTTTTTAAACGTATTTTTAATTCTATCCATGAATTGATTAAGGTATATGCAGATTAAGGTAGTGTTATATTGGTAGATCTGAGTGGGTGTGCAGGTAATAGAATGGATTAAAAAAAAGAAAAAAAAGTTAGATAAAGTAGTCTTCTAATGTACCTTCAATTTGCCCTCTTGTTTTCTTCTCATATTCCAGAATGTCCACGGTGTCAGCACCTTTTTCACTCAATTCGTAGAATGTGTTTTCTCCAAGAAGTACATATGTCCATTGAGAGTATAGACGATCCTCTGGCTTCAATTGGTTAATCTTATCTATCCAGTCAATAGTCGCTCTTCTCTTTTGTTGAACATTAGGGTTATTGACATCTTTTTGAGCTTTAGTTTCAACCAAATACACTTTATTGGATGTTCGCACTAAGAAGTCAGGGTAGTAATGAGATAAAAGGCCATCTTCCCTGATATATGTTATGTGAGCAAAGTCATGGTAGATTTCATTGATTTTAAGGAAGGAATGGACTTCTGAATCTTTGTCAACAAATTCTATGAATGCTTTTTCGAATCCTCCCTTATTGGACGGATAAGCTAATTTCTCATATATTGCCTTTGAAATGTCTAGGCAGAAGTTTTCCCGCATTTTTATTTCCGCAACATCTGAAAATGGTTTTTTGATTACTTCTGCTTCTGTTACATCAACGTTGTTTTGCATCTCGTAGATTGCTTTGCTGACATTTTTAATGATGTGTGATAGGATCTTGGACTCAGATAAAAAGAGGATTCTCCAATTATCTTCAACCATGGGATTAAACTCTTGGTCAAACAGCTTATGCCGTATATAATCATCAGTAAGTTTGGCTATTTCTGCAGTGTTCACCTGTAGCCTAGGGAAAGATTTTTTTCTCTTACGACCCATAGGTATCAGCATAGAAGTTACACCCCTTACCAGTTTTGCTAGGAACTCATTGTAACTATTGGCATTAAATATATCGGCAGTTACAGAATACTCCCCAAATCTAGTCCTAACAGTAACCTCCTCTGAATAAAAAACATCCCCTTCTTTTGGGATTAATTTTTCAAGGTCTTCTAACGCAACCGGGAATGGTTCCATGTTATCGAAAGATAGTTCAGTAGGTGCAAGGTTTTCTTCACTTTCTCGGATGATCAAAGGCCAATAGAAATCATATTTCTCATAATCTTCCCGTAATCCAACGTTAATTATGTCACCTAAGATGTTTTCCCTTTCAGTTGGTGGTTTTTCAGCAGTTCCCACTGTACCTTCATCAATTAACTTCTCATAAAATTCTATGAACGCAGGATGCTCTACAATACTCAGAATATCCAGATAATTTATGGGTTCTTCCTTTTTATCTAACAATCTAATTCTATTTTCAGCTTTAACTTCTTCAAAAATAGGTTCTCTCCACATTAACCTTAAACCACGACCTATAGTCTGTTCCAAAAGTATATGTGAAGTAGTAGATCTTAAAGGTACAATAACGCAGATATTATTAACATCAAAGCCTTCCCTTAACATAAGAACAGAAACAATGACCCTTGGACTCTTATGTTTGTCAATATTGAACAAACGCTGCTTGGTCTCATCCCATTCTTTCTGTGGTATATTCCCTTTACGGTCTGAATGTATCTCCATCACATCATCTTCAGATAAACCCTCAGATTTAATCAAGAAATCTGTTACAAAGGGAGCGACCTTAGTATCCTCACAAATAACCATCATTTTTGGATGTTTACTAGAAACACCTTCTTCGTCTGAAGTCAGATCTACAAATTCTTTCTCAAGGATATTTAACTTTTGCAGTCCAGCTCTAAGCATGATTTTCTGACCATCAGACAAACTCACAACATCTTTACCTTCCCTAACTGCTTTAAAATCAAGTTGCATGGTTGCAACTTCTTTCCTCCTATCCAAAGCTATAGTCTTAACCAACCCATGCCTAATAGATGTTTTTAGGTCAAAATTAACAACAATATGAGGGAAGAAATGCTTTGTGCGCTTTTGACCACTGCCAGTGACACTATACGGCGTTGCAGAAAAGTCTATTTGAATAAAATTCTCTTTTTTGGGCTCAGAGATCTGCAATAAACTCCTTTGCCACTGCACTTCAAATATTTCTCCACCACGTTTCACTTCATGAATATGGTGAGCTTCATCATTAAAAACAACTAAATCTGGCAAATTAGCAAGATACTCTATTTCCCTTCCCCTAAGATACTGACTGTCTAAAGAATCTAAAGCATTACCCGCTGCTTTTCCAGGAGTAATTGGAAGAACATCTTTAATAACTGCTGCGGGATCCTCAATAGGCGATTTATCACTAGGTTTTTCTTCTTCTCCAGCCAATAAATGCCAATTAGTAATAGCAATAAGACCTTCACCAGTTACTTTAGTTCCAATTTCCTCTTTACGAGCAACATTAGATTGTATAAAACCAAAAATAATATCC
>DALO01000015.1:56930-64117 GCA_002496805.1 Methanobacterium sp. UBA353 | reverse complement strand
ATCTAAAAGTCTTTCATAAACAATCAATCCAGGGGCAACAAGTAAAAAATTCTTAGAATATCGTCCAGAAGGTTCAATTTCATTCTTAGCATTTAAAAACTGCCAAAGAAGTAATGCATGCAGAACCCATGTTTTTCCAGTACCCGTAGCCATTTTAACAGCATATTTAGGATGTTTATATTTCTCTTTCTCCAAATCCAGAAGATCCATCTCACTAAGTAACTCAGGACTAGTAGATTGATACATATCCATTACACTACTAACACCCATTACCTCATGGAGATAAATAGTGTTTAAAATAGCTTGTCTTTGACCTTCATGGAAATTGAAATTACGAGTATCACAAAACGCATCACTAAACCAGAACTTCAACAAATCTTTAGTTATAGGAGTTACACTTTCAATAAATGACCCATCTCTCCAGGCTCGATTCACATTATTCGTTAACTCCTTGGCGAATAGTAGAGGAATATCTCTTGTCCCTTGGTGTGTCATCCTTGACATATTATTCCACCTCTACTACAGTTGCACTTTCAAAACCAAACACATCTACAGCCTTAACACAGATTTTCCGTTTTCTATTTTCTTTAGGAATGATTAATTCTGCTTTGCGTATCACTCTAAATGGATCGTTATCATTAGCAACATTTTGGCGGTAATCCTGCCACTTACTTCGGAAAACTTCACCATCATAATCCGGATCAATACTCCAATATTCAATAAGACTAAGCGGATCCTCCTTAATAACGTTCTCCAATAAAGTTTTGTTTTTGTCATCTAATGGAAGGGCATCTGGAGAAAGCAATATGTAATTATCTAACTCTAACCCTATTTTATCATTATCTGAATCGTATTTTGATTTTTGCACGGGTTTTACAGTTAGATATTGGAGAGATGAAAATCTTACCTTGCCGGACTGAATTAATTTTCTATACTTCGCTTTAGTCTTTAGCATGTCTAATAAATCAGCAGGGATTACAAGAACCTCGAGATTCTTGTCATCTAAACTACTTATAATCTCTCCAATATTTGATACGAAGTTCCATCCCAAGACTACTACCTTTTTCCAACCTCCAGCATATAAATTTCTAAACTCTTGAGCACGTTTTAAAGTGTTATAACCTGTCATTTTAGATGGAGAATCAACTACAACTAGCGTTCTGGATTGTTTTATATATCCTGCGTTAGCTGGAGCATTTTCATTTGGAGGGAAAGGTGTGGCACCATAAAGGTTAATGATTACATGAGCTAAATCTCTAATTGTTCTAAATTCTGACTTTTCATATTGCTCTTTCTGGTAATCACCTATTGACTGGAATAAAAAAGGTTGAGAATCTAGATCTACCATACGTTTTCTAGTGATCATACAACCAGGTTTACCTAATTCCGCCATTATCCATTTTCTACCATTTTTTTCTGCAACGGCACCCGTAGTACCACTACCTGCAAAAAAATCAGCCACTATTGAGCCTTCATTAGATGATGCTTTAATGATTCTATTAAGTAATTTCTGAGGTTTTTGAGTTTTAAATCCCACTAATTCAGTTCTTGAAATTTGTCCACCAGATGGAATGTCATCCCACCAATCATTGGGAATTCTTCCTTTTTCGTATTCTGAGATGTCTTTTCCAGTAAATTGTATGCCCCCTTTTGTAGTTTCAGAATACCCTCTTCTTTTTAAGGTTGATTCATCATAGGGGATAAGAACATCTTCATAATTAAAAATATAATTATTTGACTTCGAATACCAAAATATAATATCATGTTTCTTTTGGAAAGTAGTTTTAACTGGAGATGGCCCTTTATATGCCCAAACAATTTCGTTTTGGAAATTATCTCTTCCAAAAATCTCATCTAATATTATCTTGAGATAATGTCCAACATGCCAATCAATGTGAACATAGATAGACCCTGTTTCAGCAAGAAGTTCACGCATTAAGATTAATCGAGGAACCATCATGAGGAGATAACTTGCTGTTCCATCCTTCCAAGTGTCTGAATAGGCAAATTGTTCTATAACAGTTGGTTTTTGAACAATATTGACATCTGGAAGTTCAACTTTTGTCCTATAATCTGCCTTGGAATCATAAGGTGGGTCTATGTATATTAAATCTATTTTACCTCTAAGTGAGGGCGAATTATTGTCACCAGCTAGCAAAGCTTGCATGGCAAGTAAATTATCCCCATAAACTAACCTATTAAACCATTCATTTACATTAATATCTTTAATTTGGCCTCTAAACAAACCTGAACGATCTTTAGAAGGTAAAACTAGTTCATTTGTCTGCAAAGTGATTCTATTCTTTTTTGAAAGTCCGTCTAAAATTCGTTGTGCTTCTCTTTTTCCCTGCTTTATGATTTTTGGCAAAGCTTCTACAAGTGAATCAGACATTTAAAATCACCATCTCCCCATAATATAATTCTAAAGACTTAATTTGTTATAGTATCATATCTATTATTAAAATTATGTACAAGTTAAGGGGGATTATTACATGGAAAAAATTAAAAAGTGTCTTAATGAATGGAATGCTACAGTAGAAGCATTAGGACAAGGTAAACAATCTATTCTTATCAGGAAATATAGAACTAATCTCCAAGAATTCATTTTATATCCTACAATTAGTTATGCGTTAAAAGAGGGTTATTTAGATAGTTACAAGGAGGAATATCAATCCTTTGTTGAAGAAAACGCTTTACCGACTACTGATGATAATAAAATGGAAATAAAATATTACTCCAGAGTTAAAGCTATTATAGAGAAACCTCTTACTAGGATTAGAGGCCTTTCTAAGTATCACATCTGGACTAACGACCACGTAAAATCTTATCTTCAAAATAAAAAAGGTTTTGTGTGGATTTTGAGGGTTTATAAATTGAATGAACCAATTATGGCTCAACGTACGAGGGGTTTAAGATACGCTAATCTGCTAGAGGAAGTATCTCTTGAAGGTATAAAACCTGTTTTAAGTGATTCTGAGTTTGATGCAATAATACATGAGATTTGAAACTAAATAATGGAATAGAGGGTGTTTATGAAAGATGCTTATATAAATATTATTGCTGGTTTTCTAACATTATTTGCTGCAATAATTGGCGTTTTCGCCGCACTTATTAACGTTGGCATATTGAAGCCAGAATTAACTTTTAATACCAATTGGATTTATATTGCTAGCTTTTTCATTTTTGTTTTGGCGATTTATTTATTCCGAAAGCGAAAAGCCACAGGTTCAGGATTTTATCCTATAGCAATGGCAGGCCCAATTGACAAATATTATTTTAAGGAAATGCCTTTTATAAGAGGAGTTTATTGGAATGCTTACTCAGAAGATTATCCTGTAGAAAAAAAGTTCAGAAATAAGATTAGAGTTAACATTGATGGCAACCCCCACTGTCCAGAATGTAAAACAGAATTTGATGTTGTTAAAGGATTAATTGGTTATACATGGAAATGTCCAAAGTGTGGTAAGAAAATGAGGTTTAAAGAGAACCTATGGAATGAAAAAGAGAGCGTTAAAAAAATAATTAAAAGCGAAATTTTAAGATTGTTTGATAAGAGTTAGGATAGTTTAGGTACTGGGATAAATTAAAAAAAATAAATTCACCAATTGATAAATAAATATGAGAATTATTACTTTCGTAATATATTTTAACTAGAGATGAATATTATAACTCATGGGGGATGTTGATAATGGAAAATGATGAAAATCTCCAAGTGATGCTTAAAGAGATTGATCTAATACAAGACATTATCAAAAGAATGGCTAATAACTCTTTTCTCGTTAAAGGGTGGACTATTACTCTTGTTGTTGTTACTATGCTTTTTAAAGGGAGTAATTCTCAAATAATAATAGCCATAATCCCCTTAGTAGCTTTTTGGTTTTTAGATGCTTACTTTTTAAGACAAGAACGCCTTTATAGGAAGCTTTATTCATGGGTTATAAAAAACCGACCTTCTAATAAAGATTTGTTATTCGATTTAGATGCAAGCCGCTTTGAAAATGAAGTTGATTCCATAAGTCGGGTCATGTTTTCTATTACATTAGGTTGTTTTTATGGATCCATATGCGTAATAATAGGATCTATTTTGATATGTGTTTATTTGATAGGAGGTATTTAATTGGTAAAAAAGGTATTTTTCAGTTTCCATTACGAAAGGGATAACTGGAGAACAAATGTTGTCCGTCAACATTGGTTAACAAAACCAGATAAAGAATCTGCTGGATATATAGATGCTGCAGGATGGGAAAAGGTAAAACAGGGAGGTGATGCTGCCATTAAAAGATGGATTCTAAGTCATCTCAAAGGAACTTCTGTTACAGTTGTATTAATAGGAACTGAAACCTCAAATAGAAAATGGGTTAAATATGAAATTATGGAAAGCCGAAAAAAAGGAAATGGGGTTCTAGGAATTTATATACATAATATAAAAGATCAAAATCAGCAGAAATGTAATAAAGGAGACACTTTATTTGGTGAAATTGATAAAGATGCCAATGGAAACTCGCTATACTTTGGGACGTTGTATAAAACTTACGATTGGGTAAATGATGGGGGTTATAATAACTTTAGTAAGTGGGTAGAAGAAGCTGCTAAAAATGCAGGGAAATAATTATTTTATAAATGGTGATTTAATGGCAAAAAAATCTAAGACTAAAGGTCTTAAACCCGGGGAAAAAGTTCCAATTTCGGGTCAATACAAAAAGTCTACAGGTGGAGAAGTTACTGGTGTTAAAGGTAAAAGATTGCCTCCAGGGCCTAAAGGGACTAAATATACTCTTGCAGATAAAACGAAACACAAAAAATAACGGGTGTTTATGTGGAAAAAAAATTATTAGGAAAAACCATATGTTTTGAGGTTCAGGACGAAACGAACCCACATCGCAGCTTAGCTCAAATTTGTGCATGTCTTCATGTAACCCCTACAAAAATGGATATTTTTAAAACTGAAATAGAAAAAGCCCTAAATGGTCTTCAAGGCTTCAGAAAAATTGATTTAGAATTTCCTGGTGGGATGTGTAGAGTTCTAGTTCAGGTTTACTTCGAATATCCAAACCCAATAATTATTAATGGCGACCAAACTGATGGCGAAGCTAAAAGAGCTGTAATTAACGAAATAATTCCCAAAGTTGATAAAGCGTGTTTGGATGTATTGAAAGTATTATAATTTGTTAAACAACACATCAATTCGCTTATCTACATACATCCATTAATATATAAATTCATACACAGATCCATACATGAAGGAAATGATAGAGATGTTGTAGGATATAGTAAATTACCGGAGCTATTATTATATTTACTTAAACAATGTTTTTTTATTTGGTCGGGCTGGTTTAAGTGCTTCAGACATAGGCTAGCATCAATTAGCAATATTTATAAATTATTAACTATGATGTTAATAATATGTCAAATGTATTGCCCGACCTTAACGAACAAGGATATCTTCCAGAAGGTTGTTATTTACCTCCTTTAACAGAATTCGTTGAACGTTTTGTGCAAGTTGACGATATAAATAAACGCAAAGAGCTTTTTTCAAACTATCAATCATATTCTGGTAGATTTAAATCAATATTACTTAAAGTTTGGATCGGGGGAAGTTATGTTACCGAAAAACCGAAACCAAACGATATTGATTTAACTGTACATTATGATACAATGAAGTTTAATGATCTGAAAATTACTCCACTTGCTGAAAGGCTGAATTTTTCCAATAAAGAGTATATGGGAAGTAAATATAATTGTCATACACAATATGTTCCTGTTTATCCAAAAAATCATCCAAAATATGTTTTAACAGAGCGACAAAATGAAAAATGGTATAAATGGTTTACTAGGGATAGGAATGGTATTTCCAAAGGAATAGTAGAGCTGCAAAAAAATAAATAGATGAGGGCTATTATGGATTTTAGGAATCCTTTTATTATTGAAGAAGAATTGAAGGACGTAAGAGAGCTTATTCATTTAAATGAAGAGTTACTTTCTGAATTTCCAGATGATGATGACCCTGCGTTAGAATTCAATTTGAATTATTTAAAAGGATTAGAAACCGAATTGATTAATGAACTAAACGAATCAAACGAGTTTCATAATATCGACCTATTTGATGTAGTTATAAAAGATAATAACGATAAAGTTATTTTATTAGATGATTTTGCAGATATTTCAAGGTCTTTCCAAAAAATG
This sequence comes from Methanobacterium sp. UBA353, assembly GCA_002496805.1. GTDB lineage: Archaea > Methanobacteriota > Methanobacteria > Methanobacteriales > Methanobacteriaceae > Methanobacterium. Next base: position 57,934 of record DALO01000015.1, on the reverse strand, counting down.
ATAATTCCGCTTGCTCAAACTGGTAAAGGTAAACCTGTACAATTAAACGAATCTCCCCCTGTTGAAATAATGGAAGGTACTAGTTTAGGATTAGTAGAAGTTGCAGCAGGATCTTTAAGGATGATCCTTAGAACAGATCCACAAACTCGTTTTAGTTCTTTTGTCAAAATTGCTTTTGATAGGTTCGATGACCTACTCGAATGTGGCGATAACGTAGAATTGCTTAAACACCAAACTGAAAAATTAGGCCCCGAACCAATGAAGAGATATAAAAATTTCATGGGTGTTGTCTCTAAAAAAGAAGTAAATGTAACTCTATTTGATGAATTTAAGCCACTGAAAGCTAAAAAAACCGAAATAACTAATGAATTTGCTGAATCAGTTTATAAAGTGATTGGTATTAAACAAAAACCCACTGAAAAAAAGATCATCATTGAAGGGGTTTTAGGGGTTATCAATACGTTTTATTACAATTTTACTATTAAGGATTCTAAGAATAATAAAATTAATGTTCATTTTGATAAGGTTTATACCAACAAGATTAGCAGGATGCTAGACAAAGAGGTTAAAGTAGAAGCCTTGATTACAGAGACTTACCATGAATTAGAAGATAAATTTGATAAAAAACGAGAATTTATACGATTTTTATAATGCTCGGCGTGTTCCTAATATTGATGGCACATGCAGTTGGATGATGTAAGATATAATAATAGGACTTGATTACTGATTAATTTACTTACATATCCATCCATCAATGCATACATCCATACACTGATTTATGTATGAAGGAAATAGCAGGGAGTAGAAGGATATGGTAGGTAGGTGTGGGTCAACTATAATCATTGGCTAAGAAATATACATAGGAGATTGCAGTTATTAGTAGGAATGAACTAGTTTTAATTCATTAAGTTTCCTATTTCCGATGTCAGCAAAACACAGTAACAGGATATCCTTGCATAACTTTGCATTAATAGATATATCCTTGCATAACTTTGCATAACCTA
>DALO01000015.1:6636-56674 GCA_002496805.1 Methanobacterium sp. UBA353 | reverse complement strand
CTATAGCCTTGCATAACTTTGCATTAATCAAATTCACTATTTATTTAGTATATAATACGTAGATGCCAATTTACCTTTAGATATAACAAACCCTTTATTGGCCAAATCTTTTAATTCATCTGTAGCTGTATTTCTATCTATCCCAGGATTTAATTCCCTATATTCACGGTTTGTTATTGTTTCATGATCTAATAAATAATCTATAGCTTTCTGCTGGCTTTTTTCAAGATCTTTTACTGTTAATAATGAAAATTTATATTTATTAATTGTAACAACTAAATTTCCAGATTTAATCTCAAAAATAGGCTCAGGTAAACCATGATCAATACAAGATTGAATCATTCGTAATGTTCCGGTTCCCCAGTTTTCAATAAATTTAATATCAAAGAAACGTTTTGCAATTAGTTTATTTCTTGGAACTGAAGTATGTTCAACTTTTAAATCATCTATAGTTAAGTTTCCAGGTAAAGACCCACAGCCCCAAATTTCAATCCTATCGTCAAATATATTTATTTGAACATTTGAGCTTAATTGATAGTCCCTATGACAAATAGCATTGGTTATTGCTTCCCTTAAGGCCACTATAGGATATTCAAGTGTTTCATCCCTTTCAGTGCCTTTAATTATACCAGAATGTTTAATATGTTTAATTACAAAATTCAAAGCGTCTTTTCTTTGGTCAAATAGGCTTCCATCAAATATTTTCATGTCATCAAAGTCTAAATTATTGCCTATAAACTTTGCACATTTAGTTTGCGCTTGTAAAAAGAATTTTTGAGGATTTTTTCCAAATAGAAGTAAAGCTGCATTCGTTAACGAATCATCTTTTAATAGATCTAATTTGTTTAAAGCCTCTCGAACAGGCGTTTGTGGATCTATATCTCGATTACGTTCTGACTCAGCATTTTCTAAGAACCATTTTACCTTATTAACATCTATATCATCTAAAATAGCCTTTTCAAGAACTTTTTCATCCCATGAAATACTGTATCTCCCATTTTCAAAAAATTCTCTCACTTGAGACGCTGAAAGTATCTGATTAGTTCTTCCCACCCTAACATAGGCCCGACCTCTAAAAAAAATGGGTTTTTCGTCACTTTCATGAACTTCAATAACAATGACCTTTTTATCACCTATAGTTTCAACTTTAATCGAAGGATAACAACGTGGATCAGTATTTGCAATAATATAATTTGCTAAATCTTCCAAGGTATTTTTACCTACAGTTAAACCGAGTATATTCCGAGCATCATCTATCCCTACAAAAATTAATCCACCTTCTTTATTTGAAAAGGCAGAAATTGCTATCCCTATTTTTTTCCTTAGAGATACAGAAGATTTAAATTCTATATTTTCAGTTTCATGATCTTTAAGAATTCTATCAAAATCCATCTTAATGTTCCCCCTCACTTATCACATCAAATTAAAGTTGTGAAGTGGGGATTTGAACCCCGGCTGCTTGGCGCTTCTAAGACCCTATCGTGCTATCCTGAAATGGAGAGGCTGTTAACTCCACACCGGCAGCCTGTCCAATGCCTAAATAGCATAATAATATGTTTGTTATTAATCCTGCAGCGATTGCTTCTCTTAGTTTGGTCATCATGGTTTCTCCGTAAGTCATTAAGTATAGTATGCCTATCACTAGGATCGCCATCCAGGGCCTTTCCACAACATGATTAATGATTAATAATGAATCATTATAATAAAAAAACATTACCATGGATTGATTTATGTATTGACATGGATCTAGTCATATTTTAACATTATTACTGTAACGCTAATTATATTTCTAATATCCTATAATAACATGCATCCACATATTTATTACTTTTCCGAACGAACGTTAGTTTTATATAAGATGATAGTAAACTTATCCTATGAAGCGAACGAACGTTAGTTAAATATCCACTTTTAATGTACAGAAATGTACATTTTAAAAGTTAAGTTTGCCAAGTGGACTATTACCGAACGTTAGTTAACAATCGGTGCACTGCCATGAAGAATAAAAAAACTGATGAAAAATCCAAAACAACTAAAGAAAGAATCTTTGATGTGGCCCTTGATCTATTCTCAGAGAAGGGTTTCAACGCTGTTTCTGTGCGAAAAATAGCTCAAGAAGTTGGAATACGTGAAAGTTCAATTTACAATCATTATAAAAATAAAGAAGCCATTTTAGATGCCATAATAGATTATTTCATGTTAGAACTCCATGGCGGTGAGATTTCTGAGGAAAAAGGAACACAAGTAATAGAACCGGACCTTGAGGACCCTGAAATTTATTTACAACAAGGAACCCGAATGTACCTTGAACAAATAACCACCCCCAAAATGGAGAAAATATGGCGTTTAGTATCCATTGAAACATTTCACAATGAAAAAATAAGGGAATTTTTCAAAAAAGAACTATTAGAAACTCCACTGAAAATTTGGGAGGACACTTTCCAGATGATGATAGACCAAAAGATGATCAAACCCTTAAACCCAAAAATACTAGCCCAAGAATATTTCTCATTCCCCATCTACCTGTTCTTCGAATACTACATCCTCAGGTACGATGAAGACTTCGATTCATTCATGGACCTGGCCCTGGATAAAATGACCGACCACAATGAATTCTTCCTAAAAGCCATTAAAAACGAAAAAAAATAAAAACAAGAGCTGAAAATATGAAAATTTTAACCATAATAGGAAGCCCCCGAAAAAAGGGAAACACTTACCAAGCCGCTCGCCAACTAGAAGAAGAAATGAAAAAGAAAGGAAATTACAAATTCGAATACCTTTTCCTCAAAGATGCTAATCTTGAACCCTGCACAGGATGCTTTAACTGTGTGCCCAATGGAATTGAATTCTGCCCATTAAAAGATGGCCGTGAAATCATACAAGAAAAAATGTTTGAAGCTGACGGCCTAGTGATAGGATCCCCAGTTTACGTAATGACAGTCAGTGCACTCCTAAAAAACTATATTGACAGATTAGCATACCTCTGCCATCGACCAGAATATCACGGCAAAAAAGCCATGCTGCTATGCACAACTGGAGGCATGGGAAGTAAAGAAACCCTAAACTACATGGAAACAGTGGTCGAATCATGGGGATACAAAGTTGCTGGTAAATGTGGCCTAACCAAAGCGCCATGGCCACCCACCAATGGTTTAATTAAAAAAAATACCAAAAACCTGGAAAAATCGGCACATGAGTTTGATAAATCCCTTAAAACGCCAAACAAAAAAAAGCAAAGTGTTGGTTTAAAAGATTACATGGGTTTTCGTATAGTCCAAACTATATCCCAGAATGCGAATGAGTATCTGCCTGCCGACTACCAGTTTTACCAGGGAAAAGAGTACTACCAACCTGCCAAAATAGGCTTTTTAACCAAAGCATTATCTGGAGTTCTGTTAAAAGTTATACTCTTCATGATGAAAGATATGGGACCTGGAGAAGAAGAAAATAAATAGAAATTAGAGATGACTGAAACTGATCTACAACCTATACCATGACTACTGTATAATCCACTATACTCCCAATATAATGGAAAGATATTCAAGAAAAGGTACGTTTACTTTTAGGAAATAGTAATTTACAGAAAGATGTTCTGAAAGAAGGGTTCCAAAGACAGTTCAGTCCTCTCCTACTCTCTCAAAAGAACCAGATCATACTTGGTGAGTTTCTCCAAACCAAAAGCATGCTATTGTGAGATGATTGTAAAACTGAATAATCGAAGATGGAATATTATTAAAGAAAAAAAGTTAAAATTCAAGATAGGATTGGTTTGATGGTAAAAATTAGCTGATTCTGAAAAAAAGGTTCTACTGGTGCTGATGGTGGAATTAACAAATCACCCACTGAACACGACCAGAAAAGACTAGATATTGCAATAAACCAAGCCAGGGAAGTTATGGAAGGTGCAGGGGTTTTCAAACCCTTGAGTGGGTGTTCATAATGGAAGGCATTTGGGCGGTACTGTGCCTCTTCGAAAAGAAGATGTGGTTGAGATGAAACCGTCCTGGCTTCCAGAAAGGATTGTGAGTTGCTGATCTGTCTCTGGCTTCCAGAAAGGATTGTGAGTTGCTGATTTGTCTCTGGCCCCAAAATTTCAGGGTTTGCCAATAATTCTTTTAACAGCAGCCCTTGCATTAAGGGTTAGTCGCCAAATAAGATTTGATATGGATAAAAGATAAGTTACTAGGGATAAATTGCTAGGGATAATTTACTAAGATGTTTTTTAAATACCTACCTATACCCCTTTTTCAGCCTTTAATTTATCTAATTTGGCTTGGGCTTTGCGGAAATTGCTTAGATAGTTATCTTCCTCAGTAAGTGGAATGAGTTCTAATCCTAATTTACTTTGTTCTTCAATCCAATCTTCAGTGAATACCGGTACTTCTAATTTTATGTGTTCCTCTGTGGGGTTTACCACGATAACGTTCCTGTAAGGAAACTCGGTTTCAACAATGTAACCCCCTAAGCTCATTATATGTAGGGGTCTTATCACAATTTTCATTTGATCACCATCATATCTATTCTACTTTTTTTTATCTATTAAAGTAGAGCTGCTACTATTGCCAGGACACCCACTATTGATACACCGGCAACTGTAGGGTAGAACTGTTTGTAAGTGAATATTGGGGAAAATGCACTCATAACCGCCATAATCATTGGGAAGATGAGAGCCACAACCAATGTGATTATGAAATTCGGGTTTAATATGTTAGGGGCTATTCCCAAAAATAGGGTGGCAAATAAGGTGGCCAGTGTGAACATGAGGAATCCTCGGGTTATATAGACATATGCCCGGTATTTTGCAGCGTATTCTAGGTAAGGTCCTTCCACAACATCAGGTTTGCCCTTCAATATGGCGAAGGGGTACTCGTTGAGTAGGATCATGTATCCGATGAAAAATACGATTGCCCCCAAAACTCCGGACAATGTGAATAGTATTGGCCCGTTTGCCTGCTGGTAGGCTACAATATCTGTTAAGTAAATACTGCCAGTCATGGCCACTGACACGAATAGTGCAATGTAAATTGGAAATGATCCGAAAGCAATGAGTCTGAATGCCCGGAGACTGCTCAGTTCTTCGAAAAATGTTCTGGGAGTGTTGGGATGTGCTGCTCCTTTGGCCCGATCTGGGAATGGCATGCGTACTGAGAGTACGGATTTGGACAAACTACCCATGAACATATACATTATTTCTTCAACTTTCAACAATCCAATAACTGCAATGATGCTGGTTAAAGCTCCTAAAAAGTACATTTGAGGAATTAACACCAATAAAAGGATTATAATTATGATTATACTGATTAAAGGAAGTGCATTGTACAATTTAGGCATTGGAGATTCTGGATTTATGGTTTGTTTAAAGAAGAATTTGATTGGTGCCATGATCCCTGGACTGGTAATTGGTGGACCTACTCTTTGTTGTATCCGGGCGTGAATGAATTTTCTTTCAATTCCGGGTAAGAAGAGACTCACTATGAAAGATGTTGCCAAGGTGCCTATTACTGCTATTAAAGGGTATGTAAGTTCCATGGTTTATTCTCCTCATCTCTTGATAATTTGAATTGCCCGATCAGTACACGTGAAACAGGGGTCGCACTGAACTATACAAAGCTGGGCATCTGTAATATGATGACCAATAGCAGAATACTGCATAGCCCCAATATTGGCCATAGATGGGGTGCGGATAACACTGTTTCTTACTCTGCCATCTTCTAAGGCATAAGAATGGTATAGTGTTCCACGGGGGACTTCAATATAACTTTTGGTTATGGGAGTGTCTTGCATTTCCCAACTCCTGTTTGTTATTGGGCCATCGGGCAGGTTACGAATTGCTTGTTGGATGATTTTTATTGATTCGAAGTTTTCGAAAACCCTTGTCAGCAGCTGAGATTTCACATCTCCATCATCTTGAGTGATTACATCAAATTCAAAAGAATCATACTCATACATTCCAGTCCTAAGGTCCATCTCAACACCTGTAGCCCTCAGTGTAGGTCCTGAACAGGCTAATCTTAGTGCATCTTCTGGTTTAGTGACACCGACTCCAGTTATTCTGCTCATAACCAGGGGATCAGAAACAAATCGATTGGCAAAGTCGTTCAATTTCTCTTTTAATAATTCTATTCCTTCAGATAGTTTCTGGATCCGCATTTGGTCAAGTTCACAGCGTGGTCTAACTCCTCCCAGCACAGCTGAACCATATTGAACACGGTTCCCACCTATCATGCGCAATAATTCCATTACTGTTTCTCTGATGTAAAATAGTCGCATTGCAAATGTTTCATGACCTAATACTTCAGATCCGTGGGCCAGATAGAGCAGGTGACTATGTAACCTTTCTAGTTCGCCCATTATAACTCTTATATAAACTGCTCGTTCTGGTACTTCTATTCCCAGTGCTATTTCTCCCACCCGGCATGAGTTCCAGATGTGGCTGTTAGAACAGATTCCGCATATTTTTTCAGTTAGGCTGTTGGCTTTTTCAACTGGTAAGCCTTCCATGATCCGTTCTACTCCCCGATGGTTGACTCCCACAGTCATCTCCGCATCGCGGACGATTTCATCTTCCACGAAGAGTCTTAGCCGGTATGGTTCGAGGGCTCCTGGGTGAACTGTTCCCATGGGAACTTCTGCCTCAATAACCGTCCGGTTTTCTTTATTATCGTCCATTATGTTACACCTTCATGAGTTTTATTATTAAATTCGTGATATTGATTTTATTTTTTTTAGTCGGCATTCAATAATAGAGGTAATGCTGATACTAATCCTGCCACTACATCTTGTGGCCTTACTGCGCAACCAGGGACCTTAGCATCAACTGGTATTATTTGGTCCACTGGTCCTGAAATTTCTTCTGAGGGTATATCACCATGGCAGTTCTTATAAACTCCACCCATTAGGGCACAGGCTCCGGCAGCTACAACAGCTTTAGGTTCAGGTATGGCTTTGTAAATTTCTCGTAGTGGTTGTTCATTGTATTTGGTAACTGGTCCAGTGACCACCAAGACATCTGCTTCTCGTGGATTCCATGTCAAAAAGACTTTGTACTGTTCGGCATCAAATTTGGGGGAGAGTATACAGTTTACTATTTCTATATCACAGCCGTTGCATCCTCCTGTGTACACTAACATGACATGTACTGCTCGACCCCTAGAATATGATTTTAGGCTCATATGATTCCTCTTAAAAATTTTTGTATGGTTTTAATTAAAATGTTCATTCAGAGATTTTTTTCCTAATCTTTTCTTTTCCTTATAATGGTGCTATCAGCTAAAAATTGGGATATGTATGCGATCTTATCTTCAGATATTTTTACAGGCTTTTCCATAAGTTCGGATATGTCTAAGTCAACTTCGCCAACATCATTGGGATGTATGGTTCCTGCTTCTCCAAACAATGCATAAATTGGGCAGAAATCATGACAATAATAACATGTTACACATTTTTCACTGTGAAGTACTGGTAACTGGGTTTTAACCAGACCTTCCATTAGTTCAACGGGTTCATCTAGGTCTACCATTTCTATGGCTTCAGTGGGGCATACATTCTTACATCCTCCGCATCCAATACAGGAAGCCTTGGCCACTTTTTCAGTGGGTGTTACCCTCCCTTCTAGGATCATGTTCCGGACTTCCATGTCCGTTACCCGGTCACTGGCGAATAATATCCTTTTTAGATTAGTGTAAGCGCCTTCCAGGAATATAAGGACTAAATTTTTCATGGTTCCACCTCAAATTCCCTTTCAAATAGTATGGCCTTGGCAGGACAAGCATTACGACATGCACCACAATAGATGCACTTAGAATCATCCACCACCATTTTACCATCATCATCCTCTTTGATGGCTTCTTCTGGACATATTTTGGCGCATAGTTTGCAGTTCATGCACAGTTTATCTTGCACAAAGGTGAATCCTTCCTTGATGGCTTTCTTGTGCATGGTTGTGGTTGGAATGGCATTGGTAGGGCAGTGAATTGCGCATTTCTCACATAGGACACACTTTTTAGTGTCAACTTCTATAGTGCCTCTATGAAGGGTGATAGCATCTTTTGGACATACTTCTGCACAAATTCCGCATGAAATGCAGTCTTCAGAGATAGATCCATCCCAAGTGACATTTTTGAAGCTCCGGGCTTCGTTGATATCACATGCCTTGACACATTTTCCGCAGGAAACACAGAATCCTTTAATTCTTCTTTCTGGTTCGTCAGATAATCGTAAGGTTTCCACTGGACAATCTTCGATACATGCGGTGGTTTCACATTCCTCACATAAAGTGGGATCGTAGCGTAGGTGGCCGTCGATCATTTTGAGTGCTCCGCTTTCACAAGCTTCAGCACAAAGGCCACAGTTTAGACAAGATACTATTTTTCCTTCTATTTTTTCCCAAACATCCAGTTTTTTGATCTTAACTTGGAAATCATCCACATATATGGCCTGGTTAGGACATTCTTTCATGCATTTAAGACATAATGTGCATTTTTCAGGATCTATTGTGCAGTTTTCTATGGCATCAACAGGGCATACATCTTCACAAATTCGACATTCTGTACATTTACCCTGAGGTTCTACATCAACAATTATTGCCCCTGTGGGACAGTAGTATTCACAACGTCGGCAAAGGGTGCATTTATCACTATCAGTAACTAGGCTGGTTCTTTCGGCAGTTTCATCCACCTTCTTTGAGCGGATAGGTGGTTGAACTGTCAAGTTCAGTGATTCCAGGAATTTGAGTTGCCGGTCTTCAATGAGGTCGTATGCATCTACTCGTGCTTTTTCAGGACATGCCGGGACACATATGCCACATCGAGCACATATTCCTTTCACAACCCCGTCTTCGATTGTGATGTTGTTTACAGGACAGGTAAGCTCACAAACACCGCAAGCATTGCATTTTGCCCTGTCAACTACATATCCTCCGTATTTGTTGCGTGAAATGGCCCGGTTGGGGCATGCTTCGGCGCATGCACCACAAGTTATGCAACTGAATGCTTTACCTTCAACCATGCGAATAGCCCCTGTAGGACATTCTTGGATGCATTCTCCGCTGCCTTTGCATTTCTTGGTTGTTAAAAACATGAGTTTTACCTTCCAACTTTATTTTTTTAGTTATTTAGTGTATGGATGAATAAATATCCCATAAATATTTTATTTGCTCCTTTAAAGATTACGTTATATTTTTTTTGGTTAATTTTTATGTTTTTTGAGGGATTTTCTCCCTTCCAAATATTAATTTACCCATGATGATTCCAATTGCAGCGGCTAAAAAACCGTTTGCTAATGGAAGATCTTCGTAGTAAGGGAATGGGCCCAGTAAGTAAGAAATGATAAAGGCAACTATGATGAAAATTAGATACACTGAGGCGTCAAATTTAAGTCCGCTCTCTGGATTTGTCCTAATTCTGGTGCCCAGGATGAATCCAAGTAAGAATCCAAATATTAGTGGTCCAAAATATATTATCATTATTCGATCTCCTCGATTGGTTCATCTACAGCTTCTTCACCATATTCCCTGAATGCTAGGAATGCATATACTATTGCAGATAACCCCACCATAACTTTTAATCCAACCACGAAATTTAGGTAGGGCACTATTCCTGCGTTTGTGGGGTCAGAGTAATTGAAGATGGCTTGTATTGATGCAGGTACAATGTTGTAAAGGTCAACTCCAAGGTTGTACAAATAGAATCCTGAAAATAAAAGACCAGCTAGGCCCAGGAAAACGTATGCTAATGCCCCAATACTTTCTATCGCTGAAAGAAAATCATGAGAAAGGTTAAATGGGCTTTCTTTGAGACCATATACAATTAAACAAAATATAAGTCCTGCTGCAATCATAGCTCCGCCCTGAAATCCTCCTCCAGGAGTAATGTGCCCACCTAGAATGGTTAATACACCAAGACACATGACCACCATGGCTGCTGGAAATACAAATATTTTGAGTATGGTACTCATTTTATTTACCTCCTAATTGTGCTCTTCCACGTCCAAATACCAGTAAAACAGCAATAACTGCTGTTACTAATATGAGAGCTTCTCCGAGGGTGTCGTATCCCCTCCAATCAAACACGACTATGGTCACCATATTGGGAGCTATGTTAGTGCCGACATAGTTATACAAGTAGCTTATACCTGGGTAGATGAGTTGTTTAAATTGATATGTGGATTGGAATAGGGCTACTGTGGATATAACCAGTGAAAATCCCATGATAATATTTCGTATCCCTTCAGACATTTAAATTCCCCCAGTAAAATAGGGTAATTACTATTGCTAGTGCTATTACTATATAAAACATCATAGATGCCAGTGAATCGTTCTGTTCCTTTTTGAATTTAGGCATAAGTGGCATTGCTGTTAAAACTGTGAATAAAACAACTAGTACCGCGACAATCATCAGTACCTTGTTCACCAGTCTGAGCATTATTAGAGCCACTAGTATTGATGAAATTAGAGTTATTTCTGCAGTTAACATAGATGAAGTCGATATGTTTGTCACTGGACTTTCATCTCCAACTCCCTGAATGTCCTTTATTTTTTTCACTATTAGGTCGTAGAGGTTCATAGTATACCTCCTGCTAAGCTAGTTGCCAATGGCTGCAGATAACTGGTTGCGACTTGTGGGAACAAACCAAATATTAGACATACCCCCAGCAATACCAGCATGGCTATGATGGTTGCTTTTGGTATCTTTTCATGTTTTATTACTAGTTCATCAGGCATTGGTCGAAGGTAAACTGCATGGAAAGCCTTCATAAATGTCATGAATGTCACAATACTTAGGAGTATCATTATAACCCCTAATTCTGGAAGACCCGCCTTTATGGATCCCTGGATTAGCATTAGTTTACTCTGGAAAGCGTTTAAAAGGGGAACTCCTGCCATGGCAAATCCTCCTAAAAGCACCAGGAATGCCACCAGAGGGGTTTTGACCATCATTCCACCAAGTTTACGGGTGTCACTGATTCCGGTTTGGTATAACACTACACCAAATCCAAGGAATAATATTGCAGTTATCATTGCTTCGTTAACTGCCTGGAAAAGTCCTGCTGTTATCCCATAAGCAGTGCTCAGACCTAGCCCTATGCCTATGTATCCCAGTTCTCCCACTGCTAAAAATCCGATCATTCGTTTAAGATCTGTCTGGAGTATAGCCATGGTAATGCCTAAAATCATTGCCATTAGTGACACTCCCAGGATAACCCATTGTGAGAAGGGCAGATATGAAAATATTCTAAGGATTATAATTCCCATTGCAACAAATATGAAAACAGAAAAGGCTTGCATTAGTGCAGCTCCACTGGGGAGGGCTTTACTGTAGATGGCTGATTTTATAGTGTGGAATGGTGGTAGTCCAGATCCATATAACCATCCGAATACAATTAAAGCACATGCCATCAGGATAACTGGATTTTGTGGATCTACAAGACCGTTTTTAATTGAATAGATGATATCAGTAATGTTTACATTTCCAGTTACTCCTAAAAGAAGAGCTATTCCCAATAAGAGCAAAGGTGCTACTATACTTCCAATTATCATGTATTTGAGGGCTGTTTCATAGTTACCTTTTACATTGGATACCAGAACTATTCCCACTGTGGCCAAGGCTGCTATCTCGAAGAAAACATACAAGTTGAATATGTCATCAGTTAATATCACTGCAGTTACTGCTGCAACTCCCATGAACATCATATAGGCGTATACTCCAGATGGACGGCGAGTTTCAAATACTGAGACAAAAATTGCTAAAAGGGCCACTAACCCAAAAATAAACACAAATAGCTGCTGTGCACTCTGGAATGAGTAAGTTATAGCCGGGTGAAATGTGTTTAAAGCAGTGTCGGTTATCAGTGGAGGTAAATTATTGGCCAAAGTTGGATTTTCTACTAAAGGAACATAACCACCAAAGTAATGCAAACCATAGTTAGCAAGTAAAGGCAGAGCAGGTAAGGTTAAAGCCAAAAGAACTGTTACAACCTTAATAGTCCGATCCTTTTTATGGAGTAAGTTTAAAAACAAAGCACATAATATCGGAACAATAACCATTAATGCTATTAGGAAGTTCAAACTATGACCTCCTTATTATCATTACAATCTCCGATTTGGATTTTCAATCCTGAAAGGAGGTTTATAATTTGTTTAGAATTGAACCAGAACATTTGACTACTCTCCCAGAATCTTGGATGCGCTGATGGATCCGCGTTTTTTATAAAGTACAATTATAATTCCCAGCATCACTGCCATGGTACTGGCGCCAATAACAATGCTGGTTAATACTAGAGCAAAAGGAAGGGGATAAGCAGAATTTTGTGCAAACCAGTCTGCTGCCATTCCTGGTAATTGTATGTAGACTATTCCACCGGCTTTGTACCCCATTGAGATCAAAAACAGGTTAACACCATCGCCAATGAAAGCCAGTCCGATGACCTTTTTGATTAAATTATCAAGGAAAACTGCAGCAAAAATTCCTATAACAACCAGTGCTACAGCTGTAAACAGTGAAGCTAATTGAACATCTATTATCATAATTATTCCTCCACCCTGCGTGTTTTATAGACTGCCAAAGCAAAAAACACTGGAATAATGGCTGATCCTACAATAGCCTGAGTTAGGGCCACATCCGGAGCCAGAAGATACTGGTATAGGAAAGCTATGGCAGCCCCTGGGACTCCGGTTAGAATAGCTGCTTTTAGAAGATCTCTTTGCATAAGCGCTAGGATTGCTCCTAAAATCGTGACTATCATGAGTATATATTCAATCATTATTTATCCTCCCCATAGTAGAACCCATTGGCTATGGCATGAGCTGCAAAAGGAACCAGTATGAAGTAAGCTCCAGCTAGTAGTGGTTCTCCCAGAACCAGAAGGGCCAGAATGCAGGCAACATCTGCCACCCCCAATATATGTATTCTAGCGTATAACACCCGTTCAAGGTCATCTTTAAACCTTAATATTCCTAAAGCTGCTAAAAGCACCAGAACAGCGGATGTTAGGAGTAAAACAGCCTTTATAATAGTAAAAATATCATCCATTAAATATTCCCCCTTAAAACTCTGGCAAAGGCTATAGTTCCCACCGGACCCAGAAGTACAAGGGCCAATGCTATATCTCTGCAGAAAGCTATTTGGTAGAGGTTATTTATTAAGATAAGAATTGTGGCCACTGCAATACTTAATCCAGCCAAACCAACCAGGCCCATTCCAATGGTTTTCCTGGTGACGATGCGCACAGATGCAAGGGCATATATGGCTAAAGCAGCCAGTAAAATATATTCAGATAATGTTAATATACTCATTCTAACATCCTCATTCTAACATACCTTTAATATAAGATTCAAATGGAATTATGTCCTCTTTTTCTCTTGGAGCAATTGTTGCAACTTTTATCACTTGATTTTCAGAGTCAAGATCTATGGAAAGCGTGCCCGGTGTAAGAGTGATACTGTTGGCCAAAACAGTCTGTGAAACTGGTCTTTTAAGAACTGTAGGTATTTCCACAATAATTGGATCAACATTACCATTAACAGTCCGAATAGCAACATCTATGGTGGCCTTGATTATTTCCCATATTAATACAATAAAATAGGCGATTCCGTAGAATATTCTAGTTATAAACATGTTAAATTAGCCCCTTAATCTTTAATATCGATGTATCATCAACAGTTAACATTGCGAAATTATAAATCCCGAATTTATATCTTTCATTCCAATTATGGGATTCATCTTGGCCATATTATGACCATGCTAAATTACAATTCATCATTATAAAACATGATATATAAATATAACTAAATTAATTTTTACTCCTGATAAAAACGAAATTTCCATGCCCTGATCCATGTTGTGAGATGTTTTAGAAGATGAGATGTCCAATTATAATTAAAAAGAAAATTTGAAAGATAATGTTCTAATTTAAGGAAATATTTGAGAATATAGGCTTGATTACTCTAATTTTAGATGTTAAAAATTGTTTTTGAGGATATATGCAGCGAAATAATTGAAAAAACTGTGAGTATACTGTATAACTTGACAGGACCCGCGAAAAACATTAATCGTCTCAATTATACGGAGGTGGTTTGGAAAAAAGCTACCGTGACACACAATGAATGAAAACATTTATAATATTCAAAATCATGAAGATTTTTACTTGAAAATTTCATTGTTGATAATTTTTTAGTATTTCCAATAAAACCACAGCATTGTTATGTTTTTCATCTTTAGCTGCATAAATTAGGGTTAAATTTCCTTCTTTTTCTTCGATTTTTTTGATTTGTTCTAATTGATCTGTTTTTTCCTTAAGCTCATCTATGTACTGGGATTGGAATTCTTCCCATTTCTGGGGATCATGTCCAAATGATTTTCGAAGCTCATTGGATGGAGCAATTTCCTTAAGCCATAGATCTATCTTTAATTTTTCCTTGCTTAAGCCACGGGGCCATAAACGATCAATTAATATTCTGAAACCATCAGTTTCATTTACTTCTTCGTATGCTCTTTTAATTTGTATCATGTTTACAACCTGAATTAACTTAGATGTTTGAAATCAGAAGTTTTTTTATTTTTTGGGCCAATTTTTCCATTGTTTTTTCGGGAATCTCTTTTTTTATTGGAAGAGGAATGTGGCCAAAATCAGGATCTTTAAAAACAATACCATCAAAATTCACTGGATATTTGTATCGGGGAATAAAATGCCAGTGAATTTCTGGATTAGGATTTTTACTCCTGAAAGTTGAGTTCTTAAAACAGCTCCAATTGTAAAGTGTGGGGTTAAAAGTAGTTTCCAGGGCTTTTTCAAGTTTTTTAACAACATAAGCAAAATCAATCCATTCTTCATCCTCTACTTGGGATAAATCTTGAGAACGCCTTTTCAGGGCTACCACACAAGTTCCCAGATAGCGCTGACTTGGTGCAAGATATATTTTCCAATAATCTGTCTCCCAAATGAGTTCCCCATATCCACCAATGATCTGACAATACTCACAACTGGTATTCATGAAAAAAACCATGAGTTTATTTTAGAATTATTTTTATCTTCGGCTAATACTATTTTCTTACAATTATTTAAAAATTCTTAATTACACTGTATGGATTAAAAACTATGAAATAGTAGATAAAATGCTTTAAAGTTTAAAAATCCATGGTTCTTCAGATATTATGAATTATTATGCCATGAAGTGATATATTTATCCTAAAAAAGAGTTAATCAGGTGAGACTATTGTTGGGTGCGCTGTTTCGATGGTCAGGAAAACATCGAAATTAGTGTCCAGATGACTCTATTTAAATCTTTTATAAATTTCGATGATAAAAAAAAAAGTTATTCTCACCTTTATAATGAATTACAGTTTACATTGTAATTTTTCTTTAAAGTAAGTGTTAAAAACGTTTTAAAATGATTTATATTTGGAATACTCCAATAATGTTATTGATAAACATGGTAAAGGTTAGGATGAAATCATTTCCCGGATAAAAATTAAATAGAACTACAAAAATTGCCCATACCACCAAAAAGAACAATCCTTCTAATTTTCCAAAACTGTGCTTCCATAATGGTTCAAAAAGTTTAACACCATTCCCTGTGAAAAGGTCCAGAAACAGATGGCTTAAAGAACCAACAAACAGTGCAGTGTAGATGTATAAAAAGTTAAAATTGGTTTTAGGCATCAAAAAAATTCCAACAGAAACAAGTAAAGCATATAAAATCAACACCCCTCTATTCAGGATCATGACACCCATTATAATTGCTGTCAAGTAAATTGCCACCATGTAATCTAGTTTAAAAATGATTAAAATGTTTTGGAAACTTAAAATGAAAATGGCCAGACAGAATGTAGTTAAGCATATTCCTGGAATTGAATGAACAAATCCTCTGTGTTGGGCTAAAAAGAAAAAAAGTGCAATGCTAATCAGCAAAATTCCTGGAAATGGAGTTAATTTTAAAAATTGTAATATGAATGCAAGAATTCCCCCTGAAAGGGCCATTATAAACAGGTTTCTGTAGCGAAAACTGTTATCCAGATCAACCATCGAAGCACCGATAACTGCCAAAGACAAATAATATACATCTGGAAAGAATGGAATGACCATTAAAAGTGAGAATAAAATATGTTTTTTATAAGAAGACATGATATCAATTTAAAAATGATTGTTATAAGTTTTATCCACTACGATCATTAGATATTTGAATTGAAAGTGAAAAAAATGTTAAATAACCTTGAAAAACCTCATGAAAGACTTCATCTGTAGAAAAGATCTTTCAACACTCCCTTGATCTACTAAACCGTTTCTGGAAACAACTTCACAAGTCACTGCGGGGATTTTGCTAATATTTAACTCATCTTCTAAGGCCCCACCATATAAAATACCTGCTTTTTCTTGTGATATGATTTTTGAAGATGTTTGGTTGGTTATATGTTCAGCTATTTGAAAACTCTTGTAACAAGGTTCTTTAGAACAGAACACACTTTCCACTCCAGGATTACTTTGAGGCTGAGTTGAGTGGAAATCTGCTGCAGCAGCAACCGCTAATTTTTGAACGGTTTTTAAGATAGTATTAGATATATATCCTTTTTTAGACGTCTTACGATTCATATCCCATCCTTGAAACCTGCGTGAATTTTTCATCGTGGCGTAAGGGATGGCTATGGGCACCATAAATAGTGTTCCCCGAATTTCCATATTTTCAAGATAATCCAGTAGTTGAAAAAACGCTAATTGGGGTGGAAGTTCATTACCATGTATCCCCGCACATAAAAAAATACGAGGATTCCCTGATCCAAGTTTTAACAGGGGAGTTCCTTTTTTTGCTAGATCAATAATATTTTTTCCAATTTCACCAGGGACTAATTCTTTCATGAACTTTTTGTTCAGAGTAATATCCCCACCAGTATCTGGTGCAATAGTTGAAATATCAACTCGCATATCTTCACCACAGACCCTCATTATTCACCATATAATCAGAAGTTACAAACACTCTTATCATGTTTGAACCTTATTATCCTCCTTAAAATCATTATTTTTATTAATTATCCTTTTTACCAACGGGATAAATGTAAATAGGAGTTTCATTGGCAGGTAACTTTAAAAGATTTATCATCTGATCGTCATAGAATGATCCTATGGCCACTGTTCCCAGCCCACGAGATACTGCTTCCAAATATATATTCTCACCAATATGGCCTGCTTCCATATCCACAAATCTAGTGCTCAAATTTTTATCAGAATATCTGTCTTGCATCTTAAGATAATTTCCAGTTATTATCAGACTAATAGGAGCGTCATTAACCCATTTTTGTTGATGTGCAGCTTGTGAAAGATTATATCTCATATCACCCCTTACAATCATTTCTAATGTGTGATTGAAAGGATTATAATGATATATACCAGCATCTAATTCCTGAACACCATCATCACCTGCAACCAGATAGATTTCCATTGGAAAAACACCCCCAGCAGAAGGAGTAGTCCTGAAATTCCTTTCAAAATCTGTTATGCCCTGAGCAGCCCATAAAAGTTGTGAAACATCCTTTAAAGTGAGGGGAGTTGCACTGAATCTTCTAACTGAACGACGATTTTGGATGGCTTGATCAACAGACATATTCCGGGCAATCTCTATCTGAGGAAGATCTACGATGGTTAAAACCTCTCTAGACTGATTTTGAGATTGATTTTTAACTTCAACTGACTGTGTGAAAACTGAATATCCAATGTAAACAAATAAAAAAGCTGAAAGCAATATAATCGCTCCTAGGACAAATTTACTCTTTTTTTGCATTCTTACACCAGATAATGATCTATTTATTTCAACATAACAATTAACTTCTTAAAAAACATTAATACAGCATTGATATATTAAAGTATCTTAGTGAAGAATTTTTATCCGATAATTAAAGAAAAGTTATATTAAAAAAAAAGGCCATCAGGATTATTATGATATATGACTTTATAATCGTGTCTATTCTGTTGTTATTAGCTTATTTTGGGAGTTACGCCCTTTATCATAAGAATTTTATAAACAAGGCTGTTCACATCCGTTTATGGAACATATTAATTCTATTCACATTTTTGGTGTCTGCTGGAACTGGTTTCACACTTTTGGGCCTTGTTGAATATGGTTTGGCTTTGCCAGTTAGTCAAGTTTTTTTATACTGGCACATTAAGTTGGGCATAGCCATGTTCTGGATTGCCCTGTTTCACATACACTCCTACTGGAAATCATCCAAGGTCAGGAAAATCCCAGATCGCCTTCAAAATAAAGAAAGGGAGGGAAAATATTGAAAAAAATATATGTATTGATTTTAATTATCTTTCTAACCCCTATTGCCGTTTATGCTTGGAATGACTGCCCCTACAGCCTTGTAAACGATCCATTTCCTGGTCAATGCCCACGATATGAAGATACAAATCAAGATGGTGTATGTGACCATTCTCAGTCCCCTTCAGGATCATCCAGTAATAACAGTTCAGAAAATAGGGAAACAGACAGAAATGCAGCGAATATTAGTTCTTCTGATATTCAAAATGCTAAATCTGTTCCGAGTGAAAATTATTTTCTAGTTCCACTCTCCATAACCATCCTGATCATTTATCTGGTTACTTACCTTTTTTACTTAGAAAACCGATTGAAAAGAGATTTTTTCTATAAAATTTGGAATTATGTCCTTATTATCAGCTTTCTGGTAACTGGAGCAACCGGTTTAATCTTGATGATTGTCATTACCCAAGGCATAACCTCTTCCTGGAATTTAACCATTGATTTTTGGCATGCTGAATTTGGTATTATAATGGTAGTAAGCACCTTATTCCACTTTCATCTATACTGGAAACAGTTGAAAAAGGTTGTCAAAGCTTAATCCAATGAATAATTGTATTGGGAGTAACATTGCAATTTACGATTTGTTAATAAAAAAAAGAATTATGATTTATTAAAGTTTGTAGAATTACATTAACACAATTGTTATAAAGTTTTTTATATGGCTGCCATCATAACTAAATCAATATTTTATTCTAACGTTATAATAATACCAGCGAAAGATAAGAATTAAGGAGATTTAAAAATGGAAAAAGTTGTTCTGGCGTTCAGCGGTGGGTTGGACACCTCAGTATGCATAAAATTACTTGAAGAAGAATATGATAAAAAAGTTATAACTGCTTGTGTTGATGTGGGGCAACCTGAGGATGAAATAACAAGACCAGCCAAATTAGCAACTGAAATGGGACTTGAACATAATACCATAGATGCTAAAGAGGAATTTGCTCGTGAATTTATCTTCCGAGCAATCAAAGCCAATGCTGTTTATGAAGGTTATCCACTTTCAACTGCACTAGCCCGGCCACTTATTGCCATGAAAATTGTCAAACTCGCTGAAAAAGTAGGGGCAACTGCTATAGCTCACGGTTGTACTGGTAAAGGAAATGATCAGTTTCGTTTCGAGTCTATCATTAGATCCTATTCGGATAGTGATGTTATCGCACCAATAAGAGATTTAAACTTGACTCGAAGTGAAGAAATAGACTATGCAAAGTCTCATGGAATTTCACTTCCTTCAGATAAGATTTACAGTATTGATGAGAACTTGTGGGGCCGTTCAATAGAAGGAGGTATTCTGGAGGACCCAATGGTGGAAACCCCTGAAAAAGCCTTTAGTTGGACCTGTTCCACTGAAGACGCTCCTGATAAACCAGAAATTATTGAAATATCCTTTGAGGAAGGAGTCCCCACGGAAATTAACGGAGAGCTGATGGGCCCTTTGAATATTATCCAACAGTGCAATAAAATTGCCGGCATGCATGGAATTGGCAGAATAGATATAATGGAAGACCGTATCATTGGCCTTAAATCAAGGGAAAACTATGAAACACCAGGAGCTTGTCTTTTAATAACAGCTCACCGTGCCTTGGAACAACTGGTCCTGAGTAGGGAAGAGCTTAAATTCTCCGAAATTGTATCATTAACCTATTCTGAACTGGTTTATAATGGATTATGGCATGAACCCTTAAGAGATGATTTGGACCAGCTAATTGACAATATGCAGAGTCGAGTTTGTGGAACTGTACGTTTAAAACTACATAAAGGCAGTATACATATTTTAGGAAGAAAATCCCCCTTTAGTTTGTATCATGAGGAAGCTGTGTCCTTTGAAGATAAGAAGATGGATCAAAGAGAAATTGCAGGTATGGTTAAAAACTATGGAATGCAAGCAGCTTGTTATCAGGATATTTGTCGCAGAAAATAGTAAAATAACTTCTTAAAAAAATATAATCCCATTGAAATTGTTTTAGATCAACGAGGAATGCCTATATGGATATCTTGACCATGGTTATTATTGTCATTGTCCTAGTGGTTTTGGGAGTTTTTGGGATTGGAATTCTCTTTAAACTAGGAAAAATTGCTTTTAGTATTCTTTTGCACATGTTAACCGGGTGGATATTACTCTTTGTCTGGAACATACTGCCTTTTTTCAAGATCCCCATCAACATATTATCAGTTTTGGTAGCGGGTTTTGGAGGGATTTTTGGAGCTGGTGTGCTTATTTTCGCCAAAGCACTGGGTTTCTATTAACCAGGGATGTTTTTCTAGAAGTTATGAAAATTTTAGGAATTTCTTCTAAGTATCACAATATAAATAACAAAAACTGAGTGTTTACACAATTATTAAACCATAGTATTACAATAACTCTAGGTTAGTTATTAACCATTGTTTAGAGGTTAAAAGAATACCAGTACCGGTTCCGAGTATCCATGAATTAGTTAGTTATTAACCATTGTTTAGAGGTTAAGGTAATGTCCATTAGAGATCGGAGGAAAAGAGAAAAAAAACAGCGAAGGAGCGATATAATTAATGCTGCTGAAAAATTATTTTTTTCAGGGGTTTATGATGATGTTTCCATGAATGACATTGCCAATGAAGTTGAACTGAGTAAAGCAACTCTTTACCTCTACTTTAATAATAAAGAAGAACTTTTTTTTTCCATTGTCCTGCGCGGTACATTGATCCTGAATTCCACAATTAAAGATGAAGTTCAAAATTCAGAAACTGGAATTGATAAAGTTTCAGCGTTTAGAAAAGCTTACCATAATTTTACGCAGGAATATCCAGATTATATGCGGATTTATAAATATTTCCAGTCCGGAAGGTTCGATATAAAGAAAATAATTGATGAAAATTATATTTATGACGTTATAACTGAGATTAATGGAGAATTTAGAGCTGCAACAGATTTTGATAAGGATAATACTGCCGATGAATACTTAAAAAGGATTATGGAATTGCGTTCCGAAAGATTAATCATTATGTGTAATTCCATTCAAAAGGGTATAGAGGATGGTACCATTCGTCCTGATGTAGATCCAGTTGAAGCAGCTGTATTATTATCATCAATTTCTAAAAAAATGTCAGATATTCCTCCAGACCATGAAAAAATCCTTGAAAGTCGAGGAATTGATCATGACAAATTCGTTGCTGATGTTGAAAAATTCATCAAACATATGATAATGAATTATTCTAATTAACAAGAATTCTTCAGTCTACTAATTTTTCAATTTAAATGATGAATTAAAAATAATTTCAACTTTTTTTAGATTATAATTAAAAAGCTGTAATATCCTATTTTACCTTAATTATTGCTTAAATCTTATTTTATTGGTGTTTTATTTCTTTTTTTCTATTGTATTGATTTTAATTGAATTATGCTTTTGGACATTTTTGATTTTATTTATATACTTTTTGAAAAAAATCAAACCGAAACTATTATAAAGTTTTACTGCTGGTTACTAACTAACCATCAGTAATTATATAATTATTGGTTATTTTATCACTTATAGTAATAATATCACTGAAAGTCAAATATATCATGATTGATCCAGACGTTTGAAGGCATAAAGACAGTCTGGATCTTTTTCACCAATCACATTCCCCCTACAGATTCGAAGAGAGACCTATTGTCAGTCTCTTCTTCAACCCCCTTAAAAAACTAAAGAGGTGTAAACGTTATGCCAACCTATGAAGACAAAATAGACCTATATGGCGCAGATGGAAAGCTTTTAGAGAGTGATGTTCCTCTAGAAGCAGTTAGTCCAATGTTAAACCCTACAATAGAAAACATTGTGCAAGAAGTCAAACGGTCCGTTGCAGTTAACTTATCCGGGATTGAAAAATCATTGGAAAAGGCAGCTTACGGCGGAAAATCTAATTTTATTCCTGGTAGAGAATTAAAACTGCCAGTTGTAGAAAACGTTGATATCATTGCAGAAAAAATCGAAAAAATGATCCGTATTGATGATGAAGATGACTTCAACCTAAAACTCATCAACAAAGGAGACCAGCTTCTAGTACAACTACCATCACAGAGACTAAAAATGGCTGGAGATTACACTGTTTCAACAATGGTAACAGGATCAGCAGTTGTACAAGCCATCATCGACACATTCAATGTGGACAAGTTCGAGGCATCATCAGTGAAAACCGCTGTTTTAGGAAAATACCCGCAATCAGTTGATTTTTCAGGTGCCAATGTTACCGCCTTGCTGGGCCCGCCACAGATGTTGGAAGGTATGGGCTACGGCCTAAGAAACATTACCGCCAACCACGTGGTAGCTATTACCAAGAAAAATACTTTAAACGCAGTAGCATTATCTTCACTCCTAGAGCAAACAGCTAACTTTGAAATGGGTGATGCAGTAGGAGCATTTGAAAGATTCCACCTATTAGGATTAGCTTATCAAGGTTTAAATGCCAATAATCTGGTATTCGACTTAGTTAAACAAAATGGTAAAGGAACCGTTGGAACTGTTGTAACCTCTCTAGTGGAAAGAGCACTTGATGATGGAGTTATTAAAGTGGCCAAAACCATGCCATCAGGATACAACATCTACGAACCAGTGGACTGGGCATTATGGAATGCATACGCAGCAGCAGGATTAATAAGTTCAGTTATCGTGAACATCGGAGCTTCCAGAGCAGCTCAGGGAGTTGCATCTACCCTACTGTACTACAACGACATACTTGAATTTGAAACCAGCCTGCCCGGTGTGGATTATGGTCGTGTAGAAGGAACCGGAGTTGGAATGAGCTTCTTCTCCCACTCCATATATGGAGGAGGAGGTCCAGGAATCTTCCACGGAAACCACGTTGTAACCAGACACAGTAAAGGATTTGCAATACCATGCACAGCAGCAGCAATGTGTTTAGACGCAGGAACCCAAATGTTTTCACCAGAAATGACATCTGGAATGGTGGGAAACATATACAGCGACATTGAATATTTCAAAGAGCCGCTTAAGTACGTAGCTGACGGTGCTCGCGAAATAAAAAAACAGATATAATTAGGTTCAGGTGATCTAGATGGAACCAATCAAGGCCATTGACGTGAAAATATTCCCTCACCGACGCCTGAAGCCAGGAACCAGTGAAAAAATTCTCAATGAGTTACTGGAACTAGAAGGAGCCATTAGATTTCTGGTAAACGGAGAATCCCTGCCTAATATCGTAGGATATGGCCCTGCAAGGGGAACCAGCGTAAACCATCCTGATAGAAAGATCATTACTGTAAAAGGAAAAAAAGTTGAACTTTTAGTTTCTGTTGGAGAAATAGTAGTCACTATAAAACAAGAAAATCTGGAAGAATTCGTTGCCGAAACAAAAAATATTCTTGAAAAAATATTAAACTTCGGTTTTGATGTAAAAATAGGTCTTTTCACCAGAACAAAGACTACTGTATCAGATTATTTGAAATTAGATTACGGTATTGAAGAAAATTTTGATCCCAGCCTAGTGGGAATGGTTGATCCAAAAACAAATTCCAAAGAAACTGTGAAGTTAATTAGGTGATTAAATATGTCATACAAACCCCAGTACACACCTGGAGAAACAAAAATAGCTCAAAACCGTAGGAACCACATGGATCCAGATTTTGAGATGAAAAAAATCAGAAATATTAATGATGAAGATATTGTTAGCGTTTTAGGTCACAGAAATCCTGGAGAAAATTACAAAACAGTGCATCCTCCACTGGATGAAATGGATTTCGACGAAGACTTGATGAAAGAACTGGTAGATCCAATTCCTGGAGCAAAACAGGGGACAAGAACCAGATACATTCAGTTTGCAGATTCAATGTATAACGCACCAGCACACCCTTACGATCGGGCCCGAACCTACATGTCACGGTTCAGAGGAGTAGACACTGGAACCCTATCTGGAAGACAAGTTATTGAAATTCGTGAACTAGACTTGGAAAAAATTTCAAAAACATTACTGGAAACAGAATTTTTTGACCCTGCAAAGACTGGTTTAAGAGGTGCAACTGTGCATGGACACTCACTAAGGTTAGATGAAAATGGACTGATGTTCGATGCTCTGCAAAGATACGTCTACAATGAAAAAACCGGAAGAGTATCCTACATTAAAGACCAAGTAGGAAGACCACTCGATGCACCGGTTGATGTAGGAGAACCAATGGATGAAGAACACTTAAAAGAAATCACCACCATTTACCGCAGTGACAACGTAGGTATAAGAGAAGATAAAGAAGCTCTTGAAGCAGTTTTAACAATACATGAATCCAGAACTGACGGCGGATATGGGTTAGGAGTTTTCAAAAATGATTTAAAAGCAAAACTGGGTGATGACAAATGAACAATGAAAAGAAGCTATTTTTAAAAGCTCTACAAAGTAAATTTGATGAAGATCCCAAAGAAAATCACACTGATTTTTACTGTTACGGAGGCTGGAAACAATCTCCTCGGAAAAAAGAGTTTGATGAGTACGCAAAAAAGGTTGAAAAAGAAAGAGGAATCCCATTCTACAACCCAGACATCGGAGTTCCACTGGGTCAGCGAAAATTAATGGCCTACAAAGTTTCAGGTACTGACACCTATGTAGAAGGAGATGACCTACACTTCTGTAACAACGCAGCAATCCAGCAACTTTCAGATGATATTAAAAGAACCATCATAGTTGGAATGGATACAGCTCATTCTGTTCTAGAAAAACGTTTAGGTGTGGAAGTTACTCCAGAAACCATCAATGAATACATGGAAACTATCAACCATGCCCTTCCAGGCGGCGCAGTTGTTCAAGAACATATGGTAGAAGTTCACCCTGGTCTGGTTGGTGACTGTTATGCGAAACTGTTCACTGGTGACGACACTTTAGCCGATGCACTGGATTCCAGATTCCTCATTGACATTAACAAGGAATTCCCAGAAGAACAAGCTCAAATGCTCAAAGAATACATTGGCAAAAAAACATACCAGATTAGCCGAGTTCCTTCCATGGTTGTCCGAGTCTGTGATGGTGGAACTGTATCCCGATGGTCTGCCATGCAGATAGGTATGAGTTTCATTGCTGCATATAAACTATGCGCTGGTGAAGCAGCTATTGCCGATTTTTCATACGCAGCTAAACATGCAGATGTTATAGAAATGGGAAGCATACTCCCAGCAAGAAGAGCAAGGGGACCGAACGAGCCAGGAGGTTTATCCTTCGGTGTAATGGCTGATATGATTCAAACGTCTCGTATATCCGATGATCCTGCAAAAATATCTCTAGAAGTTATTGGAGCAGCAGCCACTATCTACGACCAGATCTGGCTCGGTTCTTACATGTCTGGTGGAGTAGGTTTCACCCAGTACGCAACAGCAGCTTACACTGACGATATCCTAGATGATTTCATATACTACGGTAAGGAATATGTTGATGGTAAATATGGTATCTGTGGAACCAAAGCAAGCACTGAAGTTGTTCACGACATAGCTGCCGAAGTAACCATGTATGGACTGGAACAATATGAATACCCAGCTCTCCTTGAAGACCATTTTGGAGGTTCACAACGAGCTGCAGTTGTTTCCGCTGCTGCAGGATGTTCAGTTGCCTTTGCAACCGGAAATTCCAACGCAGGGATCAACGGATGGTATTTAAGTCAAATTCTCCACAAAGAAACCCACAGCAGACTTGGTTTCTACGGTTACGACTTGCAAGACCAGTGCGGAGCATCCAACTCCCTATCCATCAGGAGTGATGAAGGTTTGATCCACGAATTACGTGGCCCTAACTACCCTAACTACGCCATGAACGTTGGTCACCAGCCAGAATACGCAGGAATTGCTCAAGCACCACACGCAGCTCGAGGAGACGCTTTTTGTGTGAACCCCCTCATAAAAGTTGCATTTGCTGATAAAGACCTAGCTTTTGACTTTACCAGCCCAAGAAAAGCCATTGCTAAAGGTGCACTACGAGAATTCGTGCCTGGTGGTGAAAGGGACTTAATAATCCCTGTAAAATAAATTAAAAAAATAGAATGTGGAATGAATAATCCACATTTTTTTTTACTTTTTAATTTTGATTAAATCATCTAAGAAGACCATCTAAGAAGACTTTTGGGATATATTTCAAAAGTTCTGTAGCTTTAAAATTATAACCAAACTTTTTTTCTGCCAAATCTCCAGCTATACCATTGATATAAGCTCCCAAAAATGCAGCTTCAAATCCAGAATGCCCTTGTGCCATTAAGGCCCCAATTACTCCTGCTAAACAATCCCCAGTTCCACCGACTGTCATTCCAGGATTTCCAGTATTATTTAACTTCAATTTACCATTTTGAGCAATTATGTCAACTTTTCCCTTTAAAAGTACAGTGGTTCCTGATTCAGTTGACACATCCCTAACCACCTTTATTTGGCTTTTCAAATCTTGAGGAACTCCTTGGCCCGAAAATGCTATGAACTCTCCAGGATGAGGTGTGATAACAGTTTCCTGATTTCTACGAGGTAAAACGCCAGGACCAATAAGTTTAAGGGCATCAGCATCTATTACAATAGGTTTTTCGATTTCAACCGCCAGATCATTGACTGCTAAAGATGTTTCGTCTTCCCTACCAATTCCACAGCCAATTACAACCGAATCAAAGTTTTTAGATAATTTAACTAACTCATCTGTGTCATTAGGATTTAGAAAATCATGAGACAAACCAATTACTATTAAATCAGGAGAGTAAGATTTGACAATTGATGATACTTCCTGAGGACACGCCACCACCACAATATCAACACCAGATGCGAGTGATGAAAGAGCAGCAAGGGCTGGCGCCCCAGAATATTCTTTGTTGCCCCCTATTATTAAAACTCTACCATTTTGACCCTTATGAGACATATTATCCCTGTTTTCAAGTCTTAACATATCTCCCGGACCTGTGAACAGCTCAGCTTCTTTTGGTATTCCTATATCGCAAACTTCTATACTGCCCACATATTCCACACTAGCCATGTTCAGACCTACTTTCATTTTATGGAAAGTAACAGTTAGATCAGCACGAACTGCCTTATCAGTGACCATTCCTGATCCTGGATCAACACCAGTAGGAACATCAACAGCAATTTTAAATCCTTTAGACTGGTTTATAATATCAACTGCACTAGATATAGGTTCTCTAAGACTTCCCCGGGTACCAGTACCAAGAAGAGCATCAACAATCACTTCAGAATCATTGGGAAAAAGATATGATGAGTCTTTAATAACTTCAATTTTCAATGGACTGGTTCCCTTACTAATTTTTTCCAGAACTTCCCAATTCAATCTAGTTTCTTCTGATCTTATATGAACTGGATCAGATAAAAAGAATAAATCAACTTCAAAACCATGATTAAGAAGATATCTAGCAGATACAAATCCATCACCCCCGTTACCACCATTACCAGCATAAATGGCAACTTTACAAGGATCTTTATTTTGGATAATTCTATTGGCCAAACATCTTCCAGCATTTTCCATTAAAGAAGTTCTAAGAATTCCCATGGCATCTGCGTTGGCATCGACAACCATCATATCCTTTGGAGTCATGTTATCACTACTTAATTAATTATAATAAAGATGATATTTAACCATACCCCCAATGTTTCCCTAAATAAAAATATTTTAAACATTTTTAATTGATAAAATATATTTAAAAGATCTTCTCGGATTCATGAACATCTACAAAAAAAAATTGGTCAGCCAATAATCCAAAAAAAATGGAAATCATAAAAATACAAAATTAAAAAAGAGTAAAAAGAAAAAGAAGTTACTCTCAAATCAGGTCTTTAAGCCATATTTGATATGCTCCAAGAGTTCCACCATAGTTTCCAGCGTATATTCTTTTAACACCAGATACTTTTACTGCTGCAGCTATTCCTACCTTCATTGCTTCTTTAATGGCATTTTCGCTAACACCATCAATTACAATTTCGTAGATACCCTTCACATCTGAAGGAATATCACTCTTTACCGTATCACACAAAGTGGGACAGAATTTTTCATTGGTAGTGGCAGCCATGAACTTGTACTTGTTGGAACCAACCTTAGAACCAGAGGCAACTATACCTCCAGGGAATGGAGTTATTGCTCCTTCAACATTTCCAATAGCGTCAACTGCAACTTCAGCACCTACAAGTGCTGCAGTCTGGTTTTCAGCCATGACAAAGAAGTTTCCTCCTGCTACTCCTTTTTTAATTCCTAGTTCACCTTCAATAACGAATTCTCCAGACATAATTGGAATCATGTAAATTTTTCGCCCGGCTATATTCCCTTCCTTCTCATAACCATCACCGAAGAATTTGAGTTTAAACCCGACTTTAAGTTTTTCGTCAGCATCTGATCCCATATCATCGAACACTGCAGTGGTTGGAGCTGTGAGGACACATTGCCCAATTCTTTCCAGTAACTGATGCTCCAAGTCATCCTTTTTTGGGTGGCAGACCATAACCACGTATCCAGGTCTTCCATCTGGAGTTTCGGAAGGAGGAACGTAACGGTCGATTCCTGCTTCTGCTGGGCACATGATCACCGATGACCCGAAACCAACTGTTTCTTCAGCTGCGATCATTGCGAATTTTTTGGTAGCTGCTGTTATTAAAAATTTAGAAACATAAATATCAAAAGCTTCGGCGAATGTGTCTTCTACTGTTACACCATCAATTTTCATTAATAACACTCCTTGAATAATATTAAGCGATTTTTTTACCTTTGTCACCGACTTTAACTGAGTATATTTCAGTTATCGTGATTACAACAGCAGCTTTTGGTTTGGGAGCCAGTGGATTGACATCTTTAACCCATTCAACAACCGCATCAAAGTGTTCGCCTTCTTTAAATATTTCAACAGTTCCCTTGAATTGGTAAGGATAACGTGCAGCATCTTGAACTACGAAAGATACTTTGGGATTCTTTTCCAGATTAGCCCGGCTTTTAACCATGTAACTATCTGCGATTAAAACCGTCTTGTTATCCAGTGGTTTGATGAATCCAATAGGGACTACGTTTGGAACTCCGTCTGGAGTGGCAGTTGCGACATAGGCTCTTTCCTTTTCTATTACTTCCATCATTTCTTCGTTCAACATTTAAAAAACCTCCATTTGCCCATAATGACATGGTGTGTTTAAATAGTAAATAAATAATGATTGATTTACATCCTTTTATAATCTTTTTGATTTAATTTTTATGAAATTCAATCCATCCCTTAACCCACACAATTTTTTTTTTGACAATCGATTTTTTGCAGTAAAAATAAAAAACATCTCTAAAAATAGATTACATGGAAATATAAATCTAATGAAAATTTATTCAAATTTTCAGAGTTTTTTAAACATTTTTTCAGCTGCATCAGCACCGAAGTATGGTAAAACTGCCACTCCCAATATAGTTGTCATCCAGAATGATATCAAACGCTCAACTATAGTGGCAGCTGCACTCACTGATGGAGGGATGCCTGCATAAGAATAAAGAAGTATCATCATACCATCAACAGCCCCTAAACCTCCAGGTAATAAAGGAATCATACCGATTAAGGTTGAAATTACAAAAACCACCGCTATAATCTCCAAAGGAGCGTTTATGTTAAATGCAATGAAAATAATGTATACTCGTAAAATTTCAAGACCCCATATGAGAAAAGATAACGGTATTCCGTATAAAAGAACCTTACGGTCCGTTACCATAACTTTCATACTATCTTGAAAACCTTCCACTGCATTTATGGCTTGCTGTTCGATTCTGTCATGTATTTTATTTGAAATTCTGTTTATAATCCTTAAAAACCATCGGATGGTTCGATCACCAAATTCACGGTTTAAAGACATGTATAAAGCCAACACGAAAATAATGATTAAAACAATTAGGCAGATTATAAGAGTGATAATCATCCATTGAGGCAAGTTTATGTAGATAACTGCTAAAATAATAGTTAATATGGCTAAAGCAATGAAGGGAAATGTGTCAAGACCTCTATCTGCAATTACAGTAGCAAATGCATTTTCAGTGGGAGCCTGAGAATATTTGGCCAGAATGTAAGCCCGAACAGGTTCACCCCCACCCCTACCACTAGGCGTGAGATTGTTAATTGCCAATCCCACCAGGAGCATTGGCAGCAATTGTCTTCTTTTAATGGAGATATCTAATGATGAAATGGTAATAGCCCATCTTTCAGTCCAAAGACCATATATTGCTAGTTGAATGACAACTGCTAAGACGACATACCAGGGGTTTGCCTGTTTAATGGCACTTCCTATCTTTTCCGGGCCAATAAAAAGCACCATTATTGCCAAGACACCAAGACCTGCCAGCATTAAAAGTAAAGTTTTATACTTCAATAATAATCCCCCTAATATCTTTAATTCCAATTCACTCCTCAATATGATCATTAAACTAATAAATCCATGATTTAAACCATTCCAAACGATATTAAATTATTATTTCTAACATCAATTGAACAATTAATGAGAATATTCTAAAGTTTAACTAATTTCCAACTCAAATCATTAGTATCCAACATTATAACAGTTTTTTGCCCAGATAAATAGCCACATGTCTCTCCAGGGTTAATAACCATCGTTCTTCCTTCTGTAACATTCATTTTGTGAGTGTGACCCCTTATAACAAGATCATAATTGTCACTTTTCTGCAGTGCATCAACCATTGCCTGATTTGTGCCGTGGATAACTGCGATCTTCCTTCCATTTATTTTTAATTCCTTGAAGTCTTCTAAAACACATAATTTTTCATATGCCAATCTTAAACCATGCCTTTCACCATCATTATTTCCAAAAATAGCTTCTAAAGGAGCATGGAGCTTTTTAAATTCTGTTGCTGTGAAAGGAGATATGAGATCTCCTGCATGGATAACCAGTTTTACATTAGATTCATTAAATACGTCTAATGCACTTCTGATAGCTTTTAAGTTATCATGACTATCTGACATAATCCCTATCATTTATTATCCCTCAAAATGGAAAAATCAACCGAAAATTACTGTAAGGACTATGTTATCAAAACATATATAATTTATCATAAACCGTAAACAAAGAAAATGAACTTATGAGTTAAATTATTTTGAGTAATTCAATCCAACTAACGATAATTAAAGAAATAATATGTGTTCATGAGAATTTGAATAAGCTAATCATCTATTTGCTTATTAATTTTTTTAACTGATCCTTCATACATGCATCTTATGAATTCTTTGAACTTTCAAACACTACTCATTTGACAAATTATTCCCACCAACGTTATGTGAAATTTATTAGATAGTTTTAACATAATTGAACTATAAAAAATTTTCTAATTTGGAAAAGGAGGTTTAAAATATGGATTTATTTACCCTTATCATTATTAGCATAGTGATACTGATTATACTGGGACTTTCCATCAGAATCGTGAATCAATACGAGCGGGGGGTTGTATTCAGATTAGGAAAAGTTATTGGAGTAAAAGAACCAGGACTTCGACTTATCATCCCATTAGTTGACAGAATGGTCAAACCATCCCTCAGAATAGTCACTATGCCCATACCGGCCCAGAAAATCATAACTCAAGATAACATTACCATTGACGTGGCAGCAGTGGCTTACTTTAAAGTGGTAGATGCGTACAGAGCAGTTGTAGAGATTGAAAATTATAACCGTGCTGTTAACCAGATATCCCAGACCACAGTAAGAAGTGTTGTGGGACAATTCACCTTAGACGAAGTATTATCTGAAACACCCAAAGTTAACACCCGAATTCAGGAAATTATAGACGACCACAGCGAACCGTGGGGTATAAAAGTAACCACAGTTGAGATAAAAGACATTAAATTACCTGAAAGCATGCAAAGGGCCATTGCCCTACAAGCTGAAGCTGAAAGGGAAAAAAGAGCCAAAATCATATCTGCTGAAGGTGAATATCTTGCTGCTGGAAAATTGGGAGAAGCTGCCGATATCATAGCCAAACACCCAGTAGCATTACAACTTAGAACCATGCAAGTCTTAAGTAATATTTCTGCTGAGCAAAACTCCACTATAGTATTCCCTGCCCAAATATTAAGCACTTTCAGGGATATTAAAGAGTTCATGGGATCGGAACTAAAAAGTGTTGAAAACGAAAAAAAATAATTAAAACGGCAAATATGATGAGGAGAATACAAATTTTTAGAAACAGGGCCCTAGTTACAATTTCGATCTTCTCCTCACATATCTCCAATCTAAATATTCCTATTTTTCCTAATTTAAATGATATAGCCTTATCTCCAATATAATAACCACAAAATTTCTAAATCAATGAAATTAATATTGTTTTAAATTATATTCCTTATTTCTTAGGTTCTCTATGCTTGATGGGACGTTCTTAGTGAAATTTATATATTGGATTGATTATGGATTAGATTATATGAGAAAGTATCTAGGGAAGAAGGATTTGTTATTAATAGCCAACCCTCTTGGCATAATAATGCAAGGCATTGGTACTGTATTACTTATACCCATCATAATAGCTATTATATACGGTGAACCAAACTTTATTGAATTCATAATATTTGGATTGTTTTCAATTGGAATTGGATCTATTCTTAAAAGATTACCCTCCGATTATAGCCGGTTAAAGCTCAAACACGGAATGATAATCGCTTCACTGGCATGGTTATGGGCAGCACTCATGGGAAGCTTCTGCTTAATGTATGCCACTAACATTGACTTTTTAAATGCTTATTTCGAATGTATGTCCGCTTGGAGTGGCACAGGACTTACAATTTATACTGACTTGGAAATACTCCCCAAATCCATTCTATTTCTAAGAAGCCTCATGCAATGGGTCGGTGGGCTAGGAGTCGTAATTGTAGTTATAGGAATATTAATACGGCCTGGAACAGCGGCTGCCCGCCTATATAAATCTGAAGCGCGTGAAGAGAAAATAAAACCCAGCATAAGAAGTACTGTGAAAACTATTTGGTGGATATATCTATTATACACCGTTTTAGGAATCATAATGTTCATAATCGTAGGTATGAACCTTTTTGATGCCATTAACACCACTTTCACCACCATAAGCACCGGAGGCATGTCAATTAAAAATAATAATTTAGGTGCCTACGGCAGCACCCCCATTTATATTGTAGCTATGATTGTGATGATACTAGGAGGTACCAGCTTTTTAGTTCATTATAAAGCATTAAAGGGAAACATTATGGATGTTTTCCGCGATATACAATTCCAGGCAATGGTATTAATAGTATCTGTTTTTTCTGTTCTCTTAATTGTTATGTCAAAGTTCACTACAATTGATTCTTTTTTCTTTGTAATTTCTGCTCTAAGTAATACTGGAGCCACTATTCAACCATCCACTAACATGATTATCTGGCCAAATTTTGCTAAAATACTGATTATGAGCCTTATGATAGTTGGTATGTCAGCAGGTTCCACTAGTGGTGCTGTTAAGCTTATAAGGATTGTTATAATCTTTAAAGGAATATATTGGGAAATAAAAAGAATACTTTCACCACAAGGAACTGTCATACCTCGAAAAATTAGTGGAAAACCAGTTGAAGATATGGAAATCAGAGAAGCCGGTAGTTTCATATTCATATACTTCTTTTTTATTTTCATTAGCTGGTTAGTACTAGCTCAGTACGGATATGATGGATTAAATTCCCTTTTTGATGTAATTTCTGCTCAAGGTAATAATGGCATGTCCATGGGCATAGTATCGCAACAAATCCCTGATTTGACCCAAATTTTCCTCATATTTAATATGTGGACCGGTAGGATTGAAATTATCCCTGCACTCGTGTTATTTAAAGGTTTGCTGGATATTTTCCGAAGATAAATAAATATAAGATAGATATCCATCCAAAACTATCAGTTATAGTATATAAAAAATAGACTGAAATTTAGATTATTTAATGAAATAAATTATAAATTTTTCTTTAAAAAAAAAATCACGACTAATAATATCCATTTGAAATGTCACATGCCAGTTTAACATGCCTAGAACCATGTTCTACAGCAAGGCCATGACCAGGGAGTAAATATTCAATATCGAGTTTTTTCAGTCTTTCCAGGGATTTCCTCATTTCATGAATATCCCCACCGAGATCCACCCTACCAAAACCTCCACCAGAAAATACTGTGTCTCCAGAGATAAGAGTTTCACCATCATATAAACAGATACTTCCAGAAGTATGGCCCGGTGTAAGTAAAACCTCAAAATCGTGGATTTTATCCCCTTCTTCGAGTTTAATATCCACTTTCATTTTTTCAATAGATTCCCCGAACATTGTAGCCAATAATGCATCTTCATCACCTTTTTCAAGTGCTACTGCATCATTTGCATGCATAGCCACTTTCAAATTAAAGTAATGATTT
Organism: Methanobacterium sp. UBA353; assembly: GCA_002496805.1. Lineage (GTDB taxonomy): Archaea > Methanobacteriota > Methanobacteria > Methanobacteriales > Methanobacteriaceae > Methanobacterium. The sequence goes on along the minus strand of DALO01000015.1, from coordinate 22,039 downwards.
CCACCCACATGGTCGTAATGATTATGGGTGTTTACTATTAAAGACAACTCATCAACATCTTTGCCTGCTTTTTTAATGGATTTAAGTATGTAATCCATGTTTTGACCTGTTCCAGTGTCTACTATAACATCTTCAAACAGGTAGATATTTGAATCATAACCTATTCCTTCAATTATAATTACATCGTTGATTTTTGTCAATTCACACCCATCCATGTAGGAAATTAAAAGGTATTCAAAAAAAATAGTAGAATGGGGTCACCGGGATTTGAACCCAGATCCTAGGATTTCTCTTGTCTCAGTACTCCAATCGATCATCATCCGATTGATCATACCTAACGTCAGAGCGCGCGTTTCCTCAAAGACAACTGGAGTCCCAGATGATAGCCGGATTACACTATGACCCCTCAATCAATGTTCATGGAAATTAAATATTCATTGGATTAAAGCCAAGGGAGAGATTTGAACTCCCGTGTAATGGATCTGCAGTCCACCGCTTCGCCTCTAAGCTACCTTGGCTCATTAGTTACGTTGCACACTGTTGCTATTTAAATCTTACGGAGGTAATGTAACGTTGGTTTAAGAGAGCTAATTCATCCCAATAAAAATCAGATATAAAATTAATTATGGATTAAAGCGTATTTTGTGGCTTTAACAAGAAAAATTAAAATTCAATTTTTCATCCATTATATCTACCTATCCTTCCAATTCCACCATTTAAACAATTCAGAGTCATGTTTATAATTGGAAACATAGTAAACAGCACATCAGAAGCCTTATAACATGGATCTGTCCACATTCGCATTTTTGCAAGACACAATAGTTGATGATATAATTCTTCTGGATATTTTCCCTTCATATCATCCACAGAGCAAGTTCCCCGGTTCCATAAATCTTCAGCAGTTTTATCACCAAACCCCGGAATATGTTTAAGCTGTCTTTAGGAAATTTTTTTAACTTTATCCGTCATCAACCCCCACCAATAGTTTTTGTATTAACCCAAAAAAAAGGCAATGTAGGATTGATATATATCAAATTTGAGAAAGAATTTATTATTCAATAATTCTAAGGAATGCGGAAAAGTATTTATGAAATAATTATAATCTCTTTGGCCGTAGTCTGGGGGGGATATGATTCTAGGAATGGTCCAGTAAACATTACAACAACATTATTCCCAGTTTTTATCTCAGAAAAAGATGCGTTAACATGTTTTTTTCCTTTTTCTTTTAGTATTACTGTGGCATTATTAATTTTTAACGATATGTTATGGGTTTCACTATTGCCTGCAACCGTTCCCTCAACTAAAATAGAATTTTGAGTATTATTTTCATCTTTGGGATTAGCATGGCAAATTCCGATGATTTTTCCATTCATATCAGCCTTTGGCTCACCAGTAGCGAATATAACCCCATAAAAAACCCCCATCATAATCACAACTAATAATGCAAACAAGGTTATAGTCCTCATCTTTACAAATCCTATACTTTAGATGATTAAAAGCACATAATTCCAATTATCACAGATGTATAAGTTAATTCTACTATAAATGATTTATTACTCAACTTCTCTCAAGTTTGGTTATCAAAAACATATTAAAAATAAGCATTAATATATATTAAGGTATATCTCGTCTAAATGTAACCATTTTCTTGGCCCTGGAACTTCAGCTGGGATCCCTAATAGTAACAAAGCCACGACATGAATATTATATCATCCCATTAGAAATTCTTTAATCTTTTCTTCTCCCAACGCCCGAATAGAGCATGTTCCCCAACTAAAATCCGGCGTACTTAAATTTTATCCATGATTTTCCCTTTTAATTTTGTTAAAATATATTTTTATCAATATTAAATGTGTTTTTTTCTTATTTTTTCCATAAAAACTAAAGTTAAGTGGGATGTGAGTTTTTCCGTCTTGAATATTTCATAACCACATTTTTTATAAAGTTTAATATTCTTATTGCTTAAATGTCCGGTCATAAGCTCCCATCTATGGCATTTATGGAATATTTTCTCTATTTCACTCATTAATTTGGTTCCAATCCCCTGGTTCTGGAAATCTGGATGTACTATTAATCTTCCAATGTAACAATTGCCTGGACTGGAAATTTTTCCTCGAACTGAAGCAATAATTTTCCCTTCTTTAGTTACTTTCAGGAAAAAATATTTTTCGAAATCACATTTTACCATGTCTAATGTGTCAACAAGGGGAGGAATAGTGTAATCAGAGTAAATTTCAGCTTCACTAAGGTAACATAACTTTTGTAGGGCGAGAATTTCTTCAGCATCATCTACATTTGCTTGTTGAACTATCAATAAATCATCTTCCTATTTTGTGGCTATTCCCTCACTGAACTCTTTTATTGGAAAAATGAATGATTAAAAACAATTATTGAATGCTAATTGTAAATATCCATGTTCACACCAAATAAGCCTGATAATATACATTTAACCGCATTATTACTTCTTATAAAAAAAATAAATTAGGTCTGGATTTTACCGTCCAGAACCTTAATGGTCCTATCAGCCATGGAAGCCACGTTCATATCATGAGTCACCATGATCAAAGTTACATTTTCCTTTTCATGTAGTTCTTTGAGACGTTTGAGGATCATTTGCCCATTTTTAGAGTCCAACGAACCGGTAGGCTCATCTGCCAAAACAATTGATGGTTTGTTGGCAAGGGCACGAGCAATTGCCACTCTTTGCCTCTCACCTCCCGAAAGTTCTGTGGGTTTTCTTGTGGCTTTATCCTGTAATTTAACATATTTTAAGAGCTTCATAGCCCTAGCGCTCATCTGTTTACTGTTATATCCATTTCCATACATGGGAATCGTAACATTTTCCAAAACATTCAAGTTAGGTATGAGGTTATGTAATTGGAAGATGAATCCAATTTTTTTTGAACGAAAATCACTTAAATCATTTTTTTGACTTAAATCATTTCCATCAACTCTTATTAATCCCTCATCAGCCGTGTCCAAGGCTCCGATCATGTTTAAAAGGGTGGATTTCCCAGAACCAGAAGGCCCGATTATGGATACAAATTCTCCTTTCCTGATTTGAAGATCAATTCCATTTAAAGCTTTGATTCTCCCTTTATCAAATCCTTTCTTTAGATTGTTTATTTCTACAATATTTTCATTATTCATAGCGCAACGCCTCCGTTGGAGCTAATCTACTAGCTCTAATTGCAGGATATAAACCCCCAATTATACCTACCAAGATTGCAATTCCCAGTGCTTTTAAAGCAAGGACTGGAGTGAAAGTTAAGGGTATAGGAATTTCTGAAAAATTCATAATTACTTCAATTCCAATAAATCCAAGTATTATTCCCACCATACCTGCAATTAGGGTTAGTACTATGGATTCTCCAAGAATCATTCCCAATATCCTGCGACTCTTCCATCCTACTGATTTTAAAACCCCAATTTCTCGAGTTCTCTCGAATACAGACATTATCATAGTATTTATTATTCCAATCCCACCAACAATAATTGCAAGTAAAGATATTGCCATCGTTGCAGTTTCGATCATGTTTAAACTATTATCAGCCTTTTGATAATCTTCAAGTGATGCTAATGATGTTAATTCACCAGGATAAGCTTTTTCTACTGATTTAGAAACTGTTTTTAAATCTTGGCCAGAATTGATCTTTACATAAATCATGTATACTTTTCCATCTTCTTCGTCCATTTTTTGGAGTTTTTTCAATGGTAACGCACCTATAGAGTCCAAATTCACATTACCAGTTTCAAATATGCCGGTTATTGTGTATTTATTTCCATTAAGGGTTACTGTGTCTCCAACTTTCTTTTTTAACCTATCTGAAGCCAATTTACCCAATATCAATTCGTTTTTATCATCTGCTGAAAATGCTTTACCTTGTGTTATCTTAGCCCCTAACATGTTCAGATCCTTCGAATTTACCCCTGCCAGATTTAGTCGGTCCCCATTTACTGTCATTCCACTTGTAGAGATACCTGCGGCTTGTTTAACTCCATTCATCTTGCTGATTTCATCCACTCGTTTTTCATTAATGGCTTCTGATCCTGATGATGATTCAGAGGTGGTGTTTTTCACAACAACGAAATCAGCCCCACCAGTCTTTAACTGCTCTTCAACACTTAATTTAAGTCCATCAGTCACCATTCCCAAAGCCACAATAGTGGCTATACCAATAGCAATTCCTATCACGGATAAGGCTAAACGGGCCCGATTCCTGAATGGATTTTTAGCCATGAGTTTTATAAACGACATAATAATCACCTAATTTGAATTAAAATACATTTAGTTGAATACAATCCCATTTGATTATTAAAATGTGGTTGTATTATTCTATTTCAATTAATAATCCTGAAAATTATTTCAAAGTTATATTTTTTCTTATTTTAATAATTCGATTCACATTAAAAATTATTTTTAATTATTAAATCTAAATGTTCCTCTAGAAGGGATTTTGAGACGGTATAATAGGATTTGATGATTAATCATTTTCCTAGATCCCGGCTTTCATTGGAACATCTTGATTTTTCTTTTTTCACAAAAACTTTTTAACTACCTCCTTTTTAATAATTCATGTTATTTGTAATCAAATGTTAGATTAAACCCTTAAAAATAGTTTTTTCCAAAATTTCCCCATACTTTCCCCATTTTTTCTTCTAATTCCGTGGTATTTCACTACAAATTACACCCAAATTCACCCAAAATTACATTACAATACTGGCTAAAAATGAAAAATTGAGTTAATATTTACTTTAAGAAAAAATATTTGTGAAATTATATAAGATTTGATGCTCTTTAAATCAGGAAAAAATAGTATAGTTCTAATTAAAAATGATTAAGGTAAGTTAAATTAAAAACAAATTTAGTATAGAAGGTTTATCAATGAACCAATTCCACAGGAACCTTTTCAATAATTTTATCATCCATATAATAAATTTCAGCGTCAAAATCGCCAAAATTTGCCAAAATATGCATAAAAATACTGAAATTTTCTTCCATTCTATCTGAAAGGAAATATAATGCACCATATCCTTTTGTAGATGTTACTACATCATTTTTCTCTAAAACTTCAATATGATATTTTATTGTTTTATAATTAAGAGAAAGTTTTTCAGCCAGTTGATTAGCATTATAAGGTCGGCCTCGTAAAATTGAAATTATTCTAGCACGATTCATCCCACCTTTAGTTCCTGCCAGTAGTTCCCAAAGAATTTTTTTCATTAAAAACTAACCTCCTACTTAAAGTTCGAAAAATTTTATTTTCGTCCTTTTATAATCTCTAAATTTAATTTCAAATATTTGATAGCCAATCCATACAACCATCGGGTAAGATAATACATTCCAGCTAATAATGCCAGACCCAATATGGTTAAACCAATACCAACCAGTATTCCTCCAAAAATGTTCAACAATCCATCACCCATCATAATATTAAAATTGTGCAGGGGAATCAGTGGCTGTATAATAGCGGCCAGAGTTATGTAGATACCGCCAAAGACCATTACCCCAGCCAAGACGAAAAAAGTAATTAACAATGCAATTAAAATCAAGGCAGGTACTGCAACAAATACTAAATTAAAAATTCCAAGTCCGGCCGCAGATAATATTGCTTCAAACATGCTGCTGGCAGACTGTTTATCTTCAGCTATTTTAACCATGTACTCGGTTTTGATCTGTTTTGCAAGTGTTTTTGGATTTCCTAAAGCTTTTGAAATTTCTTCCTCAGACCTGCCCTTTTCCAGACCAATCATAAAGTGTTCTTCATAATCCCATAATATGTCTTCCCTTTCCCCTTTTGGCAGTTTTTTAAGGAGTTTACTGAGTTTTTCAATATATTCATCCTTATTCATCATTTATATCCCCTGAATTATTGATTTTCTCATGAATTAGATTATTTACACCCATTGAAAATTGATCCCATTCTTCCACCAGATTTTTCTTCCTATCTTTTCCAATGACTGTGATTTTGTAATATTTTCTTGGAGGGCCATCTTGTGATTCCTTTAAGTATGAAATAACCATGTTTTCCTTTTTTAACCTTTTTAGAAGAGGATAAATTGTTCCTTCCGAAATTGAAATAGTTTTTGAGATTTCATCCACCATTTCGTAACCATAGCAGTCTTTTCTATCTAGTAGTACCAAAACACATAGTTCAAGTACTCCTTTTTTGAATTGTGTGTTCATAATGATCCCTATATCTTACAAGGTACTGTATAATGCAAGGTACTATATATAGTTATGGACCCCTTGGAGTGTTGTTTTTTATAGAATTATTACACAAAAAAATCCTTAATACTCAGCAATAACCAACATTTCATAATTTTCAGTTGTTAATGGAACATCCCTGCTGAATGCACCAAGTTGACATCCATAAATACCAACATTATTAAATCCAACAGATTTTATGAGCCAAGTGATTTCTGATGGAACATAATATCGTTCGTTGCAGTTTAAATTCATTTTAGAACCATCATCCCCTTCTATTTCCAACTGATATATGTCTCGGAAGGTCATGAGGTCAAATGTGTTATTTTTGTTGGTTTGAGATGTGGAATCAGAGTTTATGAAATCTTTAACAGAATGAAATAATGGAAACAGACCATTAAGGGTAGTTAAGATTAATTTACCCTTTTTATTAAGTGATCGGGCGGCACTTTCCAAGATATTGAAGTTCATTTCATCAGTTTCCATGAGAGGGAAGGCCCCTTCACAGATCATTATAACCAAGCCAAATTCTCCTTGGAATGATAGATTTCTGGCATCAGCCTGCCTGAAATCTATCTCAAATCCTGCATTGCAAGCATTTTTACGGGCTTTTTTTAGCATGTTTTCAGATAGATCAATACCGGTTACGGAATAACCTCGTTTGGTGAGTTCAATTGCGTGACGGCCAGTTCCACAGCCCACATCGAGTATTTTACAATTTTTATTCCAATTAATTTCTTTTTCTATAAAATCAACTTCCCCCATGGTTCCCTGGGTAAATGATTCATCTTCGTATTTATCAGCATAATTTGTGAACAGTTCTTTGTACCATCTACTCATCATCAAAAACTCCTAAATTGTTTTTTCCTTGAATATTTATTAATAATCGAGGTATTATTGTTTCCATGGAAACCCCCCCTAAAAAATATATAATCTTAAAAAATCACCAATACATTCGAATGAAATGCTAATCAAAGAAATTTTCCTATGATTATTTATTTTATACATAATGAGTTGTTTAAAGATTTTTTAAAAAACATCATCTTACTTCATGCCAAAAAATACATATTTGCTGAACTTCTAAGACAACTGGTGATAAAAAACCTTCAAAACCAGTTTATGAATCAATTTAGGAGTCTGTAAGATTTTTTGGCTAATTTTATTAGGAATATTTCCCAGATAGCTTGAATATGAAGATATCAAACCATTAATAACCTAAAAAAAGCCAATGTATAAATAGATGTTCCGGACAATGAATTATAACATAATTTCGTTAAAGTGAAAACATGTGGCCAGTTCTTATAATTTTATTAGTATTATCCATATTAGGTGTCTTAAAGGCAGCTGATATTTTCGTGAATAATTTATCAGATTTAGGATCTTTTTTTGGTGTATCAGATGTGATTTTAGGCGTGACTGCCTCGGCAATTGGTACTTCCTTACCTGAGTTTGGTTCAGCCATGATAGCCATTTTAACTGGAAATCCTGATATAGGTGTGGGAACAGTACTTGGAGCTAATATGTGGAATATCGGCGGAATTTTGGGTATTACTGCCATTGTGACTGGCCCCATATTATCCCAAAAGATTACTATAAAAAGAGACGGTTTAATGGCTCTAGGCACTGCAGTGATATTATTAGTATTCCTAATAATTTTTCACCAAATCAATTTTATTGCAGGTTTAGTACTTTTAGCAGCTTATGTGATTTATATCTATTTTCTGGTTGAAGGTCAAAAAAAAGAAAAAAGCCAACAAGAACCCGATAAGAAAAAAACTCGCAAAAGGCCTGTAAATATATCAAAAACAGTTTTAAGCGTGTTATTAGGAGTTTTAGGATTGGCTGTAGGTTGTCACATTATTGTTTACTGTGCTGTAGAGCTCTCTGCAATTTTTTGCATACCTGCAATGTTTGCAGGAATTATATTAGCATTTGGAACAACGAGCCCGGAGTTTTTTACTGTAATCACTTCAGCCAGGAAAGGGCTTGATAATTTAGCTTTAGGAACAGTTTTAGGTAGTAATATCTTTAACATATTAATTGGTCTGGGTGTGCCTGCTATATTGGCAACCGTTCCAGTGGATCAATTTGTCATGACATATGATGGTCCTGCTCTTATTCTAATTACTATACTACTCCTTTTACTACTTTACAGGGGAAATAAACTTTCCAGAAAAGAAGGATTAATTTTAATAGGTAGTTATGTTGTTTATATCTCGTTAAGAACATTTATGCACTTACAATAATAAAATATGACTCGTTTAATTCACTAATATGTTGAATGATACCATTTGTATGTTATAGGCTATTTGTTTAGATTTGGGATTGGTTTAACAATTTGCAGATTATTTAGTAGATTTTATTTATAAATTTGAAGAATTGTTCAGAACAATTACTAGAGTACTACACATATATAGTAGTACAACATATTAGTAATGATGAAACCACTTTCTAAGGTTAGTACATTAATATTAGGCATAATTTCAGAAACCCCCGTAAATCCTTACGAAATAACCAAGTTACTTGAAAGAATACATGTTAAAGATTGGTTTTCTGTTGCTTCCTCTTCTGTTTATGTCACGATGAAAAAACTGGATCAAAAAGGTTACATATCCGGGAAAAATGTAAAAGAGGGCAATATGCCGGAAAAAACCATTTATTCAGTGACTGAAAATGGTAAAAAAGCTTTATCTCAGACACTCACTGATTTTCTTCTTAATACCGAATTAGATCATGTGAAGTTTAACATTGCATGTTTAATGTTACATCATCTTGATAAAGATTACGCCATGAATGTGCTTAAAAAACGGCTTTCATTTCTAAAAAAGTATGAAAACGGAATAAAAAAACATTATAATTATGAAAAAGATGAACATCTAATTCCTTACCCCGGTCTTACCATAATCAGGAATAACATCTATCTTACAGAAGCTGAAATCAAAATAACGGAAGAATTGATAATCGAAGTAGAAAAAGATGATTTATGGAACCATTTTGTTACTAAAAACCTTTGAAAAGCTTATTTTAATAAATTTATAACTGTCCACAACTAATAATACATGAATCGTTCCATAAAACAATGAGAAGTGATTTTATGAATTTTAAACCCCGTGTACCCGAAGGTGGAGCTATTAAAGATACCGATAAAATGTCCATGGAAGAGTACAGCAAAATCATGAACCAGAGACTGAAAAAAGAATACATTAAATTCGCTGAAAATGTGATTAAAAAAGTAGCTCCAAAAAAAAATTCAAAAGTGCTTGAAATAGGGTCAGGACCTGGTTGGGCTGGTATAAACCTTCTGAAAATGAGAGAAGATTTATATTTGGACGGTTTAGATGCATCTGAAGATATGGTGAGGGTTGCCGCCCGAAATGCTGCTGATGAAAAATTACTAGATCGTGTGAACTATTTTCATGGTTTTGGTGAAGACATGAACTCTCTCCCCAATGATGAGTATGATCTGGTTATATCTCGAGATTCAATGCACCACTGGGACAATCCAGAATTAGTATTCCAAGAAATATCCAGGGTATTAAAGAAAGATGGGAGATTATACATACATGACAGTCGTCGAGATTTAAATATTGGGGGTAAAATAATTGTAAACATTTTAGGACCTATAATGGCAGGTTCAATGTTAAAATACTGGAAATCTTCTATTGATGCTAGTTATACTCCTGAAGAGATTGGAAACATCCTTGCAAAAAATGATTTAGATAATTGGATTGTTGAAGCAGATTTAATGGATTTATCTATACAAAAACATTAACATCCCTTTAGTATTCAAATTTTAAATGAATAAGATATGAAATTTTAAACAAATCAAAAAATAATAGTTTCATGCGTGTAGATAATTTTAAATCCCATTTGTTCCATAAACCTTGAAAATAGGGATATTCATCCAGAACTTTAATTCTTTGGTCCCATAATTCTAAATATTTGGCTCTTTTCAAACCCCATTTTAGAAAAGAATCATCTCCCATTCCCCCTCTTTTTACCACCATCTTGTTGGCCATTTTCATCCCGAAAGGAGGGGTGGCATCGAAAATTATTTCACTTTCCGGATGTTTTTCCATGATTTGGCTGAATAATTTTTTGATCAAGTCTTCCTCAAAATAGTATAATACTCCGCTGGCAATGAACAAAACGTTATCTTCTACATTTATTTTATTTAACCAGGATGTATGAAACATTGAACAGGCTAAATATTTCCTCCGATGACTTTCAGGGATGAATTTCTTTCGTAAGTTAATGGTATCAGGCATGTCCAAATCGTACCATAGCATAGTTCCATTATCAACTCTCTCAAAGGTGGTGTCCATTCCACAGCCAATGTTCACAATAGTTGCCAGGGGATGCTTCTGGATGAATTTGATTATTGTGCGGTCAATGTGTATGCAACGAGCAACCCATCCTAACTGACTCATTTCGTCTATATTATCGTCGATAGTTGAAAAGTCATAATCAATTTTTTCGATTATTTCCACTGCTTTATCATCCCTTAACAATGGATTTGCCTTCTGAGTTTCCCTAACTCGACCCCACAGTGGGAAAAGTAATGTTTTTTGGACACTTCCTAAATCAATATTAATTTTTTCGTTCATTATCTCAAATTAAAGTATGAATTATAAGTAATAATAATTTTCGAATAAACAGCACTGCCAAATAAACTAAAAAATTCGAGTTTCTCCTAATATTTTGTGTCCCCCCTCCCCAATAACTAAGTCTATTTTCTCTAATTCATTATTATAATTCGTTGAAATCGTTAGTGTGTGAAAATAACAACTGATGTTTAATCCCATGGGTTAAAATTAAAATTTTAAGACTTCCAAGAAAGAAAAAAAAATTTTCACCATCCCCTGCCAAGTAACTATGTCGGCACACGTGAAAGGTGACATTTTACCAGTGCCCCGGGATGATGGAAGTAATTTTAATGGTTTTTTGAACTTTAAATCTTGGAATGACTATTGATGCACAAATTACTACATCCATCATCTCTGGATCCCATTTTTCATTCCAGATTCAATTTGATAGTACCAATCTTGGGTGCCAGGAAATTGTATAGAATTGCAATTAGTGCGGTTTCTATGAAGTAAACTATAAAGTTGGATATGAATTCTCCATAGTTTCCGGACAGAACACCTGATATAAGTCCTAATAATGTAAAGATCAGTGCTACTGCCAGGGCAGTTGGTAAGACCGGTATGTGTTTAAGTTCATACAAACTTCCGGTAACTTGGCCAAACTCAAGCTGGATCTTGGCTACTCTAGAAACTATATAGTTATAGAATATTGCCAACAAAGCATTCCAGATAAATCCAAACACAAATACCATTATAGGAAGCCCAATTATTAAAACCAAAGATAAAATTACCCCTGCTGTTTCTAATTGCGCTCCTGTGGACATGGTAGTTCCAGTTACCTGAGTTATATTATTTGTTAGATTGGCTGCTTCCGGCATGGTAACAATTGCACCTATAAATGATAACAGGGGCGATAATACTGCTGCCAGAACTAATCCTGCGATAAAAGCCCATATTGCACTGATAACAGACAGTATCAGGGAAAATGAAATTACTTGAATATTTTCCACATCATTACCTTCTAATTCTAACTTTAAACCACCCAGTCTTGGTACTAGTATGTTGTAAAGCATTGCAGAGAAAAAACTAGCCACAATCGTGCAGAAAAACGAAGCTATTGGAATCAGGATAATTAGAGGTACTCCTAATCCAATTATCAAGTTAAATTGCCCTAATTGAGGGATTATACCTGTTGTTTGCACAATAATAAGCACTATCAACATCACTATAGCGCTAATAAGGCCTAAAATCCCATATATTGAAGCTGACATCTTGGTGAATGGTGTCAGTTTTAATGATTTGATTTCTTTTACATCTACCATGTTAAAAACTCCATTTCTGATTTTTTACAAAAGCATGATTTTGAATCCTTTGATTTTCTTAAAGTCCTAAACCTTTATTTAATTCTAGTTTAAACACTTAAAAGTAATTTTTCCATAATTAATTCAACTTTTCCTCTTTTTTCCCTCCAAATTCATCCCAATTTTGAAACTTTAAAATTATACAGTTCATGAAAAAAGAGATTAAAAAATATAAAAAATTGATAATTATTCCCTTGTTATCATCAAAAGAAGAGTTAATGCTGCAAATTCAAGTCCTAAAAATATTAAAGGTAATATAGCGTTGATTATTGTTTCAGGAAGATTGTATACGAAATAAACTGAAAATAATATGTTCTGTGCAAGAAAAAGTAATGAAAATGAGACAAGTGCTGTGGTAAATTTGGATTTGATTTTCAAATGTCTTTCTAAGTACACATAGAGCATTCCAATTAAAAGAATGATGTTGGCAATACTAGTTATTAAAGCCGAAGATTTAATCAATGCAAATAAGGTAGGTATTAAATTTGACAGTCCTAATAGAGTTAACAACATTAACATGGTTTGTACCTTCTTTTTACGTATATTTATTTATCACTTTTTTTAAATTCATTCCAAATATCTATAAAAGTGTCGTAAACATCTTCCATCTCACTTGAAAGAAAATATAATGCACCATATTTCTCCCCAGTTGATTCAACGATATTATTTTCATCTAAAACATTAATATGATGCCTAATCGTCTTATAATCAAGACATAGTCTTTCAGCAAGTTTGTTAGCATTGTATGGTCTTGTTTTTAGTTCAATTATTATCCGGGCACGGTTTTCTCCGCCTTTACTCCCTGCAACTAACCACCACAAGAACACTTTTTTCATAAAAACTCCTGCAAATTATCATAAAAAACTCTATGCAATTTTATTATCAACAAATTGTGCATTGAAGTGCTATTTTTTATATCATTTTTATTCATCATATAAATATAATCATAACAAAAATAATCCTTACTTCATCATCATATCTGACAGTTTAACATCCGGAAGATGATATCTTTGTATTTTTTAGTACTACAATAGCCATTATTTTGACACCGGTGAAAAACAAGCCAGACAAAATTCACAATTATGCAGCCATTTAATGTCTGTTTTCAACTATTCTATATTATTCACTGGATTGAGATTAATTTTCAATTAGTTGTTCTAGCAATGTCTCTGGCAACAGTTAGAGAATTGCCGGTGCCTGGAAAATAATAAATCTCTGTTTTCATATAACAGTTCTATTTTTCATAATTTAGAATATTAAACTGAATTTTTGAGTCAGTGCATTGATATTTTTATCAATATCCCCTCGCCATATCACAATATCAGATCCCACAATATTTCCACCTTTAGATTTGCAGATTTTTTCCATTTGACCAATGGCACGATTTCCACCTGTGAATTTGAGAGGTAATGACTTCGTAACATATAATGCGACTTTTTTATCCTGCAAAGATTGAATTTGTTCCAGATAAATTTTCATTGCCGGTGCCAGTGAAAATGCATGTACAGGAGAGCCAAAAATTAGACCATCATATCCAGTTACATCTGGAGGGTTTTCAATTTGGATGTCCTCACTTTGAGGTTTATTACCCCCGACCATGTTCACTGTTTCAATATTAACTTCGTTTCCAGATTTTTGAAGTTTTTTCTGAAGTTTTTCAGCAACAGAATACGTATTATTTGTTTGTGAATGCACGATTATTCCTATCTTCACCATAAGTCCCCTCCTTAAACAATATTTGTGGCATTATTTTGTATGTGCTTCATTGGTAGTAACAACTATTTCAGGATGATTATTGAATACCAATAAGTTATTAATTACAATTATTAAAATAATTATACATGGAAATTCGTTGCCATGAAAATTATCCAATGTAGATCGTCCTTGTACCCAACTTGGTTTCATTATCGATTTACTTTGTAGGTGCATACATTCTTTTCGGCTTAGGATTAATTTTTGCAATTCTTTACATTGTATATTGCCTTTTGATGGAAATACGACTCTTAAAATATGGTTGTGCAAACTGCTACTACTATGACAAGGTCTGTGGTTTTGGCAAAGGCAAGTTTAGTGCTTTGTTCTTCAGACAAAAAGACAGTTCTCAGTTTACCCAGCGAAAATTTAACTGGGAAGACACGACCCCCGGACTTGATGGTGACCCTCTTTCCAGTAATTGGTGGAATAATCATTTTAATGATGGAATTTTCTTGGATAATCCTAATCTCATTAATTATCCCGATTATTCTTTCAATGGCTGGCAATGCATTTATTAGGAGTTTTTTTAACTTGTAACAAGTATAAACAGAGTGAATTAGGTTGTCCTGCTGAAAAATTGTTTAATGGGAACTGATGATTAACAACAAGTGCATGCTGTCATTCCATCTTAATAATTCCCGAAAGGAGTGGATTTAAAAAAATGTGTTGTTTTTACAATTGTTAGACATGAATAAAGTAAAAATAGTTGATCTGGAGTAAAATCTTGCTTTTTGAGGGGATGAAAGCCAAGCCCATTCATGATATCTAGAATAAGATTTTTTGGAGTGTAATACCTAAAAAATCCTGTAAAACTGAGTTTTTTATTTATATAATCGATTATGGCTATTATCCATTTTCTTTAAAAATTTTTTTAATGTTTTCAGCAATAAATTCAAGAGATTTTAGGGTGACGAATCTTTTTTTTGTTCAACACTTTAATTTAAATTCGGTAAACATTTTAATCAACCTTGATTTCATTTTTTACAAAATTTAAAGGTGCATTAGTTAGTACAGTTCCCCAGTTAACTCTCGAGCCAACTTGTGGTGTGACTAAATAATTTTTTTCAAATTTTCCCATGTTTGCAAGATTTGCCACAATTTCATGGAATGAAACATAAGTTTTGTCCATTATTCCTTTTGTTGTAGGCACAGCTAGTGCATTGTAACCTTCATGTTCCAATAAATTACTTAAATATGACGTGATTGATTTTAATATGTGGTGAACTGTGATATAAACGTTGTTTATAGCATTAACATTGTATTTTGATTCATTTAGAATTATAGGAGGTATAGTTACTCCTATAGAAATAGCTTGTGGGTATTCTTTTAAGAGTGCTGAATATTTGCCAGTGATAGAATTTTCAGCATTGGACAAATCAACAGTGCCTAAAAAATAATCTTCACATTTTGTTTCAATAAAATCTCTTAGTTTATTCTCAAATTCCATAATATCCCCTAAAAATATTTTTATATTAAAAAAAATCTCATTATGA
>DALO01000015.1:0-6459 GCA_002496805.1 Methanobacterium sp. UBA353 | reverse complement strand
AAAAAAAATCTCATTATGAGCTAATAAAAACATTATACTTGATTAGTTTTCTGGGAGCGATTGTTTGATTTTTTTCAATCTTTCACTTAATTCCTCAATTGATTCCCCATGAGGGGTAAGTTTTCCTTCTTTAATGTCTTCCAAGTAAGAAACATATCCTTCGATTTCGATTAATGCTCTTCTAATTGATAGTTCTCCACGATCCATTTTTCCATGAAATCCAAACTGTCCAGATAGTTTATAGTTAATTTCACGTCCTTTTTCAGTTAATTCATATTTCCCATCTCCAATTTTAATGATTAGGCCCTCATTAACCATTTTTTTAAGCATTGGATATACAGAACCCGGAGAAGGCCTTTTATGTTTTTTAAAATGTTTAGAGCCCCTGCAAGATAAGCTATCAGATGAAACTATTTTTTCAACTGTCTCCTGGTGTGCTTGAATTGCATCCATAATCTGCACACCATTTACCGGCCCATGTTCATCAATTACATGGAGAATCCAGATTCTTAAGCCTCCAAATCTTTGCATTTGTCCCATCCTTTCATGAAACTCCTTGTGAAGATTTTTAAATACATCCCACACCATGAAACCTCCATTATCATATGATGAAATAATATCGGTTGTTAGATACTATATACTCATTTAAATTTAATTAAACTGAATTCATCATCTTTTTCCAATAATAAATATCAAGTAACCGATATCAAATGATCGATATTAGATTTATAATATATATAGTTTCCGTAAATTAACCTCAAAAGTTGAATCAAAAAAAAGAGTGATTCCACAATATAATAGTGGATTTAAAAAAAAAATCTTTAATCATCATTCAATAAATATTCCATATTGTAAACCTCTTTTTCCCATCTAAAAAATGAAAAACTCTTTGTATTGAATTTTTTAAATCCTAATTTTTTATAAAATCTTAAAGCAGCTTTATTTTCAAAATCAACATCCAAAACCACTCTTTTACATCCTTGTTTCCTGGCCTCTTTTATACCCCCTTCTATGATAAAAGAACCTATTCCCTGTCCTCTTGAGTCTTCTTCAACAGCTACAATGGCAAAATAATAATCATTCTCCTCAAGATCCGAGAGGAAAATTCCATCAAGTACCTCAATCATGATGAACTTTAACGAATCGATAATGTTAAAATTCTTAAAAATAACCTTTGATTGCCTGAATTTATCATCTTCACCACCAGTTGAGTAGACCATTACTCCTAAAATTTGATTTTCTTCATTGGTTACAACATATGTCCGCTGAAATCCTAGATCATTATCACCAGCAGTTACCAGTTTTTCAATTTTTTTGGATGCTTTTTCTTTATTGCCAAAGAAAAAATTGAAGGTATCAACATCAGCTTCATAAATTATTGCCGAAACCTTGTTTGAATCATGTTTCTGTCTATCCATTTTTTGAAATTTCATTGAACTTTAAACTCCGGAAGATGTGTTGTTACTAATTTTGATAATATTTTTTATCTAACCCAATTCAATCTGATTACACCGATCATGTTGTTAACCGTTGACAATATTTACACTTGCAATATATGACTAAGTTCTGAAGATAGTATTATCCCACCAAATCCCAAGGCATTGGCAACTTCTGGTAAAAAAATATGGTAATTGGAAAGTATTAATATGTTTTTAAAATACCTTTAAGAACATTAAACTGTCTGAATTAAAACTTTAAGCGTCATTACGAATTATATTATTATTCCCATGCATCATAGATTTTTAAGATTTAAATTTCAAAAATCTTCATTAAACAATTATTTTATACCTCGATTAATATAAATAAGAACGTATGGAAACCAAAAGAATGGTGCTCCTGGATATTGACTACATCACCAGGGGCGAAAAAGCGATTATTAGGCTCTTTGGAAGAGAAAAGAACGATGAAAATGAAACTTCCATTATCGTCCTTGATGATGGATTCCAACCCTACATCTACGTAGTTCCTCGAGACATAGAAGAGTGTCAAGAGCAAATAGAAGAATTGAATGTGGAAAAAGTGGAAAAGGTGGAAATGAAAGATTTAGCTAAAAATAAACATTTCATAAAAGTAACTTTCAACCATCCACAAGATGTTCCTAAATTAAGAGATAAAATAAGAGATTTACCAAGTGTTAAAGACATAAGAGAACATGATATTCCATTCTACCGCAGATACTTAATCGATAAGGGATTATTCCCCATGGCAGAGGTGGAAGTAGAAGGAAAAACGGTTCCCCCCCTGGATATAACTGAAATCAGCAATAATTATCTAGCCAACATATTCAAGTTACAAGGCGAAATTCAACCAATTAGTTCTGATTTTCCTGATCTTAATATTTTAAGCTTGGATATTGAAGTTTACAACCCTAAAGGAATGCCCAAATCAGAAGAAGACCCCATAATTATGATCAGCCTTTCCAGTAATCAAGGACTTCAAAAGGTAATATCCACCGAAAGATCAAGTCTTGATTTTGTGGAAACTGTGAAAAACGAATCTGAAATCATTAAAAGATTTGTTGAAATCATACAAAAAGAAAATCCTGACCTACTCATTGGTTATAACTCTGACAATTTCGATTTCCCCTACATAAAAGATCGGGCAGAACTCTTGAACATTCCCCTAAACTTGGGTACAGATGGTTCACAATTAAAATTTATGAAAAAAGGTTATGCTAATGCTGCGCTGGTGAAAGGACGAGTTCATGTTGATCTTTATCTTATAATGCGTCGTTATCTGCAACTGGATCGTTACACCTTGGAAAGAGTCTATTTAGAACTTTTTGACCAGGAAAAACAGGATATTCCAGGTGATGAAATACACCACTACTGGAGTGAAGGTGGCGAAAAACTGGAAACACTCTTTAAGTACTCATTGGATGACGCAGTAACTGTCACAGAAATTGGAGAGAAAATGTTACCTTTGACTCTAGAGTTAACCAGAATAGTTGGACAACCATTTTTTGATGTTGCTCGCATGGCAACTGGACAATTAGTAGAATGGTATCTTATCCGCAAAGCATATGAACAAGGAGAAGTAGTACCCAATAAACCATCCGCATCACAATACTCAAATCGAAGAGGGAAAAAAGCCTCAGGAGGCTACGTTAAAGACCCAGTGAAAGGATTGCATGAAAATATTGTCTACTTCGATTTCAGGAGTCTTTACCCCAGCATTATCATTTCAAAAAACGTCTCTCCAGATACCCTGGTGACTGAATGTGACGATAAAAAATGTCACATCTCTCCTGAAAAACAGTACATGTTCCTTAAAGAACCTGCTGGTTTTGTCCCATCAATCATCGGCAATATTCTCCACGAAAGAATGCGTCTTAAGACCATGATGAAAGAGTCTTCCAATGATGAGGAGAAGAAGTTTCTCAACGTGCAACAAGAAGCACTGAAACGACTGGCCAATTCCATGTATGGAGTTTATGGCTATTCCCGTTTCAGATGGTACCGTTTGGAATGTGCTGATGCTATCACCGCATGGGGAAGGGATTACATTAAAAAAACCATGGAAAAAGCAGAACACTTCGGTTTTAAACCAGTTTATGCCGATACTGATGGATTTTATGCAGTTTATCATGGTAATCACTGAACCAAATAGGGATAATGATCATATGAAAATATTTACGAGTGCTGGATTGTTCCGTGAACACAGTAGAGTCAGATGGTGAACTTCCGGCTAAAAGATGCGAATCTTCGAGCTGGAATAAAAAGTCTAAAAACGTTTTGAATACTAAACAAAAATATTATATTCCCCCTCAAAAAGGACATTGCAAAATATGGATGTGGTGAACACGTGAAAACATATCTCATAACATCTTAAAGTAGGGGGGGGAAATTATCCAAAACCTACAGAGCTGATTTAAATGATAAAACATGTTTTTAGACCAAATTAAATATTCACTTGAATAGAAACCTAAACCTTTTAAAAATATGACAAAAAAGTAATGCAGGGGTACCCGAGTGGACAAAGGGGGTGGACTCAAGATCCTCTGGCGTAGGCCTTCAAGGGTTCGAATCCCTTCCCCTGCACTCATTCCAGAATTATATTTACCACATCAGACTAAACAATAATAGCTAATTGAAATTAAAAAAAAACTGGTTACTATTTATTTTTGATGTCTTGCTTATGAAAAAATACACCAGAACCTACTCGTTATCATTTTTCATAAAGTAAATTTAGTAACAAGAGAATTCAGAAGATTACAAAAGAATTAGCTAGTTTAGAACTTTAATTTGATCTAATGCCTACACCCCTCCTAGTGCGCCCAACAAGGCAGGAAATTGCAGATAAATTATCACATCGTCATTTTGGATACTGGTTTTAAGTTTAAATTAATGTTTTAAACAACAACTGAATTGAAAAACTGGAAAACTAAATAATATTTTAAATGATTGGAGAGATTTAAAAGAAGATCAATAACTCTAGAACAATTCATTGGATCATACGCCCAACTAAATTCCAATTTTAAACATGAAATAATTTCTGAATAAAAAAAAATAGGAGGGAATATTCATTGGAATATACAAATCGTCATGATGTGCTGAAAGAAAAATTCAGCCAAGGTGCCGAAGAATATGACAAACAACGAAGACATGTGATTCCGTGTCTGGAAGATCTTTACCGGATCACAGTTGATTTAGCCAATGTTGAAAATCCAAAACCAAAAATACTTGATTTGGGTGCTGGAACTGGGCTTTTAACATTACATCTCCACAATAAATACCCTGATGGAGATTTTCTCCTCCTTGATCTGTCAGAAGAAATGTTAAATATTGCCAAAACTCGGTTTAAAAATGCCCAAAACTTTCGTTTTATGGTTGCAAACTACTTGAAACAAGACTTCAAAGGCCAATTTGATATTGTGGTTTCATCTCTTTCCATTCACCACTTAGAACACCCTGATAAGAGGTTACTGTATGAAAAGGTCTACCAACATCTGAATCCAGGGGGTGTTTTCATCAATGCCGATCAGGTTATGGGACCCTACCCTGCCAATGAGAAGGAGTACTATCGGAACTGGTTAGACAAAATAGATATGAGTGGTTTATCCAAATCAGATAAGAATATCATATTGGGCCGAATGGAACTGGATAAACCAGCATCATTGGCAGATAATTTCAAATGGCTCGAAGAAATCGGTTTTGTTGATGTGGATGTTTATTATAAATATTATAATTTCGTTGTTCTCTATGGAAAACGGATTTAAATCATGATTATCATTGATGAGAATCGATTGTTCTGTGATTTATAAGATTTAGGGTGTTTTTTAATGGGTTTAAACAAAGAATTAAGTAAAACTGCCTAGGATGAAGGAGCAGATTTTTTTGGAGTAGCTGATCTATCATCGGCCCATGATTTTATTAAAGAACAGGGTGGAAAGGAAGTTGCTTCTTATCCCCGGGCTATTTCATTAGGAATACGAATAATTGATAGCATTGTAGACCAACTCCCCCAACGCGAGGAAAGGGCTGTGGCAGTAAATTACCGCCACCATGGCTACGATATCATTAACCGACGGTTAGATCTTCTTGCATCCAGGATAAGTAGTCAGATTCAGAATAGTGGTTACGAGGCGCTCCCTATCCCTGCATCGGAACGTTACGATGATGAACGTATCTGTGCAGTTTTTTCCCATAAATTAGCCGCTCACTTGGCTGGTCATGGGTGGATTGGGAAAAGCTGTATGTTGATCACACCAGAAGCAGGCCCAAGGGTACGTTGGATAACCATACTAACTGATGCTCCCCTTAATGTTACTGGAACATCCCCAGATGAAAAGTGTGGGAACTGTACGGAATGTGTGGATATTTGCCCGGTTTCTGCATTCACTGGTTCAGCTTTTAAGGAAGATGAACCTCGAGAAACGCGTTATGATGCCAGTAGATGTGAAAAATATCTTCATGAAGGGACAAAATGGGAAGTTTGCGGTTTATGCGTGTATATCTGCCCACATGGAAGGAAAAAATGATTTGAAGGGATTGTTCCATAATTCATTTTTCGAATTTTTTTTGGAATTATTAGACTGTTTACTTGTGATTTTTGTTTTTTAGTTTGTTAATATGGTATGTTTTTTGATTTTATCAGTTTTTATATAGTTAAATTTAAATATGTGGGAATTTAAAGTATTAATTGGCGAAAGAATACCAAAAAATTCCCACGTTAGCTTTTTTAGTTTTTTATGGGACTTAAATTTTTTGGTTTCTTTTGCAGTGTTTTTAATAAAAAAAAAAGAATTAATTTTTTTTTTATGGATAAAAGGATGTGTTATTCATGATTAATGCAGCAGAACATAGAGGAATACAGTCTAATTTTATATTAAATATTCCAGAAGAAAATTTAGGGACAAATAACATTGTTTTTACTGTTAAACGGATTATTCAGAGTTTTTTAGAGGAATATGAATTTTTATTAGAAAACGATAAAAAAAGACGTGGGAAGGCCAAAAAC
>DALO01000009.1 GCA_002496805.1 Methanobacterium sp. UBA353 | reverse complement strand
GCCTCCGAGTTAAATAAAAAGCCCAATATATCAATCAAGACTTTCCATACTTATAAACAAAAGATTAAAACAACAACACATATAAAGCTTTCGAAAAAAATCTCAAAAAAAGGACCAAATAGAGGTTATTTAAACAAATAAGACATGCTAAGAAGTTATTTATAATAATGTTCTTGGATAAGTAGCTTCCTTTAGTATTTTTAATAAATCAGCTTTATTAAAAGCCTATTTCCCCAAAATAAGCCAATTCAATTCTATATTATATTCATGATTTACTCCCTTATAAGACATAAAAGTGAATTAATCTCACTTTAAATGATTAAAGACCGTCAAATCATGACTTTTTATAAAAAATAGTAAAGATGAACCATAATCCTGTTTAATAGATTTTAAAGCCTTTATCTAAAATCAAAGTCAAATTCGATTACTTTAATAAATTTAACCCATTAAAAACTGTATTAATAAATAGATTTTTTTTTTGGAATAGATAAAAACGAATTTCATTAAAAAAAAATTGCATGAACCTCCATAAAATATATAAGACAATAAATATTAGGATTTTTATTATATATGATAATTAATATCAACACCAATTTTAAATATCAATGAAAACCGTATAATTTATTTAAACCGCTTGAATTATTGTTATTTGAATTAGAAGTGAGTTTAAGGTGAAAGAATAATATGTCATTATCAGATCAATCCATTGAATCATTGACAAAAAAAGGATACCGATTTGTAGGTTCAAACCAACATAGTGCTGTCAAAGTGTGTCACTGGACCAAAAAAAGTCTCCTTGATGAAGGTGTTTGTTACAAGGAAAAGTTTTACGGGATAAAAAGCCATCGATGTCTACAGATGTCGCCAAGCATACCATTTTGCCACCATAAATGCCTGTTCTGTTGGAGGGACATTTCTATTACCAGCACAACTTGGGATGAAGAATTTGATGATTCTGGTGAAATAATCGAAGGCTGTATTGAAGCTCAAAGAAAACTTTTGGTGGGCTATTTTGGCAATCCTCATGCAAATCAAAAGAAATTAAATGAAGCTCAAAACCCCAACAATGCAGCAATATCACTAGCAGGTGAACCCCTTCTCTATCCAGCTATAGATGAATTATTGGAAGAGTATAAAAAAAGACACTTCACCACTTTTCTGGTAAGCAATGGTTTGAGCCCTGAAAAACTAAAAAACATGAGCATGGAACCTACACAATTATATTTATCCCTTGATGCTCCCAATAAAGAGGTGTATCATGATATTTGTAACCCACAAGTTAAAAATGGGTGGGAAAAATTAAATCAATCATTAGAACTTTTATCCAGTTTCAAATGCCGCTCTGTGATAAGAATAACGTGTGTTGACGGTTATAATATGAAAGATCCAGAAGGATATGCGCAAATAATTCGGGAAAGTAATCCTGATTTTGTGGAAATAAAAGCATACATGTTTGTTGGAAGCTCTCGTGAACGGCTAAAACTTGACAATATGCCTAAAAATGATGATGTTCATGATTTTGCCCAGTCAATTTCGATTTTATGTGGTAAAAAGATCGTAAATCAGTCCCCTGAAAGCAGAGTTTTTCTTCTTGCTTAAAATCATTACTTCCTAATCGATTTAGTATATACAATGATAAAAACCTATTTTTGGACTAAAAATTAGAACTTATGTATATGCTCTGAAATTTAAGGAAGTTTAAAGGACCAAATCACTTCATTGAATCATTCCCATAAATTTAATTAGGTGTTGGTTAAATATAACACCATAAATTAGTAAAAAATCTGTTCACTATTATATATATTGTTCAGGAGAGGTGACAGAATGAAAAAATTGTTGTTGGCTATAATAATAGCAATAATTGTTTTAAGTCCCATATACAGTGCAAGTACTAATTCCAGTGCAACTGGTTTTGCAATAACATACGGAGAGGCAACTTATAATAATCCCTCTTACAAAAACACTGTAATAAACTATTTCAAGTCCAATACAGACCGAAATTTAGATGAAGCTAATACAGAAGTTATCAGTGCTGCAGAAGTAAATAAAGTTTCTAAAGACATTACAGGTCGAATATACCCATCTAATCAGATTTTTTCCTGTGCAATGGTGGATTTAAGCTACAATAACGGTATTAAAGTGGTTGTGGATGAAAGCAAGATTACATTAGTGACCTCAAAAATGTATGCAACTGCATTGAAATCAACTGGAATTGAAAATGGTTATGTAGTAGTTACTTCGCCAGTTAGTGCTACTGGTGAATCAGCTCTGACAGGTGTAATGAAATCTTACGAAACAGCAGTTGGCACCCCTATACCTGAAAATGCCAAAAAAGCAGCCACTGATGAATTATATACCGAAAGTCAGATAGCAAAGCAAACTGGTCAGGATCCAGACAAAATTGCCGATTTATTCGACCAAGTCAAACAAGAAGCACAAAAACAAAATATAGAGGACCCTGCACAGATAAAGGCAATTGTGATCAACATTGCCGCCACCCTGAATATCAATTTAACTGACGAACAAGCTCAACAAATAGCTAATGCTGTTGCAAACTCCCAAAAAGCCCAGAACAATCTTACTGATTTTAAAAATCAATTGGAAAACGCCACACAACAAGCATCAGAGTCTCAAGGAATAATAAATCAAATAATGACTTACTTGCAGGATTTCATAGACTATATTATGAGTTTGATCTAAATTCAAGCCAACGAAATAATTTAATATAAAAAGAAATTGAAATTCAGAATAAACGATTTAAACTGAAGATAAATTAGATAACCATAATATATTATAGAAATCGTTCAAACTATTGTGTGAGATTTTTTATAATAGCATCATGTAACGGCTATATTATATGAGACATTGTAACTCGAATTATGTCCCTTTAGACTTGACACCATTGTGATAACATGTTAACCGCTCAAAATCATTTACAATTCATAATTGAAGTGGCCGTACTCGTGCAAATGGGAGTTATGCTCCTTTTAAATATTATTCCCTTTACTTTAAGCATGGTTCTATTTCTTTCTCTTATCCTAACCATGTTTTTAGCGGGACTGTTCAGTGTGGATAGTATTCTGCTTTTCATCCCTTATGTTTCTCACCAAGAATTCACCCACCCTTTTGGACCTTTGGCAGTTTTTGCATGGGTGACTCTTTCAGCATCAGCCAGTTTGTTGAGTGAGGTTGAAATCAAATCAACATCAATTACTGCCCTTGCTATAATCCTTTTTGGAGTTATAGCCATTGCAGGGGGTTTGATGCATAGATCATTCCTGATTTTATGGTTCTTGGGATGGTTCATTGGATATTTCATCATGTCCAAAAGCTTCCGTAGAAGCGTGAAAATAACGCCAAAAAAAATATTTGCAGGATTTGGAGCAGTTATTGGTGGTTTTGCAGTTCTGGAAATATTGTCTAAAGTCTTGAACGCTTCCGTTCTCAGCCCGCTTCTTAGACTGAGTCGAATAGGCGAATATGCCATTCCCAGCATTAAAATGGTGATAAAAAACACAACATTCTGGGGACATGTTCAAGGGTCGTGTTATTGGGCAGTAGACTGTCTGGGCGGCTCCGATGGTTATATTTCACTTCCCATGAACTTAATAAAAACATTCACACTACCCTTCCCCCTTTTTTTCGGAGTGTTAGTGGTTAAAAAAGACGTAATCGATTACATGCTCCCCGGTATTTTCGGGTTTGCCTTCGACTTTGGATATGGGGGACTTTTAGCACTGCTTGGTTGGTGTGTTATTGTAATGAGTAGTGGATTTTATGTACTCCGACAGTATCGAAGCAAAAGAAGAGTGGGAAGTAGAAAATTCCTTGGAAGGGAGGCCCTTTTAATCGGCGCACTTACTGCTTTCATATCTCAAACCCTAATTGGGCTTTTCTTATTTAACAGAACCGTCAACGGAGCGGCTATGTTAATCTACATATTGCTATCCGCACTAGTAATGGCTCATTTGGTCAGCACCAAGCGAAGTTTAAGATAAATTTTCATTGAAAATATCTGCAGAAGTTGAAAAGTAGCTTATTTTAAACCATCACATATCTCAACAGCTTTTTTTGCCGCATTTTCCATGGATGTTTCATAGTTAACTCCTGCTTTTTGCAAAATTCTCTGCCCTTCTTCCTCATTTGTTCCAGTGAGTCTGATAACCAACGGAACATCCCTCTTTGAATTTTTTAAAACAGCAATAACACCATTGGCAACATCATCTGCCCGAGTAATACCACCTAAAACGTTTAAAAAAACCACTTTAACATTAGAATTAGATATAACTAAATTTAATGCTCGAACAATATTTTTTTGTGATGCACCTCCACCAATGTCCAGGAATGTAGCTGGTTTTCCACCGTAAAGATTTAACATATCCATACCAGTAAGAGTAAGACCAGCACCATTTCCGATTACAGCAATGTCACCCTCCAATTCAACATAAGCAAATTCATCCAAAGGTTGTGTCCTGAGTTGTGTCAGGTCCGGATGACGATATAATGAATCATCATCAATATCCAGCTTGGCATCAGCGGCAATCAACCCATTTTTAGTGAGAACCAGGGGATTGATCTCGGCAATATTGGCATCATAACTTGAGAAGACTTGGTGAAGTTTCCAGATTATCCCTCCAACTTGCGAGATTAAACTTGTTTTAACCCCCATTTTTCGGGCTATTTCCCGAGCTTGGTATGGCAAAAATTGTTCCAGAGGGTTTAAATGATATTTAACGATTTTATCCGGCGATTTCATGGCAACTTCTTCAATATCAACCCCACCGGACATGCTGGCCATTATTAAAGGTTTTTTGACGGATCTGTCAACAGCCACGCTTATATAGAATTCATCCTGAATATCAAGCATTTCCTCAACTAACACTTTTTCAACGGTTTCACCATGAATTTGCATTCCTATGAGTTCTTCTGTCATTTCATAGGCCATTTTATGGTTTTTAGCAAATTTAATACCTCCCGCTTTGCCTCTTCCCCCCACCAACACTTGTGCTTTTATGGCTACTGGTTTATCCAAATTTAGAGCAGCTCTTTGAGCCTCATCAGGAGTTGTGGCCACTACATTTTGGGGTGTTATTATTCCATTTGCTTGAAAAATCTCTTTAGCTTGATATTCATGAATTTTCAAAAGTTATGCCTCCTCACGGCTAAGTTCAATTCCCGTTTCAAAAGCTTTTAGATTTTTTTCCTCAGTTCCGGGAGGAACACTATTAATTATGGCTTCGCGCGCTGCATTTTCTGATATAACCTTGGTAAAACCCGTTATAGCCCCGATCATTACAATATTAGCCACAATTCTCAGTCCTACTTTTTCATCAGCAGTTCGAGTTGCAGGAGCATGATAAACTTTGATATCATGTTCATTCACGAATGGAACTATTTCACTCTCTTCAACCATGTCAGGATCAATTATGAGAATACCTTCAGGTTTTAAACCATCAATATAAGTTTTTAAGGCTTCATGAGACATGGCAACAAAAATATCCGGATGGTGAACTTTAGGATAATCAATTTCCTCATCACTGATAACTAATTCTGTTCTGGATGCACCACCACGCGCTTCAGGCCCATAAGATTGAGTTTGGACCGCATACAAACCATCATACAAAGCAGCAGCTTTGCCTATCACTATTCCAGCCAGCATTATGCCTTGACCCCCAAAACCAGCTATTCTAATCTCTTTACGCAGTTTTATTCCCCCTGATATGCTGATTTGGTTACCATAGCTTTGCCAGTTGTGCATTGAGATTCCAATAACTGGCAAATCTTTTCTGAAAATTCAGGTTCCTTTATATTTTGAAATTCTCCAACAATGATTTTTCCTTCCAATTCTTCCTCGGAAAGCTTGTCTGCCCTTCTTTTAATTACGCTTTCTTCTTTCATCCATTTCATCATGTCAATAGGCGAACGCATCTTGTTCTTACGGCCAAAATATGTTGGGCACTGGGAAATCACTTCAATAAATGAGAACCCCCTATTTTTTAGGGCTTTTTTAATGGCATTAGACAGTTGAACTGGTTGGGCTGTTGTCCAACGAGCAACATAAGTTGCTCCCGCAGATTTCACTAATTTTGAAAGGTCAAATGGTGTTTCCAATGCCCCATAGGGTGCGGTAGATCCAAAACTGCCCTTGGGGCTTGTGGGGCTGATTTGACCCCCAGTCATGCCATAGATGTTGTTGTTGATACAGATTACAGTTAAGTTGATATTCCGGCGAGCACCGTGGATTAAATGATTACCCCCTATGGCTGCTGCATCCCCATCTCCAGTGAACACTACGACCTCATTTTGAGGATTAGCCAGTTTAATGCCAGTGGCAAATGATATTGGACGACCGTGAGTGGTGTGAAGAGAGTCACATTTGACATATCCGGGTATTCGGGATGAACATCCTATCCCCGAAACCATGACCACTTTTTCGAAGTCCATTTCTGCCATTTCCATGCCATTGAAGAATGTGTTCATGATAATTCCATTTCCACATCCTGCGCAGAATATATGAGGAAGTCTATCCTTTCGTAAGTATTTTATAAAACGATTTTCCCTGTTCTCATCCATCTTCTCCAGCTCCGGGGATACGATTAATTTCCTACCCTGGTGAATTTAGTTATTCTAATAGAAATCATCATCAATATTTAATCCTTAGTTGATTTAATTTTGTCAAGAATTTCTTGAGGGAGGTGCATTTCTCCGCCTATTTTGGGAGCTAAATCCACTTTAACCCCGGGTAGAATTCTTTGAACTTCATAATATATTTGTCCCAAGTTCATCTCCACAACAAGGACATTTTGAGCTTTTCCAACTGCATCACGTATCATTTCATCAGGGAAAGGCCATATTACATCCATTTTTATAAATCCTACATTAACACCTTGATTTCTGGCAGTTCTAACTGCTTTAAGAGCTGATCTTGATGGTGCACCGTACGAAATTACAATTAATTCCGCATTCTCAACAGATTCTGTTTTGATCCGAGTAATTTCATTTTTGTGGTTCAATATCTTATTACATAATCGTTTTACAAGTTTAGAATGTACTTTCGGATTTGATGCTTCGGGATACCCCCTTTCATCATGGGTAAGTCCAGTTATATGTATTTTGTATCCATCACCAAATGCAGGCATGGGACTGGTTCCATTAGAATCTGCTTGATAAGGTAAAAAGTTTCCAGGTTCTTGGGTGGGCATTTTCCGAGCAGTGAGGTTAACTTTCTCAGGGATACTAATTTTTTCACTCATGTGGCCCACTATCTCATCACTCATAACCATCACTGGGACCCGG
This sequence comes from Methanobacterium sp. UBA353, assembly GCA_002496805.1. Lineage (GTDB taxonomy): Archaea > Methanobacteriota > Methanobacteria > Methanobacteriales > Methanobacteriaceae > Methanobacterium. The sequence continues at coordinate 20,063 of DALO01000009.1, read as the reverse complement.
TATTTTTCAGCAAGATTAAATGCTTCGGCTGTGAAATCAAAACATTCTTGGACTGATGAGGGAGATAACGCTATTATTTCATAGTCTCCATGGGACCCCCAACGAGCTTGCATCATATCACTTTGACTGGCCATGGTGGGCTGCCCAGTTGATGGAGATCCTCGCTGCATATTCACAATTACTAGGGGCGTTTCAGTCATGACCGCATAACCAATATGTTCTTGCATAAGGGAGAATCCAGGTCCAGATGTGGCAGTCATTCCCTTCATACCAGCCCAAACTGCCCCTATTACTGCCCCCAGGGCAGCAATCTCATCTTCCATCTGGACGAATGTTCCACCTTCTCTAGGTAGAAACAATGCCATGTCTTCAGCGATTTCTGTAGATGGAGTTATGGGGTAACCAGCAAAAAACCGGCATCCGGCTTTGATAGCACCTCTGGCACAGGCCTCGTTGCCTTGTATAAAATAATTTTCAGTCTTCATCCTTCTCATCCACTTTTTCATCAACTTTTATTGCTTGATCAGGACACATCATGACACATAACTGGCATTTAGTGCATTTATCCTCATTTTCAGGTCCAGGAACATGCACACCCTTTTTGTTCAGAACATCAGATTTTTGGTAAACCTTTCTGGGGCAGAACTCGGTGCAGATATTACAGCCCTTACACAGATCCTCGTCAATCGTTATCATTAAATCTACCATTTTTTGTAATAGTTTAGTAGTGATATTTTAAATAATTGTTGTTGGCTGAACTGGAAAGAAATCCTAAATCTCAATATAATATGTTTAATGAAAGTGAAACAATTTCCAATAGGATTTCAATCTATTCTTCGACATACATCAGGGGATATTCTAAATCTTCAATATATTCCATTCGTACTGCAATTTTTATTCCATCATATTCTGAAACAACCCGCACATCCAACATTTCTCCAGTAAGGGAAAGATATTGATATTTGTTTTCTGTTTTTTTCAATATTTCGCGATTAATTTCTATGTCAACCCGCATAATGCAAGGCTGTAATTCTAAAGATGTCTTAATCGCATTTTCTAAAGAATTTGCACTTTCAAGACTAACTGGTGTCCCCACAAACTGGTGGAAAAGGGCCCCCATTGTAATTGCCCCTTCAAATATGGCTCTTTCCCGTGGGGTGATGTTTTGAAAATATTTTTCATCACTCATCTTCGTCATTCATCTTCACCCATATAACATGTTGTTATAATATTTCTATTTTACAACATCATTTTAAATTATACCCAAGTGGTAGTACTCTATTTTTAGAGATAATAATTGCATACTACTATCTTTCGCTGTTTAGTCATGATATTAGTTAATACATGTGATGGAAAATTTAAAAAAAATAAGTGCTAAGTTTAAAATCCCAATCCAATAATGTCACTTATACGCGATATATTTGATTCCAACGTATCTGGAGGTGTGGGGAAGAAATAACCAAGCACCAGGAAGAATGTTAAAGCCAATGTTGCCAGAAATATTATGGCTCTTTCTTCTTTTATAGGATATAAATAACTTAAAATAGTGCCTACAGCCATGAAAGTGATGATGATAATTAGAGCATGATGTTTTTGAGAATTTGTCTTACGGACAGTTTTAATTGGATATGTCTTTCCTTGTTCAGCCTTGATTATCAACCTTTCCTTGGTTGATCCCAATGGATAACAAGTAATAAGAAATAGGACATTGCCTTGTTCAATGGACAACCGATAATTTGCTGGAACTACTGTACTGTTTATTATTTTATATTCAACATAACCTATGCCAGGCCATTCCAGAGTCACATTATCTCCTTGTTTTAATTGATCAAGCTTTAAAAATGGAGAACCATGCAAAGTCCGATGTCCAAATAGAACAACTGTTCCACTGGCAGGTTTAGCAGATTGTGGTTCATGATAAATCCCATAATCCACAGATTTATTGTTAATTGTATCATCAACACCAATTTTGGGAATAATGATGTATGGAGTGTCCCCAGGCTTCTGACTAATGGTTTGAGTGGAAGAATAATAATTAACTTCTACCAAAGCATAAAAAGAGATGATCATCATCCCAGCTATAATAAAAAAAGTGGATATTCTCATGTAGATTCCCTGGGTGCTCTTCACTGCTACAACAGATCATTACTTATTAAGATGGAATAGGAGGTTTATGATATCCCTATGTCTAATTCCAATTACTAGGACATCACGTTACTATGAAATTTTTTTAACTACCCGAAGAAAATAAAGTTGAATAATACAATAAGCGGTGCTCAAAAATGAAAACCTTATGCTAAGTTATCGGAAGAACTTAGCGTAGGTTACACCACCAGCTATGCCCAGAGCTGCAACGATAAATAGTGCAAATGGAACTCCTGTTTCTGATGTGGTAGGTACAGAAGCACTGGTATGGGCTGCTGCAGTGGTCGGGATGTTAGAAGATGATGAACCCCCACTTACACCATGGTCAGAATCTGATGATGCCGGCCACTGGTAAGTGTAGGAGAAATGTTTACTTTGACCCGGGTAGAACAGAACATCCCATGCAGCAGTATCCGCCCATGATACCTCTTTATCAATGTAGGTTACTTTAGGATTGCTATAAGTGAGGTTTGAGTCTATTGGTACAATGGGTGCCCTGACAATTCCTGATACTTTTGGACGTTTATAGTCAAAGTTTTTCACCCAGAAACAGAAATGACCCTTCCACCAGACAAGATCCAAGCTTGGATTCAAGTACTCGATTTCATTGGGAAGGAACCATGAAGCTTGCAATCCAGGTTCGTTTAGAAGAGGCCAAAAACTATTATTCATTCCAGGTTGTCTGATATAATTAGGATTTATTGATGTGAGGTCTGGGTATGCGCGCAGTTTAAAGGAAACTGTTTTAGTTTCTCCGGGTTGAACTTTCCAACCAAGATCATCTTCATCAACATCAGACATATACTTGATCATCTTTAACGCACAGGGATTGGTCCATACTATGTTCCAAGTTATGGGAGTATTAGGATCCAAACTCCCCTGATACCTTTGGCTTATTTTAAAGTATTCAACATGATCATTGTTGTTCTTGATCGTTGCAGTTATGGTAGCCTCAAGGTAAGTAAATTTTACTTCTGCATCTTGCTCTGTAACCCATGCTTTCTGATCTTTGAACGGATTATCCGCTGCCCATGAAGATGATATAGCTGTGAACAAAATTATTAAGGAAATCACAACCACGCACATTTTATTGATGTTCATCTTACAACCTTCCTCTAAAATCTTATTTCAGTATAGTACTGGAATTTTGCAGTACTAAACATTATCCAGCTCCGTATATACGTTTTAGCTCTTTTACCATCCATTCTGGAGCATCTTGGGTTGGAACTGTTAGTTGAATGTTTTCACTGTTCTGAATCAGGAACAATGCGTTTTCACGTGGAACTTCCAGAACCACCATGTATTTTACATCAAGTTCACCTAGATTGGAAGCCCTTTCAAAGTCAGATAATCTCCAACCGTAAGCATTTAGTAAACGGTTGACTTGATTCTCATTCCAAGTTCTTGAAGCAGCAGCTTTAAGTAATTCTTGTAATCCTTTACCTTCTTCGGTAGTTGCTATTTGTTGACGGGTGTTAGTCATGGTTAATGTGTTTATGGCAATGGACTGTGATTGTTTCAAGTCAGCATCCATATCTCCACTTTCTTTAGCTCTTAAAATTGCTAAAACAGTGCAACCACTGATATTAGGAGTTTTAACAGAATCATCTATCTGTGAGGTTGGTTGCGTTGCGTTAGTTTCATTAGATGCATTGGTAGATTCAGCAGGAGCAGTAGTATTGGTTGTTGCCAAATAAACATCGACTGCATCCCCTACATTAACCAGACCTCCAGCTGCTTGCAATCTGGATATTATAATAGGTACTGCGACAGTATCCGGAGTTTCAATCACTAAGTTGGATAAAACTGCAGCATCAGCTTCATTAACTACTTTTTGAGCCTCTGAAGTTTTCATAATCATGTTTTTCTGTCCACCAGCCTCATAAGTAATCATAACTCGACCATAGGGATCTTTCTTAGATTGGACTTGCTGTTTTTGATAATCTTTCCATGCTTGTGTGGCTGGACCTAAAACATCCACTGCTAATACCATTTCTGGAGTGGTTCCACCGTCGATCTCTGCTAAAATTGAAGTTTTTTGAGGATGTAATGCAAGAGGTCCTTTAAAGTAGGTATCAACCTCTGTAATCTTTGTTTGCTTTGCATCCGCCATAGATTCCTGATATGGTGCTAAAATCATGAAATAATAACCAGCACCAATTAGCACAATGAATATAATACCGAAAACAGCTGCACCAACCAGAGTTCTCTGGTCATCATCTGGAGCTCTCTTACCAAACCCTGCTCCACTAGTTATACTACTCAATGATCCTCTTTTCTTTTGAGGTTGCTTTTTAAGTGGAGGTTTCAGTGTAGGCTTGTCTTTTGACGTAACACGCGGTTTAGGGCGTGGCTTTGGCATGGGTCTGGGGGTTTTTTCACCAGATGGTGGTTGGCCCTCATCTTTCCTACTAATCTTTCCCTTGGATTTTTCCGTTGCTTTGGATACCATACCTTTAAGACGACCCCCAATATCCGAATCAGACTTTTTTCCATCTTTTCGCAGATCAGGAGCATCTTTTTTATCTTTATCCTTTTTTCCTAAGATCTTATCTAACATGTGGACCACTTCTCAAGAAGCCTGCCGTATAATTTCATAAGAGGCACAATTATTACATATAGTATGGTGAAGATGAATAAAAGCTTTGCGGGAATAAATGCAATTGATGATGAAATGTTCTGGGGTAAAAGTGTTCCAATGATCAATATACCGCCGACAACCATTAACATCATACCCCGAAACTTAGGATACTCAAAGGTGCTTATCATTAACACTGCTACCACCGTCATGATGATTAGACCAAGGTCCATTCGGAACATACCCGAGAGGTAGAATGATCCTAGGATGAGTGCAGTGGTAGGTATAGGTAATCCCACGAATTTATCTCCACCTGGAACATCACTTGAATCTGCCAGTACATTAAACCGGGAGAGTCGTAAAATTCCACATATAACTATTAGGAGTGATACTAGTATATTAATGTATTGGATCGAAAACGATTGGCACGCGCAAAACAAAAGCATTCCGGGAGCAACACCAAATGAGATCACATCCGAAAGTGAGTCCATGTTCTTGCCAAAACCATGTTCATCAACTCGATTGGTTCGACGGGCCACCCACCCATCCACAGAGTCAAAGATCACCGCCAGGAGCATGAACTTGGCTGCCAGTATTACGTTTCCAGTGGACACCATTACCACTGCTAAGAACCCTGAACAGGCATTAGCCAATGAAACAAAGTCAGCACTCGCCATATAATGAGTTATCTTCATATGAATACCCCAATATTAATTATAAGAAAAATTTTAATTTTTTTTCTGCATAGAGGCAATGACAGTCTCTCCAGCAGTTGGTTTTTCACCTTCACTGACCCTCAATTCTGTGTTTTCAAGTGGGATTATTAGATCAACTCTGGAACCAAATCTTATCATTCCTAGACGGTCTCCTATCTGTACTTGGTCACCAACTTCCACGTACTGAACAATACGCCTAGCCACGAAACCAGCTATCTGTATAACACCCACTTTACCAAATTCTGAATCTATAACTATTAAATTCTTTTCATTTTCAGTGTGTACACTTCCCGTGGCAATTTTAAATTTTCCAGGGTAATGTTTAGTCTTGATAATGGTACCAGAGATAGGAGCCCTGTTAACATGAACATCAAAAGGTGACATAAAAGTACTTACCAAAATACCTCTTTCTCCAGGGCTTAGTACATATTCCATCAAGGGATCATCATAACCAATGGTTTTCACACAATCGATTTTCCCCTTCAAAATTCGACCATCAGCAGGAGCCACAATTAAACCACTGTCTAAAGGAATTCTCCTTTTAGGATCCCTGAAAAATTGCATCAAAAAAGCTATTGCCGAAAACATTAGAAAGCTTATAATTACATAACCAAAAAGGAAAGGTAAAACTGCTATTGTTAATAATATACCTACTTTTTTAAAAGTTCCCCTGACAAACATAAGATATCACTGTTGGTAAAAATTCAGTTTTTCTAAGTATTATCAATTCTAATATGTCAAAAAGCCAACAACTATGAAAATATATATATGGAGTTAACATGTGCATATGTAGTAGCTTTAATCACTTACTTATATATTTTAGAAATCTAATAGTAGCTCAGTATCAATTAGTGGTTAATATTTAAATATTATTGTTAATCCAATAATCTACTTGAAATTATAAAAATCAATTGATATGAATTTTATTTGAATTTAATCAAAAATGGAAATTAATTTATATTAAGTGGTAATTGATGATTGAAAATAAGATAAAAATCCTAAGAAAAGCAGCTGAAGTTTCCACAGTCCAAGATTCCGATTATATATGGTGCGTCATCGCTGGTAACGAGGATATGATTAACAATGTGGCTTACTCTGCAATAATGGATAAAAAACGGGTGAAAGTATTATGCAGGGAGCACATTAACACCAAAGAATCATTTGTAACCAAAAAATTTGATTTTATCATGCTTCACGGTGAAACTAGTAAGATAAGAGAGTTGAGCATGATATGTAAAGAAAATGGTGGGGCTTACCTCAAAATTGCACCTTACTATGTTAAAGATGAACCCAACTTAATGTTAACAGTTGGCCCTGAGAATTCCATAAAAAAATTTGTTGGTAACTGCGAAAAAAACAATATAAAACTTTCATTTCTAATCGAGGATCAGACCACTGGATTCATTGAAACTGATGTGTATATAACCAATATGTTACCCCGTTTTATCCGTAACATCATTGATCCCCTATTTAAGATGGCAGATGTTGCATTATCAACTGTTTTGTTATCATCGGAAGATGAAGAACTCCCTAAAATTAAAGAACTTGCCAGGTCCAACAAGATATTTTTAATCGAATTTAACAAAATTTTAAAGGAGGATTAATTAAATGTTCAGTTTTTTAGGTAAAAAAGATGAAGTAAAAGAGGATAAGAAAAAAGCTTTGTCCCACACTTTGGGGATAGATCTTGGAACCTTAAATACCGTGGTGGCGAAACCATCAGGTGATAAATTTGATTTATTCAAAATACCATCAGTAGTGGCTGTAAAAAAAGAAGATCCTGGTTATGTTTTGGCTGTTGGAGAAGAAGCCAAATCAATGTTAGGGAGAACTCCTGAGGATATTATTGCAGTCCGACCACTAAGACAAGGAGTAATAGAAAGTATAGCTCAAGCAGAAGCTTTACTCATTTATTCCATGAATCTTGGGTCAGGAGAAGAAAAAGAACTTATAGACCGCATAGTTGTTGGTATTCCTGGTGATGCTTCCGAAGTGGAAAAAAAAGCAGTTGAAGACATAGGTATAAAAGCAGGCGCCAATTATGTTTTAGTCATAAGTGAAGGACTAGCAGCGGCCATTGGAGTCGGTCTACCAATAGCAGAAGCATCAGGAACAATGGTTATTGATATAGGGGCAGGATCAAGTGATGTTGTAGTTATTTCCCTGGGAGGAATAACAGACATCGAAACCATTCGTAGTGGTGGAGACGATGTTGACGCCAACATTGTGCAAAAAGTTAAAGAAATGTTTAACGTTGAAATAGGAATTCACGAAGCAGAAAAGGCGAAAATTGAAGTGGGTATGGTTCACTCGAAAAGTGAACCTGAAAGTGGTAAAACCACTGTAATTGGTAAATCACTTGAAACTAACAAACCGGAGAAAGTTGAAATAGATTCTAAGTTAGTGGCAGACGCAGCTGAACCAATTGTTGTTAAATTAGTTGCTGCTTTAGCTAATGTACTTGAAAGAATGTCTCCTGAATTGATTTCTGGAGTTTACGAGAAAACCGTGGTAGTGGGAGGAACTTCGCAACTCAAAGGACTGAAAGAACGGATATTTGAAGAAGTAGGTGTGCCTGTGGAGATATCTGATGACCCCATGACTGTTGTTGCCAAAGGAACAGCCATTGTAGCAGCTGAACCACGTGCTCTGGAACCTGAAGTACGTTTAAAGGCCATGAAATAACTTTTTGGAGTAAACTAATTTACATATAATATTATATGAAAATTTTAGGAATTGATGAAGCAGGCAGGGGAGCTGTGTTAGGACCCCTGGTTGTTTCGGGAGTAGCTTTGGAGCAGGATCGGCTGAAATATCTTGAAAGGCTTGGTTTAAAGGATTCTAAAAAGATATCACCCCAGAGAAGGATAACTTTATCTCGTAAGATTGAACGGATTGCTGAATGCCATACAATACATATAACCGCAAAAGATATTGATATGCTACGTTCAAGAGATGTTAATCTCAATGAAATCGAAAAAATCGCGATGAACCGCATCATCAGAGAATCTGAACCATCAACTTGTTTCATTGACTCAATGGATATTAAACCAGAACGTTTAACCATTGAACTGGAAACAATGCATCCTGATGTGAAGGTGGTAGCTGAACATAAAGCAGATGATCGTTATCCCATAGTTTCTGCAGCCTCCATAATTGCCAAAGTAGAACGTGACCGAGCTATCCAAAAAATAAAGAAGAAATATAAAGATATAGGATCTGGTTATCCTAGTGATCCTAAAACCATCAAATTCCTGAAAACCATTCCACCGGGAGATCTGCCAGATTTCATACGCAGATCTTGGGCTACAGTTGAAAGAATAATAGGATAGAACTATTTTAAACCGAAATAAGGGGATAAAATGATCTACGAGTTTTTCACGAGCTCTTTAAACACCATACTGGAGATGTTTAAAAGCGGAGGAATCATAACCTACATCATCACTATAATTGGGATTTATGGGTTTTTTTATTCATTGGAGAAGATTTTTTATCTACGAAAAATATCCAAAGTTGGCTTGCCAGAGATTATGGGCGAAGTCAACAAAGCCATGGAACGAGGCGGCTCATTAGAGGCTTTACGTTCCATTGGAAGTTATCAAAACCCAATTTCCAAAATAGTTGCTGAAGCTTTGAAAATTGGTTTCAGAAACAATAGAGAAGTGGAAGATGCAATGGAAAGAGTATTCATTGTGGAAATGGGCCGTATGACCAAAGGTATGGATACTATTCGAACTATTATAGAAATTGCACCTCTTTTAGGGTTGATTGGAACTGTTCTTGGTATGTGGTACACTTTTAAAGCAATGGGAGTTAATGCCAGTGCAGCAGGAATGGCTGAAGGAATTTATATCGCCCTTATAACTACTATTGCTGGTTTAGCCGTTGCAATTATCATTATGCCACTTTACAGCCTAATTAACAGTAAAATAGAAAGTGAATTGGATAACATAGAAATTGCCAAAAAGATGACAAACTGGCGAGCTGCAGAAATGCGTATAAAGATCAATGCTGATGTTGAAAAAGCAATTAATGCTTTAAAAGAATCTGATGGTATTTTAGAAGCAAAAAAAGTTCCAGATGATAAAAATGCCAATATATGGATTTTAATTAATCCTCATATGTTGGAAAAAAGTATTGGTAATATAATTAAAGAAAAATGTAATGCAGAAGCCAAGATTGTGGAAAGCAAACTAAAACAATAAATTTAAGAAACTTATTTATTAATTCAAAATAATAGGAATGGATTAATATGACCATCGACACCCAGAGTTATCGTAGGAAATTACGTAGCAGAAAGGCTAAGGTGAATTTGGTCCCACTTATAGATGTAATTTTTACTATTCTCATATTCCTCATGGTCACCAGCAGCTTCCAGACAGCAACTGATCCTGGAAGCAGTGGAAAGCCTCAAGTAAGTCAGTCCAGTGGAAGTTCAGAGTATTATTTAATACCAGTTGCTGGATTAGAAAAAGTAACGGTTAATGGCGTGGATATGTCCCGTGACATTCGCAACAGTGCCATTGCAGTGCATACTCGGGTTATTGATGAAGGAGAGATCATTATTAAACCAAAGGATGGAGCCATTATTATCACTGCCCCTCCAGGAATAAGTCCAGATAAGGCGGTTAATATCCCTCAAACTTAAAAAAAATATTGTTTACAGTTATATTTTTAACCAACCTTAACTTTCCAATATTTGTTGATAATTGAAGTTTTTAATAAAAAAAGGTGATTTTATGTATCTGGGAAGAATATTGGCAGTTGGAAGTAATAAAGAAGGCAATTTCGTGGCTTATAGGGTTTCTAGTCGTTCTTTTCCCAATAGAATGACTCAAACATTCCAGGATAGGGTGGCAGTTGTTCCTAAAGAAGGTTATGAAACAGATGTATTTAAAAGTCCATATATTGCCTATAACTGCATTCGATTGGAAAAGGATGTGGCAGTGGTTTCCAATGGATCCCACACAGATGTGATAGCCGAAAAAATAACTTCGGGAATGAGCATTAGGGATGCTTTAGCTCTTTCTCTTTTAACCATGGATTACGAGAAAGATGATTTTAATACACCCCGGATTGCAGGGGCCGCCACTCTAAATGGTGAATCATTCATTGGAATTGTTACTCATGAAAAGGTCCAAGTGGAAAAAGTACCTGAAGGCAAAGCATGTTATATCGCTGTTTACGAACATATTACCCCTCAAGAAGTTGAATTTAATGCAACCAATGTATTAGAAGCTGCCCAATTCATAAGGGACCAGGGAAAATTTGCACAATTCACAAATCCCGTTAGTTCTGCAGCCGCATTTGGTCAGAAAGCATGGAATTTAAAATCAATTTAAACACTCTTTTATTCTACTTATCTATACCTAACAAAACCTAAACTCGAACATCACCCCCACACACAAAAAATCGAACTTTATTAATAATTTTTTAAAATAATTAATTTGCCCCTACATATGATCATTATTAATTTTCGGTGAAAAGATGGAAATAAAAATTATCGGCATTAAAAACATCCCTTTAATCAAAAAAGACGATGATTTATCCCAATTAATTCTGAAAGCTATGGATAATCAAAATTTAGACGTGGATGATGGTGATATTCTGGTTATTGCTGAAACTGCAGTGGCCAAAGCTGATGGAAATATTATTAACCTAAAAACTATTGAACCTGGAAAAAAAGCCCATGAGCTTGCTAAATTTACTGGAAAAGAAGTCAAACTTGTGGAAGCAATAATTGAAGAGTCTAATGAAATAGTTAAAGTTGGTCCAGATTTCATTATTTGTGAAACTAAACATGGTTTTGTTTGTGCCAATGCAGGCATTGATGAATCCAATGTGGATAAAGGCATGGCAACACCCCTTCCCTTGGATCCAGATTCAAGTGCCTATCAGATAAGGAAAAAAATAGAAATGAATACTGGGAAAAAAATAGCAGTCATTATATCTGACACACAAGGAAGGGCATTCCGTGAAGGTGCAATTGGCACTGCAATAGGCATTTCAGGGATGGAACCACTTTGGGATCGCTGTGGTGAATTTGATCTCTATGGAAAGGAACTTAAAACAACCAGCATAGCTGTTGCTGATGAATTAACTTCCGCTGCATCCCTAGTTATGGGGCAAGCAAATGAAGGAATACCAGTAGTTATTATTAAAGGCATTCCTTACTTTGAAAAACTTAAAAATGACACAGCTACCATAAATCCATTGATAAGGCCAAAAAGATATGATGTATTTCGTGATTAAATAGTTTATATTGAATAACGCTAAATTCTTAAATGGACAAAATTATTGAAAGAAAAAAATGTAAAAAGTAATATTAAATAAAAAAGTTTTAAATCTTTAAAAAATCAGTAATCATTGAAATGAGATGATGATATGCCTATAAATCAGATTGAAACCCAACTTGAAGCTATAACCACCACAATCGCGTGTCTGGAAAAACAAAAAACTTGTGATCCAGAAATGCTAGAAAAATTAAAAATTGAGCGCGAACGTCTCTTAAAAGAGCTGAACGTGCATAATATATGAATTAATTAAGTGTATACAATGATAAGCGTCCTTTCCGGTGGAACTGGCACTCCGAAACTCCTGCAAGGAATGGTGCAAGTTACAAAACCTGAAGATATCACGGTAATTGTAAACACCATTGAAAATAATTACTTCTCTGGGGTTTATGTGGCTCCCGATGTGGATACTGTCATTTACACCTTGGCTGGAATCATCAATGAAGACACATGGTACGGAGTTAAGGATGATAGTTTTATTACTCATGAGCGTTTGAAAGAAATTGGATGTCCAGAAACCCTCAGAATTGGGGATCGTGACAGAGCCCTGAAAATCCAGAAAACAATTTTAATGGAAAATAACTCGCTTTCTCAAGCCATTGATATTCAAAGGAAGGAGTTGGGCATTAAATCATTGATAGTTCCCATGAGTGATGATGAATCACATATAACCATCAGTACAGATGAGGGTGAAATGGAATTTCACGAATTTCTGGTGGAACATCAGGGAAAACCTGAAGTTCTTGAAGTAAACTATCAGAAGGTTGATCCTGCTTGTGGAGTGATTGAATCTATAGAAAATTCTGATATGGTGGTTATCGGACCATCAAATCCCATAACATCTATTGAACCAATAATTTCAGCAAAAAATGTGGCTAAAGCCCTTAAAAATACTTATGTTGTTGCTGTTTCTCCAATAATAGGGAATAAACCTGTTAGCGGTCCTGCAGCAAAATTTATGAAAGCCAAAGGATGTGAAGTTTCATCAATGGGGGTGGCAGAAATATATCAGGATTTTTTGGACAAATTCATTATAGATTTGTTGGATGTAAATTATCAGGAAGAAATAGAAAAACTAATATCGGATGTTATGTTAACACAGACCATCATGAAAAATATTGATGACAAAATAAATTTAGCCAGATGTATTATTGGGTGAAAATGTATGATTCAAATGACTTTAATTCAGATTGACAACTACGGACCTTGGACCGTTACTCCCACACCGAGGGCCGAAGCAGACTTGCAGATCTTGCAAGCAGAGTTATACGCAGATGTTCAAAGGCAATTCGCAGCTAAAGGTGGATTGGTTTTCTTCACCCGCTTTGACAATATGCTGGCAGTTACAAATGGAGTGGATATGGAACATCACTTGCATATCCAGAAATCAATTGGAAATCGTTACCCCATAACTTTAAGTATGGGTGTGGGAACTGCTGAAACACCCTATGAAGCGCAGAGGAGTGCCACCAGTGCCTTGCAAAAATATGGTGGAGCCCAATCTGAAGAACGCAGCGAAATATTAGCCATTGAAGGATTAGTAAACCCTGACGATAGCTTCGTGCAGATTGCCCACATCGACATTAACGGTATCACTGACTCCCTAACGGATATTATTCCTGCATATGATACTTCTTTTATTGTTAATAGAGTCCAACATTTCTTAATGAAAAAATTAATCGAGAAAGGATCATTACTCTTCTTTATTGGAGGAGATAATTTCATGTCTCCTTGTAACGGCATGACTCCTGAAGGAATCCTCAAAGTTATTGAAGAAATTGAAGAAGAAATCAACATTGCCCTGAAAGCAGGAGTAGGTAAGGCACCCACAGCTGAAAAAGCAGCGAATCTTGCTGATCTCGCTCTGGAAGAGATCAGAGATGGAAATACCTACAATTTGGTTCATGTGATGAAATAAGTTTTTGTGACTAAATAAGACAATAACCAAAAAATCATTTTTCCAAAAAAATTATTGATTGCACATATAATCATGTTTTGCATGGATACAATTTGATCAAACCGCCGCAAACTTGATTACTTTATTGATTAAATTTTTTATTGACTGATAAATTATTGATTTATTTAATTTAAGTGGAGTTGAATCAAATTAAAGTCTTAGCTCCCATGGCCGGCATTACTGATGGGACATTCTGCAAAAACATGTTAAAACATGGCTTTGACATGGTGACCCTGGGTGGTTATAATGCAGACCCCCACACTGAAAGTGCTGGTAGAGAAATTCTCTCTCGTGGAAGGCTTGAATTTGACATCAACGAAGAAGAATTAGTTGAACACATAGACAGACAGACCAGCCTAATCAAAGATCAGGGTTTTTGGAATGGCTTGATCTCAGTTAACCTTCGTTCAGTTACCCCCGAACCAATCATTACTATTTCCAAGCTTAAAAATGTGGATGTGGTAGAAATTAATGCTCACTGCAGACAACCAGAAATAACAAAATTAGGCTGTGGCCAAGAACTATTAAAAAAGACCATTTTTTTGGAAAACTTCACTAAAGAAGTGGTTCAAAAAGCCAAAAGTCAGGTTTCAGTTAAGATAAGGACCAATGTTTCAGATGTTGACGATATTGAAATATCAAAAACAATTGAAAAGGCAAATGCAGATTACTTGCATGTAGACGCCATGAACCCTGGTTTTGACACTGCAGATTATGATTTAATTAAAAATATCCGTGGCGAAACTAATCTATTCATTATTGGTAATAATTCAATCAAAGATATTGAATCTGCAAGAAAGATGTTATCTTCAGGTGCTGATGGAATATCCATTGCCCGGGCTGCAATTAATGGAACATTACCCTTTGATCTATCCAAAATATAACAAGTAAATTTTTCAATATAAAATTTTTAATATAAAATCATATAAAATAAAGAACAATGATCAAAATATAAGAACCAAAAGAAATATGTAATAAAAATAACTCATGAATTTAATTATTAAACATAGGTGGTTAAATGTCTTTCATAGAACTAAAAAACGTCACCAAAACCTTTAACGGAGCAAAAGCCCTTAAAAACCTGAATATATCAATAGAGGAAGGACAAGTCCTGGGTGTTCTGGGAAGAAGTGGCTCCGGTAAATCTGTTCTCCTTAATATGATGAGGGGTATGAAGGATTATCGTCCTACTGAAGGTGAGATTATTTATAACCTTGCTGTTTGTCCATATTGTTTAAGGGTAGAACCACCTTCCATGTCAGATAATGTTTGTGGATGCGGAACCAAATTCGAATCTAAGAAAGTTGACTTCTGGAATGCTGATCGTAAACTTTTTGCAGCTATTAAAAGGCGCATATCCATTATGTTGCAGAGAACTTTTGCTCTGTACGAAGACGACACTGTAATTGATAACGTTATAAAGTCCATAACTGGACACAGTGAAGAAGAAAGCACATACATGGCCATTGATCTCTTGGAACTGGCTCAGATGACTCACAGAATAACCCATATTGCCCGTGATCTATCAGGTGGAGAAAAACAAAGAGTAGTTCTAGCCCGGCAAATTGCCAAAGAACCTATGCTATTTCTAGCTGACGAACCCACTGGTACTTTGGACCCTCAAACTGCAGAATTAATCCACCAAGCTTTAATTGAAGGTGTGAAAGATGAGCATACCACCATGGTAATCACCTCACACTGGCCAGAAGTAATGCGTCAGATCTCCGATCATGTAATATGGCTGGAAAATGGAGAGGTAATGGAGGAAGGAAATCCAGAAAAAGTGGTTCAAAGCTTCCTAGATCAAGTTCCCCTCCCTGAAAAGAAAGAAGAATTCGAAACTGGCGGTCCCATAATTCAAATGGAAGGAGTAAAAAAACACTACTACTCCATTGAAAGAGGAGTTATCAAAGCAGTGGATGGTATAGATCTCACAGTAGATGAAGGAGAGATATTTGGAATTGTAGGACTCTCCGGCGCAGGGAAAACCACACTTTCCCGTATCCTTTACGGCCTAACCGATCCTAGCAGCGGCCAGATAGAGGTCAAATTAGGAGACAATTGGATAGACATGACTGAAAAAGGTATATTTGGCAGAGGTCGTGTGAAACCATATCTGGGAATTCTGCACCAAGAATATAGTCTTTACCCTCACCGAAACGTTCTGGGTAACCTCACCGAAGCAATCAGTCTGGAACTACCTGCTGAATTTGCCAAAATGAAAGCACTCTACGTGCTTCACGCAGTAGGTTTCGATGAGAACTATGCTGAAAAAATAATAACCAAATATCCCGACGAGTTGAGTGGTGGAGAACGTCACAGAGTTGCTCTAGCCCAAGTTCTCATTAAAGAACCGAACATAGTCATATTAGATGAACCTACCGGTACCATGGATCCCATAACCAGAGTACAAGTTACTGATTCCATCCATGGAGCTCGAGATGAATTAAATCAAACTTTCCTCATTATCAGCCACGATATGGACTTTGTTTTGGACGTGTGTGACCGTGCCGCTCTCATGAGGGGCGGAAAAATCCTTAAAACTGGATTACCAGCCGATATTGTGGAAGATTTAACCCCCTCTGAAAAGGAAAGAATGTTAAAGGAGGAATAAGATGGTATGGGAAGATGCACCATCACATGTGTGCCGGGGGGGAGATAAAAGAGCAATGGCATTTTGTTGTCCTCCAGTAAAGCCATGCCCTATCACACTTGCTCTTGAAGATGCAGGAATTAGTGCACAAGAATATGTTGAAATAAAAGAGAATTTTGGAAAGAAAACACGTCTTGGCGAGGGTGAAGGAACTTGTTTCGGATCTCTGGTTTGGTGTTGCAAACCCTCCAAACCATGCCCACTCAGAGATATGGTATTGCGCAGGATAGAAATGACTGCTGATGAATACATGAGTCTGAAACATCAATTATCACAGGAATTGGTGGGGCATGAACCTGCAGATAATGAAGCTGATATTAAAGCCCTTTCTGAAACATTTAATGTGCCTCTGGAGGAAGCAGCTCAGGTTCTCTCCGAGTGTGGAAATGATATCAAGACTGCCATCAAAGTCATAAGAATGAAGAATTTGGAGTTATAGAGTGGGAGAGTATGAATATGGGATGGACTCCCCTCTACTTGGATGTGCAAGATAAAAACGTGTTAGTAATAGGATCAGGAGAAGTAGGTAAAAGAAGAGCACAACGTTTTCTCAGTTCAGGAGCAAACGTGATTATTTTATCCAAACATACTTCAGATAAGTTAAAAAAAATGGGAGCTCTATACAAACCCCGGGAAGAGCTTAAAAAGTGGGTTGATTGGGCAGATCTAATGGTGGTGGCCAGTGGAGATTCCCAGTTAAATCAAGAAGCTACTTTTTTATCTGAAGATAAATTAATAAACAGAGCAGATTTTCCTGAATACGGAAATCTAATTATTCCATCCTCATTTTCCATCGGAGATGTTCAATTTTCAATATTCACCCAAGGAAAAAGTCCATTGATGGCCAAAGAACTAAGAAAACGCATTGAATCTGTTGTTAAAAAGAAAGACATTTTTCAACTTGAACTACAACATTTCACCCGCCAGTTATTGAAAAAAAAAGTAACAGATCAGAAGAAACGCCGCGATTATTTATACCAAATCTTAAATGATAAGAAGATAAATGAATTTTTAGATAATGGCGAAGTAAACGAAGCCCAGAATTACGTTACTCAACTTCTGGAAAATCTGAATTAAATAATAAAATCTCAACAAAAAAATAAATCCTATTTAAATCACTTAATATTAATTAAAATAAAAATATTAATATAACCTATCCATGATCTGGAGGAATATAATGATTCTAAATATCAGAATCGACCATAAAACAGCAGATATTGGTAGAATTGAAGAATCCACCATGAAAATGGATGAAATATTCGCAAAAATCCAAGAAGATCATGAGATACAAGAACACATTCAGATAAAAACTTGTAACCGTGCTGAAATTTATATTGTAATGGATGAAACTCCTCTAAACTATCATTGGGATGGTTTGGTAGTTGAAAAAAATGAAAAAGCCTTAGAACATGTTCTTAAGCTTTCTTGTGGATTGGAATCCATGATCATTGGTGAGGATCAGATATTGGGCCAGTTAAAAGATGCCCATAAAACCAGCATTAAAAAAAGGTCTTGTGGCCCTGTTTTAGGAACAGTATTTACCAAGGCCATACACGTTGGGCAGACTGTTCGTAAAAAGACACTAATTAATCAGGGATCTGTTTCCATAGGTTCGGCTGCTGTGGACCTAGCTGAATCAGTTCTTGGTGATCTAAAATGTAAAAAAGTGTTGGTTATAGGAGCCGGTAAGATGGGGACATTAGTAGCCAAGGCCCTGGTGGAAAAACACTTAAAAGCCATTGTAGTTGCTAATCGAACATATGACCGGGCAGTTTGCCTAGCTAAGGAATTGGGTGGGAGTGCTATACATTTTGATCGTCTGGCCAATGCAATGGCAGATGCTGACGTAGTTATTAGTGCAACTGGAGCCCCTCATACCATACTCACCACCGAAAAGGTAAAGCTTGCAGTTAATCCAGAAACCTTGAAAAAAATGGTTATGGTGGATATAGCTAACCCGAGAGATATTGAAGAAGACATTGCAAAATTAGGGGTTAAATTATATAATATAGATGATTTAAGGGGAATTGCAGACAAAAACAAAAAAATACGTATGTCAAAGGCAAAAAAGGCTGAAACCATTATTGCTGAAGAATTAGAACTTTTGGAAAAATCTTTAAGGCATCTAAAAGTAGAGCCCATCATAGCCACTATACGATCACAAGCGGAAAATATTCGAATTCGGGAAACAGATAAGGCCTGCCGCATGATGGGAGATATTAATGGTAAAGAAAGGATTGTGGATGATCTTACCAAAGTTGTGGTTGACCGTGTATTTTCGGATATTATCCATAATCTTAAAGAAGCAGCAGAAAATGATGATGAAAAAGTATTAAAGGTTGCTGAATCCCTTTTCCAAAAAAAATGAAATAAATATAGTTTTAATATCAAATTAACTAATTTTTATACTCTAAATTTAATAGATGGGGCGTCTAGATCAATCAAATGATAGATAAAAAAAATCCTCGCCAGTTGAGAAAATCCAAGAAAAGTGTCAAAAGAAATTTACAACACTCCAATCAACAACTTATGATCGAAAAATCATTAATCATGTATTTTCATTTTTTTATTAAAATAAAAAGAAATCATGAAACTATCAGGCAAACATGCTCTTTGGTTCATTAGTTTCTTTTTTATGATGTTTGAGTGCGTACTGGAAGTCTTCATTGGTTATAACATCCCTATCCTCAGAGATGGCTTTGTGGAGGGCTACCTTCAGTAAGCGGTCTTTAATGTCCCTGCCAGACATCCCCCTGGAAAGATGTGCTAGTTTTCCAAGATCCTGATCAACTGGTAAAGGCATGGAATTAGCATACATTTCAAGGATTTGCCTTCTTTCTCCTTTGTCAGGAAGAACAAATTCAATTTCTTCTTCAAACCTGCTTCTGAGAGCATAATCCAACAATTGAGGGTTATTTGTGGCTCCAATTGTTACCACCCCCAGATTAGGATTGATACCATCCATCTCAGTCAGAAGAGCATTCACCACCTCAGAAACATCTCCCCTAAGGGACTGATACCGGCGGTCGAGGCCAATGGCATCGATCTCGTCAATGAAAATTACTGATGGTGCACAAGCAGCTGCAGCCTCAAAAAGTTCGTGTATCTGGCGAGCTCCATCACCCACATGTTCCCCTATGAGACTGGTGGCTTTAACTAGGAAAAGAGGTACTTCAAGCTCATTGGACAAAGATTTAGCCAGCATTGTTTTTCCTGTGCCAGGAGTTCCATAGAATAAAACATTGCTAGGCGCCCATTCTTGAAAACTCTCTGGCTCCTGTAAGTATCGTGTAATGATTTTGCACTTGGTTTTGGCCCTATCCTGACCTATAACATCAGTGATTTTGAGGTTGCTCTCAATTTTTTTAATTTCGCGAACCTCTTCCACCTCCATGAGGAGGATGGAAGTGTTCTTGGTTATCCTGGAGTTATCCGGATGGGCTTTAATCACCTTAAAAGCAAAATCTGGTAATAATTTTTGGTCGAAAAGGAATGATCCTTCTTTGACTGTGTAACCGACCCATTGTTCTCTGGAGTATAACTCGAAAAGTTCATTGTCGAATATTTCTATTTTAGGGTTCTCCACCAAGTTGCACAAGAAGGGGTATCCGATTGATTGGAGTACAACCATTTTTGTTTCTTTTCCAGAGTCTTCAAGACCAGTGGAAGTCTTTTTTTCAGATACAACAGGGTCATTAATAATATTTTTGTGTTTCAATAT
>DALO01000004.1:14978-19207 GCA_002496805.1 Methanobacterium sp. UBA353 | reverse complement strand
TATTTTGATAAATAAATTTTTTAATTCTTGTTTAAATTTATTATTTTTTGAAATACAAACCTAAAAACTTTTATAATAAGTGGAGCAAAGTATTTTACATGATTAGTGAAAAAACACTTGCTCCAGTTGATGTTTTGTTTGATCAGGGTTATAAACTTTCCTATTTTTCTGAAAGTTTATCAAAATATGAGAAAAATCATTTAAAACCAATTGAAAAAGATTATAATGTATTCAAATCATTGAATACATGGTACAAAAGGGATATTTTTCATATTGAGATGTTGGTTCCTTTTTGTCCGAAGTGTTTCAGTAAATTTGTGATTAAAAATGGAGTTAAAGAAAGAATACTTTATTTTTATCATGAGGGAGTTGTTAACAGCGAAATTCAAATGTATAAATGTAAAAAATGTGGTAAAAAGTTTAAAACAAAACACACACAGAAGAATTAAATCAAATTAACCATTATAAAAACCGAGTATTTGAAATAATAGACTCACAAAACTATAACACAGCAAAAAAGTTATTTACAAATTCAAACACGAAAGCAACAATATCCCATACCAATTCAGGAAAATAATAACTAAAAAAATTCCTAGTACACTTCGATAGATTTGTAAATTACTTAAAAGACCCAAATATCATTAAAACCAGTAACAAAATAGAAAACTACTTCAGAACAACTCTACCTAAAGCAATAAAACGAATATTCAAAACAATTCACGGACTTCAAGAGTATTTAACACTACAAAAAGAAAAATGGGACAAATCCCACAAAATAATCAAAAACAACTAAAAAATGGACAACTCCTTTTTTTTCCATGGATCAATTTATGCTGCAATTTATGCTGCATAATTCTAATTTATGCTGCATCGAAAAATGTGCTGCAATTTATGCTGCATAATTCTAGTTTATGCTGCATTAAGATTAAATTGCTTTATATTTCGTACTTTTGCCTTTACCTATTCTAACAATTTGTTCTTTATCAACAAGGTTTGTTAGATCCCTTGTAGCAGTAAATCGAGATACTGAAAATTCTTCTTGGTACAATTTATTAGTTAAAGTTATTTCTTGATTAACCATAATCTCTAAAGCTTTTATCTGCCTATCATTCAAACTTAAAGCTTTTAAATCAATTACACGATCCTTGGGAATATTTGATACAAGATCCAAAATATTATCACCAGGACCATAAAATTTTACAGTAAATACATCTCCTTCTTCTAAAAATTCAGGTTCTTTCAGCCCATAATCCAGCATTAACTCTTTCATTTTAGTAATACCTGTACCGAACCTCTCCATATCTTTTGTTTCACTAAATATTTCACAAATTTTTTTGTTACGGGTTTCATGTTTCCCTTCAATATTATCAAGGGATAAACCCGAAATTAATCCACCAGGATTGCTTATTTCAATTCTATCATCAAAAATAGAAAACATTATAGGTGCACCCCTACGATTATAATCTCTATGTGCTATTGCATTTATTATAGCCTCTCTTATAGCTTCGTAGGGATATTCTGGAATGTTGATACGCTTAAATTCCACAATTTTATTTGCTATGCGAGTATTCCTGCGGAAAAATGATTCAACTTCATCAATCATTTTATAAATTGGGCCTTTAATTTCTTGACTATCGATAGTTTCCAGTCTGGTGACTCCTTTAAAACGCGCGATTCGTATTTCATTTTGGGGGATAAATTCTGAAGGATCCTTCCCAAAAAAGAGTATTCCAGTATTGATTGGTTTAAGTTCGCCTTTGTGTTCCTTTACGACCTTTAAAATGTTTATTACAATGTCATCTATATGTCTTTGGGGTACATCGATGTTTAATTGTGTGGCCCTTTTTTCAAGAAATTCTTTAACTTCATCCTCTTTTATAGAATCATAAACTGCTTCTATATGTCACTATTCTTTACCTCAGTTATATAGGCTGAAATAGGGTTTTTGCCAGTTGCAGGCAAATCTTCGAATAAAAAAATTTCAAAAATGTCTTTCAGAATTAAATCACTGGTTATTGTTTCCTTCACTATAAATCTGTCATCACGAAGTTCTGTCTGATTTCCACTTACGAAGATTTTTATCATTACAATCACATTTATATAGATTAATAAAGGGCTATTTTTAGAATTTCTTCAAGTTCCGGCCATATTGTTAATAATAATATTTTAAATTCATATCGTGGAGATAATTTACTTGAAAAAATATCAGAATATAAATCTTTATCAATATCTATTTCCCAAGCAAATTTGTAGAAAGTATCAATTAGTATAAAAGTTTCTGCATAAAGATTTGAAATTCTCCTATATAATAAAATCTATATTTTGGAGGTTGCAATGAAATTCAAAGTCCTTATTCAAAAAGATTCAGAAGATGGGGGATACAATGTGAGTTGTCCTGCATTACCTGGATGCCATTCTCAAGGTGAAACTAAAAAAGAAGCTCTTGAAAATATCAAAGATGCAATACGTGGATGTATGGAAGTTATTAACGGAAGAGCCACCCAAACAATTGACGGGAAAACCATAGAAGTGGTTGTATAATGCCTAAACTCCCTTGGAATGAAAACTGTCAAAGCATTCCAAAAAGCAGGGTGGACCATGAAAAGGCAAACTGGCAGTCATATCATCATGGAAAAAGCAGGATACATTGCAACACTTTCTATACCAAACCATGACGAAATAAAAAGGGGCACACTAAGAAATCTTATTAAAGATGCCAAATTAACTATTGAAGAATTTTTAGATTTGTTATAATTATTTTTGTGATGGGGGGTAAAAAAATATCTGCTTTAAAAAGATATAATAGCAATATGTACTTTCTTATATCCTAAAAATGGTTAATCACAATTAATATATAATTTTCGCATGAAACTTGATTAATAGAATCACTTACGCATTTTTCATAAGAGACATTGGTTGTATAATTATGTCGTTTATCTTTCAGGATACCAACTTCCTTTTCATATAAACCAAACCCTCTTTCATCACATTACGAATAAAGAGATACCTTCTTTATTTAACTCTTCAAAATATGGTTTTTTCATATCGCTGGGAGAAATAACATCCCTAATTTTACTCATAGTATTATATACCTCTTCATCCTAACACTCTTTATGAAACTGTCATCTCATAGGGACCTTTTACTGGTTATCATCAGCAGCCTGGCAGTTCTTATCATTAGCTGGCTGCAACTGGTTAAGGGTAATGCTCTAACTTTCATTGAATATATTTCAATTTTATTATTACCCGGATACTCCATCATCACTGCTATCTTGCCCAGTGAAGAGAAAATGGAATGGTCCCTGCGTGCTGGTGTGGGCTTTGTCCTGGGACTCTTTTTCGTCCTGTTTTTACCATTGATACTGGAATCCCTGAAAATGGGATCGTATAATGAGAACATACTACTTATCTTGGCTGTTTTATTCTCACTAATAGCTATGGCCCGTAGGAAAGATCCAATCCCCGAAGAACCTCATTATGATGGGAAACAATTAACACTGGACGAATCAGTTGAAAGAGCAGCAGAATTAAGGGAAAAAGTTCTAAATGAAGATGATTACCATGAATATTATGATGAAGAAATAGAAACCCCTGAAGAGGAAATACCAGAAGGCGACTATGATGATGAAACTCATGAAGACGAAAGGCAGGGAAGTATCCCTCTAACAGTTGATGAGGAGGTTACTGCCTATACTTATCCCACTGAGTATGAGGAGGAAATGGATAAACCCATCTGGATGGATGAAGAAGTGTATGAAAAGTCTGGTTTTAGTGGATGGTACTCCTTCCTGATTAAGATATTCTTGGTAATTTTATTAATGGGTGTCTTCTTTTTCGTATTGGATTTTTTGGGATGGGACACTGGTTTTCTTAAAGAAATTTCACAATACAGTATGGAACTGATTGTACTATCCACCATAATCCTGGTGGCCATGATCTTACTACCCAGATTACTCGCATCAGAAGAAGATGTCCATTCAGAGGATGAAAAAGTTCCAGATGATGAGATACTAGAAGAAGTCCCTTATGAAAAAGAAACCACAGATAAATTAGTTACTTCAGAAGAGGTTGGCTGGGAAGAAGAAAGGATCATACCCTCGGATTCTGAATCAAGGGATCATCTCCCTGACGAAGAGCTTAAAAAAACAGTCCCATCCTATGAACCCCGTAACTATTACTCGGATATTATCCTTATTGTGGCTTTAACTCTCCTTTCTGTGGCTTTTATA
>DALO01000004.1:0-14745 GCA_002496805.1 Methanobacterium sp. UBA353 | reverse complement strand
TTGGTACTTTTCATACCGGGCTATTCACTCATTGCTGCTCTTTTCCCTAGATGGGGAGATCTGGATGGTATTGAAAGAGGGGCTCTTTCTTTCGGTTTGAGCATTGCTGTAACCCCACTCATAGGGTTGGCTCTTAACTACACGCCCTGGGGCATACGCCTGGATCCGATACTCATTAGCTTAACCATCTTCACCATGGCCATGTGCCTAATTGCATATTTCAGGAGAAGAATGCTGCCTGATGAAGAAAAATATTTCGTGCCCCTGGGAGAATTTAGCAAACAGATCAAAGGGTCGTTTGAATCAGAATCTAGAACTGAGAAAATACTTTCCATCATCCTGATTATTAGCATTATTTTAGCTATCTCCACCACAGTTTACATAATTGTAAAACCTAAACAGGGAGAAAAATTCACAGAATTCTACATCCTGGGGCCGGGTGGGAAGGCCAGTGACTATCCAACCAGTCTCACCAATGGCCAGAAGGGTGAGGTAATTATGGGGGTGGTGAACCATGAATATGCCACCACTGATTATAAGATACTGGTGAAAGTCAAAAATTACACCCTCCACAACCAAACACTAACCCTGAAAAATGGTGAGAAAAAGGAGATACCATTTAATTTCACTGCCGGAAATTCTGGGAATAAAAAAATGCAGTTTTTACTCTACAAATTACCTGATCAAAAAACAGCTTACCGGTCTTTACATTTGTGGCTGAATATAACCACCTAAATACCCATTTATTCTAGACAACTATATGATGACCGTTTAGAATAGATTATTCAAAAAACAGTTTGGCTAATACTCATGGTGACAACCCCTGGTAGTGGGGGTTGATTTTATTTATTTGCAGGAAGATTTAGAAAAGATTATTTATAATGAAAAAGATAAAAGTCCAAATAGTAACTAAATTTGTCCATTACACACTTCTGATAACCTTTTCTAATTAAAGGGAAAAATTGTTATCCGAATAAAATATTGTGGGAAAGAAAAATAATATATAGTAGTATATAAAGAATTAGAAGGTAGGTAAGGTAATATCATGATTTCGACTATAACAGCAGCCACAACAACCACTGCAGCAACATCTGCTTCTTCGGCTGCAGCAGCCACCACCACTGCGGTAAGCTCAGCAGATATTTTAGGCTACAGTTTAATCGCAGTAGTGGCATTAATCGTATTTCTAGCCTTGAAGGAAATTTTAAGCTCTGAGGCTGGCAAAAATAGTAAAATAAACACTTTTATAAACAGCTCCAACGTAGCTATACTGCCATTGCTATTTGTATTCGGTGCAGTAGTACTCTACAAAGTTGTTACCATAATCTAGGAGAGGTTTGAAATGAGAAAAAACTTAGGATTATTAGCTGTCCTGGCAGTAGTCATAGTGGTTGTGGCTGTATCAGGATGCAACGACAATAATAATAATACCAGCACCGATGTTAACGCTAAAAGTACCAAAGTTGCAATTATGAACCATGGCGAAACTTGGGCCCAGGTAGAACTGGTCGCCAATGTAACCCATAAAAATGGGACTAACATGACTGTTTACGTTGAAAACTTCATCAAACCTGATGAAAACGTGACCATTGACTTATCACAGATCATGGGATATGGTAACGAACCATTACCTCCAGGCACCACCATTCGTGTGCAATCATGGAAAGGTCTTTTCAATGAAACCAAAGGTGTTGGTGAAACGGGAACACTGGACATTGAATTCCAGGGATGGTCCAACACATTATACCCAACAGAAAAAGACAACAAAACACCGGTAACCTTCAAGCCAGTACCAATCTACAAGTTACCAAAAGAAATCAACCAGAGCGTGTCATTCGTTGCCACCACTGAAGAAGAACTGGAAAAGATCAAAGGATACGACACAGCAGAACAGGAACCAATCTACGAAGAAGAGATTATAACCGTTCACGCTGATGGAAGAGTAACCATCACCATAACCGTGCCACCTGAACTGTGCCGTGCAATTGCCAGTCTTGTATAACTAATGCAAGACATCCCCTATTTTTTTCTATTTTTAGCCCTTATTAGAATAAGGATTAAAAAAAAGGATAATGTCTGATTGAAATGAATAAAAAGATCCTAGTTTTAGTCATAGTGCTGGTTGCCATCGCTGGTTTGGCAGTGCTGGAAGTCAGCAATGGAGTTTTAAGTGCTCTTGCTTTTGATCAGATAAGTTACAATTACTCATCTAAAGTTTGGATACCTCCCACCCACCCTGAAGACCCTAACGAGGGTTCTTTAGGTGGTTACTATAAAATCAATGGAAAGGGAAGGGATTTTAAGTTCTTTTTACAGCTTACCGGGGCTGAAAAATCAGAAAGTCCCCTGGATTACACTGCAGACGGGCTCAATGGTACTGGGAGGATTGACCAGATCAAGGTCACCCCGGGAACAATCTTCTCCCTGCTAAATAAAGATGTGAAGGATGCCATGTTCAACACCATCTTCAAAGGGAACATGAACCTGACCTGCGCTGCTTGGACTGGTGTGACCACCTTTGAAAATGATGGTCAGACTTTTGGTGGGAATTTCACAATTAATGGAGTCTTAACTCACTGGGACGGCACCTATACTTTGAAGCGTGAGAGTTTCCGCATTGTAGGTACCAGTGACTTCATCTACTATCCCAACAACCATCCTTCTAAAGCTAAAAGGGTTCAAAAAACATATTATCTATAAATTCACCCTTCTTTCTGATTAGCTGATCCTTATAAATTCACCCTTCTTTTCTGATTACCTGATCCTTATAAATTCACCCTTCTTTCTGATTACCTGATCTTTATAATTCATCTTTTTTCTGATCTTTCTACAGGACTTTACCTGGGGACTTTAAAAAATCAAATAAAACAGAGTCTTAGATAAAACAGAGCTTTTTTTTTAAAAAAAAAATGGATAGATTCTCATGTACCCTAGTAAGAAGGTTAATGCAGTCCGAAGTAGGCTAAATTGACAAATGGCATCACTAGAAATAGCATGCTGTTTGATATTCCGTGGGCCATGGTCACTCCAATAATGGACTTGGTTTTGATTAAACAGAACCCATAGAACAATGCCACACCAAACACAAACACCAGGTCAGCAAAGTATATCCAGCCAATGTGCATGGTGCAAAATACTAAAGAAGTATATAACAATCCCCACCCAGTCCCGATAAACTTCATAGCATTGTTCTGAAGTATCCCACGAAACAATAACTCCTCAGCCAAACCAGTAGATAGTAACAGGACAATGAACCCCCCCAAGAGAAGAACTGGTGTGAATTGGGGGATTAATGGATCTGGGCGTAGTATGAAAAATTCTATGATCCCGGTGAAAAATCCGGTGAGTGCTATGAAAAATTGTACCCGATAATTATCCCGATATTCACCCATGAATACCCCCACATCTTTCAGTGTAAGTTTTTGGCGGCGCATAATCACTATGGACGCTGCAAACAAAGGTATAGCCACAATGGGAAACCAGTAGAGTGGTTTTATCTGCATCATGGGTATGGAAAGCCCTACAATGCGTATGATGGGTATGGGCATCATGCTGCGCAGTAGGTTGGAAAAATCAGCAGACTCCACCATGGCTGCGTTAACCAGGAGTATGAATAAGATAGTGGTGTGTAAGGATAGGCCCCACATCTTATTGACGTAGGTTGTTAAAAGTTCAGCAACGATCAGACCTAAAAGATACAATACTAATGTTGCCTTATATTCCCAGGAAACTCTCCTTTCAAACTGCTGATCCTGTACTCCTTCAACATTTTTCACGTTCATTTACTCCTAATAGGTCCACTAGTTAGTAACTGCAAAATAAAAAGTTTAGTTCTTTTACATTATAACACTAACTATCTCGGGCAGATATAAATATCTTAACACCATAATACAATTGTTCCAAGAAAGGGAGAAACTTTTATGATAACCGCCATCATACCAGCCTATAATGAAGAGAAAACCATTGGAAGCGTAGTTTTAGGCACGCAACAACATGTTTCAAGGGTTATTGTTGTTGACGATGGTAGTAGTGATCAAACCAGCCAGATAGCCAAACTGGCCGGAGCAGAAGTACTAGTGCATCCAGTTAACCAGGGAAAAGGAGCTGCACTTAAAACCGGATTTGAGGCAGTAAAAGACTCTGAGATCATAGTCACCCTAGATTCGGATGGTCAACATGACACTGGACTGATCCCCAAACTCGTCAAACCCATCCAGGATGATGAGGCAGATGTGGTTAATGGCAGTCGCTACCTTCATGGTAAAGATGATGACACCCCTGCCTACCGTAGGGTGGGGCAGAATGTCTTGGATGCAGCCACCAACATCAGCGGACACCTAAAAATAACTGATAGCCAAAGTGGTTTCCGGGCATTCGCCGGTCACACCATTCCAGTATTCGGTTTCCACAGTTCAGGTTACACTATTGAAAGTGAAATGCTCATTGACGCGGCTAATGCTGGTTTAAGAATTATGGAAGTGGAAATCGAAGCTATTTATGGTGAAGATAGTCATCATAAGGCCAATCCAGTTAAGCATGGTGTGAGTGTTCTTTTAAGGATAATTCGGGACATGGAGTATAACCGTCCCCTGTACTATTTCGGTGCTCCTGGTGCAGTGATGGTCCTAATTGGCATGGTGCTTAGCATAATCTTTTTCAGCGAATATATAACTGATCAATCCCCTAGCCTGCTACCTACTGCAATGGCTGCTTTGTTGACCATATTTGGTTCTTTCATAGCATTCACTGGGCTGATCCTTCACAGCATCTCCAGGATGATCAAAAGAGAAATGCATAACATGTAAAATCAGAATATAATATCTAAAATCATCTTTTTTTTAATAAAAAAATCAAACTCAATTTTTTCCATATCAACAAATGAAACAGCAATAAATCGTATTATGCATCCACCATGATCTTATCCATTTGTAAAATGAATTTTTATGGGGCTTACAATCCTTTTGACTGCACTCACCCTTAAAATAAAATGTGGTTTAGATGCGAGGAAGCCTTAATCATTTTGATAGATGAAGACCATACTCTTATTTTTCTTCACCTTTCCTGTACTCATGTGTGAAGTGTGGGTCGTAGAGTTTGGATGGAACCACACAAGATGCACCAAGCACCTCTCCCACCACAATTATAGCAGTTTTCTGAATTCCTTCCTGGTGAACCTTACCGGCAATATCTTCCAGTGTGCCCCGAACTATCTTCTCATCAGGCCAGCTGGCACGCTGCACCACTGCCACTGGAGTGTTCAGATCATAGGAGCCGAGAAGTTCATCTACAACTTTATCTATCATGTGCACTCCCAGGAAGATGCACATGGTGGCCCCATGTTCTGCCAATGACTTTATGGATTCAAGTTCCGGTTTAGGGGTTCTACCCCCGGGACGGGTGATGATAACTGTCTGTGAAACCATGGGTAAGGTCAGCTCAGATTCAAGTGCAGCGGCTGTTGCAAATAATGAGCTCACACCAGGGATGACTTCATAGGAAATATCTTTTTCCTTCAGGTACTGGATCTGCTCACCAATAGCACCGTAGATGGCTGGGTCTCCAGTGTGCACCCGGGCCACCAATTCACCCTTCTGGACTGATTTTTCCATTATCTCCAGGATCTGGTCCAGGTTCATCTGGGCACTGTTATGAATTACTGCCTCTTTTTTAGCGTATCTGAGAACTTCGGGGTTCACCAGGGATCCGGCATAGATTATCACATCGGCTTTGCCAATGATTTTAGAAGCTTTGACTGTTACTAACTCCGGATCTCCAGGTCCGGCACCTATGAAAACGACTTTACCCTTCATTATATTACTCCATCATCTAAGTTCTATTCTAAATGAGTCTAATGGGTAAATTAAACAATACCACTTATTCTATGGTGAATTTCCTTTCTTCCATTTCTATGGAACCGTAGGGGCATTCCTTGATGCATATTTCACAGCATCCGCAGCTGGCTGGGTCAATAACTGCTTGCTCATTTTCATTCAGGGTTACAGTGTCCAGGCCGATCTGTACTTGGGGGCAGTGTTTGATGCATTCATGCTGGCATTCACTGGCTTCACAGGTATCATGGTCCACCACTGCAGATTTCATTCCAAATCCCAGTGCCCGTCGAACTGTTTCTTTAACCTGGTATCCGGCTAGGTGAAGTATGGTGTCACCCACCACCGGGTCAGTGGCCATGCTGGCGTTGCAGGGATAGTTGTGTAGTTTGTTACCAGCTTCCAGTTCAACTTCATCAGCAGGTATGCCTTCTATGTGTTCGGCTATGTAATTGGTACTGCCACAAGGGGCAGTTCTGGTAACCGTTACTTTCTTCACCAGTCCATCTGATTCTATTTCCATCTCTGGCTTCCCAAACTCCTGGCAAAATTCGTCAATGAACTGGTCACCCACTGGTTCCAGTGTGCAGAATGGTTTGGGGAATACTATCTTCACATCTGGTGCCGACTCAATGATCTCACTTTGCAGTCCTGGTGGCACCTGGGCTGGGTCATGGTGGGGGATTATAACAGATTTTGCTCCACTTTTTTCTGCGATTAGAGGCACTATCATGTTTATGTCTCCGAAAAGACCCACTGCCAGTATGAGATCTGCTCTGGGAATATTTTTTGGAATGTATCCTTCAAAGTCGTCAATGAACTCTGGCAGGTCTTCAGGTAACTCTTCCAAACCAACCATGCTACTGGCCAGTCCCATTTCAGCCAAACTATTGATAATGCGACTGCCATACTTCCCGGAACTTATGATGTAAAGTTTCATAGTATCATATCTCTTCTGATTGTCAAAACCCATTCTAGTTAAAATAACACCTATAATGATTAGTCCTATAACTAAAGGTCATTAATATAATTAGTTGAAATACTATTTTAATAATATTAGTTAGTTATTCCCACTATTATATCCGGGGATTAAGGCTCTTTGTGCTGAAAACTAATCCAAACTGTAAAAAAAAGTATTGATTTTTTAATGTTGAATATCACTTTAAGGCCCAATAGCACCTTTTGGGAGATATGATGGTTTCGTCTTTTTTGAGATCTTTCATAATTTTGTCGACTTCTTTTTTATCCACACCCGATATCTGGCTGACTTTAGTGGCGTTTAATGGTTCTTCGGAGTCTTTGAATG
Organism: Methanobacterium sp. UBA353; assembly: GCA_002496805.1. Classification (GTDB taxonomy): domain Archaea; phylum Methanobacteriota; class Methanobacteria; order Methanobacteriales; family Methanobacteriaceae; genus Methanobacterium. Next base: position 7,611 of record DALO01000004.1, on the reverse strand, counting down.
CTTTGATTACCTTTTCTTTGTTATCCATTCCTATCACCTGCTTGAATTATCTACTTTAACAGCATATAACATTTTCCACGAACAGTTCTGGATAAACAGGATGAAATTTATAAAAATAGAACGACATCAGAAAAGTTAAAAGAAGAGATAATAAATTTGCTAAATTCACCTGATTATTTAATAAATCTATATTTTTTAGCTATACGACACATGGCATCATCTTTTAGAATGATTCTTTGGGATTTGTGTCTGCCAGTTTTAACTATTGTTACCGGATCACTGATCTTCCTTGCTTCACCAACTATTCTATCACCTTCAATAGTGGTTCCTTCCTTATTATAATTACTCATTCAACCAGACCCCAAACGTCCTTCTTTTTCTAATTCTTCAAGAATTTGACAAACAAATTTGTAATCTAATTCCAGATCATCTGCAACTTCGTAATCATAAGCCTCAGAATAATTTTTGTAATAACCTAAAATTTCTTTTTTAGCAGTATCATAATCAATTTCACGTATTTTAATGACCTTTATTGCTTTGAGTTTATCCCTAATAGCTTCTCTTATGAAATCAGAGTAGCTGAGGTACATTCCAGCATCGATCAATTTTTGTATTTCTTCATTTTCGTGAAGTGTGAGTTTAGTACCTACTGTTTTAGGGGTTTTTTCTTCTATTTTTGATACAGAAGTCATGTTTGATTATATATGGTTAAATATATATAAAATTACGTAATATGATTTGAATTACTATTAATACGATTACATTACTTATAAATTATTTGAATGTCGGTGTTCAGCTATGTAATTGGTGCGGCCACAGGGGGCAGTTCTGGTAACCTTTACTTTTTCCACCAGCCCACTGATTCTATTTCCATTTCTGGCAGTATGAGATCTGCTCTGGGAATATTTTTAGAAATATATCCTTCAAAATCGTCAATGAACTCTGGCAAGTCTTCAGGCAACTTTTACAAACCAACCATCCTACTTTCAGCCCCATTTCAGCCAAACTATTGACAATGCAAATGCCATATTTCTCGGAACTAATAATCTAAGTTTCATAATAAAAATCCCCTTTTTTCTTACATATGGAATTTAATAAAAAAATATCAAAGTTATGCCTGCTGTGAAGTATTAATTATGTTAACAGATCTGTTTAAAGGGTCAGGATTATTATTTGAATTTATTTAATACCATCCGGTTGAGGTCTTTGATTATAGATCCTGGATTTCATATAAATTTAAGATAATCCGGGACTGGTTGGTGTAGGGATAGGGGCATAGATAGATTTTTTTAATAAATTTAACTTTTTTAAAGTCTCCCACAGTGGGATACGTTTCATGTGTTTCAAGATCAGCGATTGGATACTGGGACAAGACAAACTTTTCAGGGGTTAATAAGAACCTGGGCGGATATTGAGATATGTTTTGATTTATTGTTTTGTACTGATTATCGTAGGGTAAGTACCATAATGGAAAGATTTGGTTTTCAAATGATAATTCATGACTAAATTTGCCTATTACCACCTCCCCAGCTGGGACATGATTTTGTAAACTTTTTGAACCTTCAACTATGGTATAACTGGGACTGGCAAACTGCATTCCAATTATTAGCAAGTTTACCAATAGATAAATAATTAACAGATTCCGGGTGAACTTCCTGGTTACTTTAAATAGTTTCTGATTCAAGATGAAGAGGAAAATGATGATTATGATTACTAAAAAAAGTATCATAATTCGGTGCAGGGGATGTAGGGTAATATTGAGGTATACTGATAGAAAGGGTGAGTTCAAGTTGATAAGGTTTATTAATGGAAGAATTATCCATCCACTCAATGATGTTAGTATAGTCACTGCTTTCAGGTGTCGGATTTTCTGATTGTTTTTCAAGTAGGGTGAAATTAGAAAGACTACGATGAGAAGTGTTCCCAAAAGCGACAGTAAGATGTAGGTTAAGTCAACTGCAAATCCGAATTTGAAAAATTTGATGAAAGGAGCGAATTTGATGAAAGCAGCGTATACTGGGAAAACTATTACCAATGAAACTAAAATTTTAGCCCATATCTTGTTATCAGTTAATATGTCAACTAAAGTCCAAATCATCTTATTTATGTTGAACTGGCAATTGTCTACCCAGATCTTTGTTAAAATGAGGGTCATGGGGATTAAAAAGACTAAAAATCTTCTGGTTCCAAAATCAGTGCATAATAACATTGACAGGCCACCCAGTAACCAAGTCAAAACCAAAATCTCCAAGTAATCCATTTTAAGAATATACTCCCTTATATTCAAACTTCCTCCTTTATTGTAGCTTATTTTAGTTAACAAGTAGGTTAGATAGCAAATTAGGGGTATCAATAATAAATAGACAGGTATTAAACCAAAAAAGGTGTTATATGCCAAAGATGCGATAGAGTATGGTAGGGATAAAAAGGCAGATCTTCCGCTTACTGAAAGTAAAAAAGGAGATAATTTATCCCAGTAAGGCACTACTAAGAACATGATATAGATTAACAAGGGGATTGTCGTCCCTGCAATGAAATAGCTAATTGTTTTCCATTCAAAATCAGTACTCCTAACTTTTTCCAGTGCCCAGAGGAGTAAAAAGCCAATACCGAAATATATGGCAGTTATTTTTGTTAAAACTGCCAGTGCGAAAAATATGCCAGAGATAAGGTATAATATCTTTTTACTATTGCCCTTATACCACAAGTAATAGGCTAATAATAAGAAAAAGATCATTGAAGTTTCCACGTGTCCTAATTTGTTGTAGGATAAATACACAGCATTAAATCCTAATATCAGCACACTGTATAGTGCTGCCTTCCTGCTGTGAACATCTTTTATGAAAAAGTATAAAACAATCAGAGTCAGGAAACTGGTGATTACAGAAAATAAATGATCCTGAAGTAGGCCTAAACCGAATAGTCTGAAGCAGAGATATAGCATGAGAGAGTAAAGTGGAGAAGCAGATAATGATTGGTTGAAATCATCAATCATCCAGTTATCAAATAGAATAGCATTACGAGCATTATGAACCCAGTAACCCTCATCTCCCACATCTCCTAATTCCTTGATAAATGAAGGATCTGCATCAAGATATAGTATTCTAATTATAAACAGTACCAAAAATAGGGTGAAAACAAGATACGGCCCGTGAACAAATTTATGGATTAATTCATTTACTTTTGTCCACTTAAACATACATATTTCCCCTTAAATTATTTCTTCTTATTATTTATCTTTTTTTAATATTATTCCTCATCCTTAAAGAAGAATGGTTTGCAAAGGAAGAATTCAACTCTATTACTCCTGAAATTTAACAAAATAGTAATATGGATACATGGTTTACACGTTTATAATATGATAAATGAAAGTTAGGGTGGAAGTTTCCTTATTTTTCGTTGGAGACATCTGCAATATAACTTTTTAAAACAAAGAAGTTATACCTGTGCATATTTGTTTAATCTAATTTAAACTTTCCAGTTTCGATGGTTATTGCATTTAGTGGGCATTCTTTTATACATATTTCACAGTATCCACATGTTGCCGGGTCAACCACGGCTTTTTCTTCTTGATTAAGGGTTATGGTGTCCAGTCCTATGAGTACCTGGGGGCAGCTTTCCAGGCATTCTTTCTGGCAGTCCTCTGGTTTGCAGATTGAATGGTCAACCACTGCAGTTTTCACTGCAAATCCTAATCCCCTTTTCACTGCTTCTTTTATCTGGTAGCTGGCCAAGTGTAGGCTGGTGTCACCCACTGCCGGGTCAGTGTCGGTGCTGGCGTTGCAGGGATAGTTGTGTAGTTTATGTGCTGATGCCAGTTCTGCCTCGCCACTGGGTGTGCTCCACAATCCTTTGGCAATGTAGTTGGTGGAACCGCAGGGAGCACCCCGCAGGACTTCCACCTTTTTGATAAAACCATCAGCCTTGATAAAAAGCACTGGTTTGCCGAAACGGCTGGCAAACTCGTCTATTGGTGCATCTCCCACTGGTTCCAGTGAGCAGAATGGTTTGGGAAACACGATGGTGACATCAGGAGCAGAGTCAATGATCTCCTGTTGCAAGCCAGGGGGCATCTGTTTCGGTCCGTATATGGGTATTATAACGGACTGGGCTCCGGTTTTCTGGGCTACCATTGGGACGATCATGTTTATATCCCCTGATAGTCCCACTGCCAGGATCAGATCAGCGGGTGGTAAACTTTTAGGTAAGTATTGGGAAAAGTCTTCAATTAAAGGCGGTGTGTCTTCAGGGTATTCTTCCATTCCCACTATGTTGCTGGCCATACCCTGCTCAGCCAGGTTGTTCACTACCCGGCCACCATACTTGCCTGAACTTAAAATATAGATCCTAATATCAATCCACCCCCTCCAATCATCATTGAAATTGCAGTCTACAAGATATAGTATATCTTTTTTGGTTATTCAAATTTTCTAGTTCCCGAAATATTCTAGTTCTCAAGTTAGTTAGAGAAATTACAATTCTCACTCGGGAGATGATTGAAAAAGTGAATATGGTTTAAAAAAAATGAATGGATGATAATAAAACGTGAATCTGATTAAAAAAAAGTTAATGGATAATTAAAAAACGTGAAAACGGTTTAAAAAAAAAAGTGAATGGGTTATTTAAAATATGGGGATGGTTTTAAAAAAAAGGACTTATACACTGGACAGTGTCCTTTTATTTCGTGGACAGTTGTCTCTAAGATTAAATAAATTCCCCACACACATATTTTCCAACAAAGGAATAATCCCAACAAATGCGCAGTTGTACCAGTACACCAATATTAGATTAACTCTTCTCTTATGTCAATCGTGTCTTTCAAGTCAGGGCCAGTGCTGATTATAGTCACTGGCACCTTGGTTTCATCTTCAATTTCAGCGATGAACCGTTTGATTTCGCCGGAAAGGTCTTGGTAGTCAGTGGTTCGTTCACATGATGGGTACAATCGGTCCACGCAGGTTAAGGCGATCTGGGTTGCTCCGTTTATCATGCAACTTTCCCGGGCCATTTCCATGTCAAAGAGTCCCACTCTTCTTCGGCGGCCGGTTACAGTACCGTATTCTTCAAGGCCCATTTTTTCAGCTTCTTCCTGTTCCATCTCAGATGGGAATGGTCCTTCACCCACACGGGTTATGTAAGATTTGAAAACAACGATAACATCATCAATACGAGTTGGTCCCACTCCAATATCAGCAGCCATGCTGGATGCAGTGGTATCTTTACTGGTAACAAAGGGATAAGTCCCATAATATAATGATAATCCAAACCCTTGAGATCCTTCGATGAACACATCTTTCCCTTCATCCAGGGCAGTGTTCACTTCCAGGGGCACATCAGCAGTGAATCCTTCCATGGATTCTAAGTCTCCAGCCAGTTTAATACTTCGGAGTGCCCGGTCACGGTTGGCTGGTCCACATCCTGTTCCAGTGCTTCCAATCTTTTTATACAAATGGTCGGATCCTTTGTCCTGTTGTTTGTGTTCTTCTTCAATTATTGCACAGCGGTAATCGGCAAATGTCCTTGATTTTACATGGTATTTGTTAAGATAATCCAGTTCGTAATGGAAAACCTCTGGATCCACCAGAACACCAGCTCCTATGAGTAATCGTGCTCCGGTGTGAACGAATCCGGAGGGTATCATACGCAACCCATACTTTTCACCGTTAAACTCCACCGAATGGCCTGCATTGGGACCTACGCCTGCCCTGGCAATGATTTCCGGTTTGTCCTGGTTGCAGAGGTAGGTGATACATTTACCTTTTCCCTCATCTCCCCAGGCTCCACCAACTAATATGTTACATGTCATCTGATCATATCCTCTCGTGATTTTAACCTCTCTTATATTGTAATGATGGGCATAAAAAGGTTAGCATAGCCCCCTAGAAATCTTCCCATCATCACATTTTGGACAATCCAATAGTTAAAAAAGTGCCCAAAACAATACGTGACTTCCAATGGTGATATTATTCGTGATTTTCCTAGTTTTTATGACAGTACAATCTTTTATTTAAAAATCGTTGATAAAAGATTTTTTTTAAAAAAGTGCAGTACATATCCAAATACCATACAACCTTTAAAGAACTATACAGCCCCTTTACTGGCGTGGTTTGGTTCCCTGGCTGATTATGCGGTCGAAAAGTTCTGGGGTGTATTTACGCTGCATAAACACCAGTATGTGCTGGTCCAGGGCTTCCTCCAGAATATTAACGGTTATCTCTTCCTCATCCCTCCAGATGCGGATGGCTTGTGCTATTTGGGCAACGTCACGAGCATGGGCAAAGGTGGGCTTTAAGTTTTCACCACCATCAACATAGGAGACGTAAACCTTCCTGAAGCGTTCCAGCACATCTTCCTGATATTTTTCGCCTAGAGCGTTCAGGTTACGTTGAAACACTTCCACGATCTCATTTGAGCTGGGTTCCTCCAGAAATACATGTAATGGTGCTCTGCGCAGGTGAGCTTCGTCGATTATGGTTATCTCCAAGTTAGTAGACAGTGCCGGTATGAAGTGAGTGTGCACAATCACTGGCACCCCCTTAATGTAGACCACGTCCTGCTTATTCTCCAGGGGTACGATCATCCTGTTTAAAAGTACATTGGGGTCTTCCTTCTGCCTTCCCAGATCGTCAAGTAGGAGTACTCCCCCATTGGCTTTAATTATAGGGGAGGTTTCAAATACTCCTTTATTAGGATTGTAAAGTGTTTCCATTTTCTGGGTGCTCAGTTCAGAGCCTGTGAAAACGAATGGTGCATAAATCTTAACCCAACGGGTGTCGTTGGGTTGTTCTGGCCGCATTTTATGGAAGTCAGGGTCAAATAGTTGTATTACACTGCCACTGAACTCGATGTAACGGGGCATTAATAGTGGTGGTAGTATGTTGGACATTTTACTGGTGAGGAATGTTTTCCCAGTACCAGGTGGTCCGTAGATGAAAAAACCTTTACCCCCAATAGCTGATTCTGTGAGAACCTTTTTAGGGTATTGCATACCCACCACATCATTAAATGCCTTTTCAACCACCGCCGATGGAATGTCCAGGGGGTAGCGCCCCTTTAACTGGATTTGCATGATCTTGAAGTATTCATCATAGGTAACTGGTGCAATACCAACGTAGGGATTGTCTTTCAAAAGTTTAGCTGCCTTCTTTTGGCCCTGTTTTCTTATGGTGTAATCCACACTGGCAAAAAGAAATCCGCCCCCGGTCTGTGAGATGAGGTTATCATTCTCCATGGGTTTCAGGCATTCTTCCAGGATGTCCAAGTGCAATCCAATGATTTCCTGTAGCTGTTGAACTTTTATAGTTCCATAGGTGTTAATAATCTTTAAAATAAGGTTTTTGACAAAATCCGTGGAAAGGTCAATATCTTCCATTTTTTTAGGTTCTTCCAGGACCTGGAAGAGTTTCTGCATCAGTTTATCATGATGGTATTCCATTAATCATTCACTCCCCATATCTCCAAATATTTTACAAAAGCGACATAAACATATCCCTATTATTATTTTAGGTTGTGTTTTGAAGGTGTATGCAATATGACATTCTTCTTTTAAAGTTGAAAGTGCATACAACATGACCTTCTTTTTTTAAAGTTGTAGTTTGAAGGCGTATGCAA
>DALO01000029.1:168271-168429 GCA_002496805.1 Methanobacterium sp. UBA353 | reverse complement strand
GGAAGCCTTCTTATCTGCTTCTTCGGCCTTCTTGGTTATTTCGTCAGCTTTTTTGTCAACTGCTTCTTTAACCTCTTCGGCCTCTTTTTTAGCTGTTTTCTTGGTTTTGGCAGCTTTAGATTTAGCTTTCGAAATTTTCTCTTTAACTTCCTCAACCT
>DALO01000029.1:0-168031 GCA_002496805.1 Methanobacterium sp. UBA353 | reverse complement strand
AGCTTTCTTCTCAGTTTCTTCAACCTTCTTGGTTATTTCGTCAGCTTTTTTGTCAACTGCTTCTTTAACCTTTTCAGCCTTCTTTTCAACTGATTTTTTGGTTTTAGCAGCTTCCGATTTCAGGTCAGCTTTTTTGTCAGGTTCTTCTGCTGGTACTTCTTCAGCTTCTTCTGCAGATTCTTCGGTAATTTCTTCCAGGATTTCAACAGTGCCTTCGGTCATTTCTTCAACTGGTTCTTCTGCAACTTCAACAACTGGTTCTTCCACTTTTGGCTGGATTATATCCACTTTATCAGGTAAAGTTACATTTGGAGGCATGATTCTGACGTAAATTCCCAGAACACCTGGTTTGAGTTGTACTGTGGCAAATCCTTGTTTAACATACTTAGTTGATGTTTCTCCGCATCGTTTGATGTATCCATCTGTGAATTTGGCACAGGCAGATCGGGATCCTCTGATTTTTCCAGAGATGGTTACTTCCACTCCCTGGGCTCCTGCTCCCATAATTCTTCTGAGAGCAGAATATGCCACTCTACGGAAGTGCATTCCCCTCTGTAACATGGCTGATATTTTGTGTGCCATGATTTTAGGGTTTAATTCTGGAATATCAACTTCTTTAACTTCCACTTGTGGGTTTTCCAACTCGTAATTATTTTTTAGGTTGCTGGTTATGGCTCGCACAGTTTTACCGCCACGTCCAATAACCATTCCTGGTCGTTCAGCATAGACCACTACCATGGTTCCAAGGGGCGTGACTTGAATTTCCATTCCACCGTAGCCTGCTCGGTCCAGTTCTTTTTCCAGGTATTCATCAATTCGGGTTCTTTTTAGTCCCTCGGTTACAAAGTCCTTTTCAATCATGTGCTCTATGCCTCCCCTAGAACTACCTGAATGTGTGTGGTTGGTGTGTTGAAGGGTGTTGCCCTTCCAAATGCTCTTGGGATATATCCTCTGATTACGAAGCCTCGATGGCTTGATATGTGGATTACTTTAAGATTTTCAGTGTCCATTCCCTGGTATTCAGCATTGGCCTCAGCATTTTCTAAGACATCCAGGATGTGACTGGCTGCTTTTGTTGGGTAACGGCCAGCAGCCCATCCTTTAAGTCCTCTGCGGTGGCCTACTTTCTTGTTGTGTCTTTTGAATGGTACTGGTCTAGCCAGTTGGATTACATCTTCCAAGTATTCCTTGGCTTCATCCAGGTACATTCCCCTGATTTCTCTGCAAATTTCAACTGAGTGTTTTGGAGAGATCTTGAGAGATTTACCAGTTGCTTTGGCCATTTTTCCCGTTCCTTGGTAAGCATATTTATTTTTCGCCATGGTTCATTCTCCTTATTTCAGAGGCACAAACATGGATGAACGGGTTGCGCCCATACCTGGGTCTCCGTGCTGTACTCTTTGTCGGGTGACGGCGAATTCTCCAAAGTAACAGCCTATCATTTCTGGCTGTATCTTAACATCCACAAATTCTTTTCCATTGTAGATTCCGAAGGTCATGCCCACCATTTCTGGTAAGACAATCATGTCCCTACAGTGAGTTTTAATGATTTGGGGTCGTCCACCCTTGTTTTTATCTTTCTTAAGTTTTCGTATCTTCTCTAGTACTTTTTTTTGCCTGGGTAGGAATCCCTTCTTAAGGGATCTGCGTTGCCTTGATGGGAATAACTGAATAACGTTATCCAGTGGCATTTGTTGCAGTTCTTCCAGGGTGTAACCGCGATACTTGAATTCTTTCCTCGCCAATTAGCCTCCTCCTTAAATTTCCTTTATTTTTTTGTCCTAATATTTTATTGGTAATTTATGTGAGATAATGGATTGTAAAAATTTCTTATCTCCTTTTTCCAGTTCTTCTAGCAGCAATGGAACCCACTTTTCTTCCTGGTGGGGCGTGTCTGGAGACTGTGGTAGGTCGTCCTGGGTGCTGTCTGTTTCCACCACCGTGTGGGTGGTCTACTGCGTTCATTGCAATTCCACTAACAACCATGCTCTTTTTACCCTTAGCTTTTGCTGCGAAATATCGGTTTCCTGCTTTGAGGAATGGTTTTTCTTTCCTACCTCCCCCGGCAACCACTCCGATGGTGGCTCTGCTGCGAGGGTTGAAAGCCTTTAATTCCCCTGAAGGAAGTTCTACAATAGCTTTACCCACATCATGGGTGATAAGAGAAGCGTAAGTACCTGAAGATCTGACGAATTTTCCTCCGTCTCCAGGGTTGTTTTCCAAGTTGTACACTGGTGTTCCTTCCGGGATTTCTCCAAGAGGTAATGAATTTCCTGGTTTTATTGGTGCGGAAATTCCACATGCAATTTCATCGTTGATTGCTATACTTTCCGGGGCCAGTATTAATCTTTGTTCGCCATTTTCGAACTTTACCTTGGCTATCGGTGCAGTTCTACCTGGGTCGTGTATAATATCCACTACCTTTCCCTTGAGACTGCCATTTTTTTCTAGATCATCGTATGAACGGTACTGTATTTTTCCTTTGAAGCGATGTGATGCACTTCGGTAGGTGGGGGTTCCTCTTCCCCTCCTTTGAATTATTAATCGTTTTCCCATTATTAATCCTCCCTACACTCTAGAATACGCCCATTTTAACTGCTATGTCTTCGGCGCTCTCATCTTCTGCCAGTTTAAGGTAGGCTAGTTTTTCACCGCGGGAGTTTATCTGGGTGTTTACCCGCACTACTTTTACATCGTATAGTTCTTGGAAGGCTTGCTTAATCTCTGGCTTCTTTGCAGCTCTTCGTACCACGAAGGTTAACTCATTTTTATAGTCAATAGCATTCATGCTTTTTTCAGTTAACTGTGGTTTGATCAATATCTTGTAAGGATCCATTCATGACACCTACCTGTTCTGGAATAACTCTCCCACTTTTTCTATGGCGGATTTAGTGTAAATAGTAAGTCGGCCTGGGTGGGTTCCTGGTGCCAGTAGTTCTGCATTGATATTGTCTACAACCACCACATCTACTCCTGGATGGTTTCTGGCCCCTAAACTGATTCCTTTATCTTCTCCCACTACTAGTAATGGGCCTTTGGGTGTTTTATATTTTCTTCCCCTGGTTTTACCCCTACCAGCACGTATTTTACGACCGTTTTTGGCTCGAACCACATCATCCATTATTCCCAGGTTTTTGAAAATTTCCCTAGTTTCTTTGGTTTTCTTGACACTGCACAGGGCATCGTCCACTACAAATGGTATTTGGGGGATGTTTTCAATTTGGTGTCCCCGAGATTGGACCAGTTCCTGGTTGGTGGTGGCAGCTAGGGCTGAGCGTATGGCCAATTTCCTTTCTTTTTTATTTATCTTTTCATGGATTATTCTGGCAGTTCTTGGAGGGTGTGCTCTTCTACCACCTGTTGCATGGGGGACGAATGCTGCCTTGGACGCTGCAGGGTGTCTTGAACCCTTCACACGAGGTACCATGGCTGCTCCTCGACCTGCACCGAATGATTCGGCAGTGGTTCGTTTACCAGCCATGGGGTCAGTTCCCCAGGCCTGGATACGGGCACTTTGTCCAGATAGGACGGCTCTTTTAATGAGGTCCGGCCGGTATTCTTCACTGAATATCTCTGGAAGCTCCATTTCACCAGTTACTTTACCTTCTAATGAGTAAACATTGATCTTCTTCATTCCCATCACTCTTTAATCCTAACTAGGCTCCCTGCTTGGAGGCCGTGCTAATATATGATATTTGCGGAGCATTGTCGTGTTTTCCGTGTGGTCGAATTGCTTTTCTAAATATGACCAGTCTCTTTGAGGGTCCTGGTAATGATCCTTTGAGAAGTAAATAATTATTTTTGACTACACCGTACTTTACAAACCCACCATCAGGGTTTACTTCATCAGCTTGTTCAGCTTCCCCTATTTTGAGTATTTTCTTATTGTACTCAGTGCGCTGGTGGTATCCCATCTGTCCTGCCATTGGTACTGTCCACATGACACGTTCAGGACTCCATGGCCCTATTGAACCCACATGTCGTCCTTTACTACTTCTGGCTGCTTTTCCGTATTGTATACGGACACCCCACCGTTTGATAACTCCCTGGAATCCTTTACCCTTGGTGATTGCCACAGCATCGGTGTGTTCACCATCGGCGAAAACATCAGCAGGGTTAATTTCTTTTCCAAGCACACTGGCAGCGTAATCCAGTTTTTCTTTCAGACTGGAGCCTCCTACTCCGAATTCCATTATTTCCGGTTTTTTCTTAGGAACATTGGCCAGTCGGGGCTTGGTGTGTACTAACGCTCTGATTTCAACGACGTTATCCAGATTTTCTGTTAACTCGGCAAGTTGAGCTTCGGTGTTGTATTCTTTAGGTAAGCTGATTTTTCTTTTTAGATCTTCGTCCAGTTCAGCTGCCAGGACATCAGTCATAGCTTTAATTCCTCTTGATGTTTTCTGGTATGCTCTGATGCCGAAAACAACTACTGGAGGGGTTTCTACCACAGTTACTGGAGTTGATATTTCCATCCCTTCAGTGGGTGAATTTTTAGTGTTATCCAGCATTGTTACATGGGTCATACCCACCTTGTAACCGGGGAATCCCAAGAGACCCGACTCTTCGCTTTCGGGCCAGGATGTTATGTGGGGTGATTCCCTGGCTGCTCTTTTTCTAGGACTAAATGCAACTGATCCTTTTCTAGGTTGATGATGTCTAGCCATCTAATATTTCCTCCTTAATTATAGATTTTCCACTTTTCCAAATATGTGAATATAAAATTACTTATAGAGCATTCCAAATAGCCCTAATAGCGCATTGCAAATAGATAATTGTTATCAATGCTTATTATCACTAGCTTTAATGCATACAATATGCACTATCCATATCAAAATTTAATTAACTTACTTAGCCCTTGCTAAGTCAGCCACTATGGTCCCGGTTATAGCATTAGCATATAACTAATCCATTAGCATATTAAATACTGATAAAGTAGCTAAAACTGCCTCTTCAGTTCTTACAGTCTTAGTTCCCTGATTAGGGATGGTATTAACCTCGAGGTCTAAAAATTCCTCAGGATGACCCATTAATTCATGTAAGCCCGAATACGGACCGCCAAACAAAATAGCTAAGTGTTTGGAGCCCCTTAACCCCTCTCTTACTTCGTTCAAAACAGAAGTGATGGGTTCAGCATAGTGTGATGTGCCCACTACCATGTCTGGTCGTGGTTTTAACAAATCTATGCTATTATCTAAACTCTTATAAGTAGAAAGTACTTCATAACCCCAATAGAACTCAGGTTCATCAGGGGTGACAATTATTTCTTTACCTAACTTATCTACCTTAAAGCTTAAAACACGGTTTACGCTGAGCTTTTCCTTACACAACGCTTCCCGGTCGGCACCTATATCAACAAGGGTGCCCTTCCTTATCCTTTTCAATGTAAGTCCCTGTCTATAATCACCGGCATGGAGTTCTCCAGTCGGGTGATGAGGAGTTCGAAGTGGTGGTAGTATTCCAACGTTCCGCAACTCCCTGGTTATAGGAAATACCTTTTTCCTAAGGTACTGTGGGGTATTCATATAAGTGAGGATATCACTAATAAACTTTACCCCTTTCCGGTCTTCGAGGTCTTGTGTATCGCTGTAAACAACGATTTTTGTCACCCGAAACAGGGCGGCTGATCTGCCAATCAACCCTACTTTGTAGGTCTTTAGTTTTAAATCTTTTGTTTCTTTCAAAAAGGAAGCAGGAATAAAAAGTGAAATATTCTTAACTGACATTCTTAAATTTCTGTTTTTGGTCCTTATATAATAATATGAGAATTCAATTTCGATTTTCTTTTAAAAGAATTAATTTTTATAATTTAATGATATCATAGAAAAAAAGATATGACAATTTTTTGAGATATTTAAAACAGTTTATATTGGATATCCATAGCCTGGGTCTCCGGGGTTTAGGATCCCATCACCACCACAACCATCACAGCGGATTATTTTCGAATTTATTTTTCAACTACCCTGACAATTGTAACAAGTTTCATTACCTATCTTACCCGTACCTTTACACCCAACTACGCTTTAACTTAAAGGTATCCACATATATTTTTTAGCACAGTTATTCATAAAAAACCATTAATTCTTAAATCGTTCCATCCTTAACACAACCACTTCCACTTCCCTTTTTTCATCCTTATGGAAGTGATAGGTCCGATGTAAGGGAAATTTATAGTAGAAACGGTGGGTTATTACACTTGAAACTGATGACCCCAAACTTTCTATAAAATCTTCGGTTTTGGCAAGATGGAAAGAATAAACCACTGGGGCCAATTTAAGTGCTTTTTTTAGAAATTTTCGGTCAGCATCCTTACGATTGGCCTTCTGCGCACCGAATGGGGGGTTCTGGATTACAGTATCACCCTCTTCCTGGAAATCATCCACATCCATCTGGAGAAACCTACATTTATCCTGAACTTTCAGTGTTCTGGCTTCATTTTCGGCAACTTTCAAGGCACCTCTATCTACATCAACTCCTACAACTTCCTCTGCCCCCATTAGAGCTGCTCCAAGGGCCAGTATTCCAGTTCCACAGCCCAGATCTATCATTTTCATTCCCGGGATATCTCCCTGGGCACTGGCATTCCAGAGTACATCGGCGGCTATGGTGGCTGGGGTGTGGTACTGTTCCAGGTTATAGTCTGGATCAGGATGGGAAGGTATGGTTTGTAACGCCATTTCCAGATGTCGTTTCTTGTTAATCATGATTTTTAGGCCTGTTAATGGTGATTAAGTCCATAATAATATATATTTACTTATAATATTATATGTTTCTTGGATATTTTGCAGTTAGATATAAATCTGTAGGGAGATATAGATAAAGTTAATAAATATATCAAGATAAAAGAAAACCCTATATAATATTGCAAAAGACACACAGGAAGATATCATGTTTGACAAGGTCCTGGTTGCTAACCGTGGAGAGATCGCCATTAGGGTGATGCGAGCTTGCAGAGAACTGGAAGTAAAAAGTGTAGCTGTATACTCAGAAGCTGATAAGAATTCACTTTTCGCTAAATATGCTGATGAAGCATACCTTATAGGGGGACCAGCCCCTGCTGATAGTTATTTGAATATTGCACACATTTTAGAGGCTGCTGAAGAATCTGGGGCTGATGCATTGCACCCTGGTTATGGTTTTTTGGCTGAAAACCCAACAATGGGTGATGAATGTGCCAAGCATGGTATAAAGCTTGTAGGCCCATCTGGCCGTGTTATAGAGGCTATGGGAAGTAAAATTGAATCTCGTAAACTTATGGAAAAAGCAGGAGTTCCTGTAATCCCTGGTAACAATAAGGGAGTGACTGACCCGGATGAGGCACTTAAAATAGCTGAATCCATTGGCTACCCGGTGATTGTTAAAGCATCGGCAGGTGGTGGTGGTATTGGTATGCGAACAGTTTATGAAGAAGATGAACTTATCCGTGCCCTTGAATCCACACAATCGGTAGCTGCATCAGCTTTTGGAGATTCAACAGTATTTATTGAGAAATATGTGGAGGAACCTCGCCATATAGAATTCCAGATCTTGGCAGATGAACATGGAAACACCATCCATGTGGCAGATCGTGAGTGCAGTATCCAACGAAGACACCAGAAACTGATTGAAGAATCACCTTCTCCGATTATGACTGATGAATTAAGGGAAAAAATGGGAAATGCAGCAGTTAAAGCTGCATCATCCATAGGATACACCAATGCCGGTACTGTGGAATTCCTTTACTCTAATGGGAATTTTTACTTTTTGGAGATGAACACCAGAATTCAGGTGGAACATCCCATCACTGAAGCAGTTACTGGGGTAGATCTGGTAAAAGAACAGCTTAAAATTGCATCAGGCAGAGAGTTATGCTGTGCCCAGGAGGATATTCAAGTTAGAGGTCATGCTATTGAGTGTCGTATAAACGCTGAAAATCCTTTAACAGATTTTTCACCCAACCCCGGTAAGATTACTGGTTACCGTTCCCCTGGTGGTCCTGGATTGCGGGTGGACAGTGGAGTTTACATGAATTACACTATTCCCCCCTATTATGATTCAATGATTTCCAAACTCATTGTATGGGGCAGGAACAGGAATGAAGCCATCACTAGGATGCGGAGAGCTCTTTCAGAGTATATCATTCTGGGAGTGGAAACC
Source organism: Methanobacterium sp. UBA353 (assembly GCA_002496805.1). Taxonomy (GTDB): domain Archaea; phylum Methanobacteriota; class Methanobacteria; order Methanobacteriales; family Methanobacteriaceae; genus Methanobacterium. Next base: position 159,895 of record DALO01000029.1, on the reverse strand, counting down.
ACCATACCCTTCCATAAGGCAATGATGTTAAGCCCTAATTTCCGGCAAGGAAAACTACACACCCACTTTGTAGACGAGTACAAACAGGAAATCACAGAAAACATGGAAAGAATAGTTAAAGAAGATAAAGAAATGGTTTCACGGCTTAAGTCAACGTTTTTACCCTCTAAAAGAGTTGCTGCAGTATCTGCAGCAGTTTCAAGTTACATGACTCATTCAATGGAGAACAATAAAAAATGAAATGTTCAGGTGGTTTTGATGAATAAAAAACAAATATTGAAGATACTCCATCAAAATAAAGATGAATATGTTCCCAGAACAAAATTGGCATCCGAAGTGGGAATATCAGAATCCCAACTTGCCGAAGCAATAGACAAACTCCAAAAAGAGGGTTATGTGATAGATTCATCACCCGATAAGGGTTATTGCCTTTCTAAAATCCCCAATCGCCTCCTGCCTTATGAGTTACAACGTGATTTGTCCACAGAATATATTGGCCGAGAAGTTCATTACTATTCCGAGGTTGATTCAACTAACGAAGTGGCCAAAAGATTGGCCAATGAAGGTGCACCTGAAGGAACCATTGTTATTGCTGAAAGTCAGCGCAGTGGCAGAGGACGTCGTGGTAAGAAATGGTTATCACCCTCTGGTGGGGTGTGGATGACCATTATTTTAAGGCCAGATATTCCCCCAGCCAAAGCACCTCAACTAACACTGGTAACTGGAGTGGCAGTGGCTGAAACATTGGATGAAGAGTGCAAACTTGACGTGGGGATTAAATGGCCTAATGACATTTTAATTGGAGAAAAAAAGGTATGTGGAATCTTAACTGAAGCAAGCATTAGCCCTCAAGGTCTTGAATATGTTGTGGTGGGTGTGGGTATCGATCTTAACGTTGATGTGAAGACTTTCCCCCCAGAACTCAGGAATGGGGCCACATCCCTAAAACAAGAACTTGAAAAGGAAATTTACAGTGTGAAATTAGTGCAAAGATTCCTGAAAAACTTTGAAACCCTTTACAATGATTTTAAAACAGGAAATTTCCCAAAAATTCTGAAAGAATGGCGGAAACTCTCCAAAACTATTGGTTTAAATGTTGAAGTGCATAAAAAGGGAAAAGTAGTTCGCGGAGAAGCTGTTGGAATAACCAATGAAGGAGTGCTTATTTTAGAAATGGATGATGGAAGTTTGCGCAAGGTTATCTCCGGAGAATGTATGCACTTGAAATGAAATTATAGTATGCTGGAAATGAACCCATAGTCAGAGTATGATTTGTAAAAAAAAATAGTTACTCAACTTCAACTAATGTCACCTCATCAGTACTCGATTTGATATTAAAACGGCAATCAATGAATTTTTCTGCTGCATAAATATTAGTGAGAGTGTGGTTGGTGAGTTTGGCAATTTTTACCGAAGAAGCGCCAGCAATGGCCAGGTAGGGTATGATCTGATCACCCATGTACTGGTCCAAAGCAGCGCCTCGGGATATAGATGATAAAATTTCTGTTGCAGCTTCTCTACCAACTACTTCTGCAGGTTTACCTGGTTTTCCCAGACTACTGGCACCTACACGTGGAATTCTTTTACCTTTAAATTCACTCCAGAGTACCAGTCCAGATCCTGGAGATGTAGCATCACCTTCTGATTCTATTTCTATTTCAACATCATAACCTGCCGAGTTGAGTGTTTTTTGTGCAGAGTCTGCCTGGCGAGTTGCAACGTGCCTGGGAAGTTGTGTGGAGTGTGATATCCCCTTAATTACATCGACTTTCAATTCATGGATATTCAATGTTTTTAACTTCTTAACTGGTTTTATTAAGGCTTTTACTAAGCCACCACCCCGGGGATAATGGCCTCGCCTTAACAACTCCAAATCTACAGACACTCCCATGGATTGTAGTAAGGGTATGGTCACATGACGGAGATAGTCTACAGATGGAGCCCATCGAACATCAGTACCGCCCTTAATAGTTATGCTGACTCCTTCTGGTGTGAATATGGCTGGTATGATCAATGCTTGCAGGATCAGGGAGATGCTGCCTGCGGTCTTAACATCAACATCTATTTTTTTACTGGTAAGTTTACCTGGGACAAATTCCATTTGGGTGGAACCAACATCCAGTCCATTGATCTGGGCGTTGGAAATCTTTCCAATAGTGGAAACTGAAGTTAGGTGTTGCATCATCATCCCTGGTTTCGGTCTGCCGGCACGGATGTTTTTAATCCGAAATTTCTTACCAGTTAAAGCTGAAAGGGCGGTTGAAACCCTCAAAAGAGCACCACCACCTTCTTTATATGAGCCGTCGATTTCTATCATGATGATCAATCACTAATTTAAAAAAAAGGAATTTGTGAGTTTTTGAAAACTTCACAACTTATTAAAAAAAAAATAGATTTTAAGATTCGTATAATATGTTTAAACATTTTTCTTCATCAAAGATAATTTTTCTAAGTTTTTGGAGCGAATCAGTGATTGCGTTAACTATTTGAGAATCTTCCATAGTGTTAGAATCAGCAGATGCCATGTCCAGTCGTATGGTTGCTGTGACTCCCGGCATTCCCACTGCAGGGATGGTCACTATGTTATGATCTTTTAGGAGTATCATGGCCATTAGAGTTGCAACTTCACGTTTGGAAATTGGTAGATTAGTTTCAGGAGTTTTCACTTCCTCCCATATCTTATCTTCAGAAATCATCACCCCAGTGGGGGTTTTCTCAACACCTTTCACTAGTTTCTTTAATTTGGAGTGTAGTTTATCTTTCCTTTCTATTGAATCAATGATTATCTGAGGATTGAATGTTTCCAATGCACGTATGATGCCGGCAATCACAGGTGGTTGAGCTTCCAAACCAAACTGATGGGCTTTATCTGCTATTTGGTCAATCAGTTGAGTTTCACCAGACATTAACCCTGCTCTGGGGCCGTTCATTAATTTGTCAGTGCTGGTGACGACCAGATCAGCACCCATATCCATAGCTCGGGGCTGATTGTATAGAACAGTTCGCAATCGTGCCCCGGAAGCATCGTCAACCAGAACTTTGACTCCTTGTTGGTGGGAGATCTTGATTATTTTTTCAAAATCATCAAGGGGAATTATTTGATGGTCCATTGTGGAACCAGTTATAACTACTAGTGAGGTTTCCTCACCAGGTTTGAAATCTTTAATACTATCGTACTCACGGTAAGATGCACCTTGAAGTTTGGCACTGCGTGGAATGGAGGGATGTGATGGTAACTGGGGTAAGTAGTGGATTACTTCTTCTCCCGGTTTAACTAAAGCCAGTATTGTTGCTAGAATAGCGGCACTGGTACGGTTGAAGGCCAATACCTTCTCACCACCAAGATGAACTATGCCCTCTTTTTGCAGTGATTCGGAAAAATAAGCAGGACCAGCATAGGTTTCCAGTAGCATAAGATCAGATTCTGAAACTGGAAATCCACCGGCTAATCCTGAAAGATCATGTAGGCTGTTTCTTCCTTTCTCCTTAACCTGGGAGGCAATATATTTTAGGGCACTTTCTCTTCTTTTTACCTCATCAAGTGAAGAATTGATAATCATTTCAGTCTTCCTTGATACTATTTTCAGATTTATCGGTTTTTAGGACTATGGCATCATCAGCAGAATTTTGTAATGCTGCACTGAAACCTGGCTCAGCACCGATCACTAGGGTTTCCTTCCCATTTTCTTTAGCCTTATTGATTATAGGTAAAAAATCAGCATCTCTAGTCATCAACGCTACAACATCAATGTTAGGATTGTAAATAAGTTCCATGGCCTCCACAGCCATGTAAACATCAGTGTCTCCTGCCACTACAATAGGGGTGAATCCCTGATTTACTATCGCTTCAATTAATTTATCTGAAGCATACTGATTTAACAGAACTTTTCCCACCCTCATATTTCCATATTCGGATATTATCTCCCTTACTAAATCTAAATTCAATCGGAATTCCTTTCTTAACATGTTTGGACCGTCCACCAGAAGTCCAATATTCTTTGAACCTGTTTCAGACCGTCTAAGTGGGATGTAAGAAGTTAATTTCTCAAAACTTCGCATTTTTATCCTCCCAATTAAGATTTATGGATAAAAAAACAATTGAGGCATGGTGGTGCGGATTATTATGTGAATAAATCTGAATTAGGCCCGAATCAATAATATAAATTATAAAGACAATGGTTATAGATTTTAACCAGTTTTAAAGTTGATATCTGAAATTAATCGGGTGCTAAAAACCAACCAATACTTTAATCCCAGTTAGTAGTTGGGGTGCTTTTTTACCATTTTTTTGTTATACTTCGTTTATCTCTATGAATTCACTATCATATATAAACTTTGAAACTGAAATTAGGTTTAAATCATCATCATCCTGCAAAACTAATAAGAAAAACCACTGCAAATAATAACTGTTTCCGGAATAGGTTTAAATGTGAAAAAAATAGGTTAATAGTTTCTCAGTGAAAAATTAGTTATATGAGAGAAGATGAACCCCTCATGAAAACAACTTTGTAAAATAAGAATTAAACTCCAGTGAATTTTATTCTTCAACTTCGGATATGAATAAATCACTGAAAAGGTCGGTTATAACTGGGAGATATTCTTCAGGAACATTTAAAACTTCTACTTCTGACTTGTCTCTAAAGAAATACTCGGCATTAACAATAACTCCCTCATCATTCATATACAGGAAGAGTCCGTCCACGAATTCCTCAGGATTCGGTGAGGGCAGTATAACCTCAAAACGGATAATACCTTCTGAAGCTGGAATGTTATCCATAAGCTCGAATTTCTTGTTTTCATCTTTTAAGGCAGCTTTGAATTGTTTCATCCGTGAGTTAAGCTCCTTGATTATTTTCTGTTCATCTTTACTCATGAATTCACCTGATTTCATTTTAGTACTAGTCTTATTATTTGTTTTTGTCCCTTATAAATATGAAATGACAAAAAAGGCCGTCATTAAAATAGCAATTGCACCAATCTATAAAGAGAATTAATGAGTGCATTGTATTAATAGTTTTTCCCACCAAGAAGTTTTATTTAAAAAAAAAACTGTTCTTGGACAAAAGTGTTTTAGGGTCTTAGATTTTTCATGTTTCTAAAAAGCTTTTGTAGGGCTGTTTTGGAGTTGTAGCCTAGTGTTGTGATTAGTCCTGCTAAAAAATACAATTACTATGGTGGTTTTTTGAGCTGAATCAAGTGTATATTTGTGTATTTTTTTAAGTTTAGTCCTGATTTGCATAATTTGAAGAAATCCTCGATTTTTACTCGTATGGGTTTGTATCGTTTCCAGTTTTGTATTTTTTGGGATTAATATTTTGGTTAATGTTTTGTATAGTTTTTTAGCTTCTTTTTTTTGTCTTTTTATCTTTGAATACGCGTAATGGATAGGTTAATTTGTCTTTGAGTTTTTGTAGTTTGAATTTTTCTTTTGGGAATATTAAAGGAACGATTTTGTATTTGGAAATGCCGATTTGGTAGTTTTCGTATTTGTAAATATCCTCTGTCGAATATTATTATGTCTTTTTTCCTGATTATTTCGCCTTTTACGGAGGTTTTCCATTATTTCATTGAAAATTTTCGTGTCGTGTGGCGCCCCATTGTGGATTAAAAATAGCAACAGGCATTGCAGATTCATGTTCTATAACTACAATGGCTTTAAATCCTATGTAAAATCCATAGGAGGATGCGTAACTACATTTTTAGATTTTGTTTTTCGAGATATTTTTTTATAGCGATGTTTACGTTTAATATTGTAATCTAAATCCACAGGCATTGCATCAACAAAAAATGTTCGTCTTTCCACGTCTTTTAATTGGTTTAGCTTGCATTAATATGCTGTTTGTAACTTTAACGAATATATCTGGTTGGAATCGTAACATGAATTCTGAAATTTTTAAGAGCACTAGGCACTTCAGTTATTTGGAATAACTTATGAAGTTTTTTATCATTTTTAAGCTCTTAAAACAACGAATTCAATGGTTGTATTGAAAAATGCAGTAAATAGTATTTTGATTGATAAAATCATCATATTAGTGTTTTTAACACCTTTAAAAGCAATTATTATTCTAGACTTTCTAGAACCGATAATTTTAAATATTTTCTCTAACAAGATATAGTTTGGGTCTTCTTTACTGTAATTTAAGTGATGCTTCATTTTTGTCACCCGACAAATATATGAAAGCACTCATACTTAATTTTAACGGTTTAGAAGCCCAATTATTGTTACAAAGCTAAAATAAAATTGTATTTCAAGAAACTAATTATCAAATAATTCATAAAATACAGAAAAAAAGAAGGAAAAACCTTCTTTCAACACTAAAAATCTAAGACCCTAAATAAATGATATTGATTTAATTATTCTTAATATTATAAAATATGACAACGGTAAACTCATTAAAAGATTGGCTGTGTTGTAATAAACGTAAACCTTGTGATTATTCTAATTTTAGTGTTATAGACCTAAAAGAAGCTGCTGACTACTCTACAGAGACTAAAGAATATCTTAAAAAAATTTTTTATAACCAAATTATTGGTTTAAAACTTTTAAGTGATCTAGCTGAGGAATTAGGTTGGGAAAATGTCAAAAATACATTCATTTCTCCTAGTATTCCAACTGAAGGCAGAGCTATCAAAAAAGGTGATTTTGGCGAAATTTTATTCACAGCCATTTTGGAAGAAATTCATGGTTATAAAACTCCTTTTTATAAAATTTATCATAAGATCATAGCTGAACAAAGTTTACCAAGAACTGATATTTTATGTTTGAAATTGGATGATAATAATTCAATTAATGAAGTATGTTTTGTTGAGTCAAAATTAAGAATAGTTCATGATGACTATGCTGCTAAAAAGGGTGTGAAACAAATTTATGATGAATATGACACTGATTTACCTGACATATTAAGATTTACAATGAAAATGTTGGATTATCAACAATCAGAATTACGTAACCCCTTTATTAAATATTTGGCCAGTCGAAATCATAATCAAAATTTAGATAATTTTCGACTAAGTCTGTGTTGGGAAAGTGATCAATGGAATGAAGTGCCACTAAAAATATTAGAAGCTGAAGAATTAAAATTGGCTAATTTGACGGTTCATGTCATACGTATTGATGGTTTAGAAACTATCATTAAAGAAGTATTTTCTGAGTTTGATGTTGAAGGGTTGTTAGATGATGAATGAAAATGAGAAAAGTAGGAATAGAGTATTAGCTATTCTTCAAAAACGAGGTTTTCAAGTTGAAATGGCCCAGATACAAGCAAAAGCACTTTTGAGTGAAATAACGGAAGAAATACCTGAGTATGAATGGACCTACAAAATACATAGGATAACTAGAAATGCAATTTTAGCATCTTATGAATTAGAGAATGTTATTAGAAAGAATCCAGATTACTCTGATCAAAAGCTGTCAAAAGCTGCAAAAAGACTTGCAATGTTGTGGGAATCATTAGCTCAACTAGATGAATCTTACACAAGAGAAACTAATTTGTTAAATGCTGCAATTAATTATGATTTAGCAGGCTACCAAGCGAATGCAATTTGTATTGCCAAAAAAATTAATGATAATCAAGTATCAGAAGATGGATTAGAACTTCTTACAAGTCTTTTCATTCAAAGAAAGTTTTTAGGTTTATTGAAAGAATCTAAAAAATTTTTAAATGAACCTGAAATTGAAAATGATTGCGAATTTAATGTGATCTTAGCAATGGCGCTTGCTTTTTGTAGTAAAGGTTTTACAGATGTTTCTGAATTTTTTTTTAAGGGGAATTTAAATTCTAAAGAATCTGCATTTGCTTCTTTTGAAAAAGCTGAAGATATTTTCACGAATCTTTCTAGAGTACAAGAATCAAATCTAGTTGCAAGTATAAGAAGTTTGATTCCTTTGATGGAAAGTAGATCCACATGGAGTTTACTAAAAAAATATGCCCCAAACGATCCAAAATGGAACCTATATATTAAATTACTTGCTAGAGGGCTTGGAAAAGATCCATTAAATGGGAATTCGATTTCAGAACTCTGGATTTCGCAAATAAACGCTCTTGAAAACGGTTTACTTAGCACTGATACGAACAAAATTGTCAAAATGCCAACAAGTGCAGGTAAAACAAGAATAGCCGAATTTGCAATTGTTCATACGTTAGTAAAGGATCCTACTGCTAAATGTGTATATGTAGCTCCTTACAGAGCTTTAGTATCAGAATTAAAACAATCATTTTTATCTGTATTTAATGATTTAGGGTATCGAATCTCATCCGTATCAGGAAGTTATGAATCAGATGATTTTGAAGAGCTTTTATTCAAGAAAACAGATATATTGATTTTAACGCCCGAAAAACTAGATCTTTTATTTAGAGCTAAACCAGAGTTTTTAGATAATCTAAAACTAGTTATCCTTGATGAAATCCACGTTATTGATGATGAAAGTAGGGGTATTAAATTTGAATTACTTTTGACGCGAATGAAAAGAAAGTTGACAGATACAAGGTTCATTACTCTCTCAGCAGTTATTCCACAAGAAACTTTAGAAGATTTAGCAAGATGGTTTAATGTTTCTACAAAAAATGATATTATTAAATCTTCTTGGCGTCCTTCTATTCAAAGATATGCCAATTTTGAATGGTCTGACAATAATGGAATAATAAGATATGCAGCTGAGGAAGGAGCTTTAATTCGTAAGTTCGTGCCTGGGATATTAAAACAACAATATTTAAATCAAGATTTAAACATTTTTCCAGAAAAAAACAAAAAAAAATCAAATAGCAGCTGAACTTGGTTTTAAATTTGGAGAACGAGGCCCAGTATTAATATTTACTCCTCATCGGAATAACGTAGAAAGTATCGCAAAATGCTTGAATGAAAGAGTAAAATCTGCAAAAAACTATAGTTTTCATTTTGATGAGAATGAAAAAACTCATTCAATTTTTTTAGCTGAAGAATGGCTTGGATCTGCACATTTAGTTACAAAATCACTTAAAAGAGGAATAGCCTTGCATCATGGGGGCATTCCACAAATAGTAGGTGATGCTATTTTAAACGATTTCAGGCAAAAAAAATATCTTTTTATTGTCGCTAATAATACATTAGCTCAGGGTGTAAATTTACCAATAAGAACTGTCATTATCCATAGTTGTTACCGTTACAATGAAAGGAAAGAAAAAATGGAACGTATTTCAACTCGTGAATATTGGAACATCGCGGGAAGGGCTGGTAGAGCTACAGAAGAAACTGAAGGCCTTATAATTCACATTCAGATTTCAAATCAAGACAAAAGAGATATTAACTATTATTTAGAACATAAAGAAAACGTAGAGCCTGTTAATAGTGCTCTTTACAAATCTTTAATCCAACTGATTAAAGGAAGACTTTCCGAAAATACCTTAAAAGAAGAGTTAGACCCTGAAATTCTTGCTTTATTAGTTGAAGAGGAAAATTTATCTGATGAAATAATGTTCGAGATTCTAAATGGAAGCATATCTGAAATTCAAGCCACAAAAAATAGAATCCCCTTTGAAAAAATAAGAGAAATTGCTTTGGATGTTGCTAAAGAAATTAACGAAACTATATCAAACCCCAAAATTAGGGCTCTTTATAGTTCAACAGGTTTAAGAACTCACTCTTGTAAAATTATTCACACACATGTGCTGGAAAATAAGCAAAATTTGATTAAAATATTTTTAAAAAATGAATTTTTTGATATTTATAATTTAATTGACCTTTTCTTGTCTATATGTATTCAAATACCAGAACTTAAACCAAAAAAGAAAATAGAAATTAATCAAAATAATTTACTTAAATCATGGATAAGCGGTTATGAAATTAATCATATTATCAGAAATTCAAGATTTGAATTATCTGTCGAAGATTTAACAAGTATTATAGGAGATTATTTTTCATATAAACTTCCTTGGGGAATATCTAGTTATCTTAATATTGCATTTGAAGTGCTAGGTATTAAAAAATCTTTTGTACAGGATTATATTAAATTTTTTCCTTCTATGGTAAAATTTGGAGTTCCAAACCCAGTAGCTTGTTGGGCAATGTCCATTGGTATCACATCTAGAAAAATAGCAATAAATTTCGCAGATAGATATCTTTCTGAAACTGACTCACCAAACTATGAAGATTTTCTTGAATGGATAAACCAAATAAATATAGACGTTCTCAGTTATGATTTTAACCTCAAAAGCCCATTGATAGAGGATGTAAGCAATTCCATATTTAATTCTAGTTTCAATGATCTATTAAGAGATTTTCAGGGTATAGAACGAGTATTTCCTCTTTTTGTTGAGGTCAAAGGCATTAATTATGGTAAAAGACAAAAAAACTTACGATTTGCTCAAATAGGGAATAAAATTGAGCTTGTCCGTGATTATGATAATAAAATCGATAAGAACTCTATATTAGTTCTATTATTTAATCAAGATATTGGATATATTCCACGAGAGATTACCCAAATTTTAGCACTTGAAATTGATATTGGCACCCAATTTGACAGTACAATCATTGATTTTGATGAGTTCTCAGGTGCACCAATAATTATAATCGACATCCACAACTCTGAAAGTGAGGAATGACACTATTGGCAGATAATTAATAGTGCTAACTTGATTTCATTGATAATGAAGTTTAATAATAGTACCCATATGAAAAATAGGAAATTAGTCTACATAGTGATACATAAGGATGTTATGAAAATAATTTGCGGATAAAGTTTATTACTATTTTGTTGAAAAAATTTAAAGAATAAGTTGAGAAAATGTTACGAAAAGATATAATCAAATAGGTTTGAAGTTATCTGATTTCATAAATTTACTTCGTTAAACTCCTATATTACGAAGTAGTAAATTGATCAAAAAAATGTTAGTTTAATAATTCAATAATCGCTTTTTTTTATAGATATTATCATGGTGGTCATAATCAACTATTAATAACTTTTTTTGCGATTTATTTACTCTAAAAACAATAACATAAGAAGTGTTAACATGAACCCTTTTGAAAATTTGTAATGGTTTTTCAAGGTTTTTATGATGATCTGGATTCCATTCCAATTTTTCTCTAATATCTTGTATTTTCTTAATTACATTATCATGATAGGTAGGGTTTTTATCTCTTAATCTATCTAAAGTTTCCTGAAATTCAGGATCAAAATAAACAGCGTACATAAAAATAAAAAAATAAGTCATTCACCAATTAGTAGACTGTCTAAATCATCAATTTTAATAGGAATGTTTTTCATCCTTTTTTGAATCTTTGAAACGTATTCCGGGCGAATTTCATGTTCAATTTCATGTAAACCAAAAACAGGACGTACATTAACTTGACCAACAAGTCCACTCAAACCTACACTCACGCTAGGGAGATCAATTGGTTTTTGGGTTCCGGGAATAACTATGTACATAGCAACAGAATATTCAGAAGATAACTCAGACCAACTTTTGGCTTCGTAACTATCTGAACAACCAGTTTCGGACTTTTTGATTTCTTTCTTAACAGTTAGAAATTTTCGTTTTTCCATATTTTCACCCGATTATCTTTTAGATTTATCTTCCCCAACAATCTCCTTTCGTTGAACAAAATCTAAACCATTCCGAGTAATCGTAGCAACATCTATATGCCCACCACAACCCCTAATTCCAAGAGTCAAATTTTGCGCATCAATTGTAGTTCTTACAAAGAAAATAGCAAGATCTACACAATCTTGTAATGGCATTGCCTCTAATGGTATTTTCATTTGTAAGTTAAATAAAAAATCATCTAACCCCTCAATTTCAATATCTTGAGAAATTAAAAATTCTTTGAGTCTCCCATCATATCCTCTTAATAAGCGATCAACAAATTCACGTTGTCCACCCCAAGTGATTCCAAATGATCCATCATTTACATGTTGTTCTTGAGGTTTTTCATTATGAGGTATTTCAATCAGGTATATACTACCATAAGCAGCGCCTTCATCGTAGCCTGCAACAACAAATGTCATTGATGGACCATTATAATCTTCAGGCATTTCAGATTTCCATTGATCCATGAAAAAAACAGACAGTTTATCAGCAAATGTTTTTACTGATAAACGCCCTTCATTTTCCTCTTTTAATTTTTTTTCAAATTCTGGAATAAAACTATGTGCTGGTCTTAAACCTAACGCAGCTAACCCATAAGTTACGACACCTACAGCACAATTCGGATCACTGAAAGAAAGTAATTTAGTTGCGTTATCAAAATTAACTGCAATAGTTTTTTTATCCGCAATTTGAGCAGTCAATGTAATTCTACTTTCTGCAGCGAGTACTAATCCTTCAGGCCCTTTAATTACAATTCCAAGAGACATTTTTGATCCTCTTTATTTAACTAGAACAATTTGTCAGTTTTAACAGTTATTGTTAAATTGATCAGACCTTGGATATAAATTTTAACTCATATCTTTAAAAAGTTAATTCACATTAGTTAATTTATACTAAATATTATATGAGTGATTTTGGTTAATATGAATTTTCCACATTACACTAGAATTTACTTTAACAACAATACCGTAAAAGTAACTATCCTATAACGAAGTCAGATCTATAACCCTCACCTAATTTATATCAACAAGTCTAGGTCTAAGTGAAATTTTTCTCATAAAAAAAACTCCGTGTTAAACTTTAGTTTTATGCCCGTATAAACTTTCATCATCCTCAAAATAACTATTAAATCCAAAATTTAGGACTATATTTTAATTACATCCCATCTAGGACCTAAATGAATGCCAAGGTAACCTAATGCAAAACACCAGGAAAATGAAACGGGGAAATGCGTGTGATAAACTTTTTCATGTTCATGCGGACGATTCCGGCTGGTAACGAGATAAACGTCCTAATACCAAGCAATACTCGGCCAACAAAAACAGATTCATGTCCATATTTTTCAAACCATTCATCAGGCCTTTCCAGTTATGTGTGGGTTAATAGAACTTATTTTTCCAGAAACGGGCTCCCACCATTAAGACCAACAAAAATAGGCAATTAATGAGCCAAATCGATTCCCCCAGCATCGACAACTGCAATTACCAGTGCAAACTAAGCTGTCCCCATACACAAACCAGCAAAAGGCATGATAACTTCACTGGGGATCAGAATACACGCACTTTCCACTGTCATGGCCATGAAAACTCACAGGTAATCTAAATTCTCAATTAAAACAATAATAATGTGACTCATATCTTCAACCAAGCTGAAAATTAGATATCCAACAACAACATCATGTGAAAAAGTTTTTAATTCTTTTTAGTGTTAATTTATCCAACAAAGGAATATGGGTTAATTTATCCACTATTTTATTGTCTTCAACCTTCAAAATTAGAAGAGCTGAAAAAATACCCACAAGAGCACCGAATAAAACATCAAAGGGGTAATGAACACCGATGTAAATCCTGGAAAACCCGATAATGACTGCAAAGGCCAATAAAGGATAAATTAAACCATAACTTTTTTCTCTGAAATTTAGTTTGTATCTTAAGCCGATTACCAATGCTGCAGCAAAAGATGATGCAGAATGGCCAGATGGAAAAGAATAAATCTCATTTACTGAAACTAGAACATCGACATCAGGCAAAACCAGGAAAGGCCGGGGTAAAGCAACAATGATTTTTAATAAATAAACAATAACGTTACTCATAAATAGAGCTGCCAAAGCAAGTACTGCTACTCTTCTCCCATTTTTCCCTCCGAACAGGAATAAAAATACACAAATCAAAATCCATGCTAGAAAACTTCCCAAATCAGTAATTAAAGGCATTATAAAATCAAATAAGACGTTCCCCATACCCTGATTAATCATGTGAAATAGTAATATGTTTAGATTGGATAGTTCAGATAGTATAAAATCGTACATGAATAATATTTCTCCATATTTTAGATAAACCAGGAAGATTTTTTTTTTACTGTTTATATTTCTAGGGTTAATTTTTACTGCTAATAGTTCTAGGGTTAAACTTGGAGTCTTTGTATTAAAATAATTATTCCAGAATTACACCCCCTACTTATTTAGCCAATGTGTTAAAAAAAAATATCAAATGGAATTAAAAACATAATCAATGTGAAGGGATACAAATATTCAAATGTGAACAAATTACATATATTGTATTTGGCAGGTGATTATATGAAAATTAAATACTCTACCCTCATTGTTGAGGATATGGATGAGTCAATTAAATTTTATACCGAAGTTATGGGATTTGAAGTGGATAGTAAGTACGATTTAGGACCTGCAGGCGAAATCACACTACTTAAAGGTGAAGGGGAAACTATGGTGGAATTAATTAAAAATCCAGATGACAGCCCTGGACTATTTTCAATAGGAATGGATGTTGAAGACTTAAACACCACCATTAACCAACTTAAATCGAAGGGTGCTAAAGTCACAATGGAACCAGTTCAAATAACAGTTGGATTTTTAACATTTATAGAAGACCCAAACGGGGTTCGAATAGCTTTAATCCAACACACCTAACCCCAATAGTGTTTTACTAATATGGTGAGTGAATTAGAAGTACCATTATTTGGGTAAATTATTTGCTGTTTGAACTTCACCCACCTATAGGTTGTATGCCTGGAAATCATGCTAATTCTAGAAATTTTCATGTTTCACTGCATCGGCTGGACAGTTGTCCACACACTGGGCACAAAATATGCACTCTTCTTCATTTAGGATTCTGGGAATTGAAGCTTTATCATCTTGTTGGAATATGTTCACTGGACAGTTCTCAACACAGGTACCACACTTGGTGCACAATTCAGGATCGATTTCTATCTTAGGTATTTTCACATCCTCCCTGAAAATAGATTAAATGATTTGATTAAAATAAATTCACATCCTCAGGATCAAAAATTCTTCCATTGATGATATATCAGGGGATGGTTCCCACTTTTTTTAAAGTCAAAAATCAAAAATTTGCAAAAATGGTGTTTTTCGATGCTGCCATATATACTGGCCGGTGCAAATAGGACAGTTTCGTGGATTAATAATTTGGGATTAAATTGTAAGATATATTTCATGATTTCTTTTCGTGATTTTGAAAACTAGTCTTGGTGGATGAACTCTATTACAACACCAGTCAATTCCTCAACTATCTTTATAAAATCCCTGAATGTGGGCGGATAACTGTTAGAACCATAAGATTCCACATGTTCATCACCAAACTTAATATACACCCTCCATTCATCATCTGCAACGCATGAGCCTGTGCATTTAACTTCATATAATTCAAACCAACCCCATACATCGATTATTGATAGTTCATCCCAGAAATCAGCCCATGCCTCGTGATCTGGCACGATTTCGATTTGTTCATATTTAGATGGGTGTTTTCTAAATTGTTTTACAACTAAAATATTTCCCTCCCAGTTTAAGGAGAAAAAATAATTTGTTTGATGAATTTTGTATCTGAAAAAAAGTTTATCAGGAACCAATTTGTGGGGTTGTTTTTCTTCCATTTTTTTTTTAATCAAATAATAGTTTTTTTGAGTTATCCCGGCACATGATC
This sequence comes from Methanobacterium sp. UBA353, assembly GCA_002496805.1. Classification (GTDB taxonomy): domain Archaea; phylum Methanobacteriota; class Methanobacteria; order Methanobacteriales; family Methanobacteriaceae; genus Methanobacterium. The sequence continues at coordinate 144,375 of DALO01000029.1, read as the reverse complement.
TGAATTTCCCTCCAGGAGATACCAAGGGAGAGTAAAGTTTCAACCATCATTTCCATACCCTTGACTGGAGGGGGATTGTGTGTTTGTCCTAAGTCCGTTGCCAGTATGCAACTGCTAGGTCCGACTTCTTTTATGGCTTTAGCAATGATTTTTGGATTTAGTTGACCGTGTTGGGGCATGGTTGCCACCCAGCAGTGTTCAAGATAAGCGTGGCGGGCCATTTCTTTCTGTTGGTCTACAGATGCTCCTACAACTTTGGTTAATGGATGGTTGATTAATATTTTTTTTATGCCCTTACTTTGGCAAGCATCCAGTACTTGAAATATTTCGTCTGGATGCAGATGACCAGTTCCCAAGACCATTCTGTTTTCTGCAATGATATTTAATATTTCCTCTAAAGGTTCAGCTTCTAATTTAATCTCATTGTGGTGGATTGTGGGCAGCCATATGAATTTGCCTCCCATCATTGAAGTGGTTCGAACAATTTCCGGGTTCAAACCATCGGTTGTACTGTTTAGTGTGATTCCTCCGAATGTTGGCAGCCCAGTTAGTTTTTGTGTTAGGTATGCTCGGCTGACTGTGGATTCTACATGAGATTTTATTACAATAGCCTTAATTCCATGGTTTTTAGCTGCAAGGGCTGTTTCATGGTCATCTAATAGGCGCGGTTTTATATCGGGATTGGTGTGGATGTGGGTGTCTATAAAACCGTTTAAAATGGAATTTTTGGTAGGTTCTGCCCTTTTGATTTCTTCAATCATGTTGTTCATGATCTATTTTTTGCTGTATAGGTTGGCGCCGGTGGAGTCCATTGCAACGATCAGTGGCCCGAATTTTTCCACTTCCAACTCCCATATGGCTTCAGGCACTCCCAGATCCAGCCAGTGGACATTTTTAACTTTTTTAACTGAGCTAACATATAATGCAGCGCAGCCACCCACTGCAGCCATGAATACGGCTCCATTCCTTTTTAAGGCATTTGCTGTTTTTTGGTCCATGCCTCCCTTTCCAATGACTGCTAGCACTCCTTCATCCAAGATTTCTGCTTGATAGGGATTCATGCGTGAGCTAGTGGTTGGGCCTACTGCTACCATCTGGTAATTGTTATCTTGATTTCTGATTATGGGACCTGCATGAAATATTACTGCCCCTTCCAGGGGTACTGGTGACCCCCTTTCAATTAAACGTTGATGAGCACTGTCCCGAGCTGTGTAAATTGTTCCTGATAGGTAAACTGTATCTTTAATTCTTAATTTCTGAGTTTCGTCCTTATTTAGGGGAGTTTTGAGATGTATTTCCATAATCATGCCTTTTTTAGTTTATAAAAGTTGTTTAGAATATTTTAAAAATGAGTAATTAGTTTGATTATGTTTTACGTAAATTTAGGGGTGATTTATTTATCTTAGAATTTGGGAGTTGTTACATCATAAATGGAGTTAGGACTGCTACAAATAGGATGATGATCAGTATGACGATTATTATCCCTAATAATCGGGTTGGATCGCTATTGTTGTATAAGTAGATAATTTGATCGATTACCGTCTGATTTTTCACTCTATTTTTTTTCTGGTTAATCATGGTCATTAAACGTTCTTCTTCTAGAATAATATCTAGATATTCTTTCTGGTTGGTTAATTCAGATTGACTGCCAGTATTAGATCCTTTTTTTTCGAATCGATTATCTAAAAAATCCCATAAATCAACTTCTTCCTGCCTATCGGTTAAGAAATCATCATCGATGACTACTTTGGGAAAAATTTCTTTTAAATTTTCTCTTCTTTCCAGTATGCGGTTTTCAAAATGGTTGAAAGCTTCTTTTTTCTCATTACGACTAATTATTTTCTGATCCAATATTTTTTTGGTTTTACAGAATTCCAAGGGATTGTTACATTCACATTTAGTATAATCACGTCGGGATTCACCATTTTTTAGTTTGTAATATCCTCCGCAGTGGTTGCAAAATAGGAAACCACCACCTCTAGCAGTTAATTTGGAGGATTTTTTTACCTTTAAAACCATTAAAACACCTGATATGTTGTTAATCATAAACACAATTCAAGTTCCTCAGGGATGATTTTATTGAAGTTTTAGAAACTTTTTACGAGATTTTCCATGCACCCCTAGGCTGTTTTCATTGTTAGTAATATTCTATATATATAATCTAGATTTAATTCTTTCCATTTAAAAAAAAAGTTTTTTGAATAAACCCCATCCCACAATATACTATACGAATTCCATACAGATGTTTCACACATTTATATTAACATAAGACAAGATAAAGATAAAATGAAGTGTTTTAAATAGTTTAATATTTAATTAGGTATTGATTGGCCTTTTTTAAGATTTGTTTAAATTAGTAGTAAAAAGTATCCAAGTATGAGTATACCTTACATTACATTACATTTCTTTACATGTAATGGTTTGTATTTTTTTTTAAAAAAAACTGGAAAAATTTTTTTTTAAAAAAAAAACTTTTTTCCCCAAATTTCAGGATGCATATTGTGATCTTATAAGAAGCTAGTTGCTAAAACAAAAGTAGTAGTAATAAAATATTAACTATTTTTAATTAATTATTTGTAACTGTAATCAGGCCAAAAAATGTAGATAATAATGATTAATAGATTTACTAAAAACAAACAACTTAATAAATCAGGTTTTATAACTTAGTTAATACACTGTTTTTCTTACCCTATTGTAAAGTAAAATAGCAATAGTGTTAATACCTTAGGAATCTTTAATCATTGAACTAAAGAGGAAGTTCAAATAAAAAGAATAGAATTAATAGGTAAGGTTTACAATACTTTTACATTCTCAGTATTTTCAAATTATTATAGAGGTGAGTTATGTCTGCCGTTGATAACATTACCAATCTTACCAAGTACTTGGTAACTATTCCCCCTAGTAATTACTCAATTTTAACCATGACCTTTCTTAGTTTCATTGTGGGAGTGATTGCTTCCTATTTAGACCCTGAAGTATCATTATTTGATAGCATAGTGTATGGTGGATCCACTGGTTTTCTTATCTTCGGATTAACCTCAATAATGGACGGTGCAATAACCCAGCCAATTATCAATAGCATAGAAGGACGGCGATACACGAAAATGAAACATTCCATGTTCATATCGCTCTTAACCATGATACTAATTTCTGTGGTATATATTGTAGGTAGTTTAATCTCCGAATTTACAGTTTACAGTTACATTATTGATGCATTAATCCTTGGCTGCGCTTTAGCCTTTGGCTTGCGAACATTTGTCATTTGGGGAACTTCCAATATCGGTGCAGCGCGGTCAATTATAATATCCGCATTTCAACCCATCCTTATCCTAAGCATGGTAGTGGTTATTGTCTTTTTAACCAGTATAAGCACCAACATTGGACCTTTCAGCATCATAGCCGTAGCATTGAAAGGAATCGTAGCAGGATTAATATTGATGATCGCTATTTACTCCTTTATACTGGTAATTGAATCCCCAATCCGCCGAAACCTGGGTGTTGGTGGACTTGAACTATTATCACTCTTCCTAGCACAATATTCAGAAGGTTCTAAGGCCATGGAACGACTTTTTGAAGACATGGGCGAGCCTATTGATACTTTAGTTGGAGTGCTCAGTTTTAAAACCAAAAACGGTGTAAAAGGACTTTTCATCTCACCCTGTGTTCATCCAGGGCCTGTGGGAAACATTGGAGGAGGTAACATGCCCACTCTCCTGGCCAATAGTTTTGACACCTTTACCATTGTAAGTCACGGCCCATCAACCCATGATTTTAACCCAGTCAGCTCCAGGGAGATATGTAAAATAAAAAAGGTGGTAGAAAACACCCTGGAAGATATGGAATATTCCCCGGTGGCCAGCCCTTTTATGCAAGTAGAAAGTGAAAATGCCAAGTTAGGTGTTCAATATTTCGGTGATGATTTAATAATATTAGCCACATTCGCACCTTTAGGCTTTGATGATATTGACTTCGGTGTTGGTTTATCCCTGATAAAAACAACACAAGGCCGTACACGAGCAAAAAATGTGGTTCTGGTGGACTGTCATAACTCATTTAAGGGAGAATCAGGACGCGTGCTACCTGGTAACCCGGAAGTATTCCAACTCTTAGATGCAGCTGAAAAACTAGAAAAAGCTGACAAAGAAGAATTCAAGATGGGTTGTGCTAATGACCCCATTGCGTTGTTGGGTAAAAAAAGTGGTGTGGGAGAAAGTGGAGTTAAAGTGATGGTGCTGGAGGTGGGTGGCCAGAAAACTGCCTACATCGTTTTAGATGCTAACAACATGGTTATCGGATTCCGTGATGAGATACTCCAGGCAGTTAAAAAAACCGGTGTGGATTTTGCCGAAGCAATGACCACCGACACCCACTTTGTCAACAACCTCTCAGGTGGTCACAATCCACTGGGAACCAGAGACCGGGATATAATCATTTCCAAAATAGTTGAATGCACCAAAAAGGCTATAGATGATTTGGAACCAGTCACAGCCGGTGCCAAGTTAGCGAAAATTTCAAAAATCAATACACTAGGCCCCACACATTCAACAGAACTGGTGACCACCATCAGTTCTATTGTGGCAGTAAGCAGGATCTTCGCCCCATTAGTGTTTGTACTGGCACTGCTGTTTGTCTTTATATGGGTATTCTACTGGACAATCTAAAATAAGAGGTATAAAAAAAAAGAATATTACAAATTACCAGAGAAAAATAGGATATAATTTAAAAAAAATTATATGTCTTGGTACAATGTTCTAATGGTTGTAAAAAAGAACCCATACCACTATCCATATAAAGAAGAACGGTACAATACCACTCCAAAGCCAGCCTTTAAATCCTCCAACCTCTTCTTTACCAAAAATTCGCTCAGATATTTGCCCTGCCAGATAAAGAATAATCAACCCGGCAAGAACTGCAATAACCTCATTTTTACCCAGGCCAGCGATGGCTCCAGTTGATAGTAAAAATGATAGGTAACCTGCAACAATAGCAAGTACAGCATGCACACCAGTTAACTTAACTTCGAGTTCCATTTTTTTCCTCCATTTTACATATTAGTTATAGTTCATATAAATATAAATAAAGGTGTTTCCATGAAAACTATGTCCAATGTTGATCTTTACGCAATTTCCCATGAACTCAACCAATTACTTAAAGATGCACGGGTTCAAAAAGCATACCAACCCACCAGGGACACAGTGATCATAAGATTCCATGTTCCAGGGAAGGGAAGGGTTGATGTGGTTTTTCAGGCTGGAGTTCGGGTGCATACCACCCAGTATCCACCAGAAAACCCTAAGGTGCCTCCATCATTTCCCATGCTTCTTCGAAAACACTTGAAAAACGCCACAGTTAGGGAAGTTAGGCAGCATAACTTCGACCGTATTCTGGAAATTGATATCCAGAAAGAACATGATTTTACACTGGTTGTAGAACTTTTCTCCCAAGGTAATATAATACTTTTGGATGAAGAAAACCAGATAATACTCCCCCTCAAACATCGCCATCTGAAGGGCAGGAAGATAACTTCAAAGGAAAAATACCAGTATCCAGAAGAAAGAGGAATACACCCACTTGATGTTGAACTAAATGATTTAGAAGAATTATTCAGAAATTCTGACTCGGATATTATTCGAACCCTCGCCAGAAGCGGGTTGGGAGGCATGTACTCAGAAGAGATAATTCTACGTTCTGGTGTTGATAAAAATCTCCCGGCGAAGGATCTGAGTGAAGAAAAAATAGAAACAATCTACCATGGCATGGAAGAACTTTTTAAACCCCTTAAAACCTTCAAATTCCAGCCCCAGATCGCACGCGAGCCTATAATTGAAGATGTGAATGGAGAAAATAATCGCACCACAGAAGTTCCAACTGCCAAAGTAGGTAAAGAAGATGTGCTGCCCCTGGATATTCTAACTTATAAAGACTTTGAGAAAGAATTTTTTGACACCTTCAACCAGGCTGCCGATGAGTTCTACAGTAGAAAGGTTGGTGCAGATATAAAGAAGGTCCAAGAAGATGTTTGGGCAAAAGAGGTGGGTAAATATGAAAAAAGGCTCAGGATACAGGAGGAAACTTTGGAAGGATTCCGTAAAACTGTTGTTGACTCCAAAAAAAAGGGTGACCTTTTATATGCCCATTACAGTGAAGTTCAAAACATTCTGGAAATCATTCACAATGCCCGTGAAAAGTTTTCCTGGAAGGAAATCGGATCAAAACTCAAAAAAGGCCGTAAAAAAGGTTTGAAAGAAGCTCAACCTATTGAATCAGTGGACAAGATGGGTGTGCTTTTATTGAATTTGGAGGATGAAAGGGTGGTTGTTGATGCCAACCTAGACATCCCTGAAAATGCCGAGAAATATTATAACAAAGGAAAAAAAGCCAAAAGGAAAATTAACGGTGTTAAAATAGCCATAAAACGCACAAAACAGGATTTGGATAGAGTGAGGAATAAGCGGGACCTGGCCCTGGAGAAGGTTCAAGTTCCCCAGAAAAGGGTGCGTAGAGAACTTAAATGGTTTGAAAAACTTAGATGGTTCCTTTCATCTGATGGACTCCTGGTGGTTGGTGGCCGGGATGCTGGTACCAATGAACTGGTGGTGAAGCGTTACCTGGACAACCAGGACATCTACCTCCATTCAGATATTCATGGCGCTCCATCAGTGGTTATAAAAAAAGATGAAGGGGAGATCCCTGAAAACACTATACAGGAAGCAGGATTCCTGGCTGCATCATTTTCCAGTGCCTGGAGTAAGGGTTATGGTTCTCAGGATGTTTACTGGGTCCATCCAGATCAGGTTTCCAAAACACCCCAGTCTGGTGAGTTCGTGACCAGGGGAGCCTTCATAATCAGGGGCACTCGGAACTATCTTAGAGGGATTCCCCTTAAAATCGCGGTTGGTATTGTTGATTATGAGGGAGAACGGATAATGGCAGGTCCTGAAGACGCAGTTGCCAAATACTCTGAAAATTATGTTGTTTTGAAGCCAGGTTTCACTAAAAAAGAGGAAATTGCCCGGTCTGTTCTTAAAAAAATCGATCCAGACCATATTTTAACTCTGGAAGATGTGATCAGGGTGCTTCCTTCTGGAAAATGTGATTTTGCATAGTATGATGATTCAGGAAATTATGACCTTTTTTTTTGCTTATTTTTCTTTTTCAAGATGTAATTAATATCAATCAGATATTTTCCTTCTTCATCGGAGACTATAACTGATTCATCAGCCATGATGGATTCGAGGTTCAACTCGTATACTCCCTGCTCATGAACCATAATTGTCTCCACAGAACTCCCTTTACTTTCCTTGATCTTGGTTACTTTCCCTTCTTGGTGGAATTCAAAGAACTTACTACCACACTTGGGACATCCTTTCAGGAGGAGGTTTTCAGAGTCCTGGAATTCCTGTCCACATTTAATACATCGATGCATCACTATCACCGAGACTGGCCACCATGGAAATGAAGTTAGACTTCCTTTTCACCTGTTTCATGATGTTTGCCGGACCAATTATGGTAATACCCACAGTTTTTTTCTTTGAAAGGCCAAAAAATGATGCTTCATCTTTTTCAAGGGTGTAAATATCGATTCCCACAAAACTCTCCACATCGATCTCGCGCATGGTTGTCTCAATAAGTTCTGCTTCTTCCTCTGGCTCTAAACCACCCTCAATTACCAGTATTTCGCCTTTTTTTACTTTTTCCATTATCATGGAAATTTTTTCAATACTGCTCTGGCTTTTAAGAACGTCAGAGGATATGAAATCCATTTTAATAGTATTATTAACTTCATTCATATAAAACCCCTCCTAATTGAACCTTTCCACCATTGTCTGGTAGAGTTCATCTACATTTTCTCCCTTAAGGGCAGATATTCCCACCACTTTATGCTGGGGAAACACAGAGAGAATTTTTCCAGTGTTTGAATCAGGAAGGTCTACCTTGTTGGCCACCACCACAAATGGTATGTTACGCGCCTCCAAATTGCCGATAATAGTGATATTAGCCTGGGTTAGGGGGTCTTTAGTAGAGTCCACAACTAGAAGAACACCTGTAACGTCATCTAACCATTTTATGGCTTCGATTATTCCCTTTGTAGCTTCTTTTGCTCTTTCTTTTGCATCTTCTTCTGACAGGCCATACTCTAAGAAATTTTTGTAATCAATTTTAGTGGCAATTCCAGGAGTGTCTATGATGTCAAAGTCCAGTTCAACACCATCGTAGGTGAGGGTGACTCTTTCCTGCCGGCAGACCTTTCTGGTTTCATGAGGAATTTCTGAAATTAACCCCAACGATTTTCCAGTCCAGTCTTCAGTCATTCTATTGGCTAGAGTGGTTTTTCCTGAGTTCGGATGTCCGTAAAATCCGATTTTGAGCTTTTTTTCCTTTCCTATTAATTTATTGAAGATGTCTCTGAAAAATTTTCTTCTGAAGATTCTTTGCATGATATCAACCATTTAATCACTCTTTTTGACCGCACATTAACTATCTTGTTTAATTATGAATAATACTCACATAGCTATTTTAAGAAACTACCAAATTAAGTTGGGCAGATAATAATTATTATTTGATAGAATACGTATTTAATTAATCTAAATTCTATTGTCCAATATTATTTAGTGGTACCCTGGTTACTCCTGGTATGTTTGGCCAGGTTTAAGTATGGTTACATTAGTATTGGTGGACATTTCAACCATTTTTTTGAACCGGTGTGGATCTTGTTCTATCACTGGGAATGTGTTGTAATGCATGGGTATTATGACTTCTGGTTCGATCCAACTTGCAGCTATGGAAGCCTCCCTGACCCCCATGGTGAAACGGTCACCAATAGGGAGTAATGCAATGTGTGGTCGGTAAATATTTCTGATGACAGTCTTCATATCCCCAAAAATACCGGTGTCCCCAGAGTGGTAAATCTTACGATTATTTTCCAGTTCCAGTATATAACCACAGGAGCTCCCACCAGGACCTATTCCCTCTACAAAGTCCATATCTGAAGAGTGGAAGGCATTGACCATGGTGAATGATATTCCTTCAGCTTTAACTGTTCCCCCTATGTTCATACCAATAGTTTCCAGTTCTTGTTGGGATAGGTATACTGAATGTTCATGGTTACAGATTATGGTGGCACCATTTTTCTCAGCTAGTTCAACAGTGTCCCCGAAGTGGTCTTTATGGCCATGGGTAACACAGATGATGTCTGCTTTAAGATCATCCACCTCCACTGGACAGGCAGGATTATCCCTAATAAATGGGTCAATTAATATGTTCACATTGTTAGGGGTGGATATTGAAAATGCAGAATGTCCCAGCCATTTGATCTTCATTCTCGGAACCCCAGATCTACATCCTGTGAGATACTCCAGGCATCCTCAAACATTCGTTCAATTTCGAAAATAGATTTTTTATCTTTGTAGATAACCCCTACTTCATAACTTTCGTATATGGGGTCAGTGGATATTATCAAACCGTTTTCCTCATCTGCCACCACAGCCACGGTGTGTACGTGTGGCATGGTTCTGATGTGAACTTTTTTATCCTGCAGTAATCTGATTAACTCCACTGATGCATCGTCGTCCAGGCTAGCTTCCTGGATGATCATGCGACTATTGATGTCCATGAATTTCTTGAGTATTCCAACATCAATATTACGCACCCAGGGATACATCATCAATAACTTGCTTTCAGCAGTTATGATGGTGTCTTTCATGGCTTCTTGAACGTCTTGAGCTTCAAATGACCATATTATGCTGGGTTCCGTTGAGTCTGTCTTTAATTTGTCAATAGTTCCTTTGAATGAGTCTAACCGTTCGTCAATTATGTTTTCAATGTCCTTTGCATTTTCAATGTAGTTTTCTTTCAACTTGTTTAGCCTGTTTTTAACAAACTGATCATCACGCCCAGAGCGTGTTTGAAGTTGTTTCAAACGTTCCTTATCAGCAGTTTCTAACACCGATTTGGGGGTTGGAGGTTTCATCTTTTCTTCTGCAGGTTCTGATGTTTTTTCTGGTGTAATTTTTTTACCAGAAAATGCTGGTTTTGGTTCTTCTGCAGATTTTTTAACTGGTGCGATTTTTTTAGGTGCTACTTCAGTTTTTTGGGCAGCATCTTTTGGTGGGGTTGTAGTTTTTCCTGTGTCAGCTTTCGATTTAGGTTGGGGTGTGACTTTTTTGGGAGTTATGGCTTTTTTTTCGGGAGTGACTGCTTTTTCGGGTTTTATTGTCTTCTGGGGTTTTATTGCCTTTCCCTTTTTCTCAGATGGAGTAGTTTTTGTGGGTTTAATTAATTTAGGTTCTTCTTTAGGCACTGGTTTGGGTTTGATGACCTTAGACTTAGAGGTATCACGAGGTATTGAGTGTTTTTTAACTTTAGGCGGAACTTTAACTGGTTTTGCCTTTTTAGTGGATGGTTTTGGAGAAACTTCTTTTTTAGGTCTTGAAATGACCCCCCCTGATAAATCTATCCTACTTCCAAAGAATATGATTAAAATAACTCCAAAAACTGATGCTATTAAACCTGCGAAGAATGCTAAAGGGTTAGGGGGAATACTAAAACCAAGATACATAAAATATAATCCACCAATAACCATGAGAGCCCCAAAAACACTGACAATTAAATTGATCATCCTCATACCTCCAAATTCTATTATGTTAGGGATTATTTATAAATTATTAGTTACATCACACACCATTATTATCGTTCTTTCAGTTTAGGTCTTAGAAAAATGATTCCATAATAAAAATGGGTCTGATCAATTATTAATATTTTCCGGAATCACCGCAATATATTTTTTTAAAATTTTACATTTCATACTATGATTACATGATATTAAGATAGACCTGTGATTTGTATTATTGTTCTATGGATTCCCTGAATAGATTTTTTGTAATTGAATAATAACTCTTATTCAGGGTTAATAATTTCTCATTGGATCGGGCACTCTTTAGTTTTTTTTACCAGCAATACAGTCACTGATGATCTTAGATGCATTTTCAGTTCCATTGTATCGTGAGAATATTTTTTGGGTGTTGGCTGATCCTTCCTTCAAATCAGGGTCATCCAGTGCTTTGTTGATGTAATTGGTGATGTTTTTGGAATTTAAATTTTCCATGTTCTCCACATGGGCTATTCCATATTTCTTCATTTTCAGTGCATTTTTTAACTGCTCAGGATGGTTTTCAATTGGTATCAGTAGGCTGGGAATTCCCAAAGACGCTAATTCCATGCACGTAGTGTGTCCAGCCAGACTTACCAGCAGATCAGATAGTTTCATCCATTCCATCATATCCTCCAGGTACTTCTTTACTATTATGCGAGATGATGATTCTACATGATCCAGCTTTATCTGCGGCCCGGTAACCAATATTAGCCGGTCGCAATTCAGATCAGGGGCTGACTTGCATACCAGATTTAGAAGTTTGCTCCCGAATTGGGATCCTCCCACTGTGACCATTACTATCTTTTCTGATGTATCAAATCCAAATCTGCGGCGAAGTTCTGCTTTACTATCCATGTTATTGGTATTCATTTTAAGGATTGGGCCAGAGTAGTTAACCCGGTCACGAATTTGTGGTGGAATATCCCATGAATTTTTCACATCAGGAATGATAATCGACTGGCACAATTTAGATACATCTTTTATGAAACGTTGCAAACCATTTTCAAGGTACTCCATAGTACGGTCGTTCTGGTAAACTTCTTTAAAGTCAGGGTATAAGTCATTGCTTACCAGTACACAGGGTATTCCCATGACCTTGCAGGTGATGGGAACAGAATAATGAGAATCAGAAACAACCACATCTGGGTTGAAATCCTTGATAATGCGGGATTCATGGTAAATACTTTTTAAAAAAATGAATGGAGCATCAATAGATTTTTTTGCAGTGTATTTTAGATTTAACTCACCTGAACTGCCATAAAACTTGATTTCTGGGAGTTTAACAACTTCGAAGTTACTGTAACTATTCAGCATCTGGAAACCAGAACCATAACTTGCAAAAAGAACCTCACCACCATTTCTGATGATGTTTCCAGCCAGGGCTACTGCACGGGATGTGTGTCCCATTCCAATACCACAGGGGATTAAGAGTACTCTCATTTAAGCCACTTCAATATTGATAATCCATTCTCAGATCTAATCCGGTGTTGAATTTTGACAAAACTCTACAATGGAATTATGTTTTTTATGCATACCTAATTTTTGATAAAAAAAATTCCAGATAAATCAGCTATATTTTTTTAAAAAGCACTGCCTAAAAAAAATATGTGATTAAGTACCCATTTATGGTTAACTCATTTTTTGAGATTCAATAAATGATGCAATACTTTTAAACATTTCAAGTGACCCTTTATTGTTGCTTAAACTCCATGCTAATTTATTCCTGAGACTGTTTTTTGGTTCTTCTCCTAAAGAGTTCATGTAATACATGGTCTGGTTAAAAAGGGAATCTGCATTACTTTCTATTTCCTGGTTTCCGTCTTTTCGAATTTCATCGATTTTTCGGCGGAATAATCTTTTAAGGTTTTTAGAAGCACGGTAGACTTCTTCCTGGTTTTTGCTTTCCATCTGTTTTAAAATGGTTTCTATTTCCACGAAATCCATTCTGGAAACTCCAAAGACAATACCATCCGGCCTTATTGATTGGATTCTTTTCACACCATTGTAGATTGAGAAATCGTAATCAGCGATGTAGATCTGCCCTTCACGCAACAATGTCATTAAAGACTCGTTGAAGGTTTTATCAGATGCTCCCACCCCTGATCTGGATCTGACAGATTCTAAAAGGGTTTTTTTGGATAGTTCATTACCTTCCAGTACTTCCAGGATTATATTTCTTAAATTATAATTTTTAGGCATAATCCACCATCCCATTAAATTACTATGTGATAATATGCACAAAAGAGTATATAAAATATATTTATATGTGAAATAAGATATAATGTTACCAATCAAAATTGTAATAATGACAATTTTGTTCTCGACCAACAATTATATATATGATTAGAGGAAATAAATAGTATCATCATTATGAAGTCTTCACTGAAGTTATGTGGATCTTCAATGAGGCACGGGGGTAAGTATGAATATTGTTGCAGACGAACGTGGACAAGGTGCAGCTGAATACATTCTATTGTTCGGCGGTGTTATAGTGATTGCAATAGCTGCATTACTAATCTACCAACAATACTTTCAAAGCGGTGCTGGAATAGACTCAGAAACTGATTTACATGCAGTTCGTGAAAGTGTTAACGAGAGTTTTAATAACTGAATAAAACATTACACTTATATAACATCTTATGAATAACATTCATTAATAATTTTTAAAAAAAAATATTGGAGGAAAAAAACATGAGTTTGTTAAAAGACGAAAAAGGACAAGGCGCAGCTGAATACATTCTATTGTTCGGTGGTGTTATAGTGATCGCAATAGCTGCACTAATAATCTACCAACAATACTTCCAAAACACCGATTTAAACAGCGAAGAAGATGTCGGCGCTGTTAGAGATAGCGTTACCGCAAGGCAAACTATTTAAGTGCGTCATAGCACCAATACCAATAAATATTTCAAATATTTATTGGTTGTTTTTTCTTTTTTTAAAAATTGTTAATTATTTTTAATCAATTTAGCAGTATTCATTGATGAAAATAGCATTCTTGAAATATTAATTAATACTATTATTAAATCGAGCGTATTTGAGTTAATTATCATCTGAAATAATAAATCATTTATATTACTCACATTAATATTATACAATGATTAAGTTAATCATATAAGATGTGTTGATGGATAATTTATTAATATTCAATATTACATTAAAAGGCCACAAATATTAGAGGGTGGATAAAAATGGATGAAAGAGGTCAAATTAGTGCAGAAATGATACTTTTAATTGGTGCCATTCTAGTTATTGTAATTATTGCCGGTATTTTCGTATTAGACATTACGGACTCTGTTGCTGGGAACATTACTCAAGTAGTAGATACTGCAAGGGATAATACAATTAATAGGATGTAGTTGTTGCTTTTGGGGAACTGTTGATTATTTTAATCCCCAAACAGTTACGCATTTATTAGCATATAACGGTTTATATATTGTTGAGTTGCTCTTTTCAAGAACTAATTTAGTGAAAATGGAATTTTCAAATCTTCTATCCATGACCACTGCCTTTTTGTTATCAATTATAAATATACAAAAATCACTATTAGAATCTATATAAATCTTTTCTGAGGCTCCATTTTTGACAATACCCACACAAAATGGTGTTTTATTTTTCCAAAGAATATTTCCAGTTTTAAGATCCATAACTACATCATTGGCAAAATTAAGTAAATCACCATCCTTATCTACATCCCCCACAGAGTAAGTATAATTACTGGAACGTCTTTCTTGGAAATTCCACTCCCCAAACTTAATATTCCAATATCCCGAACCAAAATCATCTAAAGTAACTAAAACCATTGGTGAGGGATTAGGAGGGTGTGTGAATTCTAAAATTTCATCGGCCTGATTATCTTTTAAATGGTATCGATTTATGAGTAACTGTTTAGCATCGATCCGTTTAAGGCCTAAAATATTATTCATTATCTCCACTGTTTTTGTTGAATTTTTTATACTCATATTTAGCTTGATATACCCTTGATCCCCTGTAGTAGTGATCATTTGTAGAATTCCTGCAGAAAGACTTTCATTATCGGTAATGAATGACTTGCTAATCCAGTAATTGCGAGATGTGCTGGGAGATTTGTCTTTATAGGGATATAGATTATCAAAGTTACGTACTGATAATGTTTCTATATAACCCATTCTACCATCTTGAACAACAGAACGATCCGCAATAGCAGTGCATACATGACCAAACCCCCAACCACTTACAATCACAGTGTTATTAGTAGTGTTATTCTTTATCCATAGTGCTGCGTCCCATTTATCATCATCTATACCGGGAGTCACGTAATTACTTCTTTGTACGTTAATTATTCCGGGAAGTAATGCCGCTAATAATATTATTATTGTAAAAATCGTGAAAACTGATCTTTTTCTAAAAATAAGAGTTTTATCACTTTTTTTAAGGAGATCTAAGTATTGTACTGAGATGCCAATCATAATTCCCGTGCTAATAATAAGAGGAGGGATAAGGAGCATGATGAATCTGGATCCTTGAGTTAAAGAAAAAATACTAGTAAGAACCCATAAAATTAAGAAAGAAAACGATAACCAGTTCATTCGAGGTAGTATTTTTTTTTGTAATGAATCATTTATGAGTATTCTGCCTATCCAAATCATGCCTAATAATCCGGCATATATAGAGACTCCCAGCACTGAAAGCAATTCTTTTAAAAATGGGGGGTTTAATTCAGACACGGAAATGTAAATATTAGGCCAGTCCTGCCAGGATGCCCCGTATAAACCAATTAATTGTAAAGGAGAATATAAAAGTTTTATAACATTAATAAACCCTGTAAAAAGCCACACCAATACTAAAGTGGTGATTAAAAATACTGAAAAACAGTACAGATGGTTTTTAAAATTTTCACCCTTAAAACTACTCCAGATAATATGAATTACCCAGGAAATGATTATGATATAAAATAAATATTGCCACCCATTCCAGGCCAAAGAAAACAGGAAAAGTGAAAAAGCTGAAAAAGCTGAAAAATAAATCCCTTTTTCGGTAGATTTATTTATATGATCATATGCTTCAAATAAAAACCAGACAACTAAAAAAGGAAATATTAAATTGAACATGTCAGTATCAAACCATCCTGGAACTGTACGAGCAAAATAAAATGGGATAGTAACTGTTAGCACCCCCGCAGCAACTGCCCCGTACTGGTTTGTGAACCTGCCAACAAATAAATAGGCCACGATTCCCGCCAGAGGCGCTATAAAAGCAGATAACCAAAAACATACAACTAAAAGAGGTATTTCGGCAAATAAATTCACAAATTTATAGATGAATGCTGTTAAATAAGCAATAAGGGGAGGATAATCTAGGGGAACTCCGGGATAATACGAATGTAAATCCCATTGGACGCCGTTAATAATGGCATCACCCATATATCCGTGTTCCAATAGATTTTTTGTTAAACGATAATTGTAGTATGAGTCCAACTCGATCATGTATGGAAGACCATTTTCATCCTGATAATAACTTTTTTCAGCATCAGAATATCCGTCTAAATTAGCGGCATCCAACCTCAGGAATAATCCAACCGAAAATATCAATAAAATAATCCCGATTTTAACCAATAATTGTTTATTCATTTTGACTCCGGTCAATAGTACAGATAAATTGGTAAAATCTTATATATATGAATATTGCTGTTAATCAGCGTGTGGATTAATTCAAAAATAAAAAAAAATATCCATTTCTTCGAATAAATTAATTGACCCGAATTTATTACTTATATCCAATACGAGGTGAATTGGTAAAAGAGTAAACTAGATTAGTTAGCATGAAGAAATAATATGTCACCTTTAAGATATGGTTTGTAATTAACATTATAAATTGTTGAGTTATATGTCGTTATTTAAAAATCCATGGGGCTCCAATGAGAAGACCAATTTTAGAAGTCGATTTTTTGGAGTGGGCAGTGAAGAAGAAATTAACCAGCCTAAAGTGCATGAGAATGTTACTCTGGGAGTTAGTTACAAGTTCAGATCTAAACCTCCAGTAATCGGTAAAAATGCACTTCTCCGTTCCAACACTGTGATCTACAATGATGTTGAGATTGGGAATGATTTTCAAACTGGTCATGGAGTACTAGTCCGAGAAAAGACCAAAATAGGGGACAAAGTACTTATCGGCACTAATAGTGTCATTGAAGGCCATTGTGATATTGGTAGCAATATCAGCATCCAATCAAATGTTTACATCCCACAAAATACTTTAATTGAAGATCAGGTTTTCCTTGGACCTTGTTCATGTTTCACTAACGATCGTTATCCTTTACGAGCAACTTGTGATCTTAAGGGACCAATTATAAGAAAAGGAGTATCAATTGGGGCAAATTCAACATTCTTATCAGGAATTGAAGTAGGTGAAGGAGCCATGGTGGCTGCAGGGGCCATTGTGACCAGGGATGTGCCACCATATTATCTGGCAATAGGAGCACCAGCCAAACATAAACCTTTACCCAAACAATTTAAGAAACTTAATAAAATTTAGGCGTTTTTATAGTTTACCTAAATTGATTTTTATCTAAAATCAGGCAATATCCTCTTTTTTCTAAAAACTTATATCTTTATACTGCCAAATTCTATTCATGGAAGTTTCTCTGATCATACCCATGTACAATGAGGAAGATAACGTACTCATCACCCTTAATGAAGTCAAAAAGGTTTTAAAATCGTGTGGCAGCTACCAGATCCTTGCAGTGGATGATGGGAGTAGTGACCAAACACTGACTTTGTTGGAAGAATTTGCTTCAGAAAATCCAGAACTAATGGTTTTAAAACATCCCGTTAACATGGGGATGGGAAGAGCCTTACGCACTGGTTTTGAAAAGGCTGAAGGTGATGTGATCATCACCTTAGATGCAGATTTAAGTTATGAACCGAAATATCTAACCGAACTTATCAAGGCACTTCATGAAAATCACTTGGATATTGTCATTGGATCCCAGTACATGGCTGGTGGAGAAACCGAAGACATTCCTTTCATCCGACTCTTTATAAGTAAAATGGCCAATAAAATCGTTGGATACGCACTTAACAAAAACATCAGCACTGTAACTGGGATTTTACGTGCCTACCGAAAAGAAGTTATAGATTCAATAGAAATCGAATCTAACGGAACTGAAATTAACCCGGAAATACTTTCAAAAGCTATAGCAATCGGATATGAAGTGAAAGAGATTCCTGTAAAATTAAAAGGGAGAAAATTAGGAGAATCTAAAGTTCAGTTCAGATCTACCACTATTTCACATCTTTTATTCACCTTTTACGAAAGGCCAATGATTCTTTTTGGAATTATTGGACTGTTGATATGTCTTATTGGAATTGTCATTGCGATATATTTATTTTATGAATATTTGATGGGTACTCTGGATCCAACCAGACCTTTAATGTTTGTTATGGTTTTACTGATAATTTCAGGTATACAGATCCTTATTTTCGGATTTGTGGCCACCCAGATCAGTCTCTTAAAACGAGAGATTTACATTATCCAGAAAGAAAATAAGTTAATTAAAAATGAAATTATTGAAAAAAAATAAAAATAGTTTTTTAAATATGAATTGCAAAAAATTGGTTTTGTTTGAAAAAATATCCTCAAGAAGCTATTGTTTTCATTTCTTTCATTTTTTTTATGTACAAGTCTTATTTAATATTGATCTGGAGCGATTAGATGAGGATATATTCCAATAGAATATTGGCATTGATGTGGAATCGTGACGAATTGATATAATAATTTAGTCATTAATTTTATTATTCCATTTACTATTATGAATATAGATAATTTGTGAAAAATATTAACTTTATCACTCAAGACCAGTTTTGCAAAATTGGAAAAGATATTCAAATAGTAAATCAGATAGGATATTAATGATTTCAATAGTGTGTGTTTTTAACAATACAAAAGTTTTGGACAATTACTTGCTAAAAAGTTTGAAAAACCAAACAGTTAATTATGAATTAATTTTAATAGATAATAGTAGCAATAAATATGAATCAGCATCACAAGCCCTGAATAAGGGAGCTAAAAAAGCTAAAGGGAAATATTTAATTTTTGTTCATCAAGATGTCGATTTGCACTCTAAAAATTGGTTAGAAAAAGTTGAAATTACTTTGGATTCATTATTTAATTTAGGTGTTGCTGGTGTTGCAGGAAAGTCCAAAGAGGGCATGGTGACAAATATCAAAGATGGCATTCCCCCAACTTTTCTGTCGAAATTTAAAATTAACCAACCCCAAAAAGTTCAGACAGTAGATGAATGCCTTTTTATTATTCCCCAAACAGTTTTTAATAGGTTTAAATTTGATGAAGAAATTTGTAACAATTGGCATTTGTATTGTGTAGATTATTGTTTAAGCATACTTAAAAACAATTTAGATGTTTATGTACTTCCAAAATATGTTTATCACGCATCACATGGAGATTCATTTTCAAATAGTTACTTTATTGTTCTTGAGAAATTATTAAGAAAATATAAAAAAGATTATAATCGCATTTATACTACTGTTTGGAATTGGAATACCACTTATTCCTTTCGTTTGCAGAAAACATGGTATATCATTAGAAGATGGATTTCTAATTTGCGAATATTGATCACTGGAAATAGAGAATATTATCTATAGTTTAAAGAACGATTTAATATGGATGCTAAAAATAAAATTATAATTATTATTTTAAATTGGAACGGATGGGACGACACCATAGAGTGCTTAGAATCAGTATACCAGATTAATTACCCGAATTATGAGGTTATTTTAGTAGACAATAATTCTCAGGACGATTCCATCAAAAAAATAAGAGAACATTTCTCAAATAAAACTAACCTTAAATCACAGATTAAAGATCTAAATATTAAGTTATTAGAATATGAAGAAAAAACTTTCAACTCAATCAATCGTGATGAAAAAAGATTAGATCAAAAACTAATAATTTTGAAAAATTCAAAAAATTATGGATATGCCAAGGGTAACAATATTGGTATGAAAATAGCATTAAAAATTTTTTATCCAGATTACATTTTATTATTAAATAATGATACTATTGTAGACAAAAATTTCTTAAAAGAATTAATAAATGCCACAAAAAACCAAGAAAAAGTAGGAATATTTGCACCTAAAATTTTAAATGCAAACAATCGCCATGTACTTGATTCTACGGGCCATATAATAAGTTGGGGAAGAGTTGTAGATAGGGGTTCTAAAAAAATTGATAAAAACCAATATGATAATCGAATTGAAGTAATCGGGGCTAAAGGAGCTGCTTGTCTTTATAAACGTGAAATGCTTGAATCAATCGGCCTATTTAGAGAGGATTTAGTTACCCAATATGAGGATGCAGAATTTTCATGGCGAGCATATATAAACTCATGGAAGGCCATATACGTACCCCAATCCATAGTATATCATAAAATTGGGAGAAGCATTAAAAAAGAAGACTCAAAATTACTATATTTTCAAAGATTGAGTATAAAGAATATTACTTCAACAGTTAAAGAGTATGGAACCATTAAACAGAAGATATTATTTAGCTTTATTTTGCTAAAATTTATAATAACTTATGTGATATTGGTTTGTTTAATTAACTCTAGAAAATTAATAAATTTAGAAAAAAAATCTTAAATAAACCATTTTAGTATAATATTATTTAGAAATAATACAAATTCAGCATAATCAATTTAAGGGAAAATATCAAACTGATGATCAATATCCTATTATGGATCTACTAATTTAGGATGTGCAAATGAATCAAAAAATTAGTATTATTATTTTAAACTGGAATGGATGGCAAGATACCATAGAATGTTTGGAATCTATCTTCCAAAACGATTATTCAAATTACAATGTGATTGTTGTTGATAATGATTCTAGGGATGAATCATTAAAGAAAATTAAAGAATATTGTAATGGTGAAATAATTGTCAAATCACCATTTTTTGAATATGATCCCTCGAATAAACCTGTTAAAATCTTAGAAACAGAATTTAATAATAATTTTCAAAATAGTATTAAATCCTCATCTTCTAATCTTATTTTAATTAAAAATGATAAAAATGAAGGATTTGCTGAAGGGAATAATATTGGAATTAGATACGCATTAAACTTAAATCCGGATTATATACTACTTTTGAATAATGATACGGTAGTTGATAAAGATTTTTTAATTGAAATGGTGAAAGTATCTGAAAGTAATGATAAGATTGGAATTGTGGGTCCAAAGATCTATTATTATGATGAACCTAATAGAATATGGTTTGCAAAGGGTAAAATTTCGTGGAAATTCTGCAGAGGCCTTAACATTGGATATAATGAAATTGACATAGGACAACATGACCAAATGACCGAAATTGAATATGCAAGTGGATGTGCTTTTTTTATTAAAAAAGAAGTGATTGAAAAAATAGGATTATTTGATAAAAAATTCTTCCTATATTTTGAAGAGATAGATTGGACCTTGCGAGCATCTGAAAGAGGTTATAAAACTGTTTTTGTTCCCAATAGCAAAATATGGCATAAAGTATCCCAATCAGGTGGAGGAATTGCCGGTGAAGTTGGTTTGTATTACATAACAAGGAACAGATGGTTATTAATGAAAAAATGGGCCAAAAAAACTGATTTTCTGTTTTTCATTATTTATCAATTTGTTGGAGTAGGGATACTTCCTTTATTTTTGAGCATATACTATAATAACGTCAAACTATTCCTAGCTTATTACAGAGGAGTATATGATGGAATAATTACTATGATAAATGAATTTTAATTTGATTTTTTATACAATTTTATTAAATTTTCTGTTTTTTTACCTAAAATCATTGAATATTTGCTTATTTTGTCCAATGAGTTATTTCCAAATTTATTTCTTAAATTATCATCTTTAATAAGAATATTCAATTTTTTTGACAATTCATCTACATTTTTAGCACTAACAAGGAATCCATTTACACCATTTTCAACGCCTTCCGGTATCCCTCCCACTTTTGTGGCAATTATAGGAAGGGCACAAGCCATAGCTTCCATTATAACTAATGGTGGTCCGCCGCCTTCTGTATAAGATGGAAGTACGAAAATATCTGCAGCTTGGTAGTAATTATGAATCTTTTGATGATCAATCCTCCCTGTAAATATTACTTTGCTTTCAATCCTCCTCTTTTTCAGAATCTTTAACAAATTTTTTTTCTTAGGTCCTACACCCACCATTAGCAGTTTAACATTCTTATTATCTTTAGAAATTGTATTAAATGCATTTATTAACTCAAATATCCCTTTAAATTCATCTAAATATCCTACAAATAAAATTACAACATCTTCATATTTAATACCAAAATTTTGGCGGATATTTATGTTTTTATTTGGATTGAATCTGTCTGTATCCACTGCATTTTTTATAACGACAATTTTATTGTCATCATTTACCATTAATCTCATTTTATTAGCGAGATCTTCGCTGACAGCTATTGATTTGTAGCTAGAATTTAGAGAATGTGAAATAAAGTAATTGAAAAACCTTTGATTTTCAAAATTGTTAATATCCATACCATGTGCAGTAATGAAAAGAGGTTTACGCATTATTTTTGATACCAATGAGGCTATAAAACCTGTAGGAATAACAGAATGAGCATGGATAATTTGAATTTTATATTTCCATATGATTAGGATTAAATTTAAAAACAAAGATATGACATACGTGATCATTCGAATAATATCCATTAACCCTTCAAAATGAACAAGGGCCCTGAATTTTTTGGGTTCAAGCCATTTAAATCTGTGAATATAAATGTTATCCATAACCTCTTCATAAGATATTCCAGGATTATGCTGAGTAACAACATGAACTTCAAATCCCTTTTTGGTTAATGCTTTAACTTCGTCAAAGATAAAAGAACCATAATAATCTCCCAAAAATTTTGGGAACATTGTAGTAACAATGCATATTTTCAAGGTTTTACCTCTTAACCATATCATAAAACATTAACATTTAATTATTTGAATTTTTATTTCTTTATGTATTTATAATATTATTTTTCTTTTTTTGTGATTGAATTTCATTATGGATTCTTTTTATGTTGTGTGCTGTGTTAATCAGGTTTTTTTCTGTTGTTGTTTGTGTTAATCTACGTGTTAGAAATTCTGTGTGCTTTAAATTTTGTTTTTATGTTTCCAAATGGCCATTCCACTGTTTCTTTTCGTTTAGCAAACTCTAACTTCCCATTTGTAGTTTCCATTTTACGGACCATTTGTTTAGCTAAAACATCCCCATAGTCTGTATTACTCTTACCCTGCCTTTACCAACGCATTTTTTCCTGATCCCAAACATTTTAAACAGTCACTAGAATAGTATTGTCTCATATGGGCTTATTTATAATTATAACTCTTCTTATACTTTAGTTCTTTGCCATTTGGACATATAATAAACGTCTGAAAATGTAATTATATTTGAAATGGTGTTTGGAAAATGGTTTATCTTTTTTAAAATGTTTTTTAGTTTCATTATACTATGTTTTTCTGTTGGGTTATGTAACCATCTAATCCGTTATTCAGTTAAATATCTTAGATTATTTTCTTTGTATAGTATCTATTATACTGCACTAATCTTGGTAAAACTAGGTAATGATCCTATTATTTGTGTTATTTGTTCAATTTAGGGGGTATTAATTGATAATGGTAAGTGGGGTCTTGTGTTATGGTGCTAGCAAGTATTATTCCTGAATTATGATCCACTGCAATTTGCATATTTATACGAAAATTCCATACGACCTTTTTTATTCTTCATCCATCGTGTTTCAAGGTCAGTTATACTAACAGTTTGTTGCGGTGTCTTTTTAAGCTCCCTTTCGCATTTATCCAATTTTTGGGGTTATCCATTTTTTGAGTTGTTTTTGTTAATTCTGTGGGATTTGTCCCATTTTTCTTTTTGTAGTGTTAAATACTCTTGAAGCCCGTGGATTGTTTTAAATATTCTTTTTATTGATTTGGGTAGTGTTGTTCGGAAGTAGTTTTCTATTTTGTTACTGGTTTTAGTAATATTCGGGTCTTTCAAGTAATTTATGAATCTTTCAAAGTGTACTAAGAATTTTTTAGTTATTATTTTCCTGAATTGGTATAGGATATTGTTAATTTCGTGTTTTAATTTTTTAAATAATTTCTTTTTGCTGTGTTATAGTTTTTTACATCTATAATTTCGAATATTCTGTTTTTATAATAGATTATTTTTTCTAAATCTTCTTTATTGTCTTTGTTTTTCCTGTTGTGTTTTTTTATCCACGTGTTTATTTCTTTTTTGATGTGAAATATGCATAATTGATGTTTTATATCTAATTTATCCATTATATTTCTGTAATATGGTTTAGAATCTGTTGTTATTGCTATGATGGGGATTTGTGCTTTAATTTCTTTTATAAACTTTTCTACTGTCCGTGGATTTAATTGTTTTACTATTTTTTCTTGAACTAATATATTGTTTTTTATGTTGAATAATGCTAATCTGTACATCCATTGGCCGTTAATTTTGACATATTGTTCGGCGTAGTTGTAATATCCTGAAAACAATGTTTTGATGGTTTTATTTTTCTTTTTAATTGTTTTTGTTAGCCAGTTTTTGATTGATTGTGGTGAAAGCCTTTTATTCCATTCTAATTCGATGATTTTAGCTATGTTTCGTAGTGAAACATATTGTAAGCTGTTTATTAGAGCTGGATTCTCTTTTATTTCTTCATTATAAGTTGAACCCGGTTTTAAATTCGTATTTAGTTTTGTTTGATAAAATACACCACAGTTATTACATTTATATCTTTGTAGTCTTATTTTAAATGATTTCCATATTTGATGAATTTTTTAGAGTTACATTTAGGACAAAGGGGATTTACGACACTATAACTATTATCCTGATTTTTATATACTTTTACTATTTTCAAGTGTTTCTAGAGGGTCATGATATATTTCAGTTATTAATTCCATGTTTTTATCTTTTAAATTTAACCAATCGTAAAGTTTATATTGTCTAGAAGCAATACTATCATCGAGAGTAGGTTGTTTTATGTTTGTCATGTAAATTAATCTACTCTCACCCATATATTAATTTTACTACTTTAAAATTGAAAATTAAGATTTAATATCACAATAAAAAAAAAAATCATATATAATTAATTAAAAATAATGCAGAATTTGCTACCAACTAAAAAATGGACAACATCAATTTTTCTATTATTATCAACTCATTTTATAATCATCCTTTTAATAATTGTTTTAATATGTTTAATTCATCATCATCAATTCCATTTAATATAAATAATACTAATAAATAGATAAAAACAGATAACAAAATTAATACCAATAGATTCAAGTTTACTAAATACAAAATCAAAACAGACATCACCACACTTGAAAATAGAACTTTTATTATAATATTCAAAGCCTTTTCTTTAGGAACACCATATCCCATTTTATTAGCAACTATTACAATATATGAAACAAGAATGATTTCGGTTACGAGAGTTGCAAAACTAGCACCAATATAGCTGAATTTTGGTATTAAAATTATATTTAGAATTAAATTTAATATTACACAAATTACAGAGATTTTGGTTATGATAAGTTCGCAGTTGGTTGCCTGAAATAGTTGAACAAATGGCGCACCCAAAAACGTGAAGACAATGGTCCAGATGAGTATTTGTAATATTACTGCAGAATTAGTATAACTTGGACCAAACATGATAAATATTATTTTGTCTGCTAGTAAAAACGTTCCAAAACCTATTGGAATGACAATAATGATCATTAACTTGAAATATTTTTCGTAAATCAATTTTAGAGAATCTTGAGATGAACTAAAATATTTAGACATTACCGGGAAAACTGCCACATTAATTGCTCCAGGTATAAATAATAAAACTAACATAATCCGATAAGCGGCACTGTACCATCCTACAACTTCTATGGGTTTTAATAAAGACAATATTATTGAGTCGAGATAAGTATATATCATACCACTTAAGCTTATCAGACCAAATGGAAGTGATTCTTTTATTATTCTTTTCAAAAAAGAGGCATCAAATTCAATTTTGGGTATTGAAATTTTCCAACTGTACACAAAAAAACTATAAATTAATACAATTAAACCCACTCCTAGGTTAAGAAACGCGAATTCGATGACTCCTGACCCTTTCCATATCAAAAATAAAGTTCCCATTAGTATGGATGTGGCAACCAAAATAATGTTTACCGATGGATATTCCATTTTTTCATAAGCCTGAAAAACTGAAGAAAAAATTCCAGGAAAAACTCCCACTATAATAGATAAAGAAATAATATAAATGGTCATCATTGCTTCGGAGGAATAATTACCTAAGTTTGCAATTATAAATATTATTGCTATAGCAATAATAGCTAACATAATTTTTATAACTAATGTATTCCCCACAAACTTATCAGTTAATGATTTATTTTTTGCTAGTTCTCTAGTTGTCAGAGTACTTATACCTAAATCTGATATTAAAGCAAAAATTCCTGAAAAGGCTAACGCTAAAGATAAAATTCCATATCCATTTGCACCGAGATAACGAGCAGTGTAAATTGTAGTAAAAAATGTTATAACAAAAGATAATAAATTCGCCAGGAAGTATATGCTGGTATTCTTTGCTATTTTTTTTGCAGAACTCATTTTATCATTAATATTTAATTTTAGTTAAATAGGTGCTAAAATTATTATACTGTGTAACCCTTCATAGAAATATGTTTAGAGATTCAATATTTCAAAAAAAATACCGTAAGGTATTATTTTTTACCACAAATAAATATGTGAAATTCATTAAATTTCTTGATTATCCACCTAACATTAAAATATAATCTTACTGGAAACTTATCTATTTCAGATCAGAGAGTTTTTAACATCTATTGTTTAAATAACATCTTAAAATCTATTTTCACTCTATCCTTTCATAAACGGTTACTTCTCCAAAAATCTTGATAGGTTTATAGTTAGTGAAATTTATTTTCCCCCATGTGAAAAAATAGTAATCAGGATTTGTTCTATTTAATTCCCTATCATAAGCTTTTTTATCCTCTTCAGTGATATTTTTGTCTTCAGCACCTAATAATATCCTCTGATTATTCCGGAATAATGGCATTTTCCCCACATCCATCTTTAAGTGCCATGAAAACATAGCCCAATAATCAGCATATACCACTTTAGATCGATAGTTCGGATCATATTTTTTTAACCAGTTGCAGGCATCATAAACTTCGTCATTGAATAATTTGTTGCCCATATTCGCCTTTTCAATGATTTCAAATTGCGAAAAAGTGAATAAAGTCATCAGGATTAATAAAAATGCTGAAAAAGCGTATAAACTTATATTTTTATTTTTGAAATCAAATCGTAATGTTTCAATTGTAAAACTTAATCCACGAACTAGGAAATAGGTGACTGGTGCTATCATAAAGATGAAGTATCGGTGATCCTTGGTCACATAGGCACTATGAAATACGAAGAATGTTGCAAACCACGATAAGAAGAGCAGATCCATCTTACAATCCCATCCCAATCTAGAAGAAATCTTAAAGATGAGATAAATTAGGGCAAAAAGAAATATTTCACTAACAATGTAATGTACCTTTCCAAAAGTGAATAATAAAACTGTTAAAATAGCCAAAAAGACTATTAAACTGGTTTTATTTCCATCTTTTTTTATTTGTTTCCAATTAAAAAGCCTAATTTTATCCATTTTTTGGTAAATGTAAACTAATAAACCAAATAAAGTTGAAAATACTATTAATAAAGCAGTATTTCCTAAATAAACCGGCATACGCTTGAGATAATATAATAAATCAGGATTATATGCAAAATGGAGTGATGAAGCGCTTGATCCGCCTGATGTTCCGAAGAAGCTCATGAAGGGATATAGAGGATTGCCTAATTTCATGTTTAAAAAAAGCAACACCGGAACTAATAAGAGTGCTCCTAAAAACATTCCGCTCAAAATGGTTTTAGGTTTTTTTATCTCCTTCCAACTCATAAAAATATACAATAACATTGGAAATATTAACAGAGCCATGTTGTACTTGGTTAAAAAAGCAAGCATAGCCATTGGAAATGCCAAGTAAAAAAATTTAGAATTCCTCTTAACGCCCAAATAGGTTAAATACAGAGCCCAAATACCGAGAGAGACACTGGGAATGTCATTATAACCAGCAGCAGCGTTTACAAGAATTAAGGGAGATGTGATATATAAAAGGCTCCCAACAAAACTGATTAATGGATTGAAACGTTCTTTTAAGAACAAATATAAGCCAATAGATCCGAATATGCATAAAAATCCGTCAACAACTAATATGGGCGTAATACTCAATCCATCAAACATGAAATAGATGGAAGTTAAAAAGGGAAGTAAAGGGGGTCTTAATAGATCTGAATATCCTATCCCCTTACCTGCAAATAGTGCAGCGTTGGCAAGTAAATCATAAGTGTCATACGCTGGCCACAAATACAAGTGCATTTTAAGACGATAATATATAATCAAACCCACAATTAATACTAAGATGATTAAAAAAACCCAGGAATTATGCTTATTTTCGGATTTAATCATTAAAGAACTCCATTAAAAATATTTTATCATTACTGCACGTCAATTTGTCCAATGATGTTGAATTATTTTTTAAAATATAATTTTTGATTCATTCGCGGTATCATGGCCATTAAAACACATTGTTCAGTGTTACCTGTCCGATCTAGCAATCCTTTGCTAAGGTGACTCACTGCTCCTTTTTTTTCGCCTAAATTGTCAACGCCAGTTACCTGATCCATAACATCACCCACTTCCATACCTTTTAAGACCTTTTCTATCACCAAAGGCGGGTATTCAAACCCGGCACTGACACCAAGGGTGGTTTTTTCACCATCATAGATGGCACACCATTGTAAGTCTAGGTATCCTGTTATGCTGTGGGGTGTTTCCAGTAAACCAGACTCGATACCCACTGAAAGATCGAATTCTTTCGCATATACATTTTTAGCCCGGTTAATGGCGCCATTAATTGTTATTTCCAGACCAATTGGCTGATCCGGGACTTCTGAGTCTGCATGCTTTGCTTGGACTTCTAGTTCGGAGTATATTTGTTTTAACACGTTTCCAGTTGCCTTGATTTTTACTGGGTTTTGGGATCCAACAACCACTTTCATTTAAAAGCCTCATGTTGATTAAAAAAGTTATTATTACTTTTTTGGTTCTTTGATGATTTTTCCATTGGGGTCTATTTCTCCTCGGCGTATTCTAGAGGAAGATATTGGTTTGCCGTCTTGAGCCAGAACCATGCCTATTGTTATAATCTCAAGAGACTTCATTCCTTTATTGTGACGTATTTGATTAATTTTCTGGGCTGTGGGTTCTGTTTCCGGGCTCACAACAATGGCATCTATAGTTGGATCATCCACTGTTGGACCGTAGTGTTCCTCCAAACGGGCCAAGTAGTAGTTTGATCTATCTTTTAGGAGTAAATTTAAATTGGACATCCGCACATCACATGGCTCAATTTCGCCTTTCAATCCACCAAATTCATCGGAAGTCACTCCTATTAATACATTTTCCCCTATCTGGAATGCTTTTTCTATTAACAAGCGGTGGCCCTCATGGAACTTGTCAAAAGTCCCTCCCACTGCCACTTTGCCGTATTTTTTGGTAGACATACAATTTTTCCTAAAATTATTTGATTGAAAAAAACCATTATTATTTTTACTGGTTTGCTGATTAGATATTCGATTTATTTTATGGGTTAATTAGATGTTATAGGTATCTTGATTATATTGGTGTGAGAGATAATAAGATTATGTTCCTAGAACACAATGTCATGGTTAAAGATCCTCTTAAGGCAGATGTGCGTTTTGCTTCATGTTATCCTAATTTTTACCGTAGCGCCATGTCTTCATTGGGGTTTCACATTATCTACGATTTTTTAAATCATCAGGAAGATGTTTACTGTGAACGGGTGGTTTACCCTTACGGTAGGAGCCTTGAAACTGGTTCACCACTTAAAGATTTTGATGTGGTGGGCTTTTCACTCCAGTATGAGCAGGATTATCCTCATGTTCTGGAGATGATGCGTGAGGGTGGTTTGAATCCTAGAAAAGAAGATCGAAGCCCTGATGATCCCCTTGTAATAGCTGGTGGTCCCTGTGCAAGTTCAAATCCTTTGCCCATGAGTTCCTTTATAGATTTATTTATTATTGGAGAAGCAGAAGCTATTCTTCCAGAATTTCTGGATATACTACGTCAACTGAATAACCCTCGCCAGGAAATAGGGGCTTTTAGTGGTTTGGAAGGTGTTTTTATTCCGGATATGGTACAAGGCAAAGTTAGGCTGGTTAAAGTGGAAGATATGGATGATGCTTGGAGGCCTGTTCGGCAAGTATTCCCGGAAACAGACAATAAAGAACTGATTCCTGCCTTTGGAAAGTCTTTTCTCCTGGAAGTTTCCAGGGGATGTGCCCGAGGATGCCGTTTCTGCATGGCAGGCTGTATTTACCGTCCCCGGAGAGAAGTTGATATTAAAACTCTCATTTGGACTGCAGAAAAAGGGAGAGAATTAACTGGTCTGGATAAAATCGCCCTTATCGGTGCAGCTGTGTCTGATTACTCCCAGATAGAAGAGTTATGTCATGAACTTCTGGAAAATGGTTTTCAAGTTACCACTCCCTCTTTGCGGGTTGAATCAATTTCCAAGAATCTTTTGGAAAGTTTGAAAGAAAGTGGTCTTAGGACAATTACCATCGCCCCAGAATCCACTTGGAAACTGCGAAAAGTGGCCAACAAACCAATCAATGATAATGATATTATAGCCAAAATGGAAACTGCCTTTAAAATGAACCTCAACGTTAAACTATATTTCCTGATAGGACTGCCCACAGAAACACATGATGATATTGAAGATATGGTAAATCTGATAAGGGATCTTCAAAATATGGCACCCCACCCTGATTCACTCAGGATAAGTGTTAACCCATTCATACCAAAACCTCATACTCCATTCCAATGGGCTGAATTTGACCTTGAAGATGTGAAGGTAAAAACAAATTACCTTAAAAAGAACTTGAAAAACTGGCACTTCAAGGTTGAAAATCCCAACAAATCATTAATCCAGTACATATTATCAATGGGAAATTCCAATTTAGCTAGTATCATTGAAAAAACTTCCAATGAAAAAGTTCCCATTGGAGAATGGAAAAAAGTAAACGTCCACTGGAAGTTAAAAAGCCAACTCCCATGGAAGGATATAGATGTTGGGATAAATGATGAATTTTTAAAAAATGAATACAAAAAGGCATTAAAAGGTGATTTAACACCATGGTGTGAAGCTTTTGGTTGTTATGATTGTGGTGCCTGTAACTAATCAAACATGAGATTAACTTTTACTCACCCTTAATACTCTAAAATCTCTATTTTGGTATACGATTTCACCTAAATCAAGATTGGAAGATGGATCTCCCCAAATAAAATAGTAATCGATTTTATTGGAGATTAAATTCTCTTTTAATTCAATATTAGACTGATTTTTGGCAACACCATAATATTTACTATCTAAATAATAACAATAATACAACATAACATCACATTGGCCATTAGAAGCCATATTACCCATTACTCCCTTTAATTTTAATTCCAGACTATTGTCATAGACCTCCGAATATCCGTCTATAGGTAAATTGCTCATCGGCAATATAGGATATAAAAATAATAATAATCCTAAAAAAATTGAAACAAATTTAAAATAATTATATTTAATTAAATTTTCTTTAAAAAGCATGCTTAACGAATAAAATGCAAGTAAGAATGATAACAATAAAAAAAACGATAAATATCTTTCTTCTATTACAATGAAAGTATATCCCCCAGTATAAATGATCATTGTTCCAATAAATAGAATTATATTATTTTTTATCGATTTTTTGCTTGATTTTAAAAATAAATATAATGCCAATATAAATGCAAAAAATGTTATAAAATTATTTGAAATTGAAAAAAATAGTATTATCCAAATATTACCTAAAATAATCGTTATCTGATGATTTAACGCCTGTTTTGATTCTAATGGATTCCATTTATTAACTTCAAAATAACTTGGATCCTCCCAGGAACTAACTGCAAATTCATGAGGTGGTGTTAAAATCTGATAACGAGTTAAGTGACCATTGGAATTAGGACCCACAATTGCATGATTATAAGATCCAGCCGTCCCCACAGTAATTACCCCATATTTTTCACTTATGATACCGACCCAAACACCACTAATAACTAAAAAAATAGACAAACCTAATAAAAAATTTTTTTTAATAACAGACCGGTCTTCAGGAAAATTCTTCATGAAAAAAAGACTGGTTAAAATAAAATGTACAATGAAAAAATAAAAACAATAACTTTTTGCTAAAAACGCTATTGCCCCCAAAATACCAGTAATCAGCCCTAAAGATGTTAATTTTCTATACTTCTTGTCAATCAAACAATTGAAATAATATAACAAGATACATGTAACCAATAAATCAGGAGTGGTAAATCTTAATGAAAAATATAGCACGAATGGAATCAAACTCAGTAATAATATAGTTTTTTGGCCAATATCAATATTTAAATTATTTAAAATAGAATTGATCGCTGTTAAAGTAAATAAACCAATAATAACCCCCATTATCTTCATAACCATAATATTGCCTAAATTACCAGACCATAAAACTAGGAAAGGCAAGAGAATCCAGGAATATAAAGGACTCCAGTAACCATTGATAGCATATGATATATGGCCATCAAAATAATATTTTGCAATGCTAATGTAGGCTATTCCATCAGAATTGATTACATATTTGTAATGGGAAAACAGAATAATTGAAAAAAGTGAGTATAATAATAAAACAAGAATTAAATTCTTCTCTTCTTTAATCTTCTCGATTAACAAGTTATTTTCCCACATATAAACATCCAATTTGCAATAAACAATAACATACTAATTTAAAATATTCAATTAACATATAAAAAGTTTAGTGATGTATCATGAAACCAGCTAAACGAGTAGAGTCCATTGATTTATCCGGAATTCGAAAGATGTTTGATATGGTGGGAGAAAACTCCATAAACCTGGCACTGGGTGAACCAGACTTTAACACCCCACCACATATCCGTGAAGCAGTTAAA
The DNA here is from genome assembly GCA_002496805.1 of Methanobacterium sp. UBA353. Lineage (GTDB taxonomy): Archaea > Methanobacteriota > Methanobacteria > Methanobacteriales > Methanobacteriaceae > Methanobacterium. The sequence continues at coordinate 111,538 of DALO01000029.1, read as the reverse complement.
GAAGCCCTTGATGAAGGTTTCACTCATTACACTGGAAACATGGGAATTATGGAACTACGTGAAGCCATATCCCATAAATTGAAAAATGAAAACCACATCGAAACATATCCTGAATCAATAATTGTTACTGCTGGTGCCAGTGGTGCATTATATTCCAGTACCAATGCATTAATAGATGAAAAAGATGAAGTAATCATTCCTGATCCTGGTTTTGTAGCTTATGATGCTTGTGTTAAAATATCTGGAGGAAAATCAGTCCCAGTCCATCTTCAAGATGACAACGATTTCCGGATGATACCAGAAGACGTGCTTGAACTGATAACTCCCCATACTAAAGCCATTATAATGAATTCACCTGGCAACCCCACTGGTGGTGTCCTAAAAAAGGATGATGTTAAGGGTTTAGCTGATATTGCTGATGATCATGACCTTATTCTTATCTCCGATGAGATATATGAAAAAATCATTTATGGAAAGAAGCATTACAGTCCGGCTCGTTACTCCGATAACGTTATAACAATTAATGGATTCTCCAAGACTTATGCCATGACTGGTTTTCGGATCGGATATCTGGCTGCACCTCCTGAATTAACTGAAGAAATCTTAAAAGTACACCAGTACACGGTTACTTGTGCCACATCCCTCTCCCAGAAAGCAGCTCTAGCAGCCCTTGAAGGCCCCCAGAAAAAGGTAAAAGAAATGGTTGGTGAATTTGAAAGAAGAAGAAATCTGGTATTAGAAAGACTTCGCGAGATTGGAATAAAGTGCAACCAGCCGCAGGGAGCATTTTATGTCTTCCCCTCCATTGAAAATCCGGAAAAACTGGTTCAAGAAGCCCTTAAAAAAGATGTTGTGCTGGTTCCTGGAAATTCCTTTGGTAAGTATGGGGAAGGACATTTCAGGATTTCTTATGCTGCATCCTACCCAGATCTAGAAGAAGCTATGGATCGCCTGGAATCTGTGGATTTATAGAACTAATTAAAATTTCTACCAACAACAACCATTGAAACATTTACAATCCAATCCTTACATTATCTTTTTGGTATTCAACAATAAGGCCAACCCAAAAATTAGATGATCTTAACATTCTATTTCGTTAATTAGGGTATTTTAACACTTTTATTAATGGGAAAAAGATATATTTTCTCCTTTTAATATGTAAATAAACGTGATGATGAATAATTTTTCGCCGGGTAGGAGGTAATGTTTTTTGGCAGATGAATTTGATCTGGAAACCACCAGAGGACTTTCCCAAAAAGAGGTTTCATTAAAAATTAAAAAAGAAGGATACAATGAACTTCCCTCAGCTGATAAGAGATCATTTTTTACCATTGCTCTGGAAGTCATCCGTGAACCCATGTTCCTCCTTTTAATAGCTTGCGGCACTATTTACTTGTTTTTAGGGGATCTTCAGGAAGCATTGATGCTTCTGGGTTTTGTTTTTGTTATCATGGGGATCACCTTCTACCAGGAACGAAAAACAGAAAACACCCTGGAAGCTCTGCGTGACTTATCCAGTCCCCGGGCCCTGGTTATACGAAATGGGAAGCAAAAGCGAATTGCAGGCAGGGAAGTAGTTACTGATGACGTTATAATGCTCAAAGAAGGTGACCGTGTTCCAGCAGACGCAATCATAATTTCTTGCAGCAACCTTTTCATCAATGAATCCCTACTAACTGGGGAGCCAGTTCCAGTGCGTAAAATACCATGTGGAGGGGTTATGGATATGCATCCTCCGGGTGGTGATGGTCTGCCCTCAGTGTTCTCTGGAACGCTGGTGGTGCAGGGACATGGTGTGGCTCAAGTAGTCCACACTGGCCTTAACACTGAAATGGGCCGTATTGGAAAACGACTCCAAACTCTGGAAACAGAGGACACATCACTGCAAAAGGAAATCCGGACATTAGTACGCGATTTTGCACTGATAGGTGTTGTACTGTGTGCTGCGGTAGTTGTGATCTATGGATTGACCCGTATGGACTGGATTAATGGTTTTCTGGCAGGTATAACCCTGGCCATGGCCATCCTCCCTGAAGAGTTCCCAGTGGTGTTAACCATCTTCCTGGCACTGGGTGCTTGGAGAATATCTCAGAAAAACATTCTAACCAGACGTTCTCATGCCATACAAGCATTAGGATCAACTACTGTGCTTTGTGTGGATAAAACTGGAACTTTAACCCTTAACAAAATGTCAGTGGCCATGATAATGAGTGGGGATGATTTTTTTGATATAGATCATGAGAAAACCGATTATTTACCTGGAAAATTCCATGAACTCATTGAATTTGGTATCCTGGCCAGTCAAAGAGATCCTTTTGATCCCATGGAGAAATCCCTTAAGGATTTAGGTGATAAAACCCTTAAGAAAACAGAACATCTGCATGAAAACTGGGACTTGGTGCACGAGTACCCGCTTTCCCAGGAACTATTGGCCATGTCTCATGTGTGGCAATCTACAAAGGATGAACACTATATAATAGCTGCAAAAGGTGCACCTGAGGCTGTTGCAGATCTTTGCCATATGAGTCAGGATGAACTAAATCAGTTAGCCCATAATATCTCTTCAATGGCCAGTGAAGGTTTAAGAATTATTGGAGTGGCCAGAGCTTGCTTTAAAAAAACAGGTCTTCCTGGAAGACAGCATGACTTTAATTTCCAGTTTTTAGGGCTGGTTGGATTTCAGGATCCGGTTCGTGGAGAAGTTCCACAATCAGTTGCGGAATGTTACCAGGCAGGGATCAGGGTGGTGATGATCACTGGAGATTATCCGGGCACAGCCAAAAATATAGCAGGAAAAATAGGACTCAAAGAACCAGAAAAAGTTATAACTGGTGCTGAATTGGAAGAAATGGATGATTTAACCCTTAAAGAAAAGGTTAAGAGTGTTAACATCTTTGCTCGTATGGTGCCGGAGATGAAGTTGCGTTTGGTTGAGGCTCTTAAATCTAATGGAGAGATTGTTTCCATGACTGGAGATGGGGTTAACGATGCTCCCGCCCTTAAATCAGCCCAGATCGGTATAAGTATGGGTGGTAGGGGTACTGATGTGGCCAGGGAATCATCATCACTGGTTTTGTTGGAGGATGATTTTTCATCAATTGTATCTGCGGTGAAGATGGGTCGACGAATATATGATAACCTGAAAAAGGCCAGCGCCTATATCTTTGCGGTACATATTCCCATTATTGGAATGTCCTTTTTCCCAGTGTTATTCCAATGGCCCCTGGTTCTTTTCCCAGTGCAAATCGTGTTCATGGAACTTATCATCGACCCCTCCTGTACTGTGGTATTTGAAGCTGAACCTGCTGAAAAAAATATTATGAACCGACCTCCCCGGAATCCAGATGAAGCACTGTTTAACAAGGGAACTGTTGGAATGGGCATTTTACAGGGAATAATTGTTTTTTTCATGGTTTTAGCAGTTTATCTCATCACTATGGGTAGGGGAGATGATCTGGCCCGGACTGTTAGCTTCACCACCATGATCATTGCTAATTTATCCTTAATTTTAACCAATCGTTCCTGGTCCAACACCATATTCCAGACGATCAAAACCCCTAACAAGGCACTTTGGTGGGTTTTAACTGGTGCACTGGTATTTTTGGGACTGGTGATCTATTTTGCACCATTACAGCAACTTTTCAGGTTCTGCCCCTTGAGTACTGGTGATATCATACTGTGCATTGTAGCCGGCACCCTCAGTGTAGTGTGGTTCGAAGTACTCAAATGGTTAAAAGGATATACAGAAATCAGAATACAACTCTAGAATTCCATAATTTTATGCATCCTCCGCACAATACCTTCAATCGTCACTGATGAAATGGATGCACATTTAGGGAAAAAAATGAATTTTTTAAAAAAAATATGAAAACAGAAACTGCCTCCAGTCTTAAGGAAGAAATCAAGGATAAATGTAACAAACTAGGATTGCCAATGGTGGGTTTTGCACCTAAAGAAAGGTGGGAACAACCCCCTAGTACATTACCACAACATTTCTCCAACTGGATACCCCGGGAATTCTGGCCACAATCAATCTATCCAGAAGTTAGAACGGTTATAGTGATTGGATTGCCAGTGCCACTCCCCATAGTTGAAACTGCTCCTTCAATATATTATCATGAACTTTACCAAACAGTGAATAATCTTTTGGATGAGAAAGCCTACGAAATTGCCAATTATCTGACCTTAAAGGGTTATCCCTCAATTTACCTGCCAAGAGATGGTTATGGAGATATTGACATCCTGCTTAAAAGGCCATTAGCCTTTTTCTCCCATAAACATGCCGCGTTTCTGGCGGGTTTAGGTTCTTTTGGATTAAACAATGTTCTTCTAACCCCTGAATTTGGGCCAAGGGTGCGTTTTACATCCATATTTACCACTGCCAAAATCAAAAGAGACCCTATTTCTGGTGAGGATTTATGTACTCGTTGCCTTTCCTGTGCAGATCAATGTCCTGTGAAAGCCATAGAATCAAAGTATCCACCTGAAAACAGCACCCCACCACCCATAAACAAGATTAAATGTGCTAAACGTAGCAAAAAACTTAGAAAACAGTATAATTCCCCCTGCGGCATCTGCATCAAAGTTTGTCCAGTGGGCAAAGACCGTGAAGTGTTCAATCGAAAAGATACATCAATTTATACCTGTAAGGACGGGTTTGAACAATATCATGATGCATGGAAACATGTGCAGAGCTATGGTAGTAAAAAATAGTTAGATAAATTTAAAAACAGTTTATAATTTTGAGGAATTTTTATGAATTACCCATTTGCCCGTCGTATAGATAAAATACCGAGATCATTTGTCAGAGAAATCCTGAAAGTCACTGAAGATCCTGATGTTATTTCCTTTGCTGGTGGACTTCCCAACCCCTTATCATTCCCAGTTCACGAGGTGAAAAAGGCCACTTCCAAAATATTGGATGATGAAGGCAAGCAGGTTCTTCAGTACAGTACAACTGAAGGTTATGCTCCTTTAAGGAATTTCATAGCCCAAAGATACAGTGCTCAGGGTTTGAATGTGGATAGTGATGATATCCTGATAACCAATGGATCCCAGCAGTGCTTGGACTTGGTGGGGAAGGTCTTCCTAGATCGGGATGATGGGGTGGTTATGGAAAGACCAACTTATCTAGCGGCAATTCAGGCCTTTGGATTGTTCGAACCTAAATTTCATTCAGTGCCTCTTCAGGAGGATGGGGTTGACACTGATATCCTGGGAAAATTACTACGTACTGAAGATCTTAAACTCTTCTACGCTGTCACCAGCTTTCAAAACCCCACTGGGATAACTTATTCTCGTAAAATACGGGAAGAAGTTGCAGAGATCCTTAAAGAACATAACACCATTCTGGTTGAGGACAATCCCTATGGGGATATAAGATTCATGGGTGATGACATGCTTCCCATCAAATCCCTACTACCTGATTCTGTACTTTTTGGTACTTTTTCAAAGATTGTTTCCCCGGGAATGAGGATGGGTTGGATTGTGGCCCCTCCTGAGGTTATGGATAAACTGATTACTGTTAAACAAGCTTCAGACTTACACTCAAATTATTTCACTCAGAGAGTGGTCTACCAGTACCTTAGGGATAACAATGTTGATGAGCATATCCAGAACATAAGAAGACTGTATAAGTCGCAGCGAGACCAAATGGTTGAATCTATTGCAGATTTCCTGCCCAGCCAAATTAAACACACCGAACCAGAAGGAGGGATGTTTCTGTGGATCACCCTGCCTGAAGGCATGTCATCACTGGAGTTAACTGAATATGCGATGGATGAAAAGGTTGCTTTTGTCCCTGGTGAGGCGTTTTACACTGAAAAACCTGAAGTAAATACCATGCGGTTGAATTTCTCTAACTGCTGTGAGGAAGACATCATAGAAGGTATGCGAAGACTTGGAAATGCCATGAAAAAAATGATCATTGATAAACAATTGAAATGAATATGCGAACCATTTGAAGGTGGTAACTATGAAAATTAAATATATAGCTCCCTTAATTACTGTGAAAGATATTGATGAATCCCGAAAATTCTATGAAGAAATCATGAAGCAGGAAGTAGAACTCGACCATGGTGCCAATGTGTCATTTAAAGCTGGTTTTGCTATTCATGATGTCCAACACTACCAGGAGCTTTTAGGTGAAACTTCACCTATCCAGACAGATTTTGAAAAACATTTCATGGAATTGTACTTTGAATGTGAAGATTTAGAGGAAATAGAAAGAACGTTAGAATCTTTAAATTACAAATTCCTTCATAAAATCCGTGAACAACCCTGGGGACAGAAGGTGATGCGTTTTTTTGATCCTGATGGATATATTGTTGAAGTTGCTGAGCCACTTGAATTTGTGGTAAGAAGGTTCGCTGCACAGGGACTTTCTGTAGAAGAGATATCTGAAAGCTCATCTATGCCTGTTGAATTTGTAGATATGGTTCTTGGGCAAATATAAAAATAAACAGTTAGTGTAAGCGCAGGGGACGGGATTTGAACCCGCGAGATCCAAAGGATCATGGGATTAGCAGTCCCACGCCGTACCGGGCTGGGCCACCCCTGCAAATGCGTTTTTATTATCCATCACTTTTGGAAAAAAAGTGGTGATCAAAACATTGTCTAATCTACTATTTAAACTCGTGGATTATTTATAATCTTTTAATAACTGATTTTTTTTAAATAGTTTTGTACCGGATTATATTTTTTGACTAGAGTCATTTTAAAGTGGGCGTGTTCAAAGGTGGACAGGTATCCTGGTTGCTGGTTGTCCAAAAACCCGGCTCCGCCCCGTTGTTCCACAAGCATCAGCTGTCCAAGGTAGAGCTGCTTCTTTCCAGACCTGACCCGTTCCCCTGGTTAAGACAGTTTACTCTGGCCCTCCAGCCAGAACCCGGCCACCACTGATCCTGCAGGACGAGGTTTCTACGCTGAGATCCTGGGCCAGTAACCATTCAAACTGCCGCCCCTTGAACTTCGACTGCACCATATAGGGGATGTGCGCTTACAGAGGACCCCTGACCCTCCAGTCTAGCCCAATTATTGTTGGTGTTGATGGTATTTTAAGGTTGTGATTTTTGATCGTAAACCCCATATCCAGCCTATGTTTATGTATTTGAAGGTAGGGTGTATGTAGAATAGTGGTATGTGTGGGTTGATCCATGGATGAAGTTAGACATTTTTTTTTGAGTTTAATCCTAAATCAGTTTTATCTCCCCCTCAAAAAAATTGCTAAAAACAGGGATGTTTATTATTTTAAGTGATGATTTTGTATTGTTTTGATTAGTTTTCCTGAATATTTTCTTTGTTTTTAAAAAAAAAGATGACCGGGGATTATTTTTATTAAATGTGCATTATGATCGAACAGTTCGTGAAAAAAAATAAATGTGACCTGGATTAAATATTAAATGAGATTTTTAAGATCTGGAGGTATTTTAATGAAGGCAGATGCGGTTAAGATTGGTGAAGGTGTGTACTGGATTGGAGTGATGGACTGGGATATTCGCAGTTATCATGGTTACACTCTAAAAGGAACAACTTACAATGCTTTTTTAGTGTTTGGGGATGATGAAGTAGCCCTGATTGATAACACTTATCCTGGTTCTTCTGGACAATTATGGGGAAGGATTGAAGATGCTTTCCAGAAAGAGGGAATAGATTTGAAAATTGATGTCATCATCCAGAACCATATTGAACGTGACCATAGCGGTGCTCTTTCTGAAATTCACAAACGCTTCCCTGATGCTCCCATCTACTGCAGCCAGGTGGCGATAAATGGTTTAAAACAACATTATCCTGGATTGGCTGATGCAGATTTCCGTCCAGTTAAAACTGGTGACTCTCTAAAAATGGGTGGTCGTACTCTGGCCTTTTTAGATGCTAAAATGCTTCACTGGCCAGATAGTATGTTCACCTTCCTGGCAGATGAGGGTATACTTTTTTCCAATGATGCTTTTGGCCAACACCTCTGCTTCAAGGCACGTTATGACCATGAAATCCCGGAACATGTGTTAATGAACGCTGCTCAGAAATTCTATGCTAACTTGGTAACCCCTGCATCGATGTTAGTTCTGAAAAAGTTGGAAGAGGTTGAAAAGCTGGGTTTACTCCCTAAAATTAAGATGATCGCACCTTCTCATGGTCAGATCTGGACTGATCCATCGAAGATCATCACTGCTTACAGTGAATGGGCCACTGGACAATGTAAAGATAAAGCAACCATTATCTATGACACTATGCATTATTCCACCCGTATGATGGCTCATGCCCTGGCTGAGGGGATTATGAGTGAAGGTGTGGATGTGGCTATGTACTTCCTGCATGATGATGAACGTAGCGAGATGGTCAATGACATCTTAGATAGTAAAGCCTTGCTGGTGGGAGTTCCAACGATATTCAACGGACCATATCCCAGTGTTGGGGATCTTTTATACTATTTGGAAGGTTTAAGCTTCCAACGCACTGGTATGAAACGTTTAGCACTCACGTTCGGTTCTAAGGGGTGGAGTGGTAAAGGTGCGGTTAAAGTCGCCGAAACCTTGAAAAAATGTGGATTCAACGTTCAAAACACTTATGAAGTGGATTACGTGCCTGACGGTGATCAGATGGATGAATGTTACCAGTTAGGGAAAAATATGGGTCTGGAAATTAAAAAGATCTAAGAAAAAAAATCAATCAATTTTTTAAAAAAAAAACACATGATAGGAGGGAATTTATGAAATCCTTGGAATTTGAAAGTGATATGGACAATGAAAGGAAGGTGATGGTAGCAATATTCTGGACAAACCGGAAAGCCGCCCGGACTGAGGGTTGTGCTCCCTTTCGAATAACAAAAATCGAAACACCCAATGAAACCTACACTCCTGATGGGAGAAAATTGCTCAAACTGAGTAAACAAGTGATGAAGGATGTGGTGGAAACTTTGGATGCTGGTGAACCGATACCAATGGAGTTCAGTATTGGGGAAGAAATTTTGAAGGTGGTGCTGAGTGCAGATTCCTACTCGGTTTCTGTGGAAAAAAGTCCAGAAATTGAAGAGGAGATCATTGAAAAACTAAGTATGGAGTTTCCCAAAAAATTTGCCAATTTATGTGACTCATTCAATCCCAGAATAGTTCCTAAAGAATAGAAAAAAAGGTTGGAAAAAAATTTTTTATTTTTTCCCTTAAACTTTGATAGATCTGATTATATCTCCATCAGAAACAATACCCACTAGTTTATTGTTATCCAACACCACTAATTGATTGATAATCCCTTCATCAGAGCCATATTCATGCATTTTACGTACGGCAGTCATCAGACCATCTTCAGGTGCCACATGCACTACTTGTTCAACCATCACTTCTCCTACTGTGGTTCCTAATTCGTATTTGTCCAGTATGAGGTTATGGCCTAAATCAGTGGCTGTGACAATTCCTACCAGTTTGTCTCCGTCCAGTATTGGTAGTGAACTTATTTTATGTTTCATAAGTTTTTCAAAGGCAAACACAACATCTTCCGTGGGAGTTACAGTAACAATCTCCCGCCTCATCACATCCTTAACCTTTAGTTTCAACATTGTCTTCACTTCCATAGGTCTTGGTTATTTCTTCAATAATGGATTCCAGGGTAGTTGTAATATCTATATTTTCAATAACTGGAATATGGTACTTGTTGGCTTGGCTTTCGAAGTATTTGTGGGTTCTTCTGATAGCTCCAAAATAATTCATATACCTTTCCAGGGGCCTTCTAGCCCATTGCTGGCGGCATCTTGAGTAGAATCTTCCTTTATGAACGTCTTCATCTTCTAATGTTAAAACGAACATGTGTACATTATCTCTGGCAACCAAGTCTTCCCTTATGAATCCCGGAACAATGTGCACACCTTCAATGACTATGCTAATACCTTCGGTGATGGAACGTTCAATTACTGCCTCCACACCCACGCTAACTGTGTCCACATGGTCTCTGAAACCGATTAATATCTCGTCCAGTTCGGGTGGTGGTGGTATGCGCAGCGAACGATAAGCAGTGTAGCTTGACTCGTAAATAGTGGGTAGAAGTTCTTTAGATGATGTTTTACGCATAACTTCCCGTATCATGTCCGTACTGATCATATGGCGAATTCCCAGTTGGTGAGCCACCTCGAATGCTATGGAAGAGGTTCCTGTTCCTGAAGAACCACCAACCAGAATTACTAAAGGGTCCTGACATTTTCTGATCCTTTTCCATAGGCCATATTGGGTTGCTATTTCACTGTCTTCTTCTTTGAGCCTTTGGCGGACAATTGTTATTAAATCATCCAGTTTAATAAGAGTAATACCCTCCTTTTTGAGTTGGGCTTCGATCTGGGAAGAGAATGTGTAGGCCTTATTGGGATCCATTTCTGCACGGGTTAAAGATCTTGCTAATACTCCCTTTGAAAATGGTTCCCTGTATTTTTTACCACTTACTTCTCCTTCAACCATGATCATAATTATCTCACCTCAATAAGGGGGGAATGTAGAAACATAAAAATCAAGATATTATTTGTCACCATCATTTAAAACATTTTCTGTGGTGATTTTTTTATCCTCTAAATAACACAAGCCAAATTTCCTAGTTAAAGTTTAATAATTCCTGTTTCAATTTTTTCTTTATCTTTAGAATCAGAAATTTTAATTAAACAAGCATAACCATCGGAAAGTTCTCCCGGATTTATGATCAGGGTTTTTCCTATTTTATCAATGCCTCTGGCTTCATGTATGTGGCCACAAATATTCAGGGTGGGTTGAAGTTCTTCAATTATCTTGCGGAGGCTTGTACTGCCCACATGTTCCCCTGAAGGTAATAGGTCTGTTTTAGTACCATATGGGGGTGCGTGAGTGATGAAAAGAGTTATTTTTTCGTCTTTAATACTTTCAAGTGTTTTTTTGGCTTCATCATATATTTGGACTTCTTCAAATTCCAGGGGAGTGTTAAAGGGTGTTGGATTAGATCCTCCGAATCCACATAGGCCGATGTTCTTAACCACCATATTTCTGGCATGTAGATTTATGGCGGGGGAATTATCTATATTAGCGTACACTGATTCTGGATCACAATTTCCGGGTATGGCAAGTACTGGAATTTGGAATGTGCTTAATGCATTTAATATGTCTTCGGCCAGTTCTCCTGGGCCGAAATGAGTGATGTCACCGGCTATAATTATTAGGTCAACCTTGTTATCTTTGAGGTAGGTTATTAAGGGTTTGGCATCACCATGTAGGTCACTGACAGCGAGAATTCTCATTATCAATTCACTCCGTTTTAGGGAATTTTGTAGTAATTTATATTTTAAGTTATGATTAAGTTGTAAGCCTTGTTATAATTAATCAGTGTCTTGTAATTGTTCTTTAAAGAATGTTGAAAGTTCCTGGAGACTTTTTTTAAGGTTTTCTTGGTCACCGTATACTGCTATCACATGATCTTCTACAAACTCGATTATAACATTGTGATACTCAGCTATTTCCTGAACTCGGTCTTCTGAAAGTGGTGCTTTGAAGTTGACTCTGATCATTGAAAAACCAGAAGGAGCACCTATCACGAATTTGGAATCAGTTTTTTTCTGGGGATATACTTCTTCTCCTCTGGAAGCTTGTAGTAGTTTTTCCATCCAATCATCAGCGTAGTCTCCACTGAACTGGTTAGCCATTGTCATGAGTGAATTTTGTGCTGTTGTTAAAAATTCGTTGATTCGTTTAACTTCCACCTGTCTTTCAGGGTCTGTTGGGTCGACTTTATAGAAGTTTATGACTGTTTTGGCCATTTGAATGTTTTTGGTGACTTTTTTAGGAATTTTTACTCCCTTTTTCCTGAGATCGGTGAGTAATTCCACCAGAACCAGCCAGGTTTGTTCGGCAGGTAATTCATTCATAGGTAACCTTCCAGAACCTGTTTGGAACTGTGATTGATCTTGGCGTCTGCAGTTTTAAGCTCCTCTTCGATTTGTTTAAAATCAGTGTAAGAATCTAAAAACAGGACGTGAAGACTTTCTGTGCCTTTGATCTCCAAAATTGCAACTTCATCATCACTTTTGATTGTTTTATTTTCTATAGATGCCTTATACTGTACAAAAGGACCGTATTTCTCAGGTAGTTCTTTGAATTTGAAAACTCCGGCTAAACTAGCTACGAACAAAAAAACACCTCTTTTGTGAATCATTACCTAATACTTATAATGTAACTTTTAATTAAAATTAGTATTTTGAAAAATAAAAAACTTTGGATAAAAAAAAAGAAGTTATAGGGGAGAATGTGTTTATTCTCCGCCAGTTATTTCATCCAGTTTTTTGAGGGCTGGGTCAGTGCTGATTTGGTGAGCGTCCACTGTGAGGTCATCTTTGCTGACACCCATTGCCATTCCGTATAACTGGGCCAGGTGGAAAACTGGTATGTCAAAGTCAGTTCCAAATTTCTCGTTTGTCTCCACTTGTCCAACGTCAAATTGAAGGTGACAGAACGGGCAAACATTGACTATGGCATCTGCACCAGCATCTCTCATGTTGGTGAGTTTTTCTTTGGTGAAATCAGCGGTTACATCGATATCTCTGGATCTTAATCCTCCACCTGCACCACAGCACATCATTTTGTCTTTGTATGGTACTGATTTGGCACCGGTAATTTCTACCAGTTCATCAAGTATGGAGGGTTGTATTGGATCATCGATACCTATTTCTGAGCTAGGTTTCAGGAAGTGACATCCGTAGTGTACAGCCACGTTGAGGTTCAGTGGTTTGATCATTTTTTCAGTGAGTTTTTCAAGTCCCACATCGTTGTATAGGATTTCAGCAAAGTGTCTGACTTCTATTTCACCCTTGTATTCTCGGTCGACTTCTGCCAAGACCTTGTTGATCTTTTCTTTCATTTCCGGGTCTTCGTGTAGCATGTGGTTGGTTTCAAATAGTGATCCGAAACATCCGTTACACTCAGTCATAATGTCATTTCCCTGTTCTTCGGCAATGGTGAGGTTTCGGGCAGCAATGGAAGCCCAGGTGGTTCTGTCAAATGAACCAAATACACCAGGAGCAGGGCAGCATGATGCTCCTTCCATGTCTTTAAGACCCACATCTAATGCGTCGAAGAGTATTCGGGTAGCTTTTTCGATACCAGGGTATCGGTTGTTCATGATGCATCCTAAGAAGTATGCAAATTCTTGTTCAGCCATATTAATCACCTTAATCTATTGCTTCTGTATCCCAGTTGTATCCGATTAGGTTGTCAAATCCAGTGGCTTTAACTATGCCTTGGACTTCGTCTAGGGCTCCTGGGAAGCTGTGGGTTGTTGGTGGTAGTTCGTCTAGTCCCACTCTTTTTCTGAGTTCTTTAGTTGCTGGGTTAATTGGTACACCGTGACCGGTTTTGATTACGAAACTTCCCACCATTTTGTGTGCTTGACCCATGTAACCTGCCTGGGCAGCGTAGTTTCGTACGATTTTTACAATGTCCACAATTTTAATACCTCGTGGGCATCTTTCCTGACACTCATAACAGGTGGTACACATCCATATGCTGTCATCAGAAATAACATCATCTTTTAATCCCATTACGGCTCTTCTAACTAATTGCCTTATCCGGTATGGTGTTCTTCTTCCTGATGGACAGGCAGCAGTACAAGTACCGCACTGGAAACATATTGCCACTGTTTCTGCGCCAGCATCCATGATTTCCTGTTTGAAATTTTCGTCTACATCTGAACGAGTTACTATGGTTCGATCCTTTTGCAGTAAAGTCATACTCTCACTCCTTTCTTTTTTAGGTTTATCTTCTGATTTGACTGACTCATTAGTTTCAGCCTTTTCCGGTTTTTTTTCTTCAGAGTCTGTTTTATCTTTGGTTTTTTGTGGTTTATCTTCTTTAGATTGAGTTTTTTCTGTACTGGTTGTTTTTTCTGGTTTGTCTTTAACAGATTTTTCAGTGCCTGCTTTTTTGGTTTCCTTGGATTTTTCTTGAACTTCTTTGGCATTCTCTTGTACTTTCGTTTCTTTTTCTTCAACCGGGGGCTTGCTTTCCTCTGATTTCGTTGATTTATCTTTCTTTTCTGGCTCTTTTTCGCCACTAAATACGTTTTTTAAGCGTTTTAAAAAGCTCATGATATTCACACCCCGGTCATCCTACGGTTTCTTGGAAAACCATCTGATTTCCAGTTGAAGGTCTGGTTACTGGCATATATAAAGGTTGCTAAAAAATAGCTTAGTGTAACCTTTTAGGTTACAGTTGTAAAAAATTGTGGTCAGCTATTGAAAATGATAATATTTAAAAAAATAATAATATCCCCTAAATAAATACTATATTCATCTAATTTTAGGGAAGGGGGACAGTGAATTTTATATGATCTTGGTATGAAAAAACTCTTTAACTTAACTGTCCAAGTAATATCTGCTTTTCAGTAAAATTTCATAATATAAGTATTTTCTATGAATTTTTAGTAAAAATTTAGTAAATATCAAATGGTTATAACATGTTGGAAATAAAGCTACACGATGGACCTGCCAGACTGGGAAAGCATATGAACAATACCACACCCCATCTCCTAAAATTTGATCCAGAAATGATGATTCGAGATGAACCTATGCCCTATGATGTTCCCTTGGAAATGGCCTCATGGTCTGTTGCTAACACTATTGGCAAGGCCAAAAAAGGAGATTGTAACCAGATGGCAGTGATTCAAGGTTCAAAATACCCTGATCTGCGGATTGAATGTGCAAATTCCCTTGAAAAATTAGGTTTCCGCCTTTTTCTGGTGGCTAATTCTGAAGAATTATTAAGAAGACCACGTGATCTTTTAAATATTATTATCAGTTTAAGAAAGGCCATGAACCCCAATTCAGCACTTTACTTTCCATTTACAAAACTCAGCTTCATACCACTCCTGGCTTATATGGGAATCGATTTATTTGGAGAGCCCAGTGCTGATTACTATGCTCATATTGGGATTTTAACCACCCCAGACCATGATTATGACCTTGAAAAATATCCAATTTATGACTTAAATCCTGGAGAAATTAAGAATTACAACCGTAAATCACTGGATTTTGTTTTAAGAGAGGTTAGGGCTCATATAAAAAATGGAACTCTGCGTAATTTAGTGGAAGAAAGATGCTGTTCTTCCCCCGAGGCAATGTCTGCTTTGAGAATTTTGGACAGAGACCATGGGGATTATTTGGAAAGTTACACCCAACTCTACTAGAGTAGACCTTTAATTAATTTTTTAATCCATTATTTTCTTGCCAATTTATTTTTTAAAAGACTCCACCAGATAGTGATATTTACCAACTTCTTGAGTGCCACCAATACTGAATTTGTATTCTTCAAGTATCGTTTCCACGTCTTCCGGACTTAAACGAATATTGTATGGTGGTCCTGGGGGTCCTTCAGACTTATTAAATTCAACAACTGCAAATGTAGCTCCCGGTTGAAGAATTCTTTTAATCTCGGATAAAACAGGACCTAATGTTCCTTCACTGGCAAATCCATGAAGTACATTGACCATGACACATTTATTAGCAATTTCATCATTTAAGGGAATGGCAACAGTCATATCAGCCAGTATAACTTTGATATTTTCAATTCTATTTTGGCTGATCTTTTTTCGGAGAATATCCAGACCCGGTTCATATGCATCCAGCGAATAAACCTTTCCACGGTTTTTTACAATTTTGGATGCTGCTATGGAAATGAATCCATCACCACAACCAGCATCAATGAATTTATCACCTTCAACTAACCCTATTGCCCTTAAAACATTACTCGCATCCAGTATATCTTGGGAAGATTTTCCATGATGTTTATGGCCATATTTTTTTTCGGTAATAGCTGCCACCAACGTTTCATTTATTTAAATATCATTGTTTTAGTTATCAGCCCTTAATCTGTTTTTTGAAAACAACACCACCCCTATCACAAAGAGCACAGCAGTTAATAGGGCAGCCCATCCCACATGGTAAGCAATGGCATCCCATCCACCCCCGAAGGTTAGGGTTGCTCTGAGGGCATAGAGAACATGGGTCCAGGGTAAAATGTCATAAATTTGGAATGATTGTCCCCATAGATGTCCAATCACTACTTGAGGCAGTGGAAAAAATGCACCTACAAGGAAACTGGTGGGCACACTTATCAGGGTTCCCAGATTACCGGCCTGATTATCATTACGTGTGAAGGCAGCTATTATCATTCCCAGTGAGATGGAAGCTATGCCTCCAATGATTCCAACAAATAAGGCAAATATGAGTGAATTTAATCCACCTTGCCAATGGAATCCAATTAGAACTGCGACAATTAAGAGTATGACAACTTGTACTCCAGCAATGAGGGACCATGGCAATAATCCTCCAAATAATATGTCAAAAGATGTCATGTTAGATAGTTTAAGTCGGGCCAATGTGCCTTTTTCCACTTCCCTGGTTAAAGCGGAGGCCACAGTGGTTGTTAAAAGTAAAATTGCAAATACCATCATTCCCGGGGCCAGAAAGTCAAATGTGGTGAAGGATCCAGTGCCGGAAATGGCTTCCACCTTGCTTTGAATGTACTGTGTTGTTTCAGCCCCTGATGATCCAGTGATGGCACTGCGTGTTTGGGTGACCAGCGTATCTTTATACTGCTCCAAAACACCAGTTAAAATCCCTTGACTGGTGCCGAAACCGATATATCCAGTGTCTCCCCTGATAATCAGTGTTGCGGTGGCATTGAAAGACGATGCTGATGTACCCGTCCCAGTTGTTAATGGTTGCTGCATGGTACTGGTGATCATGGCTACCATTGATTGGGAAAAGTTTTCCGGTATGATCAAAGCTGCATCAACATCCTTAGCTTCAAGTTTTTTGTTGGCATCACTTTCAGTGGTCAGGTTGACATCAAATAAATGAACATCACTGTCTTGATACTTAGAATCCTCCAGTACCTTTGTTAAGTTGTTGCCAAAGTTCACTGTTTCTCCAGTAATAGGCATGGTGGCTCCTTTATCATAATTTACAACTGCCAAGTTGTGGGGTTGGTTGCTCTGCCCCATTCCTCCAAAGGCAAATCCAAATACTAACATGAAAAATAGGGGAAACAGGAGAATCATTGCCAAGCTTTTACGATCACGTATTAATTCTTTGAAATCCTTTTTTGCAATGCTAATAAACTTCATTTTTACTCCCTCAACCCAGTTCCAGTTAAATCAATGAAAACATCTTCTAATGTATTCTGCCGCACAGAAAGATCAACTACTCGAAGTCCAAAATGCTTTAATTCATCCATAATAAGGGGGAGTTTACCAACAGCATCCCTGGCCCTGATGTTTATCTGGGAATTTACTTCTACCACACCATAAATTCCTTCCAGTTTTTTTACTGAATTAATAAATTCCTGATTTTTTCCAGGATCTGAAATTATCATTTCTACCACATCACCCTCACCAGTTTCCTTCTTAAGATTGGAAGGTGTGTCCAGCCTTAGCAACTTACCATGGTCAATGATGGCAACACGATCAGATAATCTGTCTGCTTCGTCCATGAGGTGAGTGGTCAAAATAACAGTCTTTCCTTCATCATCACGCAAACTTCGAATGTAATTCCATAAAACTCTGCGAGATTGTGGGTCAAGGCCTTCTGAAGGTTCGTCTAAGACCACGATCTCGGGTTCATGGATTAATGCTAATGCCAGGTTCAATCGACGTTTCATACCACCAGAAAGTTGTGAAACAACAGTGTTGGCCTTTTCAGTTAGGAAGAGGTCATCCAATAATTTATCAACCCTTTTTTTTAGTTTAGCTCCTGGAACTTCATACATGTCACCCATGAGCATTAAACTTTCCCTACAGGTGAGATAGTCCCATAATACTAATTCTTGTGGACATATTCCAATAGTTCCTTTCTCTATTTCTTGAACTTCCCGGCCATCGATCAATACTTGACCACTGCTGGGGCGTAAAAGTCCTACCATCATGTTGATTGATGTGGTTTTTCCGGCACCGTTGGGTCCCAGGAACCCAAAAACTTCACCACGATTAATCTTAAGATTGAGATTTTCAACTGCCAAAAACCCTCCAAAACTCTTTTTAAGGTCTTGAACCTCGATAATGACATTATTCATCCTTAAATAACCTCCAGAATATCTGATGATATGATAAATTTATGTAGAAATTTGTGGGCGGACATTGTAGTAACATTTTGCTCCCAGATTTTTCATAATCGAACTAATTATCACTAATAGATTTAATTAACTACATATAAGTGTTGAGTTCAAGTTAAGTCTGGTGATTGTATATGATCGATAGGATTGAAGTGAGCATGATTAATGAAAGTGTGCACAACTTTCGTAAAGGAGAATTTGGTGTTAAGTCAATTGAAATCCATGAAAAACGTGGTTTAATTGAAATAATCTACGCTTCTCAAGAAACTGAAAAAAAAACCGTTCTAATTCCCCTGCAAAACGTTGAAAAATGTGAATTTACACAAAAACCAGATTCGAAAGATGTTTGAAGATTCAGTTTTCCCTGAAAATTAGATTGAAAGTTTGTCACGATAGTATTTTGAGTATACTGCTCCTAATGGATTATGAGCCAGTATTCGGTCTTTTACCACCAGGGTGGTTACTGGTGCTTGTGAGTGTTCGGTGAATAACAAATCATGACCCATACAAAGTCCGATAATTATATTTAAATCAGTTTTCTTTTTATTCAGAAACCATGCCTGGCCAATAGGGTTACACATGGACTCTTTACGATTTTCATGAATTTTTTCAAGGTTGAAATCGGATTTATCAATTCCACAGATTTTACAGCACACAGAATAGACTTTAAAATGCTTTTTAAATATGGAATGGATTATTCTTGATTCTTCTTCAAGCCCCAAACAGAATGCCATTCCTATCTTTTCATAATTCATCATCTCAGAAAATAGAATTATCTCTTCTATACGTGTTTTTTCCATGTAATATCTGGATTCGATGGCTGTAGAAGTTTTTAATAAATTGATATCTTGTTCGGTGTAAAGTTTTGTGATTTCATCTTTACTATCTAAACAATCTTTCCCATCGTAACAATCTTTATGGGGGCAGGAAGCACAATTCAAACTATCTCACTCCTTTATTTTTTTTTATAAATATGGTTAATTGGAGTAATTCCGTATAATTAACTCCTGGATTTCTCCTCTTCGTGAGGTTTTAGAATTTATGTTACGTTTAGCAGGTACTCGTTGAATGTTATATCCATAATATAGTTCATCGAAGAAGTCGTCTTTTTGGTCATGATTTTTAGGATCGCTGTTGCTTAGAATTAAGTGTGCGCCTTTGGTGTCCATTTTTTTATAGAATTCTGCCAATTTTTTCTGGTCCTGATCACTGAACCCCTCACGGGAGTATCCAGTGAAATGTGATGTGTTGTTAAGGGGCCTATATGGTGGGTCAAGGTAGACCAGGGTGCCTTTTTGGATGAATTGTTGGGACTTGGTGAAATCTGTGCACAAGAGCTCTGTTTTTTTAAGGGAATTGTGTGCAGACTGTAAGTTTTCTACATCACATATGGTGGGGTTCTGGTATCTGCCAAAAGGTACATTGAACTCGCCTTTACTGTTGAGTCGGAAAAGTCCATTGAAACATGTTTTGTTTAAAAAAATTAGATGGGCTGCCCGGTCAACCCATTCACGGCTATAGTGCGTGTAGTCTATTTCATGCATTTGTGTGTTGAAATCATCTCTTTTACTATAATAGTTCTTTTTTCTATTTTCTTCAGATTTTTGGAGGTGTTCGTCCTCCATATCCTTCAATATTGAGATTAAATATTTAGAATCGTTCTGAATTGCCCGATAAGCCATGATCAGTTCCATATTAACATCTAAAAGAATGGACTTTTTAACTTGATAATTACTCTCCAAATAAAAGAACAAAGCCCCCCCACCAACAAAAGGTTCGACATATGTCTCGATAATTCCATTTTCCAGTATCAAGTTAGGTAATCTTTTTTCTAATTCAAAAAGTAGTTGTCTTTTCCCACCCGCCCATTTGAGGAAGGGTTTGGAAACTTTTAAATCTTCTTTGTTTAAGTTATTAATAGACATTTTACATCCTAAGTGATTAATCAAGTATATTTAGTGTTCTTATCAATTACAGTTATATTCCTATTACAATGATTAATCTAACTAATCTGCTTCTAGAATTGATTCAGGAGCTCCCCCCAAAATAACTAGCCCTTCAGCCTCTAAAAAGTGCAAGTCACCTGGAATGATCACACAGTGCAGTGGCCCTCCAAAATCTTCTTTCAGCAATTTTCCAACACAATCTGCTCTGACCAGTGGTTTTTTTGAACCTGCACGGGCAATTACCACTGCCAGAGAATCTTCAGTGATTAATCCTTCTTCTTTTATATCTTCAACACGGATTAAATATTCCAGACCTTCATTGGCAGTCATGTAATAATTTCGGTGGGCCTGAATATCTAAAAGAACCAGGGTGTGTAAACCCATCTTATTATTTTGAAAGATAGCTTCATAAGGTGACTGGGGAAAGTAGTTTTCCTCCGGACGTGGGATAGTAGTGACCTTACCAAACTTGTAGGCCTGGAGCCCGGCAATTCCAGGGGCAGCAGAAAGAATGGAAGATGCATGGATTATGACTGTCTTAATACCTTTTTTTTTAGCATCAATTAAGATCTCAGAATGAGTGGTAGCCATCAATGGATCACCAGCTGTTAAAAATACAACTTTTTTATCTTTAGCCTGTTTAACCAGTAAATTCTCCTCTTCCACCTCTTCTCGGGATAATATGTTAATTGTAACCCCAGTAAGATTTTCCAGTGATTTTAAATCTCCTCCAAAAAGACGAGCTGTGTAAAATTCAGCGTAAACAACATCAGCAGATTTGATGGCCTCCAGACCATTAACTGATATGTCCTTTTCATCATAAAGTCCTAATCCAACCAGACAGAGCATTTCTTTCACCTTCAACATCTAAATTATGAGCCGGAGGGTTTATAAAATTTTATTTTTAGAGTGAACATAAATGATAGCTAGTAAAACTATTATAATAACGATGAGAAGAAATAGGTGACCAATTAAAATGATCGGTTTAAAAATCCCTAAAAAACAGGCCAACTCTATTCGCCTTATTCTACAGGAGAAATCTATTCTGGACCATGAATGGAAAATTAAACGAGTTGATGATTATGTTTACCTCCCATTGAACAAAAAACCAGATGCTATGCTTTTAAATGAATTAAACCTTTCAAATTCAAATTTGGTAGAAACTGGCTTTGAAAAACTGCAAAAAAGGCCTCAGAGTATTGAAGATTACTTGAAGGATCGAATTCCTCCGGAGAAGATGGATGAATTTAAAAAATCATTTGATATTATTGGTGATGTGGTAATATTAGAGATTCCAGATGAGTTGGAAGAAGAAAAATATATTATTGGGGAAGCTGCCCTCAAATTCACTAAAAGAAAAACTGTTTACCGTAAAAAGAGTGAAATTAGGGGTGTTGTTCGTACCCGTGAACTGGAACACCTGGCAGGAGAAGATCAGCCTGTGACCATCCACAAAGAATATGACTCCCAGATAATGCTTAATGTTAAGGAAGTCTATTTTAGTCCCCGCCTGGCAACAGAAAGGAGAATTATCACCAATCAAATCAAGGATGGGGAAATAGTTATTGACATGTTTACTGGTGTAGGGCCAATTGCCATTAACATCAGCCGTACACGTAAAGTCAAGATATATGCAATTGATATCAACCCCCACGCAATAAACTATCTTAAGAAAAATATCAATAACAACAAACTTAAAGGTGAAGTTTATCCCATTAGAGGGGATGTGAAAGATGTTTTGGATAGCATTAACATCCAAGCCGACCGAATCATTATGAACCTACCAGAAACTGCCCATGAATTTCTTCCCATTGCAATTAAACACTTAAAATCTGGTGGAATAATTAATTACTACCAGTTTAGCAGTGATTATAGTGAACCTATCAAAATGATTAGGTCAACAGCCAAACCACGGAAAGTGGAAATTTTAGACCAGAGAAAAGTTAAATCAAGGAGTCCTGGAGTGTGGCACATGGCAATTGATGCACGAATATCGTAAAGTAGAGGAGTGATTGTATGGCCAGTGACAGCTTACCGGAAATATTAGAAATAGAGTACTCCCTTAATTCAAGAGGGCATAACTCACTTAAATTTGTAGATGGGAGGTTCTTCTTTTTTTCAGAAGCAGATTCTCATCTTTCAGAAAAAAATGAATACCTAACCTTGGTATCGATTCCTGAAAACGATAAATGGAAGTGTTTCTGGGATGATTTAGATCGTTTAGGAATTTGGGAGTGGGAAGAAAATTATAAAAAAATAGAGGACACTTCCAATGAAGATATCAACAAAGAGATACCTGGAAAAGGCGATGTATGGCAATTAAAAATTATACACGGTAAAAAAAGAATTTCCAAAAAAATTTGGTCATCAGAACCAGAATCAAAGGATGAATTCTTTAAAGCAGTGCAAAAACTGGTGGGAGTGGATATTCGCCTACCATTTATGATTCTTTTTCAAAAATTATCCCATGATGCAAATTCGTAGGATAAGACAAAAATGAATTTTCTCAGAATGGATCCACTATTCCGTCTTCAGTTATGATTCCCGTAATCAGATCACTGGGCACCACGTCGAAGGATGGATTCCTCACTTCTGTCCCGAAAGGAGCAGCTTGACAACCAGCGAAACTTAACACTTCAACAGGGTCTCTTTCTTCAATTTCTGTATCGTAGATATTGTTTTCATGGTCAAAGGTGCTTTTGGGTGCTGCCACATAAAAGGGTACATTGAAACGTTTGGCTGCCAGGGCAACCATTAATGAACCTATTTTATTGGCAATCCCACCCCTAGCTACACGGTCTGCCCCAATAATCACCTTGTTTATCTGTCCTTCCTGCATCAGACGGCCAGCAGCTCCGTCAACTATTAATTTTACTGGTATGTTTTCTTTTTGCATTTCCCACACACTTAAACGAGCACCCTGGAGTACGGGACGGGTTTCATCACATATCACATTTATGTTCTTACCTTCATCATTGGCCGCCCTTATAACTCCAAGAGCTGTCCCATAATCAACACAAGCTAACGCTCCAGCGTTGCAATGAGTTAAAATTGTGTCCCCGTCACCTATTACAGTGGCTCCGTGTTTTCCCATGCGCCGGTTGGTTTCCATATCCTCCTCGTAGATTTGAAGAGCCTCATTAACTGGATCATCAGCACCCATAACTCTGTCAACTGCCCAGAAGAGGTTAATTGCAGTGGGACGGGCGTTTTTCATCTCTGTTGCAGCTTTTTCCATGTTTTCACCATCAAGACTTGCCAGTGCCATTCCAAAAGCAGCAGCCACTCCAATGGCTGGGGCTCCTCGGACTATCATGGTTTTAATCGCAGTTATAACGTCTTGATAAGTGCCGCACACTAAATATTCTTCTTCATAAGGTAAAATTGTTTGATCTAAAAGGTAAAGTAAATTGTTTTCCCAGTACATGGTTTTAATCATCGAAAGCACATCCTGATTATCATTGAGAAATAAATAATAATGTGATAAATACTAAAAAATAAGGGTTTAGGGACTTTTTTTAAAATAATAGTGCCCCTAACTATGATTTTGGTGAGCTAGTAATGGCTGGCAGGTGTCATGTCCAAGTGTTTGTCGTCTTTTCCAGGAACTCCGTAGGCATCAGCCCGGCACTGGGTGCATGCACGGAAGACTGGTATGGTTTCCTCCACTTTATCCCTTACATCGGAAAGTTCTTCGCATCCGGGTCTTGGATAATCTTTCATTTTATATAAGGGTATTAGTGGTATGACATTCATTAGATTGGCGCCACGTTTTTTAACTTCCTTGGCAATTTCGGGTATGTGTTCATCGTTGAGACCTGGGACCAGGACACTGTTTACTTTGACCACCACTCCCAGTTTGGCTACTTTTTCGATTCCTTCCAGTTGTTTCTGGGAGATTATTTTAAAGGCTTCTTCTCCTTCGTAGACTTTCCCATCATATATTGCTCTAGAATATATTTTTTTACCAATTTCTGGGTCAACTGCGTTCACAGTTACGGTTATGGTGTTTACGTTAGATTCAGCCACTTCTTCAGCCATGTCTGCCAGTAGGAGTCCGTTAGTACTCATACACTTGATGAGGTCGGGGAATTTTTTGTCAATTATTCGGAAAAATTCCAGTGTTTCTGGATTGGCCAGTGCATCTCCAGGCCCTGCTACTCCCACCACGCTGATGGGCATTTCTTTAATGACCTTGGCAACATGGGTGACTGCTTCTGCTACGGTCATGACTCTGGAAGAGACTCCGGGGCGTTGTTCACATTTGTTTATTTCCCGGGTGCAAAAGTTGCACTGGATGTTACATCGGGGTGCTATGGGTAGGTGAACCCTTCCCACCTTATCATGCATTTTTTCATTAAAACAAGGGTGTGCTTTTGTAATATGGGCGAATTTAGATTCGTTCATTAAAATTTCCTCCCTAATTTCGTAGTAATTTCAGATTTATCCTTTTTAAACAGATTAAATTACATCTTACAGATTCAGGAGTAATTGTTTTTTTTATTTTCTTTCATTTCTTTTATTATTTCTCGGGTTTTTTCCAAGTACTCTTCCTTAATATATTCATCAGAACAGGTTAAGACTATTAAATTATCTTGAGAATAGTGTTCCACTACCCGGAATCCCTCTGGTATTATGCGGAAGATGGCATCGTAGATCTTCTTTTTAAGATCTTCTTCTGGATCATGCACCACCAATCCTTCAAGTTTTACCTGTGGATCATCTAGTATTACCTCAAAACGGCTTGGTTGATGAATTTTATTCCGCCCCTCTACTTCCCAGAGTTTTTTAAGTAGTTCAGGTAAGTATTTTTCGTCTTTAATTCGTATGAAAGTTTCATTAGCTTCAGGGTCATATTCGTATTCGGTGAAGTCTTCTAAAAGTATTGGTGGGGAGGTTTTCTGGTACTGGAGTGCAATTATGAATACTGGTTGGCGGGGATCTATAAAAATCCTGACATCTTTCACAGCTCTGACAATCTGGACGTCTTGGAGTATTTGCCTGAGGATCATGTCGTAGACTTTTTGTCCACTTTCATCGTGGCATTCGACTTGCATTTGAATCCCCATATAATTTTTTAGCTCCGAAATCTTTCTTTTCACCTATACCTGAGACCAGTAAAGCTGATCCTACTGCTCCGATATGGGAGGAGTTTTCTGGTACAATAACATCCATTCCACCCAGGACAGTGCTGACTGCTTCTACCAATCCCCCGATCAGACTGGTTCCTCCAACCTGGATAAGTGGTTCGCGCACATCGATTTCCTGTAATTGTTGTTCATAAACTTGTTCTGCTACTGAATAACAAGCAGCCGCAGCTACATCTTCTTTGGTTTCCCCTGCAGCCAGTGATGTGACCAAGTCTTGTATTCCGAATACAATACAGTAACTGTTTAGGAGTGCTTTTTGGAAGTTTCCTTTAAGTGCTAAAGGCCCTAGTTCAGTTATATCCACACCTAATCTCCTTGCGGTGATTTCTAAGAATCTTCCAGATGCTCCGGCACATATCCCGCCCATGGTGAAGTTGTCAGGAATTCCATCGTTAACTGTAATGACCTTGTTATCCATACCACCAATGTCCAGGACTGTGGCTTCTCCTTTCTGGTGTCCGGCAAGATAAACTGCACCTTTAGAATTTACAGAGAGTTCTTCTTGAATAAGACCGGCATCAAAATGTTTACCTATTGTGATTCGACCGTAACCAGTGACTCCAACCCCTTCAACATCGTCGAATTTATACTCGTTCCCTTCAAAAGCTTGTTCCATTGCTTCATTGGCGCTGGCAATCACATCAGTGGTGGGAACCCAACCAGTCCCGAGGATCTTATCGTTTTCCATTAAAGCCACTTTGGTGGTGGTTGAACCTGAATCTATCCCCAAAGTTAGGCCTTCCTGCTTTTCTCGGGCAAGTAAACTTTTTCGTGCTACAATGGTTGATAGTGCTTCCATCCTGATGAAAAGCTCGTCAGCCTTGGTCCGTTCTGTGAATGAATAAGTAACCACCGGTAAATTGGTGTTCTGTTGTATGAATCGTCTAACTTCGTTTCTTACCAGTGCTGCCTCGGCACATCTGAAACACGATGCTATGAATACAGCATCTGCATCTGATTTTCCTTCAACCAGGGACATTGCTCTGGCAATCATTAGACGTACACTGCTTGAGGCAGCGTTAAATCCGAACTTATGATAAGCTTCGTCAATGTAATCAAGGTCTGCTTCAGGTATGGTGATTTCAGCACCAAAAGTAGATGCTGCTTTTTCAATCTCTTTCTGCACACCACTGTAATCAGTTCCACATGAAATCTGAGCTATTTTAACCATATTACTTACTCCCTTTGCTCCTCATTTGGTTTAGAGGATTCTGTCAGAGAATCTAAGAAAGTGTTGATTTTGTTAACCATTTCCATGGTTTCTTCTCTTGTTTCAGGGTAGTGTAATTCCAGTATTGGAACACCCTTCTTACGCAGGAAGTACATGGTAAGTTCGTTAGTACGAGCACAACCTATGCATCCAAAACCGTAAGGTGCATCCTCCATGATTATGATTGCATCTGCTTCGTCAATAATAGGTCCAAAAATAGCCATCCTACCCCTTATGCCTGATGGAACCTCAATTGCAGCATACTTTAACCCCTTGATGGGATCTTCTTCAGTGATGTTAAAGGGTGGGGAGTCTATTTCTGGGTCAGTTACCTTTTGACGAATTTCTTTCTGAATAACTAGAGGTTCATGTCCCTTTCTTTCAACCATGTCCGCCAGTATCAGTGAGTTAGGTGGGAATACAGCTACTTTCATTTAGCCACCCCTGGAATCAGGCAAGTCTTCTGGTCTTTTAGTAATTTCCATTATATCACTATAAATTCCTTTGGTTATATCAACTACACCCACAGATGCTATTACTGTTCCTTCTTCTGTAATTGGAACAACTACTACCGGTGTTCCCTCATATTCCCCTTTTTGAGGGATTTCTTGAATCATTTCACCACTTTCCAGGACTTTTTCAAGGACGGGACCTGTGTATTTATAATCAATGACTTTACCGTCCTCAATGCGGACACCAGGATTTTTGAGGGTACGCATGGTAATGGGAAGTCTGTTAACCAAGTTATGAATGGCCAGAGCCATTGGCGCTATTTCTTCTCCGGTTGATGATCCATTGATATTCATTTTTCACACTCCTGAACAATTTTTCGAAATTCATCAAGTGAAATTTTTTTGGATTCCTCCAAACTTACTTTCTTTGGATCTTTCAGGGCATCACATACATATTCTAACAGTTCATATTCCTTTTCTAGTTGATGGAATCCTTCTCTTGCCGCCCCTCTTTTGGCACGGCACCTCCTAGGATCGCCAGGTGCAAATCCACGATCTTTGGTGAAAATATTTGATGGATCTAAATCCCTTATTTTGGTTATCGCATCCTGCACTATCTTATCATCTCCGTGGATCACTGCCCCATAACAGGTGGATTTAATGGTTAATGGAAGTTCTAGCATGTGCAGTTTTCCCAACAATTCACTTTGAGAAAGTTGAGCTTTAGGTCCTAATATGATCATCCGGGTTACTTTATCATTTTCTGGTGACATAGATCGTATCCCCTTCTTTATATTTCTCCAGATTTTCCATTCCTCTTACCACCTTTCCAATTATGTTCGTTCCCTGGAATGGTTCTCCAGTAGGGCCGAATTCATTGTTATCCTCGAAACGAACCCCGACCATTCCTATATGGCGACGAGACATATTAGTAATGCCAATATGTCCTGATTCTACCACGTCTTTCGGTGTGTTTTCAGGTATTAAACCTTTAGACTCTTTAGGAACCGATTTGAACATTAATAATTTCATTCCAGGGAATGCGAAATGGACATTCAGGGATCCTACTGGTGAATCCAGAAGTCCAGTGATCTTCTGGAAATACCATGTGGAACGGGGTGCATTCTGGTCTAACTTTACATGGACAATGTCTTCTTCTGGGATACCGTAAGTTTTCACTTGGCCTTGGGCAATAATATCCATGGTGTAGTGCGGTTCTTGGCGCACCACCACTGCCTGATCATCTTCTAGCCCTTCACGGATTTGTTTAACTCCATTTTCCGTTAAAAATTCTTCTGCATCTTTTTGAGTCATGGATAGGGTCATTATCCTCTTAGGTAATGTTTGGATGGTTACTTCATCGCTGTAATTAACCATGTCCAATAATTGCATTCCTTTTTCCACTTTCCCCAGTACACTATGGGATGGTGTTGATACACGGTCCTCTCGATAAATATAAACACGTCCAACACCTTTCCCCTTGTTTCGCAGAGTAATAGTTCCCCTTTTACGCTGATCTATCTGTTCAGATCCTTTTTCCAGTCCTTGTAATGCATAAAAACCTACAAATGTGTTTGAATCGTAATCGACACGGATTTTTCCAGATTCCTGTAATGCATAGAAGTGTTCCACAGATTGGGGTGACTTGGGATTTGGTTTAACCAGTACATAAGTAAAAACTTGGTTTCCTTCCTCTAGGAGGGTTTCCAAATTAGTGATAGCCGCACTTTTTATGATGTTTTCCCGTTCCATGACTGGTTTAACCTTTAAAATCTCATCATCATCTGTAAGTTTCATTATAGTTCTTTTACCACCAATTACCCTGGCGAAAACTCCCCGGTTATCAATAGGAGCTCCATATGTGGCTTCATGATCTCCAATGGAAAACACCAGGTGAGTAGCATCAGCAGTGAATCCTGAAAGGCTGAAAAGAACATCCCAACGATGGTAATGAAATTTTTCCCTGCTGGGAACCAGTTCTGTTTTTAAAGGACCAATTGCCACTTCCTGGGATGTGGTCCATCTGACACCCATTTTGGAAAACTGTTTATATTGTTCTTTCCAGGTGTCCACCAGGACTTCCGGGGCGTCACTAAGGATTTCGATGATGATACTTCCTTGAGTGGTTTTTAGTTTGAATTTGTTCACATGACGTTCGACTTCTTTAGTGCCCTTTACCAAACCCAGTACACATCCTGGTATGTAAGGTGCTTCCACAGCATCGATTGCGTCTTGTATAGTTGAACCTTCAGCAAGATCTATTTCTTCTCCATTGACCTTTACCAGCATCCAATACCCTCCTAGGGTTTTTCTTCCTGTATTCCCATGATTTTATCAGAATTAAAATCAAAGACAAGTTGTTTATCATTTTCAGAGCTTAAATAAAGTTTTTTATCAGATGTGATGTCACCCACCACACTGGTGGTGATGTTAACTTTTTCCAGTATTTCGGTTATTTCCTCAACTTTAGTTTCCTCTGCTGTGAGTATGAAACCAGCCCCAGGATAAAGTAAAAGCCAATCCTCCCAACTAATATCATGTTTTCGGGGGATCAACTCCAGTTGAATTGTGGATCCCACATTAGATGCTTCCAAAAGCATCCCTAAAGTTCCAAGTGTGCCGGGGTTACTAATATCCTTACCAGCACTGACCAAGTGTTTACTTGCCAGTTCATTCATGGCTTTAACTTGTGCCTGAACCAGTTCTGGACTTTTCATGGTGGTTGTGTCCCAGTTCAGGTGGAACTGTGGATGGATCTTCCCATCCAAGTCAATGGCCACCAGCACTTTGTGGCCTGGTTTTGCTCCACAACTGGTAATAATATCTTCACGATTCATAATTCCGGTTATTGACACGTCAAGGGAGTTGTAGGGTGCATCTGGATGAACATGTCCTCCTACCATTGGCACACCGAATTTTTTAACACCTTCATTTATACCATCCATGATCTTGCTGCAGATATCTTTATCTTTCACTGATAAGACATTGGTCATTCCCAGTGGTTTTCCACCCATTGCAGCAATATCGTTTACATTAACCAGAACAGAACAGTACCCAGCCCACCAGGGGTCAGCTTCCATTAATTTCCCCCACATTCCATCGGTAGCCATGAGTAGGACTTGACTGTTTCCAATCTCCAGGGCTGATGCATCATCTCCAAACCCTAAAAAAGTCCTTCCCGATATATTATAAGTCTCTTCCAGCCGACTAGTTATATCTTTAATCAAATTTTTCCGGGTTATTCCTTCAAAATTCCTTATTGAATTAATTAATGAGTTTAAATCCAAGTGCACACCTCTTTTTGCTTATTTTTCTTTTCTACCAATGGTGTTACTAGTAAAATTTATGATGGAAAGTTTAATAGTATATTATTCGCAACCCAATCCCTAATTTTCACTTAAGTTTGTAGTTGCTGTTTACCTCATTAATTATCTGTAACAATTTGCTTTTAAAATTTTCTAAATTTTCTATTTCTATGGTCTCTTGATTGTTAAAAAGTTTTAAAAAGACTTCACGACCCACAAAATCATCACGTCCAGCGTTAACTTCAATTATTAATGAGTCTTTAGTTTTAAACCCTTCTTCAACAACTTTGTCAAGATCTCCATCGGTAATGCCAATTACTGGAATATTAAATCTATAAAGAATATCAGCAGCTACTAAAGTAGTATCATCACCCACAGTAACCACCAAATCAACATTTTTAAACTTGTAAATATCTTCAGCAGCATGATTAACGAATGCTACTGTGAATTTATGTTTGGATTTATTTGATCTTATTATTCTAGGGTTTACTTGTGATTTACGTAACAATCCTGTTTTAATTATTGCTTTTTCCAGATTAATTTTTCCCAGTTTCTCAACGCCATGTTGTTTGAGGTCTCCACCAATTAAATCAGTGATTATACCATTTTCAGCTAAAATTGAAACTTTTGATGAATTTGATTTTCCAATAACTATGCCATTAACAAATATGTTCTCAGAAGGGGATGCTCCAGCAATTTTCCTGCAGACAGCACCTGAAACTTCCTGGCAGGGTTCTTCTTTAAATAGAGCTTCCTTGATCTCATCAGGAGAAACCAGCACCAGCCCCCTCTTTATTGAAATATCCCGGGCTAGTTCTTCAAGGTCACTTCTCCAAGCCACAACACTTCCATCTGCTTCTCCAGGCCTTTCCATTTGAATGAGTGGAGGTTGGTCTTGGCAGTTATTGTAAACTTTGTATCCAAAGGCATGGCCAGTTACACTGGATTTACCGTAGTTAATTAGAAATATGACATCATATTTTTCCTGATGAAAGATGTCCACAGACTGGCTGGGAAAAAGTTTTTTGCTGATATCAATCTTATCTTCAAGATGAGCATCAATAACGGCAGTTCTGCCCATAGTACCGCCTAATCTAGCTTTAACACCCCCATATTCTTCTAAAAAATCTATGAACTTCTGGGCGTGTCCAGAATCAACTATTTGTGGTCCGTGTACTACTACCCCAATCTTCAAACTATCCATAATTCACCTTAGCCTCAACAAGTTTTTATAATTACCTCCGAACAGTTAGATAATATCTAAATATGATCCATATAACTGCTCGATTTATGGAAAATATTTATGAAACAAGTTTTTATCCAATAGACTACCATAAATTGTGTTTTTATATGGAAAAAGAGTTATTTTTTAGTGGGTTTCATGTAAACTGCAGATCCGCAGATCTCACACTCCTCATAATCATAATCTGGTGGATATTTCTTTCTGCAACCGCGACAGATCTTGATCCATCCATAGACTTCAGTTATTCCTTGGGTTAAAACACTTTTATAGGGTATGTTTAGAATTTTAAGGATGTTTTGAATGGAATAATCATCAGTTACCACCACTGGATAAAATTTTTTTCGAAGAGTTACTGCTAAGGCTACCACCTGTTTATCAACTTCAGATAAGCGTAGAATATCACCAGAATTTTCAATGGCCATTTGGACTTTTTTTGTTGATTCAAAATCAGGTTCTTCTAAAATGATGGTACCTTCCATTAAAGCAGATTCAGCGGCAATTTTTGATTTTATATCTTTTATTTCAGAAATAACTGCACTTGTAGTTATATTTAGGTTTTTTGAAGATATAAATCCTCCAATGATTCCTGACGCGTCCAGAACATAAATTTTTTCCTTCATAACTTCACCTAAATATGTTATAATAAATTAAACTATGTTTAAGGGTTTATTTAGATATAATTTATTGAATTACTGCATTTGAAGATATTATTTCAATTCTAAAAACTTGTTTATAATATTTGATTAATCATTTAAGTTTTTGGTGTACATCTGATATTAAAGGGAAATGTTTTTATGTTAAAAAAACTATAAATTATTTGTTGAGGGAGGGTGACATTAGACTCCTTTCACAATTTTTCGCCTACGAAAAACCGCCTCCGATTTGGACCTGATGCCCTTCCTTCACTTTAAATTAACAAAAACATCAAAAAAATTTCTTTTTTATTATTAAATGGGCTTGCTATCTGCAAAATCAGGTGATTGATGAGGTATAATTATTTTTGTAAACAACTTAAAAATGAGATCTGCTTATTTTTTTGATCAGGACGTTGCAAAAAAAATCGGTGCGTTATCACTAACCGAGGTATAAGTTGAGGGGAAATAATGGAAAGTAAAAGTATGAAAGAACACAAAAAACACAGCCCAATGAAAGTTAAAGTGGGGATAATAACTCTAAGTGACTCCATATCCAGGCAAGATAATTCAAAATACAAGGATATTCCCCCTAATGATGACTTATCCGGTCAAATTATAATGGAATCACTGAAAAGAGAACATGAAATATTATCCTACAAAATAATACCTGATGATGAAGAACTTCTTTTAATAAATTTGGAAAAAATGAGGAATAAAGGAGCCCAAATAATTATCAGCACTGGAGGCACCGGGATAGGAAAACACGACATCACTATCGAAACCATAACACCCCTTTTTACAAAAGAATTAAAAGGCTTTGGAGAGATATTCCGTTACGAATCATATAAAGAACTGGGAACTGGTGCTATGTTATCACGGGCAACTGCAGGAGTCTGGAAAGAAACTCTACTGGTGGCATTGCCTGGATCTCCCAATGCAGTTGAACTGGGAATGAAAATAATAAAACCAGAACTAGGACACCTGGTAAAACACATGAAAAATTAGATGAAAAATCTGCTTTAAATAACATTTATCAACATATAAAGCCATAAAACAAGCATTAAAAAAAAGTAGATGGATATAAAGGAAAAAAATAAATAAATACTATTTTTCAATTGGAGTGTTATTTAAAATCAGTGATTGATACAATGGGTTCAAGTTGCAAACCTTCCTTCCTTAACTCCTCAACTGCACCTTCTTCCCGGTCAACTACAACAAAAGCCCTTTCAATTTGCCCCCCATTATCTGTAACTGCTTTAACAGCTTTTAGAAGTGATTTTCCAGTGGTGGTGACATCTTCAACAACAATGACCTTATCTCCGCCTTTTAGATCTCCTTCAATCAGTTTGGACGTGCCATAATCCTTCTGAGACTTGCGAATCATCAACATCGGTATATCTGAGTGTAAAGCCACTGCAGTGGCAATGGGAACCGCACCCAGGGCTGGTCCAGCAATTTTATCAATGTGGTGATCCTGGATCATGTGGGTGATGATTTTAGCCACCAGCAAAAGAATTTGAGGGTTTGTAATGGCTTTTTTCATGTCAACATAATAATCGCTCTTTTTCCCAGAGGATAGGGTGAATTTACCAAATTTTATAACTTGATTGGTCTTTAAAAGATTGATAAGAAGTTTTTTTTCTTTTTGTATCCCCATTAGATCACTCCCTCAAACCAGAGTTATTTATACTATATCTTAAAAAAATTTCTAACTAATTTATGGTGCTATTAGGCCCTTTTGACATCTCTTACAAATTCCCTGTTTTGGTTGGAAGCATCGGCTGCAAACCAGACTACCACATAAAGAACAAGTATAAATCTTAGCTATGCTGCCACAGATGCTGCACAGACCTCGTACTTCCATCATTACACCATTACTTTGATTAAATAAAGAAAATCCCCTTAATAGGCTAAAATTTTTTATAAATCGTCTGTAAAAAAAGTGGAAATGTTAAAAATCGTAGCTCACATTCTCATCTCGACTTTTCAGGAGTATTTTATCACCTATTTTACTCACCATATCATAAGGAACAATAGTTTCACCCTTAGACAAACCTAATCCCTCAGATATGCCCCCTTTACCCACTACAAATGATTGAATATCGTTTGTATCCATGTTGATTTCAACATCTTTAACCTTTCCAATAATCACAGCCGAACTATCTAAAACCTCTTTACCAACTATTTGTTCCACTATCCTCACAATATCACCTCATTTACCATGCACTACCAGTTAAATCACAAATTTAAACAACAGATAAAGTTTTAACATATTTAATTAAGTTTCAAGTTGTACTTATAGTTTCAGAAAATTAGAAATTTAAAGATTTAAAACAGGTTCTGTGTCCAAAAAAGATGTTACAACTATTTGATTTGCAAAAAACCAGGATGATATTAAAAAATAATAAAAAAATTGGGAAAGGATTTTTATTTACCTACTCCCTGGAAACATGCTTCTAAATGTTCTTTGCTGGGTTTTTTAGTCATTAAACTCACGACAACAGTTACAACAAAGGCAATAGGCAGTGAAATAACAATAGGGTCAACAGTTGGCCATGGTGCAGAAGAAATTAACATTGCATTTCCAGTAAGTGCTTTGACAATACCTAAAGCTTCTGCTGACTTTGCATATTCAAATACCAGCCAGAATAGGCTTACCAGAGTTCCAATCACTAGTCCCGATATAGCACCAGCCTTGGTACAACCTTTCCAGAAAAGGGCAAATGCATACATGGAAAGGAATGCTGCTGCAGTTATGGAGAACCACATGGATGTACCCACAGCTATGATGTTTGGTGGTAGGATGAAACCCATAATAACAGCTATGATCATGGCTATGGCAATTCCGAGTCTAGCAACATATACTGAAGCTCCGCCAGTTTTTTTAGTTAATGTTTCATATATATCCCTTCCCAAGGCAGTTCCCTGGGTGTGTATCTGGGCACTGAGTGTTGACATTGCCGCTGATAGCAAAGTTATCATGAACAGATAGGCAAACCAGAGAGGCATTGCAGAAGTGATGAAGGCTGGGATAATTTTATCGGCATTCCCTTCTACAACTTGTAAGGAAAGTTTTCCAATGGTGTCAAAGAAGTATACGTTGGATAACGCCCCTACTATGAATGCAGTTCCAGTCATGAGCAGAATGAATATTCCACCCACAAGTACAGCACGGTTCAGTTCCCTGTTGGACTTGACAGTCATGAATCGTACTGCCAGTTGTGGTTGGGATAGAACTCCTATTCCCACACCTAAGACCAGTGTACTGACCAGCGTCCACCAGAATGGACTTCCCAGTGAAGGCATCGATGTCCATCCTGTGAATCCAGTTGCAGCGGCCTTTGCTGTTGCTTCGGCTGGTACTGAATTTACCAGATTGGTCAGGGCCTGGTTAGCTTCACCTACACCCCCCAGGATCCAGTAAATAGCAACCAAAAGGATGAACATCCCCACAAACATTATACTTCCCTGTAGGGCATCGGTATACATCACACCTCTTATACCACCGAATATAACGTACAATGCAACAATGACTGCTAATGCTATTAATGCAATATTATAATTTATACTGAGGGTTGTTTCGGCAAATCGTGCCATGCCAATTAGAACTACGGAGGCATATAATGTCATTCCTAAAAAAATAACTATTCCGCTGAAATACTGTATGAATCTACTATCAAAACGTTTGGATAGAAACTCAGGAAATGTGAGGGCTCCTAAGTTGTGTCCCATTTTCCGGGTACGTTTTCCAAAAAATACAAATGCTATAAAAATACCCACCAATATGTTCAAAAATGTTAACCATAACAGGCCCATACCATAGATTCCTGCAGTACCACCAAAACCTACAATTGCCGCGGTACTGATGAAAGTTGCACCATAACTTAAAGCCATGATAAATGGATGGGTTTCCCTTCCTGCCACCATATAGTCATCGGCAGTTTTGGTTCGCCTCCAGGCCACATAACCTACGTAGCCTGTTAATGCTAAATAAATAACAACTACGATACTGAGTATAAGTAAATCATTCATAAAATCCACAACCTAACATTTTAGGGGGGGACTTAAACAAGATTTTATGCATCATGTTCGTCCCAAAGACCTAATTCTTTTTCTTCCATATCTTTTTCTTTTTTATGCCAGTTTAATTCTTCTTTTACTTGTTCTTCCTCATCTTCGCCGCCTTTATTCCAGTTGAGGATACCATAAACAACACACAAAAGAGTTACCAAAATACAACCAACATACGCACCCCATATCCAGGGGTCATCAATTCCTAGAACCAATTTCTCACCTCCTTTTACCCCTATTATCAATTATTATTTATCATTATTATTAATGAAAAACTACTTTTTATATATTTTTATCGATTTCATCCTTTCTTAGTAAACTTGAGAATCATTCACGAGTGTTTGAGAAGAAACAATTAACTACACTAATAATCCTATCACCAGAGTAGTATTAATTATTCTAAAAAAAAATACAACAGATCATCTAAAAAAAAAATACACCCTGAAAAATTAGTAAAATTAATTAAAAATCTCTTAAGGATTAAAAAAATTGTTTATTCTACTAAAATAGATGGAAAAATTGTTTATTTCCTGTTAAATCCAAAAGAATCCATCTAAAATCTATGAATTATGTAGAAGATCCAAAAAAAATCCAATTCAAATAATAGAAATTGAAAGGTTTATCCGAGGAGCGTACTGTTTTTTTAATTTAACAAATTATTTGCTAAGTTTAAAGGTTTTCAGCCATATTAATTAATTTAAAACCGTATATTTCAGCATAATTCAGCCTAAATATATTTATATACAATTAAACTTATATTATTATAAGGGTTGTTGAATTTTAAGCATTTAATAATTGGTACAATAACTTATTAGAGATAATATTTTCAGCAGAAGATGACTAAAAATATTAAAGAAAATAAGGAAAAACTATTAAAAAGTTCTATAAATGATTTATTAAATGAGTTATCCACTAATAAGAATGGATTAACTTCAAATGAAGCGGAAAAGCGTCTAGAAATTTATGGAACCAATGAAATTTCTGAAAAAAAAGTTAGTAATTTCGTTAAATTTTTTAGATACTTCTGGGGTCCTATACCCTGGATGATTGAGATTGCCATTGTAATATCCGCAATTATAGGACATTATGCTGATTTAGGAATAATCATAGTATTACTCTTTTTAAATGCTATAGTCGGATTTTGGCAAGAATATAAAGCTGGTAACGCAATTGAATTATTAAAAGATAAATTAGCCATTGATGCCCGTGTTTTACGCGATGCTAAATGGAATGAGATATCTGCAAAGAAATTGGTGCCAGGAGATATTGTACATATTCGCTTAGGAGATGTTGTGCCAGCTGATTTAAAGCTGATAAAAGGGGAATATTTATCAGTAGATGAATCAGCCCTTACTGGAGAATCCCTCCCTGCAGAAAAAAGAGTTTCCGATATTGCATGTTCCGGTTCTATAGTTCAACAGGGAGAGATGGATGCCCTGGTAGTTTTCACAGGAATGGATACCTATTTTGGTAAAACAGCCCAGTTAGTGGAGGAAGCTGAAACCCAAAGTCACTTAAAAAGGGCAGTAGTTAAAATAGGAGATTATTTAATAGTTATGGCTGCTGTATTAGTAACTATAATTTTTGTTGCAGCCTTATTTAGGCAGGAAAGTTTTCTTACCACTCTTCAGTTTGCTCTGGTTTTGGTAGTAGCCTCCATACCAGTGGCTTTGCCTGCAGTTCTTTCAGTCACCATGGCAGTGGGAGCTTTAGCATTAGCC
This sequence comes from Methanobacterium sp. UBA353, assembly GCA_002496805.1. Classification (GTDB taxonomy): domain Archaea; phylum Methanobacteriota; class Methanobacteria; order Methanobacteriales; family Methanobacteriaceae; genus Methanobacterium. The sequence goes on along the minus strand of DALO01000029.1, from coordinate 73,704 downwards.
AAAAAAGAAGCAATAGTAAGTAAATTAGTTTCAATTGAGGAAATGGCTGGCGTGGATATACTCTGTTCAGATAAAACTGGTACAATTACCAAAAATGAATTGGCTGTAGCCGGGTTAACTAGTTTTTCAGGATTCAATGCCCATGAACTTCTCTTATATGCTACACTTGCCTCACAAAAAGAAAGTAAAGACCCCATTGATGATGCCATTATAGAGAAATTAAGTGAATTAGGGCGTAAAACAGAAGAAGAATACACTATAAAAAAATTTGTACCATTTGATCCGGTTTCAAAGCGAACCGAAGCGTTAGTAAGTGATAATACTGGAAGAAAGTTCAAAGTATCCAAAGGAGCTGCACAAGTAATACAATCACTTGCCCCTGATTCAAACGCTGCAGAAATTGAAAAAAGTGTAAATGATTTTGCTAAAAAAGGATATCGTTCAATTGGGGTTGCAAAAACTGATAATAATGGGAAATGGGATTATTTAGGACTTATTGCACTTTATGATCCTCCTAGAGAAGATTCATCCCAAACCATAGATACTGCCCAAAAAATGGGATTAGATGTTAAAATGGTTACTGGTGATCATATTGCCATTGCCAGAGAAATCTCCAGTGAAGTAAATTTGGGTAATAATATCGTTTTACCATCAGATTTTATGGATAAAGCAGATAGAACTGCAGTGAATGTTGTTGAAAAATCGGATGGTTTTGCAGAAGTTTTCCCTGAACATAAATATCACATTGTGGAATTATTACAGGAAAACGGACATATAGTGGGGATGACCGGAGACGGCGTAAATGATGCTCCAGCACTTAAAAAAGCTGATGTAGGCATTGCTGTTTCAAAATCAACAGATGCGGCTAAATCAGCTGCTGCTATTGTTTTAACACACCCTGGACTTTCGGTGATAATTGATTCTATAAAAGAAAGTCGTAAGATTTTCCAACGAATGAATAATTACTCCATATACCGAATATCTGAAACCATTCGAGTTTTATTTTTTATAGCTGCCTCGATAATAATCTTTAATTTCTATCCAGTCACAGCCCTAATGATAGTTTTACTGGCTCTTTTAAATGATGCCCCCATTATGACCATTGCTTATGACAACGTCATTTATTCAAATACACCTGAAAAGTGGAATATGCGAATAATTTTGAGTATTGCCACGTTTTTAGGAATAATAGGCGTTTTTTCATCATTCATACTGCTTTATATTGGTTTAAATGTTTTTCATCTTAGTCCAGAAGTACTTCAATCATTTATTTACTTGAAACTTTCAGTTGCAGGGCACCTCATGATTTTCATAACCAGAACAAAAGGCCATTTTTGGTCTGTTAAACCAGCTTTACCATTATTTTTAGCTGTTGTGTTTACTCAGCTAGTTGCTACTTTAATAACTGTTTACGGAATACTTTTACCTGCCATGGGCTGGACTTTAGCCATTTTTATATGGATTTATGCATTAATAGCATTCGTTATAACCGATTTCATTAAAGTTCTATTATATCGCTTGTTAAATCATGAAAAGATAAGTTTTTAACAATTTAAAAAATGGAATAACTCTAATAGCTTAAAAAGAAAAATGAAATATTAATGAGTATTTGTAAAAGTAAATGTCACCTTTTCTGGTGTGTTTGCCAAGTTTACATCTACCTGGTGGGAGTTCAGCTATGAATATCTGTAAAGCTAAAAAAAGTGATTATTGTTTTGTTCTTGGAAAAATATCATAATTCCAATGTTTCAACTGATTAGTTCGGCTATCGACATCATACTGGCAAATTAAAGTGTTATCAGTTGTTGTAGTTTATATAAAAACGTTACAATAATTAGATGAATTTTTCTAGAATTTTTTATTAAATCAGACCAGATTTTGGTTTTATAACTATTTTAAGAACTCATGACCAGGGCTTACCTTAAGCTGAGGATAAATCCTCAAAAACTCAATAATTTTATCCAATGTTTCCTGTGCCTTTTCCACATCCCATGTGTAATCACTGGGTGCGATACCAAGTTTCAGGTTTTCATTGACAAATACTGCGTCCATGGCTAGTAGAATATGGCCTTCCATGGAATTTACAAGGAAAGAAACATGCCAGGGAGTGTGTCCAGGTGTATGGATGGCCCATAATGATCCATCCCCCAACAGATCTGCACTGAGACCCAATGGAGGCATTCGATTGGATTTTAGAAAGTCAATCTCATATAATTCTTCCAGTCCCTCCAGGAAATTGCCATGAATTTCAGGATGATATTCGGCATATTCTCCCTTTGGAATTACATAGGGTATGTTTTTGGGAAGTTCCCTAACACCAGCAGCATGGTCAGCGTGTAAATGGCTTAAAAAAACCTTTTTCAGATCGATGTGATTTTTTTTGACAAATTGAGAGATATTTTCGCCTTTATTCTGCTGGAATTCATCCACGGCTGTTCCTTCCATTCTGCCCTTGGGATCTTGGGAGTAAGAAGCATCGAGTCCTGTGTCTATGAGAAAATCACCCTTTTCTTCATGATGAACCCAATGGGCCAGGATGGGAACTTCCAATTCTTCTTCTTGGAGATTTTTTGCCTGAGGATGTTCTGGATTTAGAGTGCCCCATCTGTTAATTGTAACAGTTCCAGTCTTGAAACTTCGAATTTGGACTGGATGTGGATTCTGGAAAACTTCCATCCAGTTATCTGCCTTGTTCTTTTTATAATGATAATCTCGGAGTATCATCAAAACCCATCTAAATCATTTTTCGAATTATTTACTTTTAGATGAGCCTACTCCCTGGAAACATTTATCCAAGAACTCTTTTTCAGGAGGTTTTGTTAGGAAAGTGACCAGGATGGTGGCAATGATTGCTATTGGCAGGGCTATAATCATGGGATCCACGGTGGGCCATGGTGCTGATGTGATAATTGTAGATTGCCCGATTAAAGCTTGAGAAATGCCTAATGGTTCTGCTGTTTTTTTAAACCCAAACAGTAACCATATCAAACTAACCAAAGCCCCAGATACTAAGCCTGCAATTGCTCCCTCCTTTGTGGCACGTTTCCAGTATATTGCAGCCACGTAAATTCCTAGGAAGGCTGCGGCAGTGATACCGAACCAGAGAGAAGTTCCCAGGGCAACAATGCTGGATGGCAGTACAAATCCTAAGATCACCGCAATCAATACTGCAATCAGAATTCCGATCCTGGCCACCCTCACTGAGGATCCTCCAGTTTTTTGGACTAAAGTTTCGTATATATCCCGTCCAAAGGCAGTCCCCTGCACATGGAACTGTGCTGACAGGGTGGACATTGCTGCAGATAAAAGGGCCACCATGAAAAGGTATGTAAACCATAAAGGCATTGCCGCAGTGATAAATACTGGAATGACCTTGTCCAGGTTACCTCCTGCAGCTTGAACTGCAGTTTGACCGGTAGTCTGGATAAAGTAGACGTTTGAAAGAGCACCAACCACGTAAGCTCCGAAAGTGATTACGAAAATGAACAAACCTCCAATCAAAACTGCTCGGTTTAATTCACGATTTGATTTAACAGTCATGAATCGTACTACCAGTTGTGGTTGGGATATTACTCCAATACCCACTCCCAAAATTAGGCTAGAGACTAACGTCCACCAGAAAGGACTTCCCAATGAGGGCATGGCTGTCCATCCAGTGAATCCAGTAGCTGTAGCCTCTGCAGTGGCTTTGGCAGGCACCACGTTCACCAGATTGGTGAGAGCTTGGTTGGCATCAACCACACCACCCAGCATCCAGTATATTGTTGCCAGAAGGATTATCATTCCAAAAAACATTATACTGCCTTGCAAGGCGTCGGTATACATTACTCCTCGGATTCCACCGAATATTACATAAGCAGCTACAAAAATCGCCATAACAATCAAAGCAACATAATAATGAATATGAAGAGTTGTTTCCACAAATCGGGCCATTCCTACCAATACAACCGAAGCATAAAGGGGCATTCCAATAAAAATAACTGCGCCTGAGAAGTATTGGATGAATTTGCTATCAAAACGTTTGGATAAAAATTCAGGAAAAGTAAGGGCCCCCATGTTGTGGCCCATTTTACGAGTACGTTTTCCGAAAAACACGAAAGCTATGAAAATTCCTATGAGAATGTTTAAAAAGACCAGCCACAAGATTCCCATTCCATAATTGGCAGCTACGCCTCCAAAACCAACAATGGCCGCAGTGCTAATAAAGGTGGCCCCATAACTTAAGGCCATGATGAAAGGGTGGGTTTGTCTCCCTGCCACCATATAATCATCGGCACTTTTTGTTCTGCGCCATGCAACATAACCCACATAACCATTTATCAAGAGAAAGACCAAAACAACAATACTCAGTATCATTAAATCCACATAATCACAACCAATCCTGTTCCAATAAATTATATCATGACATCCAATGATTAATGAATGTAAGAAGAGTATATATATCTAATTGAATTGTTTATTATTCAAATTAAAAGAAGTATCACCCTATTGATCCAGTTGGTCATCAACCAGATTTAAATAATCTTTGGGATCAAACCCCTTCAGATCTTTTAGTCTGTGAGAGTTTTAGATAGGGTTAAATTACCTTTAGAATAAATGAGTAAATGAAATACTTAAACAAATTGGTAGTGAAATTTTGAGTGAAGATCGCCCCCCTAAACTCAGGAAACCCGAAACTGGTGACCAAAAAAGAAAAAGTAGCCGGAAATTTTCAAAATCGGAAACCAAAATTCGGGATAAGTTAGACTCCCTTGATCTTAAAAAGAAAGGAGCCAGTATTACCAGCAAAGTTTCTTCCCTTAAATCAACAAGCAAAGAGAAAAAGGATGGACCTGCAAAACTTGGAAAATCAGAAAAAGAGACAAAAAAGTCCCGATCTGATATTTTTAAAACTGATCTTAGCCAAATTTTGAGGAAAAACCCTATATTACTAATTATTAGTCTTATTATCCTAATTATCATAGTTGTTACTGTTGTAATGTGGCCTGTTAGTGATATTACTGGTCAAAACCAAACAAACAACATAACTAACCCGGTAAAATCACCGAAAAACCATTTTTCGGATGGAATCATATCATTGGATTATCCTAAAGGTTGGAATGTTACTGGTAAAGGTGATGACACTAAAAGCAAATCCGCCCTTTTAGTTACTGTATCAAAAGATGATAATAACAGTGTATCTATCTTCAGGGAAGAATTGGGAACTCGTAATTTTACAAATCGAGTTGCTGCCTGGAGATCAAATATTTTGAAAAATGGTATAATCTACTATGAAGGCACTATAACTGTGGACAATCAGACTGCTTATGAGTTTATGGCCAACTACAAACCAAGTGATAAAGTCTATGCTGCCAGGGGTATTGCCTTACAAAAAAACAATATACTTTATTTCATAATTTTCATCTTTGACCGCCCTCTCGTGGAGTATAGTGCTGAGATGGATAAGGTTATAAACAGTTTTAAAGTGACTGAAAATCCTATTTGAGTATGAGGCAAATTGATTGCAAGGAGATTGAATATGATCTGGAATGATGAGATTGAATGTATGGCCCATGATGAATTAAAAAAACTGCAGTTGAAAAGATTGCAAGATGTAGTAAAAAGGGCCTATGAAACTGTGCCCTATTACAAGAAACGTTTTGATGAAGCTGGTATCAAACCAGAAGATATTAAAACCTTGGATGATATTCAAAAACTACCTTTCACCACCAAAGATGATCTTCGTCGTGCCTATCCCTTTGGAATGTTTGCAGTTCCCCGTCGGGAGATAGTGGAAGTTCACACCTCCTCTGGAACCACTGGTAAACCTACAGTATCGGGATATACAAAAGAAGATATTAAAATTTGGAGTGAGGTTATGGCCCGGGGTTTAACAATGTTCGGAGTTACAGAAGATGATATCATCCAGAACACTCATGGTTACGGTCTTTTCACTGGAGGTTTCGGAGTGCATTATGGTGCCCAACATATAGGTGCCACAGTGATCCCTATTTCAACTGGACAGACTCGCAGGCAAATCGAAATAATGAAAGACTTTGGAACGACCATCCTAATAGTCACCCCCTCCTACGGACTATATCTGGCTGAAGTAGCTGAAGAAGAAGGTGTAGAAAGTAGTGATCTTAATCTTAACTCCATTGGTTTCGGAGCTGAAATGTGGACTGAACAAATGCGACAAAAACTTCAAAACCGGTTTAATTCCCCCGCATATAATATTTACGGCCTGACTGAAATTATGGGCCCGGGAATAGCTCTGGAATGTCCTGAACAAGATGGTTTGCATGTGATGGAGGATCATTTTTATCCTGAGATTATTGATTCAGAAACTATGGAAGTTCTCAAAGACGAAGAAAAGGGAGAACTTGTTTTAACCACCTTAACCCGTCATGGAATGCCAATTATTCGTTTTAGAACTAAGGACATAACCAAGTTGAGAAGGGGAACATGTCCTTGTGGCAGGACCCTTATAAAAATGGAACGTATAACTGGAAGGACCGATGACATGCTCAAGATTCGTGGAGTTGCGGTTTTCCCCTCCCAAATCGAGAAAGCACTGCTTAAGATGGATGGTATTGAACCCCATTACCAGATCATTGCCACCAGACCTCAACACTTGGATGAACTAGAAGTTCAGGTGGAAACATCACCCCAGCTTTTCTCTGATGAAGTAAAAGAGTTAGTAGGGATTAAAAAGAAAATAGAACAGTTCATTTATGATGAAATCGGCTTAAGAGTTAATGTTACCTTGGTTGAACCAAAAACACTACCGCGTAGTGAAGGTAAAGCTGTTAGAGTTATTGATAAACGAGAATTATGAAAGGGGAATAATTATGAAAATAAAACAGTTATCAATTTTTCTGGAAAATAAGAAAGGTAGAATGAGAAATGCTCTGGATGTGCTGGCTGATGCTGGATTTAACATTAGAGCACTTTCCATTGCAGATACCTCTGATTTTGGCATTTTACGTTTAATTGTACCTAAACCAGATGAAGCAAGAGAGATCCTCGAGAAGAATAATTTTGTGGTGAAAGCAGGCTACGTAATTGCTGTTGAGATGTCTGACCAGCCAGGAGGATTAAGCACCATCCTGGGGATACTTGATGATTCAGATATTAACTTGGATTATCTTTACGCCTTTGTGGACGAAAAAGAAGAAAGGGCAATTGTATTATTACATCCAGAAGATATTGATGCCGGAGTTGAAGCCCTCCTAAAAAGAGGAGCTACCATGATACCTTCTGAAGATGTTTACAACTGGTAAATATTTTTCTTCCTTTATTACACTTTTTTTAACACTTACAATGAGATAGGTCATAGTTTTGACATGCAGAACTTAAATCCTTCCTCAAATGCCTTCAAATTTATAGGAATGCTTCTTTCAGGGAGATTATCATGCATGGATTTTATTATACTCTTTTTATCCAGTGGGAATCCAGGTACTGCAGCTGCACCACCCAACATGACCATGTTCATTGAAAGTATGTGACCTGCTTTCTGGGCCATCTCATCGGCATCCATGGCCATAACTTTTTTGGCATGAGATCGCAGCTCACTCAGGATTGTGGATAAATCAGGATATGAATTTTCACTTTGGCTGAGGTTAAAAGGATAAATAGGCGCAGTATTCATAACCACATAACTATCCTTATTTATCATTTTAAGACTTCTCACAGCTTCTAATGGTTCAAATGCCAGGATAAGGTCTGCATTGCCTTCTTCGATAAGTGGGCTGTGGGATACTCCTATTTTCATCTGGGTGGATACCACACCCCCCCTCTGGGACATGCCATGGATTTCGCCAACAACCACTGGTAAACCTTTTTTCATGGCAGCTTCACCCATGATAACTGATGTTTTGATAATTCCCTGACCACCCACCCCGGAAATGTAAATATGGTAAGGATGCATTATTACTCCCCCTCTCCTGATTTATTTATTCTTTTAGCCCTGATAGCCTTTTCTGGACATATCTGAACACACACACTACATTTTCTACACATTAATTCATCAATTCTGGTTTTACCATTATCACTTGTGTAGATGGCAGGGCAGCTTAGTTCCGTTGTGCAGGTATTGCAATTGGTACATATATCATCCTGAACTTGGAGGAAAATGTTTTTCCCTTTCTTTTCGACGGTTTTAATTAACATGCAGGGGTATTGGGATATGACTACTGCCAATTTATCAAACTGGAGTGCTTGTTCAAAGATTTCTCGGGATTTGGCCACATTTAGTGGGTTGATTATTTCCACAAATTCCACTCCACAAGCCCTTACAATGTCGGGTATGGATAGTTCTGGTGCTTCTAATCCCATACCATCCACTGGTAGTCCTGGGTGAGGTTGTCCACCAGTCATTGCCGTGGTACGGTTGTCAAGGATTACCAGGACGAATTTGTTTTTGTTGTGAACCGCATTGATTAGTGGAGGTATTCCGGCGTGGAAAAAGGTGGAATCACCGATGAAACTTACTACAGTTTGAAGAGTGGCCTTGGAAAACCCACAACTGGTTCCAATTGATGAGCCCATGGACAGAAGGTAATCTGCTACTTCGTAGGGAGCTTCAATGCCTAATGTGTAACATCCAATATCAGTGGGGAATATCAAATCATTCATATTAAGATTTTCTGCAGCTTTTTTAACCTCAAAATACGCTGCCCTATGAGGACATCCTGGGCAGAGGGTTGGAGGCCTTTTTGGAAGTTCAAGCGAAGTTTTAACTGTTTTTTTAGCTGCCATTTCCACTCCCATCATCTTTCCCAATCCCTGTAAAATAATATCTGGATTGTACTCGTAAATCATTGGTAAAGTACCGTCTAATTTCCCATGAATTATTTTGTTAAGCTGATGTTTACCCACCACCGCCATTATCTCTTTTTCCATTATTGGGTCTACTTCTTCCACCACCAAAACCCTTTCTACGTTTTCTAAAAATTCATAAACTCTTTTTTCAGGGAAGGGATAAGAAAATGTTATTTTAAGCACATTAACCGGCAGATCATTTTCTTCCACTACATCCATAACATAATTATAGGCACTGCCACTGGTGACAATCCCAATATTACCCCTTTTATTGTAGATTGGATTCAATGAAGAATTATTGGAAAGTACTCCGATTTTATCCATTTTTTTAACAAGATTTTTGTGCATTATTCTGGCTGTGGCTGGGACCGGGACAAAACGGTTGGGATCTTTATCGAAATGGCCTTTGCTTTTAGCTCCCATCAGTTGACCAAGTTCAACCACCCCTCTCATATGAGACACTCGAGTAGTAGTACGCAGAATTACTGGTAATTTGAATTCTTCTGATAATTCGTAGGCATATTTCATGAGATCCTTCACTTCCTGAGGGTTGGAAGCTTCCAGGAGGGGAATGTTTGCCAATCTTGCGTAATAACGATTGTCCTGTTCATTCTGGGAAGAGAACATGGACGGGTCATCTGCAGTGAGAATTACCATCCCTCCCTGAACACTGGTGTAGGCAACACTCATAAGGGAATCTGAAGCCACATTAACACCGACATGTTTCATGAAAGTGAAAGATCTGAGTCCTGAAGCTGAAGCTGCAGCTGCAACTTCAAGAGCTACCTTTTCATTAATTGAAAATTCAAAATAGATCCCTGCATCCTTAGCAAGCACTGATAACACATTACCTATCTCTGATGAGGGTGTTCCAGGATAAGTGGTTGCTACTGCTACTCCTGATTCCAGGGCTCCGCGGACTGCGGCTTCATTACCTAGTAAGAACAATTTATCATGTTCTTGTCCGGTTAAGATTTCTTTGATATTCATATTTTATCTTCCTAATATCTGGTAGAAAAACTGGTAAAAATTTTTATGGTGATCTCGATTTTGAGAGCTTTATTTAAACTTTTTTTTTAAGAGAATAGCTAAACAACAAGTACTTGTAGATTATTCTCATAAGCAATATCAACAGAACAGTAATTATATCTGCACTATTATTTTAGGTTTAGCCTTTATGAGATTTCATGTGTAACCATGGATGGATCTGTTCCTTAATCATATTCATCGTGAATTTCCTGGTTTAAACAAATATTTGATTATATGTTGAACTATTTTTTGGTATGACTGGCAAATAAACTGCAGATGGATGTTTTTTGTCATGATAGATAGTTTGATGTGCCTTTTTTTGTTTTGTATCAGTGGCAATGGGGTTGCCAGTGTTGGGGTTAGGATGTAACAGGGGATAGGCACTGGAATAAATTTCCAGGCGGATGCTGTGTCCTGGTAGGAAAACATGTCCCATGTCAAATAGCTGGATGCGGTATTTTTCAATTTTTCCAGGTTCAAGTAGAACTTCTTTGTCAAATCCTTGCCTGAATCTGGCCCTTATTGCACCACCACATTCTTCAGGGCCTAAATTGATAGCAGTACCATCTGGGTATACATCCAAAACTCTGATCATGAAATCTGTATCTTTAGAGTCAGTAGCAGCGAATATTTCTGCAGTTACTGACCCTAAAATTGTTACTGATTCTTCAAGAGGAGGTGTTGTGTAAACCAGGACGTCCGAACGATTTTCAGTCGGAGCACAGTTAACAGCAAAGCTTCCCACTGGCACTGGCCTGGGGTTAGCTGGATTGTAGGTGTAGTTGTCTGAAGATGATGAATTTAAATTGGAATTTTTTTGAGGAACTTCCCACTCTAACAATCCATTACCATTAAGAGTGTTAGCCTGGCCCCTGCTTGTAAGGTATAAGGGAGTTACATTCACATCTTTAGGAGGATAATTGGTGAGGTTTATCCATTGATTCAAACCAGTGAGGTAGATGTTCACTTCAGGTACTTTCGATTTATTTGAACTTGAGTTTTTTAGGTAAACATCGAAAAATGCAAGATGATAACCATAGACATCTACCTGGGCTCCTGGAACCAGCAGATCACCAACTTCAGAAAGCTGTGAGGAAGTTTGGAAGGTTCCATTGTTGGTCCAGGGCCCAATAATGAGGTGGTGGTCATGATCCCTGGAAAGATTCTTGTTATTTCCATTCCAGTAGAACAGAGCTCCGGGTTGGTTTGAATCGAACCAACCACTGGTAGTTATGGTGGGTATGTTGATCTGGTTAAAATCATTATCTGTGAATTGTATTTGCTTCCAATATTCATCCATGGTGGGGTGATTGAGGAATTGGCGGTAGAAAGGCAGATTCATTCCAATTTCTTTGTCAGCATTGATAAGTGGTCTGTGATCAAATGCAGTGGTTAGATTAATTTTGTGTGTGTTTAAATCTGGATTGCGGCCGTTGTTTTGGAGTGTCCATGGGAGGGCCCATCCCATGTGGAAAACTCCCCCTATGGATGGAATTTCCTGCATATATCTTCCATAAGCTGAAGTGGGAGCTATGCATACCAGGTGTGGTGGTTTTTCTCTGGCTACCAGCCATTGGGCAGTGCCCATATATGATGATCCCATCATACCTATCTTTCCATTTGACCAGGATTGTTTTGCAGCCCATTCAATAGTATCATAGCCATCTGGTCCTTCTTGGAATAGGAAGTTGAAATTTCCCTGTGAGTCTCCTTTACCACGAACATCTTGTACCATAAACACGTATCCCTGTCCAGCAAAATACTCTCCCATGTCGGTATAATTCATGTTGGCTGCACTCCTCCCATAGGGTGTGCGGATGATTATTACTGGATACTTCCCTTTTTGTTGTGGTAGCCAAAGGTCAGAAACAAGTTTCACACCGTCACGCATGGGTGTTTCAAGACCAAAAATTGTTTTAAGAGTTAGGGTATTGTTGGTATTGTTTCCGGTTAAATTGGTTTGGTTCAGTGTGGTCTGATTACTGGTGTCATTTTTGCTTGTTAAATTCTTCCCAGTATGATTGGTATCACTTTGAGATTGGTTTAAAATAGGTTCTGTGCCTTCAATAATGGATGTTTGATTTTGTTCGAGTAAAACCAGTCCAGACAAAACACCCATGAATAGGAATAATGATAGTAATACTATTGCAAATGGAGTTTCTTTCATATATTATCCCCACTATAATATTCAGTTGGATTTAAAATGATAATGTACCAAATAAAAGGTTATTTGAAGGTTGTATTATAATTAACTCTGATGAAAATTAAAATCCAAGATATTGAAGTTAACTATAATATTTTCCATAGGAAAGTGAAATATGCTCGTTTAGAGATTAAAAACGAGACGCTTAACATAATTATGCCTCACGGCGTTAAAGATTATAATATTTTAATTAAAAAACATGAAAAATGGATTTATCAAAAATTTTCTCGGATTAATAGGTTAAAAATTGAATCTGAAACTAGGAAACTGGATCATAGTAGGAGTAATGATTCATTTCAGGAAATAGTTCGAGATTATGTTGATAGAATATCTCGCAAAATGGGTTTGAAAGTTAATAGAGTTACATTGAGAAGAATGAAGACTCGTTGGGGGAGTTGCAGTTCATTGGGAAATATTAGTATTAACACACGTCTTAAATATCTTCCAAAAGGTTTAATTAAATACGTAATCCACCATGAAGTATGTCATCTGAAAGTAAGAAAACATGATAAACAGTACTGGAGTTTAGTGTCCGAGGAATATCCGAATTATAAAAAATATGAAGAAGAACTCTCAATTTACTGGTTTCTAGTTAAAGATTTGGATTAATTGTAATGTAATTGATTTTCCATTGAAGATGAATTGTAGAATATGGTTTTTTTTATATAATATTTTATAGGATGTAAGCCTATACTCATATAATATATATCTTATTTTACTAGTAGTAAGAATCCAAAATAAAATTGAAATTCATTTAGAGTAAAACTAGTTAGAATTCATAATTTGATGAAAGATAAAGATTTAAACTATTTGGAGATTGAAATGATAAATATACAAGTTTTAAGGTATGAACCTCCACAGGACAAGGCCCCCCACCTTGAAACATATAGTGTGGATAAAAAAGAAAAAATGAAGGTTTTAGATGCATTAAACTATATAAATCAACATCATCAGGCGGAGATAGCTTATCGTAGCTCTTGCCGGGCAGGCCAATGTGGATCATGTGCAGTGAAAGTCAATGGAGAGATGGTTTTAGCTTGTAAAAAAGAAATAAATGATGGGGATAAAATAGAACCCCTGGATTTTCCAGTTATTAAAGATTTAGTTGTGGATCGTAGCGAAATTGATGGTAAAATCAAGGATATGGGTCTTTTTCTTAACGATGAATGTGGAATTAGTGAATGCCCACCCATCATCAACCCTGTTGAACTGGAAAATACCAAAAAATTAAGGAGTTGCATTGACTGTTACTCCTGCCTTTCAGCTTGTCCAGTTTTAAAGGTAAATGATGAATTCGCCGGACCATACTTCATGCGTGATCTATCAAAATTTGCAATGGACCCTCGGGATTGTTCTGATCGGGCTGAGGAAGGAGTTGAAGAAGGACTCTATTGCTGTACCTCCTGCTCCAAATGTGTGGAGGTCTGTCCCAAAGAGATAAACACTTTCGGTGGGGCTATTGAAAAATTAAGGGAAATTGCTTGCCAGGAAGGTATTGGGCCCCTACCCGCCCATCGTTCAGTTAAAGAACTTATTGAAAAGACTGGCAGATCTGTGGAACCCATGAAAGAAGGCCCTATGAGGGCAGGTTTCATGGAAACTACCATCCGAAAGCAGGACTCCCTGAAATTAGATGAGGTTGATCAAGGCAAGGAAGAGAAAAGAGAGAAAGTAGCATTCTTTACTGGATGTTTAGTTGATTACCGATTGCCAGAAATAGGAATGTCCCTTTTAAATATTTTGAATAAACATCAAGTGGACGTGGAAGTGCCTGCAGGGCAGGTTTGTTGTGGTTCTCCCATGATCCGTACTGGGCAGACTGATGTGCTGAAAAAACTAACTGAAAAAAATGCTAAAGCATTGGAAGGTTATGATACCATCGTAACAGTCTGTGCAGGTTGTGGAGCCACCCTTAAAAAGGATTATCCTGAGTATGGGGTACATTTGAATGTCATGGATATAAGTGAATATTTGCAGGATAAACTTAATACCAAAGATATGAAGCCAGTGCCCATGAGAGTAACCTACCATGACCCCTGTCATCTTATTAGAGGTCAGGGAATTCGTGAAGAACCACGTAAAATTCTGGAAAAAATCAAAGGACTCGAATTTGTGGAAATGGAAATCCCTGACCAATGTTGCGGTGCTGGGGGTGGTGTGAGATCTGGTAAACCAGAAATTGCGGAAGCCTTAGGCCGTGAGAAAGCAAAAATGGTGGAAAAACTGGATGTGGATGCAGTGATTACTATTTGCCCCTTCTGTGAAAACAACATCCGTGCCTGTCTAGAAGCAGAAGGCCTCCATCTGGAAGTTATGAACATACTCACCCTCCTGGAGAAGGCTTATAAATAAAAAAAACTTTTTATTCTCTAATATTTTTAAAAAAAACAAGGTTCATCGAGGGATAATATGATTTACGTAGTTTTTGTGGAACCTAAAACTCCGGGTAATATTGGTTTTCTTGCCAGGACCATGAAAAACTTTGGTTTGAATCATTTAGTCCTCATTAATCCCTGCCAACTGGAACATGAAGCCTACTACCAATCCATGCATGCCCGTGAAATCATATACAACCGTCAGGAATACAATTCGTTAACTGAGTTTCTAAAAAAAGTAAGTATTGATTTTGTAGTGGGAACCACTGGCACTGCAGGAGGGAGTTACAACCTTCCCCGAATCTCAATCACACCGGAAAACCTAGCGCAATCCTTGAACATCCAGGGAGATATTGCCCTTGTTTTTGGAAGGGAAGGAGATGGGCTTACTAATCAGGAGTTAGAACTTTGTGATTTGGTTGTTTCCATTCCAACCCATGAATCTTACCCTATACTTAACATAACACATGCGGCGGCAATTATTTTCTATGAATTATTTAAAACCCAAAAAAAGTATCCTGTAGAAGATTTAGATGAGGCATCGTTAGATGAGAAAAATAGACTAATTGATTACACAGATGAGGTGCTGGATAAACTGGATTATCCCCCCCATAAACAAAAAAATGCCTCAATTGTATTCAAAAGAGTTCTTGGACGGGCTTTCATATCCGGAAGAGAAGCACATACATTAAAAGGGATGTTTCGCAGAATAAGAGATAGAATAAACTAAATCTAGATTAGTTAACAGTACGATAAATTTGCACGTAATAAGTGATATTTCAAATAATCATTAAAGACTAAAATATATAAAATATCAAAAAATGAAATTAAAGAGGGAAAAAAATGGCTATTTTAAGTGACCAGGACATCAGAAAATATTTGGACGAAGGAAAAATTTCTATTGAACCATTAGAAGACCCTGAAAGACAGATCCAGCCATCATCAGTTGACCTCAGAATTGGGAGTGAATTTAAAGGTTTTCGCATAATTCGAAAACCCTGCATCGATCCACTGGATAAATCAGACTTGGAATCATACATGGAATCATTCCACTTGGAACAGGGCGAACCATTCATTATACATCCTGGAGAATTTGCATTGGCCACTACTTATGAAGCTGTTAAACTCCCTGACCACCTAGTTGCAAGAGTTGAAGGGCGTTCATCAATGGGGCGCTTGGGAATAACCATGCACGTTACTGCCGGATATATTGACCCAGGATTTCAGGGAAAGATCACCCTGGAAATCTCCAACATAGGCAAAATGCCGGTGGCACTCTACACTGGCCAGAGAGTGTGCCAAATTGTCTTTGAAACCATGACCAGCCCATCCCAACGGCCTTATGGTCACCCTGAAAGGGATAGTAAATATATGGGTCAGGATAAACCAGTGACCAGTAAAATTAAACAAGATTACGAGATTTTGGACAGGAAACAGACAAAATTGATCTAAATTTCGTGAATAAGGTTCGGAAAATTTTGATTTAATTAGATACGTGATGGTGTTTGATAATTGAGAGGGTTATAATGAAAAATGAGGATGTAATGAATATTGCCAAGAAAAGAGGATTTTTATGGTCATCATTTGAAATTTACTCTGGAGTTGCCGGATTCTTCGATTACGGCCCTTTAGGTGCTATTTTAAAAAATAAAATAATGAATAAATGGCGTGATTACTACCTAGTTGGTGAAGGTTACTATGAAATCGAATCACCCACTATCATGCCTGAAGAAGCACTGAAAGCCTCAGGGCATGTTGATCACTTCAATGATCCCATGACTGAATGTAAAGAATGTTTGGAAGTTTTCCGTGCAGATCACGTCATTAAAGATGTTACTGGAGAAGATGTAGAAGGATTGGAAAACCAGGAACTGACTGAGATTTTATCCAAAGAGCAAATCCGATGCCCCCGATGTGAAGGGCACCTAACTCATGTATGGAGCTATAACTTAATGTTCCAGACTCTAATAGGGGCAAAAGGTAAAAAAAGCGGTTACATGAGGCCAGAAACCGCCCAGGGCATCTTCATAACCTTCAAAAGATTGTTAAGATTTAACCGTGGGAAACTCCCATTTGGTATTGTACAGTTGGGTAAAGCCTACAGAAATGAGATCTCACCACGTCAGGGTGTTATCCGGCTTAGAGAGTTCACTCAAGCTGAAGCAGAGATCTTCGTTGACCCGAAAAATAAAGGTCATCCTCGTTTTAGGGAAATTGAAAGTCAAGTTCTCACCCTTTACCCTGCAGATATTCAGGAAAAAGATGGTGAACCAATCAAAGTCACAGCCCAGGAAGCAGTTAGAAAAGGAATTGTTTCTAGCGAAATCTTAACCCACCAATTATGTCTAGCCAATAAATTCATAAAAGAACTGGGAATACCGTTTGAGGTTATAAGGTTCCGTCAACACCTCAAAACAGAGATGGCACATTATGCCATCGATTGTTGGGATGTGGAGATTCACACAGACCGATATGGCTGGATTGAAGTAATTGGAATAGCTGACCGTGCAGATTTTGATCTTAAATCCCACAGTGAGTATAGTAAGGAAGATCTGCGTGTTTTTATGGAATACGATCAAGCCACAACCATTAAAAAACTGGTTGTGAAGCCAGATATGAAGAAATTCGGACCCCTATTCAAGGGTAATGCACCTAAAATCAGTGCTGTTCTTAAAAAAACAGACCCTGAATCCATTAAAAATGCGTTTAACAAAGAAAATATTTACAATATGGAAATAGAAGGTGAAAACTACCAGTTAACACCTGATTTACTATCCTTTGAAGAGTCCCAAGAAACAGTTAGGGGTGAAAAGATATATCCCCATGTAATCGAGCCTTCCTATGGGATTGACCGTATCACTTATTCCGTCCTGCTTCACTGCTTCCAACAAGACGATGATAAAAATATTCTACATTTACCGGCCGATATTGCTCCTATAGCCGTGAATGTCTTCCCTTTGGTTAATAAAGATGAACTTGTCTTGGTATCAGAGCACATTAGAGATGATCTGCGTGCTGAAGGTATGATTGCAGAGCTGGATACTTCTGGAACCATTGGACGGCGATATGCTCGTTCTGATGAGATTGGAACACCTTTCGCAGTTACGGTAGACCATCAAACACTAGAAGATAAGACAGTTACTATCAGAGAAAGGGATAGTCAAAAACAAGTAAGATTACCAGTTAGCAAAATTCCGAAGACAATAAATGGCTTGATAAACAAAAAAATAAAATTTAGTGAATTTGAAGCTATATAACGACTTCAAATCACTATTATCTTTTTTCTACTATTTTTAACTTTCCTAAACTATTTTTTGACCAGTGCTTCTAATTCATCTTTGGGAATCATTTCCGCAATTTTAAGCTTAGTTGGGCAGCGTCCAAGTTTAATATCATGTTTTTTCGCGATTTCTTTTAAATCCTTCATGGTGGCCTTTTTGGCCATTTCTTCCACATCCAAATTCGACACCTCCATAATATAATATTCAAAGCTAAATCCCAGTATAATACTATTTAGGTCAAAGTGCTAATTAAATTTAGACTACTTTGAACTATATGCAAATATCAGAATTGATAGATGGATTAAATTTATCTATTGAGTTGTGTTATATCATTCTTTTTAGGGGATCTATCTGGAAAGTAGGAAAATAGCAATATTCAATAATTATAACTATTTTGTGTGTAAGAGTGATGGTTTCTGGATGCACAAGTTCGCTTAACACTTCAGAACTTTCTGAAGCTGAGCAAAAGATGTTAAATGAACATTCAAATTCCCTAAAAGTTTCTGATGATATTGTTCATTTTCTTTTTTTAAGTTCTTCTAATACATTTTTGTAAGTTAATAATTCGTCCATTAACTTTTGTGCTGGTACATAATCGTCTTTGTGTTTTTTCTAGTTCTTCAATTCGTTCTATTGCCATTTTGTAATCTTTTTCGGTTATTTCACAGTATTCGAAGTTTTCTTTTATTGATAATTCGCCTACTGATTTTCTATAGTCCTCCAAAAGGATATCTGGTCAGATTTTAAAATAAGCTGAGAAGACGTCATCAATTCCGAGGCCTAAAAAGCCAGTTTACTCTGAGTTTATCCCATCCAGCCCCATATAGGAGAGTGGTGAAGGTTTTTCTTAAAACATGACCGGATATATAGTATCTGCCCTTATTATGTATTGTTCCATAATTTGAGCGATGTTTAAATCCTGTTTTTCCGTTTAAACGTTGAAAAAGTACAATGCATCAGCAGTGTTTAATTTTCCTGTGGAAATAGGGTGTTTCCAACTTATTGGTTTATTGTTGTCTTGGTGGTATTTTATATATTATGAGGAGGGATCTGCTACTTTTCGGAGTGTTGAATGTGATAAAATTTGTGCCTGTTTTGACTCTAGAGATCTTCCAGGTGCCAATATTACCTGTGTTTTTTCTTTCTTTTTCATCACTCTTTGTCAATTTATATAATCTGTGTGGAATGTTTAGTTCTTGTTTGAGTGGTGGCTTGTAATAGTTTTCATAGGCTTCTAAGAAATTTCTCCAAGTCAGATATCTTACTTAACTTGATCCCATGCCACTTAATAGGTGTAATAGAATTATTGCTTGATCTCGAATATCGGATACATCTAAAAGTCGTTTAATATCTTTTTTGTAGGGAGTTGGTCGTGGCTTAAATTAAGATCTTTTACTTTATTTCCCTAAATGCCTCTCATTCGAGGTGTTATTATATCAAAATGGTGGTAAAAAGCTTTGATAATACTTAAATATGATTTGATGCTGAATGAACTATAACCCACTTCTTTCGTATGGTCAGTGCAACCTTTAACCCTGCCTTTAATC
Organism: Methanobacterium sp. UBA353; assembly: GCA_002496805.1. Classification (GTDB taxonomy): domain Archaea; phylum Methanobacteriota; class Methanobacteria; order Methanobacteriales; family Methanobacteriaceae; genus Methanobacterium. The sequence goes on along the minus strand of DALO01000029.1, from coordinate 54,467 downwards.
TTTTTTTTTGATAGGTTTTAATGCCTTTATCCTGTTCTTCTTCAGCTTCTAAAATTAATTTTTCAGGAAGCATTTCTCAACATTATGTTTTTATATAGTAAAATGAAATGATATATTGTAAATTTGCAATAGTTCTATTGTAAAAATGCAATACTATTATTGTAAATTTGCAATAATTATATTTTAAAAGTGCAATAATTGTTGAATTTATTAAGTGATCCAATGAAAAACAATACAATAAAGATTATAATGGCATTATTAGATGATGGAGGCAAGAAAACAAGCATCAGACAATTATCCAATGATTTAAACATGAACTATTCAAATGTTCATAGAATTGTTAAAAAACTTCAAAAATCCGGATTGGTTTCATTGGAGAAATATGGGGGAGCTTATGAATGCAGACTTTTAAAAAAAGTGGATCCTTTAATTTTTCACGCAGAATATTTGCGTTGTCAGGATCTTTTAGATCAAAACAAAAATCTTAAAGTTTTAAATATTAAATTAAACTCTCTAAAGTTTCCATTTATAGCATTAATATTTGGTTCTTATGCTAAAGGAACAAACTCAAAGACCTCTGACATAGATTTAATGATAATATCTGAAACTGACAGAGCAAAAAAATTTGAAAGAATAATGAATTTGTTACCTTTAGATATCCATCTTGTAACTTTTAATTTTGATGAATTTTTGTCTATGGCTAAAAATAAAGATTTTAGCGTAGTATCTGAGGCTTTGAAAAGAAATGTAATTATTATAGGTATTGAAAACTATTATAGGGTGTTGGAAGATGTTAAATGAAAGGCGAATAGAAATTGCTCAGCAAAATTATAGGCAGGATTTGAGAGATGAGCATATAAAAAAACAGGACCCTAACCCCAATCTTATTCAAGGTTTTGTGGATAACTCTTATGAAAGTTTAAATGTAGCTGAATATCTATTTAGCGAAGAAATTTCTCCCATGTGGGTTATTGTATCTTCCTATTATTCAATGTATTATATGTCAAATGCTGTTCTCAATCAGCTTGGTTTTAAAGTTGGTGGAAAAATGTCCCACAGAATAACTGCCGATGCATTAATAGTTCTCGTGAGGGATAAGTTAAAAGATAATCTTTTACGAGAATTTGATAAAGCTAAAGATGAATACACTGAGTTAGACAATTTAACAGATAAAATAATCGAACTCTATGACTTAGAACATAAAAAGAGGCTGAATTCTCAATATGTGATGGGGTATGATGCTCAAGTAGCTAAATCAGAAACTTCTCTTGATAGAGCTAAACAATTTGATTTAGAGTTAGAAAAACTTTTATTAGAAATTCAATAGTTATTATGAGAAATTTATCCATTTAACCAGATTGAATATTAATTAACAAAACTTATCAAAAAAATTTGTACGAGGTTGTATCAATAAAAACAATTGGTAGATTTATGTCAACATCTGAGTAAATCTTCATTAATATGAAGTTTGTCAGAGTACTATGAGGAATAATAAAAGAGAACAACAATAATAAGTGAAGACTTCACAGACTAATTAATTGACTTATAGTTTAGTTCCCAATTTTTCAAGAATTGATGCAAGTCATCTAAGCAATAAAAAATGTCGTAATTAATCATAAAGCTCAAATGTAGGATATTCTTGAACCATGCATATTAACAAAAAAAAACGATTTATATGATAGACGCCCATATACATGCTGATTGTAGGCCATACGAAGATTTTGAACATATGGCAGTGGCTGGAATTGAATCTGCCCTTACTCTTGCCCATGATCCCATGAGGATGAGCACCTCGGACGTGGTCCTGGACCATTTCTACCGCATACTGGAAAATGATTTTTCAAGGGCAAAAAACAATGGATTGACTCTTAAAGCAGCTTTAGGTCTTCACCCTCGAAGCATCTGCCCAGACTATGAATTGGTGCTAGAAAATCTACCAGAATTCCTTGAACTAGACGAAGTTGTTGCTCTGGGGGAAGTGGGTCTTGAAAATGCTTCTGAACTTGAAAAAAAAGTATTCAAAACTCAACTTTTAATGGCAGGAGAAATGGAAATGAAAGTGTCAGTTCACACTCCCCGTAGTAATAAAAGAGAAATTACCATTGAAACTCTGTCCATAATCAAAGAAAATATTGATACAAGCATGGTGGTAGTGGATCATGTGGATCCCTCAATTATAGATTTAATGGAAGACTTTGAGGGAATGCTGGGAATCACTGTGCAACCAGAAAAAATGACACCCCAAGAAGCTGTTGAACTTTTAGATAAAACAGTTGAAGAATATGGGCCGGAACGGTTCATGTTAGACAGTGATATAAGTTCTTCCCCTTCAGACCCATTATCAGTTCCTAAAACCGTTCATCGAATGAAACTAGCCGGCTGGGAAAAAATAAAAATAAAAATGTTATCTCAGGATAATGCCACTAATTTTTACAATTTATAAAAAAAATGAGAATTAATGACATTTTAATGCTGATTAGAATCAGTCCAAAAAATTCTACACCACTGATGCGGTATTAAAATTAGTGTAAAATAATAAAGCCATCCATTGTGTTGATTTAAAAAAGCATAACCAATTAAATCCCATAAAAAAAAATCATAATTCAAGATTGAAATTTATATGAGGATTAAAAATCTATTTTCCCAGTTACTGATCCCCCCATTTTCTGGACACAAAGGGAAGCAATTTTGTTGGCATTTTTCAGACAATCTTTGTGTCTTTCACCTTCAATATATGATTTAATAAAACCAGCAGCGAAGTTATCCCCAGCACCAGTGGTATCGACAACTCTCACCTTCTTTGCAGGGGAATAGATCACTCCTTCCTCGGTGAATAATTTTGCACCTTCAGCACCGTTGGTCACCACAACCATTGGAATACCCAAATCAAGCAGTGTAAAACTCCCATCTTCCCATTCCATACCAGTTAAAAGAGAAACCTCTTTCTGATTCAAAAATAGTATTTCAGTCCTTTTTAGAATGTTTTTAAGTTTTTCAACTCCAAACGAAGACATTATTGGACCGGGATTGAAAGATAATTTTTCTGCGTGTTTTGATGCTTCTTCAGCCACTTCCCAATACATTCCAGTAAGATGCAACATTTTTGAGTTTTTAATAAACTCTATGTCCCCTTTTTCTAACTTAAAACTTGCATTTGCACCAGTAAAACTGTATATCGATTTTTCAGCACTCGTAGTAATAGTAATGTAAGCCATTCCAGTAGTATCCTCAATGGCCACGAGTCTGCTGCAATCAATGTTCAGTGCTTTGAGTTGGCCTGAAAAAAGTTCGCCAAAATAATCTTTTCCCACCCTAGCTAGAATACCTGTCTTAACGTTAAGTGAAGAAATTCTCGAGGCGAAATTAAATGCCGAGCCACCCAAACTAATATGTAATTTTTCTACATTCACTTCTTCCTCAGAATATGCAAAATGAGGTACTTGGCTGATAAAATCAATATTGCATGTTCCAAGGCAGGTTAGATCGGTTGGGGTGTGATTCATTTTGTTATTATAAAAAAAAATGTTTCTTGATAAAAAAAAAATAATTATTTTGTTTAAAATCGATTTGATGCGTGTTAAATTTCAGTTTATGTATTAAAATTTATCCAAGAAAATCTTTAAATCACTTATTTTCAGGTAATATGCCAACAAACTTCTTAATACGCTCAATAACTCCTTCTTTATCAGGTTGTACTGGTTTATACGTTTTTCCAACTAAGTCTGCTGCAAGTTGCATGATTTCATTACTTATTGGAGAAGAAGGGTTCAATTCCATCACTGAACTACCTAATGCTATGGAACGCTCCATTTCCCGGTCATATGAAATAACAGAAATCATTGGCACTTCTAATATTGATTCTATTTCAGTAACAGATAAAAGGAAAGTATCATCATACCACATGTTCAAAATAAAGCCAAGGATTTCTATATTAAGTTCATTTAATAGTATCCTAATTTTTAAAGCATCAGCAACTGCAGGCATGGTAGAATTAGTGACTAGTATAGCTTCAGTGTCCTCTGGAAGAGCTTCGAATATATTTGAGTTTATTCCAGGTGGAAGATCCATTAGGAATATATTTCCATAGGATGAAATTTCCTCCATTATCCTCTTCCAAGATACATAATTTGGATTTATGGTTTTAAGGGTTTCAAAATGCATTCCTGTCGGAATCACAAGCGCCCCTTGATTTACTTGATATACACAGTCTTGGATGGCTTTATCTCTCATTAAAACATCGTGCAATGTTACATCCGGATTCAATAGTCCAGTTATAACATCCATGTTCGACATCATTAAATCCATGTCCAACATGACTACTTCTTCACCAAACAGGCTTAAAGCCACGCCTAAGTTAAAAGTAAGTGAAGTTCTACCAACTCCTCCTTTTCCTGATGCTAAAGCAATGAATCTAGACATATAACTCCCTGCAGCGGATGATTAAAATTTTATCTCCTCCCCAGCAGACCTTCAACCAATTTTGATATGACGCCTTTTTTGTCTGGTTCGATTGGTTGGTACTCTTCACCGATGAGATCTGCTCCCAGTTGCATGATTGCATTGCTAGTTGGTGATTTTGGATTTTTCACAACTAATGGTTCTCCGAAAGCAGCTGCTCGGCTAACTTCAGTGTCATTGGGAACCACAGCAATTACTGGCACTTCAAGGATCGTTTCTATCTCACTTATAGTTAGGAATGTTTTATCGTGTTGTTCTCTGTTGATAACCACACCTAAGATGTCAACACCGAGACGGTTGGCTATAATTTTAGTTTTCAGTGCGTCACTGATGGATGGGACTTCGGGAGTGGTTACTAGTATCATTTCCTGGGCTGCGGCAATGGCGGCTAAAGCATCTTTTTCCAGTCCAGCAGGGGCATCAATTAACAGTATATCCGCTCTTTCAATGAGAATTTCCAGGGCATTCTCCAAACGGTCCATTTTTATCTTCCTAAGACCTTCCAGCGATATACCTGCAGGGACAACTTTTACTCCTCCTGGTCCTTCATAAATAGCATCTTCAATATCAGCATCTCCTGAAAGAACATCGTGAAGAGTAACAGATTTTCCTTCCATACCCAGTATCAGTTCTAAGTTAGCCATAGCCACATCCGCATCAAGAACAATCACTTCTTCTCCGTAAGTAGCCAGTGAAACCCCTAAATTAGCGGTGATAGTTGTTTTTCCAACTCCTCCTTTTCCTGATGCAACTGTTATCACTCTTGTCATCAAATTCCTCCTACAAGTAATATATTCTTCTTAACTATTTTTATCTTTAACTAAATTCAACATTAATATCAAATTTTTCCACAACTTCGGGATATTGTCTGAAACTTTTTTTAATAGCAATTTCCGCTATATTTATTATTTGCCTGGTTAGATTGTTGGCAGTTCTTGACTGTCCCATAATCCTGTTAATAAAACCTTGCGATTCATACTCTGCGATGATGTTAATAGTTCCGGATAGGTCTTTGTAATTGTCAAGGAATACCATGACTTCAGTTCCCCTAATTTTGGGAACTCCCAGTACTGATTTTTTGATTGTGTTCATGAGAACTAGTTCTACCTTTTCCACATCTTCATCGTCAATAATACCGCCTTTGTAAGTTTGCAGGAGACCCTCTACTTGTTCTTCTTGTACTTCTTTAATTCCATATTTTTTAAGAAGTTCTGAACGGTCTGCGGGTAATTCTTCTTCAACTTCTTCAGTTTCACTTGATTTTGAAGATCCAACACCTTCCACAGGTTCTGAGTTAGTTGAAGTTTCGGTTACTTCTTCTTTAACAACAGGTTCTTCAGATTTAAGTGAATTTTCAAGATATTCTGATTGTTTAGAAGGTTTTTCACTGACTAATGGTTTTTCTTCAACTTCAGGAACAGATTCGATACTTTCCGGCTTCTTAACCTCAGGTTCAGGCTCAGACACTGGCTCAGCCTCAGGCTCTGATTCAGACTCAAGTTCAGATTCAGATAATGGTTCAGACACAGTTTCAGACACGGGTTCAGGTTCAGGCTCTGATTCAGACTCAAGTTCAGGCTCAGACTCAGGCTCAGACTCAGGCTCAGACTCAGGCTCAGACTCAGGCTCAGGTTCAGACTCAAGTTCAGGCTCAGGATCAGGATCAGATTCAGGTTCTGATATCTCTTCGGAAGTTTCCTTTAATTCTCCGATTACATCAAAAACATTGGTGTCTTCTTGGATTGTGTAAGGTTTGTTTAGATCCAAAAGATAATCAACTTGTGCTGGTCCAATATCGAAGACTTCAATTAAGGTTCTAGAATTGTCTACGGCAAAAAATATCTTTTCTAACGCATCTAACGTAGAATATTCATCGTAAGAAGCTGCGACTTGTTTTCCATTCTTAAATAAAATGTATCCTTCTTCAGAACCAGAAGTAACCCTGATGAATCCGTTTTTCCCTTCTTTGTCTAAATCTCCAATTAATTTCTGAAAATCTAGCTCATCAGCGTACGAAACCATTGAAGGTTTGGTTATGGGCATCTCCATTTATATCTCTCCCCATATCCCTATACTCATTATCAATAATTAATTTTGACCAATAATAATTACGATTTTTATCAATAATAATTCCGGATAATACAATATATACTGTTGCAAGTTTTTGTTATTATACTTACTTTCGGATAAGCTTTATTTCTGCAGGAGTGATGATGATAATATTTCTGCCATTTTTACATAAAAGGATGGCTTCTCCCCCATTATTATCACGGAATGATTTTAATTTCTCTCCTGCCAACTTAAAATCGTTGGGTGAATCTTTTTCAAGAATGCTCATATCCATTATAATGGGATTTTTTTCATCCAATACTTGGCTAAGGGCATAATCGAATTCATCTATGTTTTGAACCTTCATTAGTACTATTTCATAAAATGAATGTTCCGGCACTATTATTGTTTCCTGATCATCCTTCCCTTCCTCTTCTTCCAAGCCGAGATTTTTCTTTAAATAATCCATTATGTCCTTCATTTTTCAATGTCCCCTATACTCTATATATTCAGTTATTGCATCTAATAAGATTGACGCTCCACCCTGAAAAATATCCACAGCAGGAAGCATATATTTTTTCTCGCATTCTGAAAAAATATCTGCCTTTGACTTATCTTCAGTGAAATTTCTTAAATTTAGGGAAATGCCCACAACTTTAGTGGGTTCCATAGATTCTATGGCCTTAATTTCCTGTTCAATTCCCATTGGATAGCGGTAAGGATGGTTGAAACGGTGGCAAACAATGGCAGCATCTGGTTGAGCGCCTGCCAAAATTGATGCAGATAAACCTCGTGGATGTGGGTTTTTCCTCTCAGTTAGGCTAGACTGGCTTTCTATAAAAATTATGTCAGGACTCTTTTCTTCCTCTATATATCTTATACTTCCCATAACCGCTGAAGCAACATCCATAACAGATAAACTACCAGCCCTGAAGTTAAGATCCACTGGTTGTTCTAATCCCATTTCATCAGTGGAAATAACACCAGGATTGAGTCCCATTTTTTGTGCTGTTTGTCCTAATAAACGTGTGGTGGTTCGTTTACCGCACTCTTGAGAGGTTCCTCCCACAAAAACAACCGGAGTTTTAGGTTTATAGTCAAGTTTAGGGAGAACTTCGGTGCATGTGGCGGGTGCTCTCCCGAATAATTTTTTTACCACATCAAGCCGGGGACTTATTTCTTTTATCTGGACATTTTTTGACTTGGCAAATTCTAATAAAGATTGATTTCGGTGTAATGGAAGAGATCGGAAAGAACTAACCACATTTAGGCCAAGATCTATTGCTTGAACTGCATATTTAATTGCAGATCCTTCCGCCCCAATTGGTAGCATTATGGCTACACTGCGAGCATCAGTAGTCTCGGCGAGAGTATGTAAATCTGAGGAAATAATATTATCACAAAATCTTTGACCTTGTTTTTGTTTATTATCATCTATAAAACCAACAGCTTTAATTCCGGCGAAGTTAGCGAATTTTTCACCACCACCGCCACACCCAATAATTATAAATGGATTATATTCTTGTAATTCCTGAACAGAGGCCACAAAATACAAAAGATCACTCCTGATAAATTTAATGAATAAGTGAAATATTACATTACTTATTTATTTAATAAATGTCAAACCAAGATATATACTTTAGGTAGCATGTATAATTCTATTGTGGAGGCATGATTATGATAGAAAGAATACTTAAAGATTTAGGCCGAATAAATGGGGTAAGTGGATCTCTGGTGGTTGGTAAAGATGGTTTGATTATCGAAAGCGATGTTCCAACCGATATAGATTCAGAACTAGTTGCTGCGATGGCTTCTGCTGTTTTTGGTACTGCAGAACGTTCGGCAGAAGAAATGAAACACCAACCTCTCCAGCAAGTTATGATTGAGGGTGAAAAAGGTAAAACCTTGATGATTGATGCCGGTGAAGGTATACTAGTTGTGATTGCAGATATAGATATTAATCTTGGTCTCATTAGGATTGAAATGCGTCGAAGTGCTGAAAGAGTTGTGGAATTCCTAACTTAATTAGTAGTTGGGAATACCCTAAAAAATTTATTCAACATCTCATCGATGCGTGTATCTCTATTAAAATCAATGATATATACGTCTTAAATCAGCAATCCTCCTTGAACCATCTATAACTTCTAAATGGATAGATTTGCACAGGAGGTAACACTTATGAGAAAACCTTATGTTATACTCATTGGAAGTGCTTCTGGAATTGGAAAATCAACCATCGCTTCTGAGTTAGCTAAAGAGCTGGGTATTAAGCATCTTCTTGAAACCGATTTTATTCGTGAAATAGTACGTGGCATTATTGGTCCTGATTATGCTCCTGCCTTGCATAAGTCATCATATAATGCATATACTACTTTAAGAGATAAGCAACGTTATGGTGACAATACCGAAAGTTTGATTGATGCTGGTTTTGAGGAACATGCTTCTTTTGTCATACCTGCTATTGAAAGGGTTATTAAAAGAGCCGTGGATGACTTTAATGACGTGGTAATTGAAGGAGTCCATCTCGTTCCTGGATTATTAAATATAGAAAAATTCAGAAATGATGCATCCATCCACTTTTTTGTGCTTACTGCTGATGAAGAAGTGCATAAAGAGAGATTCGTGAGAAGGGCTATGAAAATTAAGAGGGGAGGAAAACATCTGGACTATTTCAAAGAAAACCGGATCATAAATAACTATCTAGTTCAACAAGCATTTGAACACCGCGTTCCTATGATAAACAACTTAGATATTAATGATACCAAAAAGAGAATGCTCACTCTGATAAAGGAGATATGTAAAGAGATGATTTTCCGCCATTCTGTTGACCAGTTAGAGGTTGAAACTGATATAATTCTTAACAAGTATGGCGGTCGTATAATGGATGTTTCCTATTTCCTTCCTGGTTTTGGAGAGCCTTTAAAGAGAAAAGTTAATGTTTATGACCCTGTTGAGGCTAAAAGATTTATTAATCTTCTCGAAGAAAATCCCAAAAGGAAAAAAGACTTAGAAGGGCTTTATGGACTTTCAGGAAATATTCATCGACATAAAATATGTGCCCCTGACAAAAAAAGTCTCGATGCCATGATTAAAGAACTGGATGAAAAAGGATTACTCTACCACTCCGATAAATAAGAATTATTAAATTTAAAGGTTGATTGAAAATACCTTTTTTTTAAGGTGAGTTAATCTAGATTTTCAAAAAAAATGAAAATATCCAGATTATTATTATTTTGTTCATATGGAATTATAATTTCCAGAGTATAAGATTTGAATTAAAGAATAATTGGAGTAATAACTTTGAGTAAAATGTTTTCTGACTGTCCAATATGTAAGGCACATCAAAGAATGGAAGTAACTACTAAAACTGAAAAAATCCCCTATTTTGGGGAAATCATGGAATCAACACTTTTATGTCATGAATGTGGCTATAAACATGCCGATACTATTTGTATTGAAAAAAAGGACCCTGTCAAATACACTCTCCTTATTGGAAAGGATAATTTAAACGCGAGGATAGTGAAATCACAGTCATCCACCCTGACGATCCCCGAATTAGGACTTAAAGTGGAACCAGGACCCCAATCACAGGGATATGTCTCTAATGTGGAAGGAGTTCTTGATCGATTTGAAAAAGCAGTTAAAACTGCTTTATCATGGACTGAAGATCAACAAAGCCAGCAGAATGCAGTTAAAATAATTGGATTCATTGATGAAGTGAAGAATGGTGATAAAAAGGTTACTTTAATACTGGAAGATCCCTTCGGCCATAGCATCATCATAGATGAAAATGCTCAAAAAACTGAATTGACCAAAGAAGAGATTAAGGGATTGAAAACTGGCTTTCTCACATTTGAAAATGATGAATTAGAAATGAATAACAAGGATAAATGATTTTTAAAAAAATTCACACGTATCTAGAGTTGATTATATCCGGATTTATAAAAAAATGTAGAAATGGGTTTTTTTTAACCAATGAAGGGTTCCTTAATCCATAAAGGGAATATCTGATTCTTCTTCAGCGACATCTTTGAGTTTAAGTGTCCTTTTAACATCCATACTCAAAGCATCACAATCTGCTTTTATTGCATGTAAGTGCATCAATATCCGCTTTTTCTCCTCATTAATTCTTTCAATATTCTGATAAGGATAAATGGACTCTTTAAGCATTTCATACTCTATTGTGGTGTATGGATATTCGTTCAGTTGCTCGCAAACCTTTACCAGCACTTCACCAAGGAACTTGTTCATTTCAACTTTTACCCTTTCCCTGATCATTTTGTCAGAATCAAGGTTTTGTTTCATCAAACGCACGACTTCGGCTTTGGCGAATGGCAAATCATCGCCTTCTTCTTGTGAACTTTCATCTTGAACATCGTCTGATTGGATAATTTCTTCAGTTTCTTCCTGTAAATCTTCCTGGTTAAATTCGTCTTCATTTTCTTCTTGTAAATCTTCTTGGTTAAATTCATCTTCATTTTCGTCGTACATTATGGGTTCTCCTGATTATTTCAAAATAGTATTCTCTGTTAAGGTATTATATGAAGGGCCTCTTATATAGATATGGTTAAAATGATGATTTGCGTGTAAAATTTATGATGATTTATACTTGTACCATAACAATAATCATAGATCAAATAAAAAATCTTAGTAGTAGTAAGTTACCATAGCAGAATATTTGATTTGAGAATGTATATGTCTTATTCTATTTTCTCTAATTCTAGACTTAGATCCAATGATCTTGCAGAATGAGTCATGTATCCAGTGGATATAACATCCACTCCTGTCTTTGCAAAAGGAACAATATTTTCAAAATTAATTCCACCTGAAACCTCAATTAAGACATTATCATGGAGATTTTCCTTGTCAAGGGCTGATAATACATTTTCAACTTCATCCGGAAACATGTTATCCAGCATTATTATATCTGCCCCTGCTTTGGCAGCTTGAAGTGTTTCTTCAATGGTTTCAACTTCGATTTCTATCTTTTTAGTGAAACTGGCATATTTTCGGGCTCTGGACACTGCCTCAGCCACATCACCCACCAAGGCCAGATGGTTGTCCTTGATTAATATACCATCATCAAGACGATAGCGATGTGTATCTCCTCCTCCAGACCGGATGGCGTCTTTCTCAAAAAATTGAAGTCCTGGAGTGGTTTTGCGAGTTCCAGCAAGGATAACGTTAGGATTGACCTTTTTAACCTTTTTAACCATTTTTGCGGTTAGAGTAGCAATTCCACTCATGCGCATCATAAGATTGAGCACAGTTCGTTCTAAACTCAGAATATTATGAGGATCTCCAGTGATTTCCATGATAATTTGACCTTCTTGAACCTTTTCACCATCATTTTTCAGGGTTGTGGTTTCCACTCCAAACTCGGTGAAAATTTCAGCTGCCAAGCAGACTCCAGCAACGGTTCCTTTTTCGTTAGATATTATTTTACCGTTAACTTGCATTCCCTTTGGGATCAACGCGCGGGTGGTTATATCTTCAAAACCTAAATCATTGGAAATGATCTTTTTAAGGCCATACATCATGATTACACCTTACTAATTTGCCATGCATCATTTAAATAAAATTTAATTGAATCATCCCTAAAACCTAATCCATATATAATATAAAATGCATTAAAATCCATTTTTTATGAGAGAATTGTGAATTAATAATCTAGCTTGAATATTTATAATATTTTATTAAATTTGGAATATATATTTTTCACCTTCAAATTTTATACGGGCTATTATGGATATAAGCTAAATATTGATATAGAATCTACTTAAAACATTAATCTATAAACGATTAAAAAAATAAGAGAATAGTAGAAAGTATATCCAATAATAAAATAGTCATTATAGTACATGAATCATAATGCACGGAAAACCGATAAGAAGGATATTTTTTTTAAATGATCATTTAAGAATTTTATGTAAATCTGGTGAATCTGTATGGAACTAATATTTTTAGGAACATCATCTGCGCTTCCCACTAATAAAAGAAATCATTCGGCAATAGCTTTGAAGGCTTTTGGAGAAGTTATGCTTTTTGATTGTGGGGAAGGCACCCAGAGACAGATGGTACGCCTTAAACTTAGCCCAATGAAGATAAACCAAATTTTCATCACTCACCTTCACGGTGACCATTTTTTGGGACTACCTGGTTTGATACAGTCCATGGCCTTTAGAGGAAGAAAGGACCCCCTGCACATCTACGGGCCAGAAGGAATTATAAAAACTGTTGAAAACATTAAAAATTTGGGTTACTACTCCCTGTCATTTAACATCAATGCACACGAAATCAGGAAAGGAATAGTTACAGAAACAGAGGAGTATATCATCAAGTCTTGTCCCATGCAACACTCCATCCCCAACTTGGCTTATTCAGTTGAAGAAAAACGATCACCAAAATTCCAGAAAGATAAGGCCATGGAATTGGGTTTAAAACCAGGGCCGGATTTTGGTAAACTTCAAAGAGGCATCTCAGTAGAAGTTAATGGCAAAATGATAAAACCTGGAGAAGTCCTTGGTGAAGAAAGGAAAGGGAGGAAAATTATTTACTCTGGAGACACCAGTCCATGTGCTGAAATGATTAAATTCGCATATCAAGCCGATGTTCTAATACATGAATCAACTTTTGACTCGGCACAGGAAGATAAAGCCCTTAAAACAGGTCATTCAACCAGTACTCATGCAGCAAGGATAGCCAAAGAAGCTGAAGTGTTTGAATTAATTCTTTTCCACATGAGCACCCGTTATAGAGATAGTGATATCTTAAAAAAAGAAGCAAAAGAAATATTTCAAAAAGTTACAGTAGCTGAAGATTACATGGTCTTTGAGGTGAAAAAACATGACTGATCCATTATATTTTACCTTAATTAAAATTGCTATAATCCTTATTTCTTCATTCATTATTGTAAAATGGGCCATGTTCATTGTGCGAAAAACTGGGAAAAAATTAAATTTGGAACCAACCTTGATACAAGTTTTTGATGAAATTATAAAGTATTCTGTTATCGCCGTGGCAATTACTGTTGTTGTAAAGGAAGTTGGATGGGATATAAGTGCTATAATTGTAAGTTTAGGGATTGTTGGTATTGCAGTTGGTTTTGCAGCCCGAGACACCCTGTCTAATTTCATTTCTGGAATGTTTATACTAATTGATAAAAGTTTTAAAATAGGAGACATCATTGAAATTTCTGGGAAAAGTGGTACAGTAATGAAACTTGGTTTCAGAGTAACCACCATAAAAACCACAGATAATAAAATTATTAACATACCCAACTCCAATTTCTCTAAGAATATCTACCTGAACTACACTTCAGAAGAAACACGAAGAGTTGAATTGGATGTTAACATTCCCTATGAGATGGAACTAGATGAAACAGTAACTTCACTTGTAAATGCTGCATCGAACTGTAAATGGGTGTTGAAAGAGCCAAAACCAAACATTCTTATTAAAGAGATGGGAGATACAGGCATAAGGGCAAGTTTAAATGTTTGGGTAAGTGATCCATGGAAAGTGGCAGCATACCGTAGCCAGTTAGCGATGGAAGTTAAGAAGTTTTTGGTTGGGGAGAGATTACAGTGAAAATATCAAAATATAAAATTGTATCAGTTCTGATTGTGCTTTTGTGTGTCCTTTTTGGGGCAAGTATAGCAATAGCAGGTTTTCAACAAATGAAAAATGTGACCAAAGCTCAACAAACTGTTAAAGATTATAAGGAAAGGATGAGCAACCCTGTAAACGCCCTTGACCCCTCTGATTTTAGCGGTTATATGAACGCCCAACTATACATTCCTAAACTGAGGATTTTTGCAACTATCCGTTCTGATACTGTAAATGCCTATGACACTGTTTATCACTATCCAGAAAGTGTTATGCCAGGAAAACCTGGTGAATGTGGCATACTTGGCCATAGGACTAAATATTCTGGATTATTTACAAATATATCGTCTTTAAAACCAGGTGATGAAGCAATTATTAGTGATTTTATCCAGAGGAAAAAATTTGTATACCAAGTCACTTCAAATGGCGAAGATATTCGTTGGGACTACAAAACAAACCCTATAAGATTTTCACAAGAAGGAAAGGCACGTTTGTTAATAGTTACATGTTATCCGCCTGGTAGGAAGCAAGCTGCTTGGATAACTCACTTTAAACTAGTATCAAGTAGTGATTTTTAAATTAAATTAGATTTTTTTATCCTCAAATACTATTGAATAATTACTGATAAAGATTATTAATTTGTGAAACATTTGAAGGAATCATTATGCTGAAAAAAGTTTTAATCCCTATAACACATCTTAAAATTTAATCGATTTATAATATGGTTTTTATTACCAGTTTGTATTTAATTTATCTCAAACTGTTCTAGTTACACAATACTTATTAGTGATAAATATTCATAGTAATAACGAATATTTATGACCATTTCGATGTGTAGTTATAACACTTATTAATGAGAAGTTACCTTATAGATATATAGGAATACTTTAATTTTTAAAAACTCGAATCTAAAAAACCAAATGAAAAATAATTTAACAATCCTAAAACCAAAAAAAGAGGCGTTAAAATGGTTGAAATCATAATAGATGAAGATGCATGCGTGGGATGTGCATCCTGTGTGGAAGATTGTCCCAACGACGTGTATGAAATGGATGAAGCAAATAATAAAACCAAAGTGGTAAATGAAGTAGACTGTATGGCTTGTCTTTCCTGTCACGAGATATGTCCTGCCCAAGCCATGGAACACCGCGATATTCATGTGGCCAAAAGACTCTATATCGACCGTAAAGTAAATTACGCACTTAAAAGAATTATTTGAGGGATAAAAAATGGATATGAGTGAGATAACAGACACATTAGGCACATTTAAACCAGAATTAATTCCCAAAGAAACTGGTGGAAATCTGGATGATTATGAAGATGCACTACATGTGCTGATGAAATTTATGGGATCCATGTCCAGTGCACTGGAACAAGTTTCAGGAAGAGGTGCCAACGCAATTGTCTACCAAGCCGGTAAAAGAATGGGACATGAATCTGCAAAAATGATGGATAAAACCGAAGATCTGGAAAAAGCCCTTTATGAACTGAGTGAAGTCCTAGGAGAGGAATTTTACTTTATAAAATGGAAACCAGACGCTCAAGATAGTTATGTCTTACAAAAAGATAACGAAGTAACAGTGAAACTTCTTTTCATGGACTGTGTCGTAAGACAAACACTCCGAAGAACAGGTTTACCACAAAAAGGACCATTATGTTACCTACTATACGGTTACATGGTTGGAGCAGTAGAAGAAGTGATGGATCTCAAAGCAAAAGTCGACATAGACCATGTTGGACCTAACGCATGTCTTAAAACCTTAACAATCAAGTGGAGTGCGAAATAATGGTAAACATAGCAATAGAAACACTGGCCAGTTGTTCAGGCTGTGAAATATCTATACTAGACTTGCACGAAGATATTATCAAACTTCTAGATCAAGCAGACCTTGTTTCAGCCCCTATACTCATGGATATCAAAGAAATACCAGACAACATTGATATTGGCATTGTAACTGGATCTGTTCGAAACAAAGAAAATAAAGAACGTTTAGAAGAATTAAGGGAAAAATCAAAAATATTGATAGCATATGGTACTTGTGCCTGTTATGGAGGCATAACTGGGATGGCTGACTTATACACGCCTGAAGAAGTAAACTCCCGTAGTTTCACTGACAACCCTAGTACTGAACCAGCTGAACTGCCAAACGAAGTAGTTCCTAAACTTTTAAGCATTGTACACCCTGCAGCCGATTTTATCAAAATCGACGGATTCATTCCTGGATGCCCACCAAAAGAACAATTAACCCACGATATATTAATCCCATTAATCAACAACGAAGCTCCTGATGTTCCTAAAAAAAGTGTGTGTGCTGACTGCACAAATGTGATGGAACATGTGGAATTCGATGAAATTAAACGCAGAATTGAAGGTGAACCAGAACCAGGTAAATGTTTCCTAAGCCAAGGATACGTTTGTCTAGGTTCAGTAACTTTAGGCCGTTGTGGTGGTCTTTGCACATCTGCTGGAGTGCCTTGCCATGGATGTGGAGGTCCATCCCTAGACGTTTTGAGGGAACCAAGCCATGACATCTACAACGGAGTTATCAAAAGAATAGCACATATTTCAAAAATGCCAGAAGAAGAAGTTGAAAAACAACTATATGATATTGGGCACATTATCTACGGATTTGTTATTGGAAGCACCATCATGGAAGAGAAACAGGTTTCCCTGATTCCCCAATTGGTGAAAAAATAGGTGATAACATGAAAAATATTGAAATAGCCCCGGTTTCACGAATCGAAGGCCACGCAAAGATAACTGTACAGGTGGACGATTCTGGAAATGTGTCTGACGCTCATTTCCATGTAATGGAAATCAGAGGATTTGAAAAATTCCTGGAAGGTGCTGCTGTAGAAGAAGCACCTCGAATAACACCAAGAATATGTGGTATATGTCAAACTTCTCATCACATAACAGCTGCTAAGGCAACAGACCAAGTGTTTGGATTGGAACCACCAGAAACAGCGAAAAAGTTAAGAGAATTACTGCTTCTGGGACAATTCATAATGTCACATTCCCTGCACTTTTACTTCCTTGCAGCACCAGATTTGGTTTTGGGCCCTGAGTCAGACCCAGCTTTAAGAAACGTTGTAGGAATCCTGAAAAAAAATCCTGACCTGGCTATGATGGCCATCAAAACCAGGAAAATAGGTCAAGAAATAACTGCTATTGTGGGCGGTAAACCCATCAGCCCAGTAACTGCAGTTCCAGGAGGACAATCTCGAGGAATAACAACAGATCAACAAGCAGAATTACTATCCAAAGCTAAAAATGCTATGGAACTGATTGAAAAAGGAATTGAATCAACTGCACCCCTTTTTACCCAGTACAGTGATGCAATAGAACTTTTAGGGCCAGTGGAAAGTCATTTTGTTGCTTTGACTAATAATGGAAATCTAAGTTACTACGAAGGAAATGTGAAAGTAGTTGATTCTGAGGGTAACCCTGTAACTGAATTTTCACCAGTTGACTACTTGGACTACATTGAAGAAAAAGTTCAACCATGGTCCTACATGAAATTTCCATACCTGAAACAAATTGGATTCCCAGAAGGAAACTACCGTGTTGGACCATTAGCCAGGCTCAACGTCATTGATAATATTCCAACACCTAGAGCAGCAGAACTATTCGCCGAGTTCAGAGAAAACTTTGGAATCGCTCAGAACCCATTGTTATATCACTATGCACGCCTGATTGAACTTATGTACTCGTCTGAAAGGGCAATAGAACTATTGAATGATCCCGGCATAACTGGAACCGATATCAGACAACCACTATCCGAACCACTGATGACCAAAGATGAAGCCAAAGAATCCAGTGAAACTAGAAGGGGTGTGGGAATGATCGAAGCTACTCGTGGTACACTCATACATGACTATGAAACTGATGCCGCCGGATACATTAACAGAGCCAATTTAATAGTTTCAACCAGTCAAAACAACTTATCCATGGACATTGGTGTGCGAGAAACTGCTAAAAAATTGATCCAGGGTGAAGAAGTTTCTGAAGGATTGAAAAACCAGCTAGAAATGATTATCCGAGCTTATGACCCTTGTCTATCCTGTGCAACTCACGCCATAGACGGAAGTTCACCACTGGAAGTAGACATCTACAACAGCCAAGGCATATTAATCAAAAAACACTTAATTTGAGGTTAAAAAAAAACCTCATAAACCTTTTTTTTATTTATATATTTTTTAGGCCCCTGAATTTAGTAACAGTTTTTTATATTAATAAAAAAAAATTATTACTTGTATTTTTATAAAATGAATATTTGCACCCTCTTTTTGGGATGACATTACATATAATATTATTATAACCAGTTATCTCCAATATAATAAAAGGCGATAAGCATAATAAATATTAGTGAAAAAAATGTTTATATTAATAAGAAATTGATTTTATTATAACAATTTTATCTACCACATATCATTACAATAATCGTGATCAAATGATAGACACCCCTCTGAAGACACAACTGGAAAAAGCCACATTAAACTTGGATAAGACTACCGATGTTGAAGGCATTCTAATTGTGGCTCGCGATGGTCGAATTTTACATCACAACTTAAGAGTAGATGTGGATATCAACCTCTTCGGCCCTATGTCCCAAGTGATTTCCAATTCTTCACACCGTCTTTTAAGCTCATCAGGCCAAGGCGAATTGGAAAGAGTGCTGGTAGAGTCTTCAGGAGGTAAAGCACTATTTTTGGGTTTGAAAAATGCACATTTAATTATTTTAATGTTGGATTCTGCAAATGTAGGCCTGGTTATGGTCAATGCCAAACGAGCATTGCAACTAATCAACGAGGTAACTCAAGACCTCGAATTGGAAATTCCGACAGAAATCCCAGAAGAAACTCCAGAAACAACAGCAAAAGAAACACCCACAGAAAAAGCCCCAGAAATCCCAGAAACAACAACAGAAGAGATATCCACAGAAGAAGTTGCTGATATCTCTGCAACTGAAATAGTGGTTGAAGAAGTTCCAGAAGAAAAAGCACTTGTTGAAGGAATGAAAGCCAAAGATGAAATTGTTAAGATTTCAGAAGAGGCTGTTTTAGAATCTAAAAAACTTGCTGCAGAATCTGTTGCTCCAGCTAAAGAAATTGAAACTAAATTTGAAGCTCCAGAATTTGAAAAATTGCCAGTGGATGAAACAGTTATTGAAGAAACAAAACCAAAACCCATCAAAACAAAAACTGAAGAACCAAAACCATCTATACCCACAGTTAAACCACCAATATCATTCCCATCACTACCTAAAGATGTTCAAGTTCCTGATGAGCTTGAAAAACGTTCCGAACTCATATTAGACATTTATGAGGCTATTTTCCTGGCAATGGCCTTGGGTGCAGCCAAAATAATGGGAGTTGCTCCAGCCAGAGGACTTACCAAACAGTTCCTACCCTTTGAAAAATGTCAACGGCTGCTTCATAATGTTGAACTGAAAAGCAATGCCACTATTGACTTTGCCCAGATCAAAGAAAACACTGGCAAAATACCACCCCAGGAGAGAGAAAAAGTATTTATCCAGGATTTCAGTAGGATGATTGAAGTTATAACTGAAAATTATGGGAGAGTTATGGGTTATGAGGCATTCAGGGGAATGGTACGTGCTGAATTCTTGGAAATTAAGAAATCTTATGGTAATGCCATGGATGTGCTAAACATAAAAGAAAAAATACATCCAGAAATTGCCCAATTGTTCAATTAATCAACAAAACACTCCAACAAAGCGCAGATCCGATCATTCTCTGATTTTTTTGAAGAAAAAGATTTTAAACTTATTTTTATTTAAAATTTCAAACAACTTAAGATTTATTCAGAGTCTATGTAGTTTTTTGTCAACTATTTAATAAAATAAGGTGATGTTAATAGGAAAAAAATTGTTTAAACAAGGAATAATTTAAATTTCAAAACTTTTTAAAATAACAATAACATACCAACAACCATGAAAAAAATCTTATACAAATAATTAAGAAAATGAAAACGGTGAAAAACATATGAATAGACCATGGGTGGAGAAATACCGACCTCAGACTCTAGATGAGGTTGTGGGTCAGGAACACATTTTACAAAGACTCAAACAATACGTAAACGAAGAGAGCATGCCTAATCTAATGTTCACCGGCCCGGCAGGAGTTGGAAAAACCACCACAGCCATTGCCTTGGCCAAGGCCATGTTGGGAGAATACTGGAAACAAAACTTTCTGGAGTTAAACGCATCTGATGCCAGGGGTATTGATACTGTACGTAAAGACATAAAAAACTTCTGCCGTCTGAAAGCAGTTGGAGCACCATTTAGAATCATATTCCTGGATGAAGTGGATAACATGACTAAAGATGCACAGCACGCACTTCGTCGGGAGATGGAAATGTACACTAAAACATCCTCCTTTGTACTATCTTGTAATTACTCCTCTAAAATTATAGATCCCATTCAATCCAGATGTGCAATATTCAGATTCACACCAATTAAAGGACACCATGTTATTCAGCGACTGGAAAAAATTGCAAAAACAGAAAACATCCAATACACGGCTGGAGCCCTGGAAAGTATAGTTTACTTTGCTGAAGGTGATTTGCGTCGTGCTGTGAACATCTTACAATCCACAGCATCAATGGGGGCAGAAATAACAGAAGAACATGTTCATGATGTGGTTTCCAAAGCAAAACCGAAAGATGTGCGCAGAATTGTTAACATGGCACTGGACGGTGATTTCATGGGTTCGCGTGACCTTTTACGAGAAGTTATGGTGGTTCAGGGAACCAGTGGTGAAGATATGATTACTCAAGTTTACCAAGAAGTGTCTAAAATGGCCATGGACGACCTTATCGGCAGTGACGAGTACATTAACTTGGTGGAACACATTGGAGAATATGATTTCCGTATCAGGGAAGGTGCAAATCCCAGGATACAATTAGAATCTCTTTTAACCAAATTTTTACCAAAAGAAAAGGCAGATTAGATGTTGTGGACCGAAAAATACAGGCCCCAGAAGTTGGATGATGTTCTGGGAAATAAAAAGGCCATTGAAGAGATCGAAAAATGGGTGGAAAGCTGGGAACATGGCGAACCCAAAAAATGTATTTTACTTATAGGTCCTCCAGGCACTGGAAAAACCACACTGGCCCATTTAATAGCAGTTTTCTTCTCAGACCATATTGAACTGAATGCTAGTGATAAAAGATCATTTGATATTATAACCAATACCATTGGTGAAGCATCAGCCTCCACATCCCTTTTCGGGAAAGGGAAGAAACTCATAATCCTGGATGAAGTAGATGGACTTCACGGTAATGAAGATCGTGGAGGGATCCGTGCTATAAACAATATCATAAAAAAAGGTCATCATCCCATGATAATGATGGCCAACGACCCATACAGTAAGCGGATTACCAGTTTGAAATCTAAATGTCAAGTTATAACCCTCCGAAAAGTGCATACAAATTCCATTGTGGCCTTACTCAAAAGAATTTGTGTTAAGGAAGGGATCCAATTCGAAGAACATGTTCTTCGCACACTGGGCAAGAGATCTAATGGTGATCTGCGCTCAGCAATCAATGATCTGCAAGTGATTGCCCAGGGTAAAAATTCTATTACCTCCAAGGATTTGGAAATCATATCCGAGAAAGACAATATTAACAACATTTTTGACTCAGTGCGTACTGTTTTGAAAAGCAAAAATCCAAAAAGAATCAAAAATGCCTTACGCCTGGAGTCAGAACCTGGATTTATATTGGAACAAATCACTGAAAACATCCCCCGGGAATATGAAAAGCCAGAAGAAATTGAAAAAGCCTACGATATGGTTGCAGAAGCTGACATGTACCTGGGAAGGGCCTTCCATACCAGGCATTATGGATACTGGAAGTATACCTATGATTTGATGGGTGTGGGAGTGGCACTAGCCAAGGATGAGACCTACAAGAAGTTCAGCCGTTATGCCAGTTCCACATTTTACAGTAAATTATCCCGGAACCGGGGCAAAAGGGACTTGAGAGATAGGGTAGCTACTAAGATGGGGGAAAAAATGCACACTTCCCGAAAAGTGGCCATTGAACAGTTCCCCTACTTTGAGATCATGTTCGAACCCGAAGATTTGGCCCGAGATCTGGCTGATTTCTTCGAATTAGATGATGCCGAGGTAAAACAGTTCAGAAAACGAAAGATAAAAAAGAGGAAGACTAAAAAAGTTTCAAAATCCAAAACTAAAGTAAATAGAACTAATTCTAGTCCCACTAAGGTTTCGAGGAAGACCAAGCTATCTTCTAAAGTTACTAAAAAAGTAGACAAAAATGATTTTCCTGAAGATTCTAAATCCGGAAATGAAAAAGGTAATAATAAAGACCATTCTTCAAAATCATCATCCAAGGATAATGGTGGCTCTGGAAAATCTGAAATGAAAAATAAGGGTGATTCTGGAAAATCTGAATCGAAAGATAATGGAAAACAGGTTTCACTTTTTAGTTTTAAATAATATTTTTTGGATTTGACATTTTTATTTCTCTATTAATTTTTTGATTTTATTCTCTTTTTTTAATGACTAACAGACTATTCACCCCCTATTCATAGTATTATTGATGACTGTGAGCAGTTTTTAATATTAACGAGTGCCTTTTTAATCCTAAAATACTGGTAAATAACTAGTGATAATATGAAACTTGAGAAACAGTTTAAGGAGATAGTACTTCTTGGTGATGACCCTCATTTTGTGGTAGTAGTTTGTGATTAAACAGTTAATCCTAGTGTAAATACTACCATCATCACTAGGAATGTGTTGGCCACTGGGTCGGTTATGCTGGTGGAGAGGGGTATGACAATGTTGTCGGGGTCAAGACCTTTTTTGTAGGAAATTGTGTTCAGATAAAATGCAATTAGTAGCATTAAAGGTGTGATCATTAATCCAGCGGCGGTGCTGATAAAGACCATTTTACTAAGTCCCACTGACTCCACACCTATAGCTAATGATCCGAAGTACGATAAAATTCCGATTAGGGGATATATGATTATGGCCAATATTACGATTATGGCAAAATTCCTTAATACTTCTCCGGTTGGTCTTAAGGAAGATTCTATGGATCCTATGTGTAATCCTGAAGATAATCGAGCCCCTAAAATACTAACTAAGTCTCCACTTTCACCGGAGAATAATGGCACCAATGCCAAAATACTGGGATTACTTAAAATAGTTGAAAAGCTACTGTTTAAGATGGTACCGGCAGTAGTTCCAAATAGTGATGATAGAAACAGTGTCGGAGTACTGTGCATTATAATCTTCTTAAGTTGGTTTCCTCGTTTTATTCCATAAATAAAACCCATTATACCAATTATGAGGAATATTACAAATAAAATTGTTTCTACATATCCGTTCCGCACCCATAATAATATTTGCACAGCTAAAAGAATAGATGGAATTGTAAAAAGGTCCCCAGAAGCTGCTATTAATGGTGTTGTTACATTATCAGGATCCCAACCGTTTTCATAACTTTTAATGGATATTAGGAGGGTTGCTGGTAGAAGCACTGCACCTGAAAATATTCCCCCCAGTACTGAAATAACTGTGAAGTCCATGATACTAATACTTTCAAACCCTAAGAGAATACAAAACCCCTTAGCTGTAAATGCAAGGAAAATTGACATGATTACAGTCAAAACCATTGCTGAAATGATGTTTTGATTTAGAATGGGTGATTTTTTTAATTCAGGAGTTAAGATACCTATATGGAGGTTTGAACCTAATCTGGACCCTAATGCACCGAATATATTTCCTCTCATACCAATTGCTCCAGGAATTAAAACTAAAAGTCCGGGAAGCATTTCTAGAGTGTGAGTCATTCCACTTAGTAATATTCCTGCTATTAAATCCCCGATAGCACATATGAAAAGAGCTATGAAAGTTTCACCTAAGACTCTTGATACTTCTTTAAAAAAGTGAGTAATTTTACCGCTGACGATGAATGGGATCTGGAGAATGTTTAAAGACCTTTTAGAAACTAGGACTGCTAATTTTACCATCCAATTTAGAATGACATGTATTAAATCGCCAATCTTCTTCAATAGTCTCCCAATCCATTTCACCGAACCACCCTAAAATTTCAGTTTAGGCTGTTATAATAAACATCTATATTTTGGATTTATGATTTAATTATAGAAATTCACATCTTACATGTCCATTAAAGTATTGGAATATCTTCTTTAACTCTTTCCATCACTATAATTTCAGTTAAATCTTCAACACCATCAATTGAACGGATTTTTGAATTTATCAATTGATTTAAGTCGTTGATACTCTTTACCCAAACTTTAATGAGGATATCATACTCCCCAGATACACTGTATACTTCTGATACTTTTTTAAGCCTTGAAAGTTCCTTTTTTACTAATTCGTGTTTTTCAGATTCAGTCTGGATAATGATTATAGAAGTTATCTCCAGACCAATTTTCTGCCAGTCAGGTATCAAAGTATAACGTTTTATTATACTTTTTTCCAATTTTTTAAGCCGGTTAGATATTGTTGCATCGGGAATATCAATTTCTTTTGACATTTGAGATATTGTGATCCTGGAGTTTTTGATTAAACAACGGAGTATAGCTAGATCTACATCATCCATTTTTTATCCAACACCTTTTTAGTAATACAAAAAATAGATATACCCACATATTATATAAAAGTTTGGGAATATTACCAAAAATTTGAATAAAAATTAGTATTTTTCTAAATTTAGACTCTGAAATTAGAAATTTCAAAAAAACTTATCAATGAAATTTGTCAAAAAATCATCTTATTTTAAAAAAAAATGTAAAGAAATGAATTAGTATTTTAAAAAAGAATAGCACTAATCTTCAGTGAACTCTTCATATTCAAGATCTTCTAGCTTAGTTTCACCATTTGCAAGTTGTATGAGTAGGGATCCGCCTGTTTCATTTCCTTTAACAATAAGTGAATCCCCTTTTGAAAGCATTGTGTTTTTATCTGGACCATAAATCCAGGACTCATTTCTCCTTATTGCAATAACTGTCATTCCAGTTCTAGTTGCAAGTAAAAGTTCTCCTAATGATTTATCTGCTAATTCAGAACTTTTAACTATTTTTATTCGAGTTATAACTTCATCAGACTCTTCCATAACCATTTTAAATACGGGATGTGGTTTTATACCTTTTAAAACCAGGTCGGCTATATCTTTTGCTGAATCTGCTATGGTTTCTGTAGCTTCCCCCACTTCAAGAAGAGCAGTTAATTTTTCTGCATCCTCCACAGTCCTCGCAGCAAGGAGTGACTCCTTCTTAATTTGATAATTAAGTCTATTCACTTTGTTTTCAAGTTTTATAACTTCTTCTGCAGCATCTTTACTGTTAAAAAGTAGTGCAGAATATGCTAAATCAACCATCAATTCGGACATATTCTTCATTTCAATTAAAATGTCCTTAATATTCTTGGGCACCTTTCATCCTCCAGATCATTCTAGCTCAAACTAAACTATGAATATGAATACTTTAAAAACTTTTTCACTTATTTATTTCCAAAAATGGAGATATTAAAAAAAAACTTTGATCTAACAATGCTACTTCCTAAAGATCTAAATAATGTCCCTTCATATATTGTTTGAAATCATTTACAGGGATGTTGTAATACCAGAGAAGTTTATGGCAATTTTGTGGCATATAACCCTGAACCTATCCCATTTAAACACTCTAAAGCTCTTAAATATACCCTAAACACAATATTACGTAATAATCTACTTTTTTTATGGCCAAAAGAAGTTGTTACTCATCCCCAGAAAGATAATCAGCAGACCTCATCATCTTCTCCCGCACATCAGGGATAAAACTCTCCAGAAACTCCAACATTTCCCTGGGATGGCCATTTTCATTTTTAAAAATACAGTTTAATGTTTCAATCTCAACCATGGACTCTACCCAGGATATGGGAACATTTATAAGTGGATAAATCATTCTCAGCCCATTAAGTTCATTTTCAGAACTTAAAAGCTTCAATTCTTCTCCATGGATCATGAGACCCAGTATATGTTCCACCTCTTCATCCATGGTAAATGGCAGAGCCACTGCATCTACTTTCTGTTTTTCCCCATCTGTATTCTGCACCTCCATTTGACTGAAATCGAGTTCAGGGATAATGATTAACTCCACACCATACTTGCGGGTGTAAGGTTCCAGAACTGTCCGCAGGATTAGATTTACACAGTTTGGAGAATCAGAGAGTAATATCTTATCATGAGGATTCAGTGCAGTTTTGAGCACACGGGAAGCTCTGGTGCAGATCTTCTGAAACACCTGTGATCTTCTGACCTCGTAATCTGGGAATTTCTCCAGGAATATCTCTTCCTTTCGGCGAGAAAACTTAGATAACCTCAAATTATTAATGTAAACCTTTCCATCCATTATGCTAACAAATCTGGTTTCAACACCATTTTTCTGGAGGAATTTCACCACATCGTCTTTGGTTGTCATAATCGTGTTCCATTGAACATTGGTTCCATCACAATTCAATATATTATAAAACTTCAGGAGGTATTAATCGAAGTTGAACCATCACATAAAAAATGATTCCCCATTACTTAAATGATTTGAGCTTTAAAAAAATAGTGTTGATATCTTCATAATTTAATTCCAGTTTGAGCAGAACCCCACAGAACTAAATGCTGAAAGCTTCAAAAACCTAAAAATAACATTCATTAAACTTTCATGTGAAAATATGGATGATTTAGAACGATTTAAAGAATTACTGATCCAAATCCCCTTTGATCATTATGATTTGAAAGTGGTGAATCGAGAGGAATATTTACCTTTATTTGAAGAGTTGTTCGAGATTTATGAGAACTCAACTCCTGCAGAAAAAAGTTCCATGGAAATGTTAGTGCAGAGTGATCGGGACTTCATCTACAAATTTGTCCACTGGATCCCACCATATGAAAAATCTGATCCAAAACGTTACGTAAAGTACAGGCTCATTTCAGTAACCATAAGGGATGGGAAACCGGATTTTCGTGATGATCTTTTGGAATTGGTGCATTTATGGGATTTTTTAGAAGAAAAAGGTTTAGATCCTCAGAAAATATTTGAAGAAGTAAACCAGGCCAGTGTATCATTTTTAATACAGCAAGTGATGGATCCAGAGCGCAGGGCAGAGTTGAGATTTTAAATTCGAATTTGAAATTAGTACAGCTTTAATTAATAAGGAAGACAAATCTAAAGAATATAACTTCTAAAACAAAGTGAGGGGGCTTTAGATGTTTAAGATCTTCGGCCGCAAAACAGAAGATAAAGCAGAAAGGGAATTTCTGGAAATAGAAGTAGATGAACCGGTAGATTGTCTGGGTGATTTTACTTTCAACTTCCACTGGCAACATAAGGGAGAAAAGTTAGACCCGTCCTGGAAAATTCCTGGGAACGATGTAACCTTTGGTGAAGTGGTGGAACACCTAAAAAATCAGGAAAACGTACGGATTAATGGTGATGCAGGACACCGCCTGGCAAGTAGTATGGGTGTGGATCTTCAGTACTTTGGAGGAACTGGGAAAGACATTTCGGTTGGGGATATCTATGTTGAAGGAAATGTAGACACTCGTATGGGCATAAGCATTACTCGTGGAAGTATTTACGTCAAGGGAAAAGTGAAAGAACCCATGGGTAACCTGGTGGAAGTTAAATCAAATGTGAAAGGTTACCGGCAGTTTAAAAGCATAACCGACATTGTGACCAATGGTTGGCGTGGGAATAAGTTGATTGGTTGTCAGTTTGCTGGTCAAAAATTCATAATCGATGATGGGACTGTAAAAGATACAGTAGGTGCTCGTTTAGATTTTGAAGCTGAGATCGTTAAAAAGGGAGATGTTGACCTGTCTACTGGAATACTAATGCGAAAAGGAACTGTGCTAATAAAGGGGAATGCGGGTAAAAATACTGGTGCACTTCTGAATGGTGGTACTGTAATCATTGAGGGAAATACTGATGACTTTACAGCTATTGATATGATTAAAGGAAAAATTATTATAAATGGAAATGCAGGAAAATTTTTAGCAGCTAACAAAAAAAATGGAAAAATTTTGGCTAAAAAAGGAAGTCCTATACCTCCCACTGAAGAAAAAACTCTTCAAAATGCAGATCAACAATCCCTTATAGCTCATGGATTTAATCCTCGTGATTTTATGAGGTATGAATAAAATTGTATTAGCGTTTTTTTTTTAAAATAAGAATTTTCTAAAATAAAATGTTTAAGGAGGGTTTTAAGCCTCCCAGTGCAAGTGGTATTTTTCAAACTGTCTTTCCAGGACCACTACCAAAACAAAGCCAATCACTCCAGCTATAATGACTGGTACTATGGAGTCCATAGTTGTAACTATTCTTTCGTAAGGCAATCGGAGAGTTCCTATCATTAAACCCAGCAAAAACGCCATAGTTATGGATTTATGGTGTTTTAACAAGTAATCTAAGAGGCGTGAGAAGGAAAGAATACCAATCAATGCACCTAAACAAAAAGTGATGATATCAGCGAATTTAAGCTGGTTTAATGCCGCCAACATGTATTCGTACTGATTTAAAAGTAGCAATAAAAAGGCTCCAGAAATACCTGGAAGGATCATTGCACAAATAGCCACCATCCCTGACAGGAAAATTATGGGAAGAGTATGATTGGCCTGTATTGGGTTTAATCCCACAAAAATTACTGCAAAAACCAAGCCGATTACCAGTAAAATAACATTCTTGAAATTAAGTTCATCGACATGTTTGAAAACAAAAGCAGCCGATGCCAATATGAGACCGAAAAAGAAGGCAAATGTAGGTGCAGTGTACACTGTAAGCATCACTGTCATAACCTTAGACATGGTTAAAACTGCCAATCCAATACCGGTCAGCAAGGGTATGAAAAGATTAAAATCCCATTTTAGGAGTTCTTCCTTGGATTTTCCAAAATCCCCTTTCAAAGCTGCCATAATGAAATTGGCATTTATCTGACTGATGGCATGCACCAACCTCTGGTAAATACCGGTGATCAATGCAATAGTACCCCCCGAAACTCCGGGGATCATGTCAGCTGTTCCCATTAATAATCCACGAAGAAATATTAAAAAAGTGTCCCTGTATCTCTCAATTTTACGCATAATGTAAATCTCCTCTGAATATTTAATTATAATTTCCTTAGATGGATAATCTTGTAGAATATTTAATAAATAACATTAGGATAATTAGACAAACC
Source organism: Methanobacterium sp. UBA353 (assembly GCA_002496805.1). Lineage (GTDB taxonomy): Archaea > Methanobacteriota > Methanobacteria > Methanobacteriales > Methanobacteriaceae > Methanobacterium. The sequence goes on along the minus strand of DALO01000029.1, from coordinate 25,130 downwards.
CAACTACTATGTTATAAACCAATAATCCAGTTAATTAGCTGATTTAATGTTTTAAAAAAAAAACATTAATTTATTATTTAAACTTAGCTTGATCCCACTCTCACTATATTTTCTGATAACCGTGAAAACATAAAGAAAGTTATAGTTATAATTAGTTTGTTCATTACTATTTAAGGCTATTCAAGAAAGTATAAAATAAGGTGTATTTAATTGAGAAAGTTTTTACTCACACTACGAATCTGGTTAGCTACTGCACTACTTTTTGGTATTTTATATGCCATAATAACAGTGATTTGTACATATCTAGGCTTTGGAACCCCGTTAATCTTCGCCATGTTTGCAGTGGTGGTTGTGTTGGCCCAGTACATGATTGGCCCCATAATTGTAGAGAAATCCATGGGTGTGCGTTATGTTTCACCTCAGGAAGCACCTAATCTTCATGCCATGATAGCTGAACTGGCTATTAATGCAGGAATTCCCAAACCTAAAGTAGGTATTTCCGAATTCAACGTTCCCAATGCCTTTGCATTTGGTAAGACCAAGAAAGATGGGAGGGTATGTGTGACCAGAGGTATCTTGAATATATTAGAAGAAGAAGAACTTAAAGCTGTTCTGGGACATGAAATCAGCCATATACGACATAACGATATGGCAGTTATGACCCTCATCAGCGTAGTGCCACTGATCTGCTACTGGATATTCATCAGCACCCTTTTTAGAGGAGATGGTAACCGTGACGCTGGAATTATTGGTGTTGTTGCATTGATCGGATACCTTCTGGGTCAGTTGCTGGTTTTGTTCGTGAGCAGGGTAAGGGAATATTATGCAGATCAGGGTAGTGTGGAGATTGGTAGCCACCCCCATGAACTGGCCAGTGCTCTTTATAAGTTGGTCTACGGATCTGCAAATATGGATAAAAAACAAGTTAAAGAAGTTGAAGGAGTTAAAGCATTCTTTGTCAATGATATTTCTGACGCATCCAATGAAATAAGCGATCTGGAACAAATAGATCTTGATAGGGATGGAATTATAAGTGAAACAGAGCTGGCAGAACTGAGAAACACCGAAATCAGAATAGAAACAGGCAGTAAAATCACAGAACTAATATCCACCCATCCCAACATGGTCAAAAGGATTAAAAAACTTGCCGAGTTAAGTGATACTTAGTTACCCTAGAAAGAGGAGTTCAAACTTTTCTTATTTTTTGGAGACTATATCTATCTATTTCTTATTTTTAACCAATAATAAGATAAGTTTGATTTTAATTATTAAAAGTTTTTAATCCTACTAAATATTAATCCTAGAAGCATAATTCTTTTTTAAGGATTTTAATAATTCAAAGCCATTTATTGAGAATAATGATCATTCATTACATATACGCTTATTTCTAAATTTCTTATTTAAAAATAAGTCACTATATTTTTATCATATTTTGAATTAATTAGAATTTCATTATATTATTAAAGATGGTTTAGATTGTATTAAAAAATTATATTCATTAGACTATTGACAAATGAAGTCATCAAACATTCTAAAAATATTTATAGATTAAGAATCATAATGCATGTATACTTATGTTAGGTGATGGGGTTCACCTTTATAACCGCTTTTTTTAAGCTGATGACTCCTGAAAGTAAATCAAATTGGAGGAAGCTCATGATACCTACTGAAGCAATGCCCTTAATTCTGGGAATAACTATTTTAATCGCAAGTTTCATTTCCCTAAAATTAGGATTATCCGTAGCCATTATAGAAATTCTACTGGGAGTTATAGCTGGCAACCTAGGAATAATACAAACACAAGATTGGATGATTTTCATTGCCAGTTTTGGAGGAATTCTACTAACATTTTTAGCTGGAACAGAAATCGATGCAGATATGATGCGAAAAAAATTTAAAGAAAGCTTTTTAATCGGATTTTTCTCATTTATAATACCATTTATTGGAAGTTTTATATTTACCTATTTTGTAGCAGGTTGGAGTTTACAAGCAGCACTTATAGCAGGTGCAGCTTTATCAACAACTTCCCTAGCAGTAGTTTACTCTGTTCTAGTGGAAACTGGCCTCTCAAAAACAGATATTGGAAAAATACTGATGGCATCAACTTTTGTAACCGACATGGCCACTGTAATTGCCTTAAGTATCTTATTCATTAAACCTACAATATATACAGCTTTGTTTTTTGTGATTTCTGTTATTGTGATAATTTTGGCAGGTAAATTTTCACATATAGTATTTGAAAATCCTAGATTGAAAGATAAAGTTGTGGAACCTGAAATAAAGTACATAATTGTTTTGTTACTGATTTTCAGTTACTTCGCCACCATAGGAAATGGACAAGCAGTTTTACCCGCTTTTTTATTAGGATTTATTATGTCAAAACACTTCAAAGAAACTAGTTGCACCAAATTAGTGCAAAACAGACTTAGAACTGTGTCTTATGCAGTTATAACACCCATATTTTTCGTTGTAGGTGGTTTAAATGTATCAATTCCCCTTATAATGGCTGCTTTAGGACTATTTATCATTTTATTCGCTGTAAAAATAGTAAGCAAATTCGTTGGAGTTTACTTCCTTGCAAAAAGGTACATACCACACGGAAGCATGTATACAACACTCTTAACGAGCACAGGACTCACATTTGGAACTATAGCCAGTGTATTTGGTCTCACATCAGGTTATATAACTCATGAACAGTACTCTGTTCTGATAGGAGTTGTTGTGGCTAGTGCAGTAATTCCAACAGTCATCGCACAGAAGTGGTTCATGCCAAAACACTCTGAAGACATAGTGGATATTAAAAACAACTTTACGGAGGGTAAATAATAAACCCTAAAACTGTCATCAAAAATGCATTGAAATTTGTGCATACACGAAAACACCATGAAGGCGGTTTTGCACTTTATAAAGGAATTCCTGACACTAAAAAAACATATTATGGATTAAAAACCCTTGAAATGTTCAATGATGAACCTAATAATAAAGAACAGATAATAAAATGGATCCAGAAATTACAAAAATACCGAATGTACGGTATTCAAGGAGTATTTTATCGGATTAACATTTTAAATATGTTCAATGAAGAAATTATAGTCCTTGAATCATATATTGCACGATTAAATGCACAAAACGAATTTGCAAATCTAGAAGTGGCGTATTATCACACAGTGATATCTAATATCCTCAATTTAAACAACTTTAGCAAAGTAATCAATGGGATAACATCACACCAAAATGAAGATGAAGAGTTCGGAATAGGCAGATCTGACATTGTATCAACATACTATACAGTTGAATCATTAAATCTCATAGACTCTTCTTTAATAAAAATGAATTACAATATTACAGAGTTCATCTGTGAATGTCTAACTCAGGAAGGTGGGTTTACATTTATACCAGATATATATCCACCTGACCTAAAACCAACATATTCAGGGATCCGAATACGGAAATATTAAACTTTAAACCAATAAATCATGATTTAATTGCAAAAAGTTGATTAAAGTCAAAGACACTCTATTTACTGGTGGAAAGGGTGATGAAGGTGGATGGGCACCTAATATTTCAAATTATGAAGCACTGGAATTCAATCCAGGGCTTGTGAAGAAATATCAGATAAAACAGGTATTCAAATCAGACTTTCCCTTGATTTAGCACCGATTAAGTGACACTTATGAAACTGTTAAACTTGCTAAAGATAACAGTTACCAACCAGTTGTTTCACACCGCTCTGGTGAAACCACAGATGAGACAATTACACATTAGTTGTTGCATTCTCAGCACCTATTATTAAAACAGGGGCTGTTGGAGGAGAAAGAATCGCTAAACTAAATGAATTAATCAGAATTGAAGAACAAATATTTAATGCCTCAAGGGCAACCTTTTAAAAATATTTTTACTAAATGAAGGAGGAATGATTTGATGAATTTGTGGAAATAAATACCAACAGGACCATCAGCTACACAAGTAGTATATGCAGTAATCGAGATTCCCAAAGGATCTAGAAATAAATACGAATATGATAAAGACAAATCGGCATTTGCACTGGATAGAGTGCTATTTTCACCATTCCATTATCCAGCAGAGATGGAATAATTCCAAAAACTCTTTGGGATGATGGAGATCCCATGGACATTCTAGTAGTGATGGAACAACCCACTTTTCCCGGTTGTATCATCGAAACGCGGGTGATTGGAGTGATGAGAATGATAGATGGTGATGAAAATGATGACAAGATATTGTGGTGATGAAAATGATGACAAGATATTGGGGTGCCTGTGAATGATCCCAGGTTCAAAGATATTAAGGATGTTTCTGACATACCTAAAGCATTTTTAAACGAAGTTGCGCACTTTTTCACGGAGTATAAAAAATTCGAAGGGAAAAGAACCCAAGTCCTAAGTTGGGAGAATATTCAAAAAGCTTTGAATCTGTAGAACATTCAAAAGAGTTATACAATAAATTATAACCCTATTTAATAAAATTTCAATAATTAATCGGCTGCCTAAATGCGGTTTTTCAATACAGATGATAATAATTAGTGATAGTTTTTGCCAGGTATCAATATTCCAATGGCTTTCAACAAAACTTATACTCCATTGATAATAGAATTAATTCCAGATAACTCAAAAAAATAAAGATATTTAACCCAAAAGATCAGTTAAGTGATATTTAGTTACCCTAGAAAGAGGAGTTAAAACTTTTCTTATTGTTTGCAGAGTTATTCAATCTAATTCGGGTTATAACTTGAATGGTGATGTTGATTATCTAAGAGAATAGTTCACTGGTGAATTTTTACATAACATATTCTCTTTTTATGCCCACAATCAGGGAGGATCATATAATGAGGGAAAATTCAAACACTTTTCAGATTGAAGATGAACATTATGCTTCTTTTGCAAATAAAACAAAAATATCCATAGAAAAAGGAAAAGGAGTCTATGTTTACGATGAAGATGGTAAAAAATATTTAGATCTCACAGCAGGTTGGGGAGTGACCAGTATAGGTCATGCCAGTCCTGTGATTACCAAAGCCCTATTTGATCAGAGCAAAAAAATTATACAAAATCCTAATTCCGGAGCAACATATTCAATTGAAAGGTCCAAACTTATATCTCTGATGCAAGAAGTACTTCCTGATAATTTATCCCGTGTATTTTTTGTCAATAGTGGGGCTGAAGCAAATGATGCAGTGATTAAACTTGCCAGAAAAGTAACTGGGAAATTGAATATCATTTCCATGAATAAAAGTTTTCATGGGCGAACCATTAATACAATATCTGCTACAGGCCAAAATAAACATAGAAACAGGTTCAACCCACTAATCCCAAACCACATATTTGTTCCATATAATGACATCCCTGCAATTGAACGAGTTATTGGAAATGATGTTGCTGCAGTGATTGTTGAACCAATACAGGGTGAAGGTGGTGTCAACATACCTGATCCTGATTATCTTAAAAATTTATCTAATCTATGTGCAAAACATAAGGTTCTTTTGATAGTTGATGAAGTTCAAACAGGATTTTGCAGAACTGGCCCAATGTTCATGTCAAATAAGGTTACTATTGATATTTTGACCATGGCCAAAGGTATTGCCGGAGGATTTCCTTTTGCAGGATTCGCTATAACTGAAAAGATACACGATAAAATAGAAAAAGGAGACCATGGTGGTACTTACTCTGGTAATCCCCTGGGTTGTAAAGTGGCCTATTCAGTTATCAAATATATTTTAGACAATAAAATGTGGGAAAATGTTGAATACATAGGTAAATATGCAATTTCTAAATTAAACGAATTTAAAAAGGAATATCCCCACATTATTAAAGATGTTAGGGGGAAAGGATTATTAATTGCTGTTGAATTAACAGATGAAGATATTACTGCATCCATCAATTCTAAGTGTTTGAATGATGGGCTTCTCTTAAATGTAATTCAGGGTAATATCGTCAGGATCTTTCCTGCTTTGAATATATCACCAGAAGAAATGGCAGAAGGATTGAAGATATTAAAAAAAGTCTTAGATGAACACGCCAGATAAGGTCCAGAACAATCATTCTAATATGAGATCAATCCTAAAAAAATAAAACGAATTATGATAACTCGTCATATTTAAAGATCCTTAACTACGCCTATTACATTGCTCCTAGGGACCCATGTGTTTAGTGGCGTCTTTTGGATGGTGACAACCTTTTTCATTCCATTTTCAAAACTCACCTGGCTCTGTATAATTTCCACTTTCTTATTATCACTTTCCAGATAAACTTGGTCACCATCTATTTTTCCGACACGCTTTACAATTAGTTTGTAGTCAGGGTGATGAGCAACAACTATGTCTCCCACCTTGAAATCAGCGGTTTTCAATACCACTATACTTTGACCATCATTTAAGGTAGGAACCATTGATGTTCCTTTTACTGTGGCTGGCATTGGTAGTTGATCCTCACCGAATTGGGATGAAATCTTAACCTCAACTGTGTAATTATACTTACTGGCAATGTTTTGCATGTTGGCCTGGATGGAATCTAAACTACTATTAGGATCCTCCACATCCGCCAAAGCTTTGACACTCATCTCTTCCATCATGGTTTCCGGCACATGAAACCATGAAGTAGAATAAACGGATACTTCTGTACCATTGGTTTCGATTGTGATTCCAATGTTATGTTGATTAGCTATTAAATAGCTTGTAGATCCGACTAATGCCACTAAGACAAGTAAACTTATTATTAATCCTGTTTTCAACCTCATTAATCCCTCTCCACAATTAATTTGTCTATGATCTCTTTAGTTTCCGCTATGCTTAATTGTCCAGGAGCAGATCCTCCATTTAAAGCTGCATATGTGATTGGTGATCCAAAAAGTGATGCCAATACCCGAGTGTATCTCCCCATTTTGCCCATGGCAATTCCGATAGTGTTGTCTAGTTGGTTAACCACTTGCAGCACATTGAGTGTGTCCTGCATATTGTTGGGCATGACTGCAAATTTAGCTATGTTGCCCAATTTTTTTTCTTCATTAACGATTTCCATCAGTTCGTTAATGGGGGGAGTCTTTTGAAAGTCGTGGAATGATATTATTGTAGATTTAGATGCATTTATAATTTTTGACCTGTACTTAGCATCAGTTTGAAGTTCTATATCAATAAAATCGACATAGTCAGCTGTTTCAAGGAGAACATCGGTTCTTTCAACTTCAGACCCTCGGAAGTAACCCCCTTCTTCTCTTGTCCTGTTGGTGGCGATTAATGGGAAGTTAATTTCTTCTACCAGATGGATCACTTTTTGAGGATCAGGGTCCAGGAGAAAATCTATTCTAAGCTCCAATAAATCTGCTCCGGCCTTAATAGCCTCATTAACTATCCTTAAAACATTTTTACGATCTTTCTGAAGTATGGGGACGCAAATTAATGGTTTTGAAGTCATGACAAACACATCTTCATATTCTAGATCAAATCTTTAATTATATCTATAATATTCATAAGCTCATAAGCGATAAGTTGAAATAAAAATTCTCGACGTTATTACATTTCATTAATTTATATATTCTATACTAAATATTTGAATAATTAATGTTTTTAACCTTTGTTTAACATCAGATGCCATCTAATATGTTTTTTTAGTGAACAAGAATTTGAGAAAAAGAAGACAGATAAAAATCTATAAGAACAAGTATTTGCCATATCATTGCTTGCTATTAATTAATTTATTGATTCACATCCTGGCAGTAACTATAATCTTAGATCCTAATTAAGGTGATTAATTGAAAATTACATCTATAGGTGCAGATATCTCAGAAAACGATGTATCATGCAGTAAAACTCTGATTAAAAATATCAAAAATGATATTCCGAATTTACTTAAAATAGGTGCCTATAAAGCTGATCTTACCAATATTACCGGTGATGATATGGTGATCAGTGCCTTTGTCCCTGATGATAAACTAGCAACAGTTAACCAGGGTATTGTGGACATCTTAAAAAAAAATGCCGAAGATTTAGGAGATATTAATGGAATTTCAGCCACCCCGGAAGGAGCCAGTGAAGGAGTTTCCTATGCCGAGGCTAAGATAAGGCAAGATAGATATCCTGATGCTATTATCATGGCCTTTGACACATATGGTGGTGAATCATTTGTCCATGAAGTTGCTGATTCTGTTATGAAAGCTGCAGGAGGTATGGATCAAGTTACGGATATTGGAGGGAGCAGCTTTAACCATGGTCAGGAAATACCAGGGGTAGGATATGTTTCGGATGAAACTGATGATCCAGTGGTGGTAGTGACTGTGGAGGATATTGAAAGCATGGGTGTAATAGCTGGTGCAATGATGGGGGCTGCACTGGGAAATAAAAATGTTTATTTGGTGCGAAGAGGATCACCATCCTATGTTATCCCTGGAAGCGTAATTATGTCCATAACCGCCTATATGAATGGTAATGTAATGGATATGGCTGTGCCTCTCTCAGATAAGATGAAAATATTGAGGGTTTAAGGCATTGAAATTGATACTGGGACGATGAAAAATTTAAATGATTATTAACATGTGAACCATAATTTAGGAGGAGTTAATAAATTGATATTTCTTGATAAAGATACTAGATGTGTTGTTCAGGGCATTACCGGTAAACAAGGTTCTTTTCACACTAAAAGTATGATGGAATATGATACTAATATTGTAGCAGGCACATCTCCCGGTAAAGGAGGTCAAGAGTTTGAAGGAGTTCCAGTCTATAATTCCATTGAAGAAGTAACAGAAGAAATGGACGTTAACGCATCAATTATCTTTATTCCAGCCCCATTTGCTAAGGATGCTGCTTTTGAAGCCATATCACAGTTGGATTTGACAGTTATCATCACTGAACACATACCGGTTCATGATTCTATGGAAATAGCCCAGTATGGCAAACAAATGGATTGTAAAGTAATTGGCCCCAACACTCCTGGTATAATCACGCCTGGAGTTGGTAAACTTGGAATCATGCCTGCTCACATTTTTAATCCAGGTGATATTGGAATAGTGTCACGCAGTGGAACACTTACATATGAAGTGGCCAGTCAAGTTACTAAGGCAGGTTTAGGGCAGAGTACTTGTCTTGGAATTGGAGGGGATCCTGTAGTGGGTATGGATTTTGCAGAAGTGTTGCAAAAATTCGAAAACGACAAAGATACTAAAGCAATTGCTATGATTGGAGAGATTGGAGGTAATGCAGAGGAACAAGCTGCAGAATACATTGCCGAGAACATCACTAAACCAGTTGTGGCCTACATTGCCGGTAGAACTGCACCTCCAGGGAAAAGAATGGGACATGCTGGAGCTATAATTGAAGGTAATGCTGGAACAGCTGAAAGCAAAATGAAAGCACTTAAATCAGCAGGAGTGGAAGTTGCAGAACAACCTTCACAGATTGCTTCTGTAATGAAAGAACTACTTTAACTTAAACCATTGTTTATGATTAACCAAAGTAGATTCAGACAAATTACACTTGATCATTCAAAAAAAAAATGGCTTTAATAAATAAATAAAGATGATTGTATGACAAGACACGAAGAAATTATAAAAAAGCTAGTCAAAGGAGAATTGAAACTCCATCAGATCGAAAATTACACTGAAAATTCCGAGGAAGCAGTGGAGGTTAGGAGAAAGTTTGCTGAAGAAATTTCAGGAGCCAATTTAAAGCATCTTTCCCATCATTCAATGGATTTAGAGAAAGCCATGAAAAGGAATATTGAAAATCCCATTGGAATTGTGCAGATCCCAGTGGGACTGGCCGGACCACTTCGCATCAACGGAGAACACGCTCAGGGAGATTTTTATGTTCCATTGGCAACTTCAGAAGGGGCATTAGTTGCCTCGGTCAACAGAGGATGCACAGTTAGCAAAGAAGTTGGCGGAGCCACTGTACGTATAATTGATGATAAGATGACACGTGCCCCGGTAATAAGAGCGAATTCTGTTACAGAGGCCCTTACTATAAAAGAATGGATTGAAAGACATTTTATAGAACTTAAAGAGGCAGCAGAGAGTACAACACGTCACGGGAAATTGTTAAAAATTGATCCAGTGGTAGTGGTAGGCCGTTACCTTTATCCTCGTTTCACCTTCACCACTGGCGACAGTATGGGCATGAATATGGTCACCATTGCCACAGAAAAAGCTTTGGAGATTTTAACCCGGGAAACAGGAGCCCATGTAATTGCCCTCAGCAGCAACCTCTGTGTTGATAAAAAACCATCGGCATTAAATTTGATTGAAGGCCGTGGAAAGACAGTTGTTGCTGAAATAATCATACCCCCAGAAATTGTGGAAAAAAAGCTTAAAACAACAGTTAAAGCAATCACTGAAGTTAACCTCGCTAAGAACATGATCGGTTCTGCCATATCTGGAAGTATGGGGTTCAACGCCCATTATGCCAACATGATCGGCGCCTTATTCCTGGCCACAGGACAGGACGAAGCCCATATTGTGGAGGGTAGTCTGGGGATAACCACTGCCGAAGAACAAAATGGAGATCTTTACTTCTCTGTAACCCTCCCTGATCTTCCCCTGGCAACCGTGGGTGGAGGAACCAGTTTGGAAACATCAAAAGAATGTCTGGATATTATGGGAGTGTACGGAGGAGGTAACGTGAAAAAATTTGCTGAAATCGTCGGAACAACCGTCTTAGCAGGTGAATTATCACTCATGGGTGCACTAGCCGCCGGACACCTTGCAAGGGCCCATAAGGATTTGGGAAGAGGATAAAATCTGGTATTTTATTAGATCACGATTAATTTTTGTTTTATGGAGATAAAACCCAATGAATATTCGTGAATTTATAGAAGAATATTTTAAAATGAGCCGTTACGTTGCTCTGGGAACTATGGATGGAATACTGGCAGTTATGGGAGTCACTCTGACTGCAAGCGGTGTGTCTGGTGCAGCTGGAATAGAAATTAGCAATTTCGCTGTGGGTTTAACTGGTCTTGCTGGAGGCATAGCCCTGGCAATGTCCAATGCATTCGGATCTTTTATTGGTGAGCGGGCGGAAGAAGTGAGGACCATCCGAGAATTGGAGCAGAAAATGATGTTAGATGAAGGTAAACTGGATGACACTCATATTCATCAACAAGCCAAGAAGCGTATATACATGAGTATGTTCACCCATGGATTCAGCAGCTTCGCAGGTTCATTCGTACCAGTGATACCTTTCCTCTTAATTTCTGATAGGGTGACTACTATTTTATGTACACTCATACTCTGTTTCAGTGCTTTGATCATGCTTGGTGTGTATTTAGGTCGTGTGTCTCGTGAAAGTATGATAAAAACCAGCCTTGAAATAGTACTCATCGGAATATTAATTGGTGTGGTCAGCTTCTTAATTGGTGGAGGACATGGTTAATCAAATTTTTGCCAATTTTTAAGGAATTGAATTTTAAAAAAAATCTTTAGGTGTTACTTAAATTTGGTTAAAATCCCCTATATATTTTTGAAGTAATTGTGACTGTCCATTTTTTAGTTGGTGACAAATTTTATATTATTTTTTTTTAAAAAAACAACATTCCACACATATTTATAAAAATTATAATTCATAGTACACTTTAAAATATTCACAAATTACTTGAAAGACCAGAATATCATTAAAACTAGTGCCAAAATAGAACACTGCTTGCGAACAACACTATCCAAATCAATCAAAGAATATTCAAAACAATACAATGATTAAAAGGGCATCTAACATTACAACAATAAAAATAGGACAAGTTCCAGGGAATAATAAAAAACAACTAAAAAAAATGGACAACCCCCTAAATAATAAAAATGAAGAAAAAAGAAATTCTCTCAATTTAAAAATCCAATTCTATATTGTAAAGCTTTTCTGGCCTTTCCACATGGATCTGGTAGGCATCATCTTCTGTGATCAAACCGGAATTAAGCAGTTTTCGAGTTCGTCTGGGAACTGTTTTCGGGCCTAAAACTGCTCCAGGCCTTGTAAGATCATCAAGGTAATCGGTTTCCATGAGGAAGTTCTTACCTTTCTTTATGGCTTGTCGCATAACATCCCCACTGGCAATGAGTGAAGGTGTCAACCCATGATTTTCTTCAGGGAAGATATATGGTCCGGAAAAATGTTTGATAACCTTTTCTTTCTTCAAACCAGCCTTAACAGCCATTTCTGCGAATTCTTTGTACTGTTCTTCCCCAGCACTCTCGGTGTGCAACTGTACAGGGCAGTCCGCTTCACGCGCTAATTCCATGGCAAAGATCATGAGCCGGTTGTGGGCTTCCATCTCTTCTTCAGATACCGGATAGTGTGGTCGGCCTATTTCACCTATTCCCACTGCTCGGCCCTCCAAGACCATGTTCTGGGCTGTTTCCAGGGCGCCCCTCATTAACTCTTCAGCTTGATAAAGTTCCATTCCTGCCTCAACACGACGGCTGAGTTCTGCTGGATGAGCCCCTACCACTGCAAAGGCTTTAACCCCTGTTTCACTATTTATCTTGTCAACATACCCAATTACAAGTTCCATAGCCTCAGCAAAATCACATTGTGGACTAACAGTCCAGGTGGGTTTGTTGGGAATGATCATGGCAGTTCCACCTGACCTTCCAAACTTCAGGGCAACTTCCAATGGCCCTTCACCGTTAATGGGATCTACATGTATGTGATTGTCTGTGGATGGTATTTTATCCATTAAAATAACCTCTAATTTTTTTAATGTCTGATCTTATGACTAACTTTTATATCCCAATCCAGTCATCAGTGCCTTTTCAAATATTTCAACAGGAGGTGTGATCCCGGTCCATATTCTGAAGGATTCCATTCCCTGATAAATAAGCATTTTAGTACCGGGGATGGTTTTTGCACCTGCTTTTTCAGCTTCTCGTAATAAACCAGTTTTAAGTGGATTGTAAACTATATCATTCACTATTAAATCACGGTGCATCATATCACTGGTTACCATTGGCTTCTGATCCTCGTTAGGATGCATTCCCACGGGAGTGGTGTTTATTAGTACATCAGCATCTTTCAACTCTTCATTAAGTTTCGTATTTAGCCCTAAACAACTTATTGACCCATTGAAATTTTTTCGAAGTTCATCTGTTAGTTTACATGCTTTTTTCATGGTTCGGTTAGCAATTAAAACCTCACCCGCACCATTGAAGAGAAGTTGGAATGATATTGCCCTTGCTGCACCCCCAGCACCCATTATGATGATTTTTTTCCCATTAATTGATGTTATTTCTTCAATAGCTTTCACAGCACCTACACCATCAGTGTTATAACCACTTATCGTGGTTTTATCAAATTTAAGAGTGTTAACAGCCCCAATTAGCTGTGCTGTCTGTGTAATTTCATTAAGGTAGTTAGTTACTTCTGTTTTATGGGGAATTGTAATGTTGAGTCCCTTGATGCCCATGGAACGAGCACCATCAATTGCACACCCCAAATCACCATGTTCAACATGGAAAGGGACGTATACATAATCCATTTTAAGGTGTTTGAAGGCAGCATTATGCATGGGTGGGGATAAACTGTGTTCCACTGGATCTCCCATGATTCCAACCACTGCAGTTTTACCAGTTATCAATTTCTTCACCAATACATAATTTAGGGAACATTTTATATTAATCATTTTAGAAATTAAATTATGTTAAGAGTTATCTTAGTTAAAGTAAAGATGTTAATTTAAGAGTTATCTTAAATTAAAGATAATATGTTCCAAGTTGAAGGATTAGGGTCATTATATTTTATTCCCTTTCCTCAGACACGAAATAGATTGTTATGAAGTAAATATTTAATGGGGGTTTAATTGTGATCGCCAAACAGAGGTTCGTTTTGGATACAACTGCCTTTACTGATATTCAGTTAAGGGATGATTATGGAGACGGAGAATTATACAAAACTGTAGACGTCCTTCTGGACTTGATAGCCCGTTCCAGGATCAAACTTAACATGAGCTGCCATATGCCTCCCATCACTTACAAAGAATTTTCAGACTACATAACTCGCTATGAATGCCCTCAGGAAACAATGATTAAAGCGGAAACTTGGATCGTTAAAAAATCTCCCAACCGCTATGACACCAAAATACCTTCAGAGATATTCTACGAATACGTGCAAGACATGCGGGAAAGGATGAATAAGGGTATGCGCATCTCGGAAAGTGCTGTTTGGGAGGCGGCAGTGGAATCCATGGTCATGATGTCCCGTGGGGAGAAAAAAACCCAGATAGAAATGGAAGTAATTGGAAAAGCCATTAAAGATTTCAGAAAACATTATCGGGCAGCTCTTCGTAAAGGAACCTTGGACAGTGCCCCTGATCTTGATGTACTACTTTTGGCCAAGGAATTGGGAGCAGGAGTGGTGGCAGCTGATGAGGGTATCAAAGTCTGGGCAGAAAGGTTGGGATTGAGATTTTTAAGTGCCAAATCATTCCCCAAAATGTTAAAAGAGTATTTAAAGTACTATGAATAAAATACAACGTTTTATACTGTTAGCAAATAAAAAAAAAGTTCTAAAATATTTTTTTCCTATGTTTGACTTTAAATCTAAGTTGTACTAATTAATAACAAAATTGAACAATAAATTTTTAATAATACAGTTTTTTTAAAATATACATTCACGTTTAAAATTAAGGAGAATTATAATGGAACTGCAAAAACCGAGAGGAACTCGTGATTTCCTCTTTGAGGAGATGAAAGAGCGAAAATTTGTGGAAAACACCATGAAAAAGGTGTTTGAAACCTATGGTTATCAGGAGATTAAAACTCCCCTATTTGAGGATTTATCCCTTTTCACCCTGAAATCAGGTGAGGGAATAGTAGAAGAAATATACCACTTCCAAGATAAGGGAGGTAGAGATTTGGCTCTTAGACCAGAATTAACAGCCCCCGTGGCAAGAGTTTATTTAAATCAATTGCAAAAAGCACCAAAACCCATTAAAATGTATTATTTTGGTAGTTGTTTCCGTTACGAGCGACCTCAAGCTGGTCGTTTCCGTCAGTTCTGGCAGTTGGGATGTGAACTTATTGGGGGCAAATCTCCAGATTGTGAGGCGGAGATCAT
Organism: Methanobacterium sp. UBA353; assembly: GCA_002496805.1. Taxonomy (GTDB): domain Archaea; phylum Methanobacteriota; class Methanobacteria; order Methanobacteriales; family Methanobacteriaceae; genus Methanobacterium. The sequence goes on along the minus strand of DALO01000029.1, from coordinate 10,084 downwards.
TGCCCTGGCAAGTCACTGCTTGGAAGAACTGAAACTTGAAGATTATCAGATACATTTAGGTAACTTGGGAATTCTCAGGGGAATATTACAGCAAGAAGGTGTTTCAAACCATCAACAAGACCAAATAATGGCAATTGTAGATAAGGGAGATGTTACAGAACTCGAAAAATTATTGGAAGAGTTCAAAATCGGTGAAAAGTCTGGGAAGATCCTTTTAGAACTAATTGGCATGCAGGGACAGGGAGAAATAATTGATGATGTTAAAAAAATAATTGAAGATTATCCCAGCGCTTTAGAATCCTTGGAAGAATTGGGAGAACTTTTAATGATGCTGGAATCCTTTGGTTTTGCAGATTACGTTGTAAATCTGGGTATTGCACGGGGACTTGATTATTATACGGGATGTGTTTTTGAGATTTATGTAGAAGGTTTGGGAGCTCAGAAACAAATAAGTGGTGGGGGAACCTATAATTTAATAGAAGTTTTCGGTGGAGATAAAGTAGAATCCACAGGATTTGCCTTTGGTTTTGACCGGGTGATGGAAGCCCTGAAAATACAAAAAACAAAACCTCCTATAAAAAGTAGTTTATATGTCTTTGTAGCTCCTATTTCCCCCGAAACAAAATTAGATGCCTTCGAAATTGCTCAAAAAATACGGAAAAAAGGAATCCCTACTGATGTGGAATTGGTGGGTCGGAAGCTCAAAAAGGTTCTTTCCTTTGCAGATAACTCTGGGGCTCGATTTGTGGTTTTGGTGGGTGCTCGTGATCTTAAAAATGGTGAAATCACCCTTAAAGATATGGAATCCGGAAATCAGGAACAAATCCCAATTGAAACTATTGCTGATGTTTTAATAGAACGGATTAATGCTTTAGAATGATTTTTATAGGATTAATTAAATTATCAGATGTTGGATGACTCAAGATATAATCAAGGATTGATTAAAATGGATTTACCTCAACTAAACTACCGTCATGTGGTTAATGGAGAAAAATTGGTTATTGCCATAGCACAGGACCAGGAAACTGGAGAAGTGCTCATGGTAGCCTATATGAATCATGAAGCTTTCATGAAGACTGTTGAAACTGGTAAGGCCCATTACTGGAGCACCAGCCGCAATCAACTCTGGTTGAAAGGGGAAAGTTCGGGACACATCCAAGAGGTTAATGAGATTTTTACTGACTGCGACCAGGATGCCTTACTTCTTAAAGTAAAACAGATAGGGGCAGCATGTCATGAAGGATATTACTCTTGTTTCTTCAGGAAAGTATCTGATAAGAATGGATTTAAACTTCAAATAGTTAAGAAAAAAGTCTTTACTCCTGAAAAAGTTTATGGAGATAAATAAGATGAGAATTGTTCCAGATACCAGTGTTATAGTGGATGGCAGAATCACCCGTATAGTGCAGGAAGAAGAATACAAGGGATGTGAAGTAATAATTCCAGAAGCAGTTGTATCTGAATTAGAAAATCAAGCAAATAAGGGAAGAGACAGTGGATACAACGGCCTGGAAGAACTTAAAAATTTACAGAAACTGCATGGTCAAGGTAAAATACATTTAAGCTATGTGGGACGTAGACCAACCCTAGAGGAGATATCACTGGCCAGGGGAGGGGAAATCGATGCCATGATCCGAGATACTGCCGGGAAAAATAAAGCAACCCTCATAACCAGTGACCGAGTTCAAAGAGAAGTTGCAGAAGCCCAAGGTCTTAGTGCAGTTTATCTCAAACCAGAAATGTTAGAGTACGGTGATATTGAAATAACCAAATATTTTGATAAAAACACCATGTCTGTTCACCTTAAAGAGAACGTAGTTCCTCTGGCTAAAAAAGGAAAACCAGGTAATATAAAGCTGGTTAAAATAGGATCAAAACCGTTAACCCATGGACGAATCGAATACATGTCGCGTGAAATAGTAGAAAGGGCCAAAAGTGATTTTAAAAGTTTTATTGAGATAGAAATGGAGGGGGCCACCGTGGTGCAGTTCCGGGAATACCGTATCTCCATTGCCAGGCCACCATTTTCTGATGGAATGGAAATAACCATTGTCCGACCTGTGGCCACGGTTTCAATCGACAGTTATCGGCTGCCTAACAGACTTATGGATAGATTAAAAAATAGTGCCAAAGGCATACTTATAGCAGGGCCTCCCGGAGCTGGTAAAACTACTTTTGCACAAGCAATCGCTGAATTTTACCAAAAAATGGGGGCCATTGTAAAAACCATGGAATCACCTCGTGATCTGCAGGTTGGAGACGAGATCACCCAATACGCACCACTGGAGAAAGATATGGGAAAAACTGCCGACATATTACTGCTAGTTAGACCTGATTTCACAATTTATGATGAATTACGTAAAACTAAAGATTTCCGCATCTTTGCAGATATGCGTCTAGCTGGAGTAGGTATGATTGGAGTGGTGCACGCCACCCAACCCATTGATGCGATACAGCGAATTATTGGCCGGGTTGAACTGGGCATGATTCCATCTATTGTTGATACCACAATCTACATTGAACAGGGAAAAGTAGCGGCAATTTACGATGTAAAACTAACAGTCAAGGTTCCCAGTGGAATGTTAGAGGCAGATCTTTCCAGGCCAGTTATTGAAATCAGAGACTTTGAAACCGGGGACTTGGCGCATGAAATCTACACTTATGGAGAGCAGACCATCGTCATGGATGTGGGAAGCACACAATTAGAGAAAACACCCATTCAAAAGATGGCAGAAAGGGAGATCATTAAAGAAGCTAAAAAAGTGGTTCGGGGCAAAGTGGAAGTGGAAATGAAATCAGACCGTCGGGCCACTGTATGGGTGAATGAAGATGCAATTCCACAGCTTATCGGTAAAAAAGGTAAAACTATTGAAGAACTAGAGGGTAAAGTTGGTATAAGCATTGGAGTGGAGTCTTTGGAAGCCAAAAAAGGAAAAACAAAACCCCGGCAAAGAAGTGGCCACACCCCAGAATTGTTATCCTCAGATTACATGCCAGTTAAATTAGAAATGTCAGGTAACTACGTTGTTTTGAATTTCGGTAAAGATGTGGTCGGAACTCCCTTTGACATACTGGTGGATGATGATTATCTTTTCACGGCTACTGTGGGTAAAAAAGGCACCATAAAAATAAAAAAGGATATTGAATTGGCCAAGATAATTATAAACGCTGAAAAGAACAATCACCCTATTCAAGCTAGAATTAGAAGAGAATAAAATATCTTTTTTTTGAAGTGTCCTCCACTATTCTTAAAACATGTTAATTGAGGCTTAATAAATATTTACACATAAAAGGAGTATGATTCATGAAGATTGGAGTTTCAACATTGGCTTTTTATCCCCAAACAATTGAAGAAGTGCTGGATTTTCTTGAGAATTGGAATATTAAATACTGTGAAATAATCAATGAATATCCTCATGATGAATTAGATGAAGATGTCCTGGGATCATATCAAATGAATCTTACTGTTCATGCACCATTATCTGACATTAACTTGGCATCTCACAACCAAACCATACGAAAATCATCCATTGCAGAAGTTAAAAAGTCCTTTGACCGGGCTGTGAATTGGGATGCAGAGTTAGTAGTGGTTCATCCAGGGAACATGCCAGTTATGGGTCGTAAAATATCTGAAAAAATTTTTCAATACAATTTAAAATCTTTGACTGAACTTTCTTCCTATGCTGAGGATTGTGGGATTTGTATGTGTGTTGAAAACATGCCAAAGATAGATGGCTTATTATTCCAAGATTTAAGGGATTTAAATTTATTATTAGAAGATATAAACGAATATATGACTTTAGATGTTGGACATGCCCATAATTCAGGGTTTTCAGTCAGTGATATGTTTTGTTACCCCTTGATAAAGCATGTTCACCTCAGTGATAATGATGGAACTTGGGATCAGCATGATGCACTGGGAACTGGGAGCATAGATTTTGTTGAATTATTCAACAGTTTGAATGATTTTAAATACGATGGTGTCTTGGTGGTGGAAGTGAAAAACACCATTGAGGTTATCAAAAGTCTGGAATTCATTAATAATATAATTTGAATGTATGAAACTGGGTCACTCTAAGATGCTTTCTAGGAATAAATTATTATTTAAAATAGCTTCAGTAAGTAATTTGGTTAAAAATTGTTTATTCTCATTGCAGAATCTTTGAATCAAATTATTTTATCATAATTATTAATATAAAAAAAGAAGTAAAGAAAAAGATGAATACATGATGTTTAAATAAAAAAAAATAAAGGGGATGTTTTTCTTTGAAAATTGGAATAATTGGTGGAACTGGTGATCAAGGACTTGGATTAGCCTTGAGGTTTGCAAATGCAGGTGAAGAAGTAATTATCGGATCCCGAGACGTTAAAAAGGCTGAAAATGCTATTAATCTCATTAAAAATATGTTAAAGTCTGAAGAATGCACCAATGTGAAGGGGATGACTAATCAAGAGACCGCCCTTGAAGCCGACTTGCTGATCTTAACTGTGCCATTACAAGCCCAGATGGTTACCCTTAAAAGTATTAAAGACCATGTAGAAGACATGATCCTGATTGATGCCACTGTTCCTATGGAAAGTTGCCTGGGTGGAAGTCCAGTGAAATACGTGAATGTTTGGGATGGTTCAGCAGCAGAAAGGACTGCCAATTTCCTTAAAGATAAAAATGTTAGGGTTGTATCTGCTTTCAATAATATCAGTGCCGCTAGCCTTACTAACATGGAAAAAGATATAGATTGCGACTGCCTGATCTCTGGAGATGACGAGGAAGCAAAACTAGAAGTAACGGGCTTGGCAGAGAAAATACCAGGAGTTAGGGCTATAGACTGTGGTGCACTGGAAAATGCTAGAATTGTTGAAAAAATTACACCCCTCCTGATAAACCTCAACATCCGGAACAAAATCAAACTGGCTGGAATTAGAATAACTGGTCTTGAGTAATTCTTATTAGAATTAGTGGATCTGAAAAATTAAATTGACTTTAAACTTCAAAACACTGCCCCTTTAAAAAAAAAATGAAAAGGTTTGTGTACATGGAATACATTAAAAAAACCGCTGAAGGAATTGCCAAACATGCATTGGAGGTTATCAGCTGCATCGACGAAGAACAGGTTGAATTGATGGTTGAATGCATAAATGAGGCAGATTCAACATTCATTGTAGGAAGTGGTAGGTCGGAGTTGGTTGGCAAGGCTTTTGCCATGCGCTTGATGCACTTGGGATTCAGAGTCTATGTGGTGGGAGATGTAACCACTCCCGCTCTTACGGATGAAGATTGTTTAATAGCTATTTCTGGGTCAGGGGAAACCAAAACAGTGACTCTTGCCGCGAAAACTGCTAAAGAAGTTGGGACCCAAGTTATTGGTGTGACCACGGATCTCGGTTCTACTCTTGGGAAAAATGCCGATGTTGTGGTTAACATTGACAGTAAAAGTAAAGTACCATGGAAGTATTACACGTCCCATGTTCTTAAGGGTAACTATGATGATTTAACTCCTATGGGTACTCTCTTTGAGGACAGCACCCACCTATTTTTAGACGGTCTTATAGCATCATTTATGGTTCGTTTGAACAAGAAAGAAACTGATTTGGAAAAGTTACACTCCCAAGATAGATAACCCTCCCCCAAGATCATTAATATTATTACTCAGGATTAATGTAATGTGCAATTTTAGAGTTATTTACAAAACAACAAGGTAAAAACATGGACTCTGTGTTAAGAGGAGAACTGGTTGTTATCAAGGACCATAAGAAAGCTGCCACTCTCCATGAAAAAAGCCATTACGGTAAATTCAATCAGGATGAATTGTTACTTTCACCATTGGAAGCTTTATACCTTCAAGAAAAAGGTAAGATTAAAATACTCGACAAAACACCCCATGGGAAAGTATTATCTGTAGATGAAATGTGGGAAATGGTCCAAGACAAAGGTTTACTATACAAATACATTGTCTTCAAAGACTTACGAAACAGAGGATATGTTGTTAAAACTGGTTTCAAGTATGGTTCCGAGTTCAGACTATACGAAAGAGGTAAGTCCCCTGGTGATGGTCATTCTGACTTTGTGGTGAAGGTGGTAACTGAAGATCAGGATATATCCATCTTTAACTTCTCCAGTTACGTCCGTGTTGCACATGGAGTTAAAAAAAAGCTCCTCATGGCAGTAGTGGATGATGAACAGGATATAACCTATTACAATGTTGAGTGGACCCGGCCATAATGCTTTTTGCAATAATCAAAACTTTATAAATTGATTATAATTATTAACTATAATGATGTAAAGGTGATTTGTTGATAGACCCATGGAGTTCAGCCATCTTAAACTATGAAAAGCTCATAGAAGAATTTGGAATCAAACCATTTCACGATATTTTAGATGAAATTGAAACCCCTCACATTCTCATGCGCAGAGGTGTAATATTCGGACACCGTGATTACGGTAGGATAGTAAAGGCTATGCGAGAAAAAAAGAAATTCTCCGTGGTAACTGGTATGATGCCCAGTGGTAAAATGCATATAGGCCATAAGATGGTTGTAGATCAGTTAATTTGGTACCAAAAAAGAGGTGCTGAAATTTACATCCCAATTGCAGATATGGAATCATATTCAGCACGAGGAATTGATTTTTCTGAGGCTAAAAGGATCGCAATAGAAGAGTACATCACCAACTACATCGCCCTAGGTTTAGATCCTGATAATGATAATTTACATATTTACCTCCAATCTGAAAATAAAACTGTGGGGGATTTAGCATATAAACTGGCTAAAAAAGTGAATATGAATGAAATGAAAGCCATATATGGTTTTTCAGGTTCCACTAATATAGCACATTTATACACACCACTAATTCAAGTAGCAGACATATTACATCCCCAACTAGAAGAGTTTGGGGGTCCTAAACCTACAGTGGTTCCAGTGGGGCCAGATCAGGACCCGCATATACGACTAACACGGGATATTGCAGAACGATTTGGATCCCAATTCAATTTCATAAGCCCCTCTTCAACATATCACCGTTTCATCACCGGACTAACCGGAGGTAAAATGTCCAGTAGCAAACCTAAAACTGCCATATTTCTCACTGACTCAGCAGAAGTGGCAGTAAAAAAGTTGAAATCAGCTAAAACTGGTGGACGGGAAAGTTTAGCCGAACAACAAGAAAATGGTGGGGTTCCAGAAGATTGTGTTGTTTATGAAATGTTACTTTACCATCTTCTCCAATCTGATGATGAGCTAAAAGAGATCTACCATGAATGTAAGGAAGGTAGTATTATGTGCGGTGAGTGTAAAGCTAGGGCTGCAGAGATGATTAAAAATTTCTTTATAGATTTCCATATTAAAAGAGAAAATGCTAGAAGCAAAGCTAAAAGTATATTAAACTAGAAAAGTTTAAAAAAATAATAATCATAACTAAAATAATACATATATAACTTCACAGATATCAGGAGTTTTAAAATGGCTAAGGAAAGATTTGAAGGTGTGCTGAGTGGACTGTACAGTCGTAACGAAACTTTTCTCGTTTCATCAACTATGATGTTCATATGTTCCGTTTTTATTGGATATGCTTTTTCAGGGATATTAGAACCGATACTGGCCAATATCTTCGGAGAATTTAAAAAAAATGTTTCTAAAGGTATTTTAAATCGTGACACTGTTTCTTTGCTAACCCATAACCTGACTATAATACTGATGACTTATTTTGGAGGTATATTCTTTGGCTTGGGCACTGCATACTTCCTGATATACAATGGTCTTTTCATTGGCTATGCTGGTTCCCAGTATGAATTAGGGTACTTCATTATATCTTTCATACCACATGGTGTTTTTGAGATTGTTGGATTCATAATTGTAGGTGCAGCTGGTTTCCGATTGACCACTATACTGGTTAATATTATGAAAGGTTCTTTAAAGTTGCAATCAGACTTTAACATGACAAATCAGTTTAAATATTTGTTGGAAGCCAACTATGACGATTTTAAGGACACTTTAATTATGATGGGAATTGCCATAGTTCTGATCTGCATAGCTGCCATAATTGAAGCAAACTTCACCCCCGGCTGGATAGAATACATGCAAAATGTAGTATAACTACCCCTGATTAAATTGCATGAAAAATATCTGCAATATTTAGTTTAATTTTTAGGGGTTTAGTAAATCCATTAAATATATTTTTATAATAATCATTTAATTTAAGTAAAAGTGAAAATTAATTTAAATTAAACTGACACGTTAATCTAAACGCAATTGAGGTGATTTTATGATGAAATGTATTTCATGTGGTGCGGAATATTCTGATGACGAAATAATATATACTTGTCGCCAGTGCGATTCTATACTGGAAGTGATCTGTCAACCAAAGGTTTCCAAAGATGTTTTCCAATGCCGTAAAGCTACAATGTGGAAGTACAAAGAGTTCATGCCTGTGGATCCATCCAAAATAGTGAGTCTGGATGAAGGAGGTACTCCTTTCTGCAAATGCGATAATTTGGGAAAAGAATTGGGAGTTGAGCTTTACGTTAAAGTGGAAGGTTCCAATCCTACGGGTAGCTTTAAAGATAGAGGTATGAGTGTTGGAATTACCAAAGCCCTGGAATTAGGTGTGGATACAGTAGGCTGTGCCTCCACTGGAAACACATCTGCTTCTCTGGCTGCATATGCAGCGAGGGCTGGTTTGAAATGTGCTGTCCTGCTCCCTGCAGGTAAAGTTGCCCTGGGAAAGTTGGCCCAAGCAATGTTCCATGGAGCTCAAGTCATATCAGTACGGGGTAATTTTGACCAGGCTCTGGAGGCAATCACCGCTCTAGCCCTGGAAGGGCAGCTTTATCTTTTAAATTCTATAAATCCTTACAGATTGGAAGGTCAAAAATCCATTGGATTTGAAATTGTGGATGAACTTGGATGGAAATCACCTGACCGGATAATATTACCAGTTGGAAATGCAGGAAACATCTCTGCAATTTGGAAAGGTATAACTGAATTCCATGAAACCGGATTTATAGATGATCTCCCCCGTATGACTGGAATACAAGCTGAAAAAGCAGCGCCTATCGCCAGAGCAGTGCAGAATGGTCAGGATGACATTATCCCCGTGAAAAATCCCGAGACTGTGGCTACTGCAATCCGTATTGGAGCCCCAGTCAGTGCTAAAAAGGCCATAAGAGCAATTTATGAATCAGATGGGTTGGCGGAAACAGTTAGTGACCAGGAGATTTTAAGCGCTCAGAAATTACTGGCCCGAACTGAAGGTATTGGAGTGGAGCCGGCGTCAGCAGCATCAATTGCAGGACTTAAAAAGCTGATTAATTCTGGTAAAATAGATAAAAATGAACAGATCGTGTGTGTAGTTACTGGTCATGTTCTTAAAGACCCTCAAGTAGCAATAGATGCGTGTAAAGATCCTGTTGAAGTAGATGCAGATATAAATGCACTTTCTAAGATTATAAAAAGTAGTTAAGGGAGCCTATCCCCTATTTTTTTTAAAGAAAAATCTGGACTATTTCTATATCCCAATTTTTTCTCCATAAGCCAAGATCATATAATTTGTGATGTGGTGTCCCAAGATCATAGGGATCATCTTGACATGACCCAATACCATATGGATCACCAAATAATCCATATTTTTAACGATACATATATATAGGAGTACAGCAACAGTGTATATTAACAAATATACTAAAATGAGGTGATTAATATGGAATTACCAATAGCTCCAATTGGAAGAATAATAAAAAATGCCGGTGCAGAAAGAGTCAGTGATGATGCTAGAGAAGCTCTAGCCAAAGCCTTAGAAGAAAAAGGCGAAGCCATCGCTACTGAAGCTGTTAAACTAGCAAAACACGCAGGAAGAAAAACTGTTAAATCTTCTGACGTTGAATTAGCCGTCAAAAGAATATAAGTTAACCTTCCTTCTTTATTTTCTTTTTTAAAGTATTTTCGAACCGTATTATAACTGTTTTTCCCACTTTAGACTTCGTTATATCTTGCAACATTATATCAGAATTTTACACTGTTTGTACCAAAACGAAACTTCATATTCATAAATATAAAAATTTCGATTTAGTGAGGTTGTAAATTTATTGGGGGT
>DALO01000021.1 GCA_002496805.1 Methanobacterium sp. UBA353 | reverse complement strand
ATTGGGGCCCACCGCCCAGTTCATCCCAGATTTTATCTCCCTTTCAATGTTCTGAACGTCTTCATTATCCCATAAAATTTTGAACAAAGGAATTTTAAATGTCATCAACATCCTCTCTTAACTTTTTAACTTCATCAGAACTCATTTTTCTTATTATCTTAACAGGCACTCCAAATGCCACAACATTGTTGGGAATGTCCTTATTAACAAAGCTAAAAGCCCCTACAATAGAATTCTCACCCACGGTAACGTTCGGCATGACAACGGAATGACTTCCAACTCTACAATTTTCTTTAAGTGTAATAGGACCTTGTTTGTTGTCTATGGTTGAAATAGAGTAAATAGAACAATGTGAGCCAATTTGAACGTTGTCTTCAATTAAAACGTTATTTTTAGCATTTATATATGTGAAAGCCCCTACATCTGTTTTATAACCTAATTTTAGATTTTCTTCATGCTGAACTACCCAATTGTATTTGTTCAGTTTTCCTTCCTCAACTACTGGTGGCTTCCAGTTTTCAAATCTTCTATCGTTCATAAATTTAACCTTTTTTCCAGTAATTCTTTATTTAAGGTTATTTTACTTAAAATTTCTGTAACCTTAAGTGAAGTTTTTCCGTCACCATATGGATTTTCGCATTCATTTAACTTTGCCTTAAATTCTTCATCATAAAGAGCCTTATTGACGGCATTTTTTATTTCCTCAGCGTTATAATCCGCATCAATGATATTTGAAGCTCTTTCCCTTCCTTCTTGCCTTGTACCTATATTAACTGCAGGTAATTTAAACGATGGAGCTTCTATAATACCACTACTTGAATTTCCAAGTAATACATTTGCCACATTCATTAAACTCAAATAATCCCTTCTTGGAATACTCTTAAATGTTTTAACAAACGGAAGTTTTTCATATTTTTCTATAAGTTTTATGATTTCCCTGCCGCCGGCATCTGCATTGGGATAAACCAAAATCGTTTGGTACTTTAAATCCTGAATTGCTTTAAGAGTTTCCACCATTTGTTTTGACGATTTTTCAGATTCAAGCGTTACTGGATGCTGCAACACTAAGAGTAATGGTTCATACAGATTTAAATCATATTTTAATGCTATTTCATCCTTTTTTATTAAATGCATTGTCATTATAGCATCTAATCCTGGTGCACCTACCACAAATACGTGATCAGGATTCTCGCCCATCTTTATTATCCTTTCTGCACTTTTTTTTGTTGCAGGAAGGTGTAAGTTAACCAATTTAGTAATTGCATGGCGTGCATATTCATCTACAGTGGATGTTACTTCTCCACCGTGTAAATGTGCTGTAGGAATGTTCAGGTAGGCCCCAACAACAGCACCAGCTAACATTTCACCCCTATCACCTAAAAGGAGTATTATATCAGGTTTTACTTTTTTAACCAGACCCGTTAAAAGTTGTATAAGTTTTCCAACAAAATTGGCCATGGAATATTTATTGTCTTCTTCAAAGACCACACTTAATACATTTATTTTAAACCCATCTTCTTTTATTTCATTAATAGTTTTTCCAAACTCACCCATTAAATGCATTCCAGTTACAGCTAGTTCAAGTTCCATTTCTGGATTTTTATCTATTTCAAACAGAACAGAACGCATCAAACCATAATCCGCCCGGGTTCCCGTGATATAAAGTATTTTTCTTGTCATTTTACAAGATTCCACCTTAAAACTTCATCCTTTTTTATTTCTGCAGTTGTTGTTTTCCCAATCAATGATTTAATGTATTTAGGTTCAATTCCAGTTCCGGGCCTTTTAATTGCAAGCATCTCCCGGCTTATAATCGTTTTTTGGGGGATACTGACTTTGGCAACTACACTTTTTCTTGCTACTTTCTTTATCTCTTTTTCTTCTCTTGTTAATTCTTTTATCCCATTACCCATACCTTTTTCCACATTTCGTATGGCAAATACCATTTTTTTGAATTCTATAGGTTCCAAAGAAGCTTTATGGTCAGGTCCGTCTAAATTTTTATCCAACGTGAAATGTTTTTCTACAACACAACTTCCCATTGCTACAGCTGCTATGGGCATTTCAATCCTTAAAGTGTGATCTGAAAAGCCTACAGGAAGTTTAAAAGTTGATCTAAGAGTTTCAATGACCTTAAGATTTATGTCCTCAACATTTGCAGGATAACTGGTTACACAGTGCATCAAAATTAGATCGTTTTCGTTATCTTCAAAGAGTTTTACAGCTTCTCGTATTTCTCCCATCGTTGCCATTCCAGTGGATAAAATAACTGGCTTGCCCTTACTTGCTACACGTTCAAGTAATGGGAAATTTGTAATTTCACCAGAACCCAGTTTGAATGCAGGGACACCTATTTCATCAAGGAGATCAACACTTTCAAAATCAAAGGGTGAAGATAAGAAGAGGATACCTCTTTTATCAGCATACTGGGCCAGTTCCCTGAAATTATCTTCAGATAATTCCAGTTTCTTAATCATTTCATATTGTGAGTTTTTTACTGTTGTTTCTTTTTGGTAAGATGCTTTTTCAGCACTTTTAGTGACTAAATCTTCTGTTTTAAAGGTTTGGAATTTTACTGCATCTGCTCCAGCTCCTTTTGTAGCATCTATTAATTCTTTTGCTAATTTCAAAGAACCATTATGGTTTACACCCGCTTCAGCAATTATAAATGAAGGATAGCCTGCTCCAATTATCTTATTCTTTATTTTTATGTTCCGCATTTTTATCCTCTAAAATAAGTTCTGCCAATTTAAAATCTATAATCGTATCAATATCAATACTTTCTTCGGTCTTCATGAAGTAAGGAATTTTATTTCCATTATAAAAACTTTTAGAGTTTAAAAGACTCTTTTTCTTTGATATAAATATTGATCCATTGGGCATGTAAAGTTTTGGTAGATCCTGCCTTCTCATCTTAAAATATTCTTCTCCAAAATTGGGTTTCAAGTAGTCTCCTTCAACTTTTAAGCTCCAATAAGGAGAATGATCAAATTCACAAACACTTACAAGTGAATCGCACTTGTCCATATTTTTTATAAAAAGGTTAATGGCACTATCAACATCTTCCTGAGTTCTCAAAGGAGAAGTTGGTTGCAATAAAACCACAATGTCCGCAGAATATCCTTCGTTTTCAAGAGTGTTCAGGACGTGAATAACCGCATCAATAGTTGAAGAATCATCTTGAGCTAGCTCACTTGGTCTTTTTATAACTTCTGCACCGTATTTTTTTGAAATTTGTGCTATTTCATCATCATCTGTGGAAACAACTACCCTATTTATATATTCCGATTTAATTGCTGCTTCGATGGAGTATGCTATCAACGGTTTTCCAGCAAGCAATTTAGTATTTTTTTCTGGAATTCCTTTACTTCCACCTCGTGCAGGTATGATTGTCAGTATATCCATGTCAACGCTCCTTTTTAAACTATATTAGTTTATTATATAATAAACATAAGGGAATTAGATTAATTCTACAAACTTTATTTTACGGTGAAACATTTGAACGAATACAAACTTTTTGTGCAGAGAATTGGATTAGTCGGAATAACAAATATCTTAATAGCGTTAAGTTCACTAATTTTACTTCCTATTATGACTAAAAGTTTTTCAATTAGTGACTATGGTATATGGGTTCAGATAAATACCACCATTTCATTAATACCCAATATTGCAGCTTTAGGTCTACCTTATACCATGGTTAGGTTTCTATCTGCAGAAAAAGACAAAGAAAAAATACGAGAAGGTTTTTATTCCATTGCAAGTATTGTACTGGCTTCAACTTTCATCATATCAACCCTGCTGTTCCTATTCTCTAAAAATATCGCAGTAGCACTCTTTAACGGTAACGTGAATATTGCAATGTTACTTTCTGTAATAATTTTCTTAGCATGTTTAAACGCGCTTTTACTCAACTTCTTCAGAACATTTCAGCAAATGAAGAGATATTCTGTCTTTTTACTTATTCAAACTTATTTAGGGGTTTTTATTGTTTCTTATTTTGCAATAAAAGGGTTCAGCATTTATACAGCAGCATTGGGACTTTTAATTGCAAATTTAGTCACGTTTTTCATTATGGCCCTGTTCATAATTTCAAACATAGGTTTTAAAATTCCCAAATTTAAAAATATGAAAGAATATTTATCCTTTGGACTTCCAACTATTCCTAGCAACCTTTCTTATTGGATTGTGGATTCCAGTGACAGGTATGTAATTGGAATACTTTTAGGTACTGCTTTTGTTGGTTATTATTCACCAGGCTACACATTAGGTAACATAATCATAATGCTTGTAGCTCCGTTTTCTTTTCTTTTACCTTCAGTACTGCCAAGATATTATGATATAGGTGAAATAAAAAAGGTGAAGATTTTTCTAAAATATTCATTAAAATACTTCCTGTTAATTGCAATACCTTCAACATTTGGGTTATCTCTGTTAGCTAAACCCATTTTGACGATATTAACCACACAAGAAATAGCTTCAAATGGTTACTTTGTAACCTCATTTGTCGCTTTAAGCTCCATTTTATATGGAATTTATGGGATAATAAGTAATGTATTTATATTAAAGAAGAAAACAAAAATTTTAGGTTCAATCTGGATTATTGCAGCCGTTTTAAACATTGTTTTAAATATTGTGAGTGTTCATTATATTGGAATCTTAGGTGCAGCTACTGCTACTCTACTTGCTTATATTGTTGCATTCAGTATTACATTGTATTGCGTTAAAGATTTTAAATTTGAATTTGACCTAAAATTTGTAATAAAAAGTATTATCTCTTCTATTTTAATGTCTTTGATTATACTTTTAACAAACCCTAAAGGCATTTTAAACATTTTAATTGTAATTATTATTTGTACAATAATTTATTTAACAGTATTAACACTATTAAAAGGAATAAAAAAAGAAGAATTTAAATTCTTTAAAGAATTATTAAGTTGAGTCCAGAGCTTTAATCTCGCAATTGGTATTTTTTAGATAACTCTCCTCTTTCTTTTTCAGATAAATATGACTTAAATTTCACAACTCGTGCAGGGGATCCAACTGCTATACAATGTGAAGGAATACTTTTAGTTACAACTGAATTCATCCCAATGATAGTATTGTTTCCAATAGTGACTCCTCCTTTTATACCTACATTGGCACCAATCCAGCAACCATCACCAATTATAATATCCCCTTTTGAATATTTTATTCGACTTTCAAATGGATTCTGATTCAAATCTTGATCTGTTGACTTGCCATAAGTATACATTTTCACATAAGGTCCAATCGCACAGTTCTTTCCAATAATTATCTTACAGTTAGCACAAGATTCTAAAATGCTATACCTTACAATGTACGAATTTTCTTTGATGGTTATATTACCTTTTCCAAAAAAGATTATTCCAGTACCTCTGAATTTGAAAGTAGGATCAATATTATATTTACATTTATATCCATTATATTTCCATCTATCATGTGATTCTTGTAATAAAACATATGAAAAACTTAAAAATTTGGTTAATAAATCATTTTGATATATCTTTCGCAAAATTTTCATATCATGCACCACAATTCATGATAAGATCCAAAGCAGAAGCAATATGTTTACCATCAACTTCAGTTAAACCAAAAGGTCTAAATTTTCCGTAGTTATAATTAATACCATCAATCCAAACTGTATTGGAATATACTTTTTTTATGAAACTTTCAACAGTTTTCCTGTCAATAGAATAATCATTACATAATATTTTCATTATTGCTTCAGCTAAATTTTTTTTATCTTTAATAGTATAACATAAATCATCTTTGCAATAAAAATCATGCCCCAACGTGATAACAGGAACTCCCATTATTAACGCCTCAAATCCAGTGGTTGAATTTACAGTTATAACACCTTGAGAATTGGTAATAAGTTTAATTGGTGGATAAGTTGGGTTTATAATTTTCACATTCTCCAATTTTGAAATTCTAAATAGTTTTTTAAAACTAACATCACTCCCCAAGTAATGGGGATGCGGTTTTACATAGAGATAACAATTTAAAGGTAATGATCGCGAAATGTCATTTATTAATCTGAATTGATCAAGAATTGGTTCTCGGAATGTAATTTGTGCATCTTCTGTATAATGTAATGGAAATAAAAAATATGAATTATCATAATCTGGCTTTTTCAGAATACTTCTTAATAAATAGCGTCTACAAAATTTTTTAAAATATAAGTTAAACTCTTTAAAAACACTTATGGGTGGAATTATAAATTTTTCATAGTTATAGTAAGATATCACATTTTTTCTATAATCTTTGTTATCTTTAACACATTCAAGACTTTTATACCTAGTTAAAAAAGATTTTATTCCTAAATAATCACTAGTCCTATCCAAAGTTTCTTTATTTGCAATGGTTGAAACGTTATACATGGATTTGATTTTTTTTAAGTCACTGTCAGACATTCTAAAATCACAAAGTTCTGAAAAATCTTCACAAAACATCATTCCTTTTTTAGGAAAACGTCCAGGAGTAAAACCTATAATTTTTAATCCTAATCTTTTAGCTACAAAATATGCCATAACTGAAAATACATCATCTTCAAGAGTATTAATAAAAACTTTTACATTATTCTTTTTAAAAAATTCTCTGAAAAGTAACAATAATCCTGCTAGATAATTATTCAGTTCCATTTTATTACGTGAATCACAAGAGTTATTCTTATCATAAAATCTCCTATCAAATGAAGAGAGATAATTAAAAGGAATATTTAACCATTGTTCCAATTCGTTTATTTCATTTTTAGTATACTCTTTTTGGAGATACTGTGAATCATAAACTATAAAAAAATCTTTAACAAGATTCATTAACTCTACAAGCGAATTTCGTATATTAACTGTTCCTTCATGTCCTATAATCTTGTCTAAGAATTTATTTAAATGAATTTCCGGTTTAATTCGTGATACTACATACAAATCGTGACTTTTATTTAAATAACGTGCCCAAGGAGTTTTATGTAATACATCTTCTCCATAATAACCTGTTCCAATAAGAAATGTTATCTTAACCATTAAATCACCAATCATAAGATCATGTTCTATAATATTACCTAATTTCTTCATAGTAAATTTGAGAACATTTAGCATCATAAATTTTGTTTTCGTCAACAATAAAATTGTTTAAACTTTCATAATACACTCTTCCATTATTAACTCCATTTCTATCAATCATCAAAACTGATTTTCCATTTACATTTTTTGTTCCAAAAAATAAATACGCAAATCCATATTTATTGGAATAATTTGTTTTTAAAATAGAATTTAAACTATTAACATTAGCTCCATTAATGCATATCAATGAGATAGCAAGAGGTTCAAATCCTGATGACCTCATTAAAGGTCTTCTATAATCATCAGCCAATATAATGCCATTTGTGTGATTTTTTTGAGCTTTCCAACCTGATAACCCAAAATTTTCTAACCATCTAGATCCAGAAACTTCCATTTGATTATAATTAGCCGTATCATAACTCGAATTTAAAGCTATAGACTGTGAATTATCATTAGCCAATGCATAAACTAATCCTGAATTAAATAAAAGGAAAACCACGAGGAATATGGATAAAAGTTCTATCGATTTTTTGTTTTCTCCAGCTAGTTTGAGTTTGCTAATTATAAATCTGAAGAATTCTATTCCTCCAATTATAGATATTGGGGCTAAAAATATGAGCGCAATGTGATAAAATCTTGACATGTTAAGCGCACTTGCAAAAAATGGTATCAACATGCATGCAGCCAACGTTAAGAAACTTAAAAATACAAACATCATGTAATCCTTGTTGAAATGGAATTTTTTGAAGTTTTTTGATGAAAATATTTTTAAGAATCCGAAAACCATGAAAATTTGGCTGGCTATGTAAACGTACTTATTTATCCTGTGCAATGGTGATGTTTCCATTGAAAGTAAACCCAAACCTTGTGATGAACTTGTACCGAATGATCCTTCAAATATACCCATTAAAATATGTTTAACCGTGGATGATATTAATATAGCCGTGCTAGAACTTGCAAGTACCCAATAGGAAACACTTGCAACAAATACAAAAACCAAAACGGACTTTAAGTTTATAACATCACTTTTCACGTTCATAAATTTTAATGAATCACTCACAAAATTAGATAATGATTTTGGAAGTTTGGTTGCTATCCTTGAAAAAATAACTGTTCGTGATAGATATGAAAATATGAGTACACCCACAAGGGCAGATATATAAAGAACTGCTATTGAATAG
>DALO01000020.1 GCA_002496805.1 Methanobacterium sp. UBA353 | reverse complement strand
ACACCCATTAAAATTACACCCCCGATTTAGTAAACTGAATCCTTAAAAAATAATAATATAAAATCTTTAAAATTATGAATTAACGATAAAAATAAGGTATTATAATCATTTCCTCCCCTGATTTATTTTTCACGAAGTATTGGAATTTTGGATCTTGATGATACCCCATTAAATCGTTTATATGAATGGGTTTTGAATTGATATTGTAATATAACATTTGAAAACAATTTTGGAATTTACATCTACCAATTTGCTGAGATATTAGCTTTTGTGATTTGATAAAGTTAATTATATTCTTCTTTTTCATGAATGATCTTTGAAATCTATTGTACTTTGTCCTTTTATTGCATAGAATCTGAATGTGTTGCGCATAATCTTATGGTGTTTTTGGTAATCAGAGTTTTTGATTAATGACCATAATCTTTGAGTGTTAGATGTGCTTTGTGATGAAAATTAATCCAAAAATATCCGATTATATCTGGTTTTTCCTCCATAAATTCGTTTATGATTTTTTTTATTCTGAAGTTTTATGAATACTTCTCAAACACTCCTGCAAAAACCTATTAATAATAAACTATATAAAGTAAAACATAAATTGTAGAAGATCCAGTGCGGGGTATGAAATAATGGAGGATAAAAATAAACTAAAAACCTTTATCAAATTTTTAAGTAATAAAGTAGGTTTCACCTTTGATATTGATAACTTTGACCACAGGATCAAACTACAAAAATATGTTTACATAGCTAAAGAATTCGCTGGGACCACAATTATTACTACAACATTTACATAAGAGGACCTTACTCCAGCAGACTAGCTAAAGATTACTACGATCTAGAAGAAGTGACCCCTGAACCTATAATCCTCTTAAATGAAAATGCATTCACAGAATTAGTGATAAAAAAAGACACTTCCTGGTTAGAAGTGGCTGCAACAATGTTATCATTACACAAAAGTTACAGAAATCACTATGAAGGCAAAAAACTAGAAAACAATGTGATAAACAGAACTATGGAACTTAAAAGTTCAATCCACAAAAATATAATCTGTGATGCATATAAACAACTAAAATCTATTGGATTATTGACTACTATCTGAACATGACCCCCAATATGAGGTATGTATACGTGGACACACAATACATACACGCTTTTATTTTTTTTAATAGTATTGCTCGCCCTAACGAAGAAAAACGGTTTGCGAAAGAACAATTCAACTCAATACTACACCGTCAAGACAATTTTTCTCTAAAAATTCCTATGGTTGCGATGGGAGAGATTTTCAACAATATCCACCGTAAAGATTTAACTGATCAAGATAATGATGATATCATCAGACAATTGTTACATATGATGTCTGTTGATAAAGTTGATATCGTTCCCCCCAAATTAGAGTGTTTTGAAGTCACAACTGATTTATTATCAAGAGATAATCGTTTAGATAATACAGATACTTTGATTGTTTCCCAAGCATTATGTGATCCCCTTTCAACGTATCTATTGATGAAAGATCAGAAAGTCATAAGATCTGCAGCCATACAAGATGTTAATAATGAACTTGTAGAAAACGGAACCCGTTTAAAACCCCTAAATATTACTCCTGAAATTATAAAAAATAAGTGACTGTCCATTTTTTTTTAGTTGGTCGTGATATTTTTATTAATCTTATATTATTTTTTTTATAGTAGAATAAATTTTTTATTTTCAAATTTTGAGATAATAAAATTAATATAACAGTGAGAACAGGTTAATCAAGATGCTAAAGATAAAACAACCTGCTCTCTATAAGAATGTTGTCTCAAGACAATGTAAACTTTACGATTGGTTAAATATTCCAATTGAAAACATGAAATTAATCTTTGGAAAGTATCCCGACCCGTTAAAAACACCAAAAAAAATAAAAACGTATTTAAAAATCAAGACAATGAATATAACACCATAAATCCTATTTATTCAAGATGAAATCAATTAAAAAAAAAACTTGGATAACAACGTATAAAATCAATAAAAAGAATATTCAAAACAATACACGGACTTCAAAAGTATTTAACACTAAAAAAAGAAAAATAGAACAAATCCCATGAAATAATAAAAAACTACTAAAAAAAATGGACAAACTCGAAATTTGATGAATTTATCAAAGTATGTTGTAGGTTTCTTTCATCTATACAGGGGATTTTTAGTTATTCTTCTCTTGCTTCTCTAGTTAGCTGTGCTGGTGTTTTGTTTATCATTCTGTGTAAAGTTTCATCTCGGGTATACTTTACTTATGGTCATCTGTTTGCGTGGTTTATTTTTTTATGAAGTATTTAAATTTAGGATCCTGGCAATATCCATGACAGATCATTTATAGTGGTGATTTATCATAAGAATAGTGAAAAAGCAGTTGAAGATTATTTTTTTCCAGTTTACATGTACCAATTTAAGGAAGTTAAGTATATATACTGTAATTAACTAATTTTGTTACATCTAATTTTAGAATTCTAAAAGATTTTTTTAAGTTTAAAATTAGAATTTTTAGGTCTATTCATCCAGACCCGAGCTTCATATATGTATAAGAGTATATACTGTGAGGTCTAAAATTAGAGTTTGCCGATGGATGGTTAAAACCAGATGAAAAAGGAGGTAAATTTAATGGCAAAAGCAATGTATGTTAAATTTGATGTACCTAAAGAGTTAGCAGACAAAGCCTACGAGGCTTTAGAGATCGCAAGAGATACTGGTAAAATAGGAAAAGGATCCAACGAGGTAACCAAAGCCGTGGAAAGAGGCGACGCTATACTAGTATTGTTGGCTGAAGATGTTGATCCACCTGAAATTATCGCTCATATGCCTGTTCTTGCTGAAGAAAAGGAAATTCCATACGTTTACATACCCACCAAAGATGAACTTGGAGAAGCAGCAGGTTTGAATGTGGGAACCGCATCTGCTTGCATAACTGATGCTGGTGAAGCAGAAGATCTCATAAAAGACATCGTAGAAAAGGTAGAAGAGCTCAAGAAATAATTATTATTAGGGCATAGCCCTTCTCACGCACAAAGGTGATTAAATGGCAGAAGCAACTCCTGCAGAAGTTATTGAAGTTTTAAAAAGGACTGGTATGACTGGAGAAGTCATGCAAGTGAAATGCAGGATATTGGAAGGAAGAGATAAGGGTAGGATATTAACCCGAAATGTTATGGGAGCCATAAGGGAAGGCGACATTTTGATGCTCTTGGACACCATCAGGGAAGCCAAGGAAATCCGTACACCCTAGAATTATAAGGTGACAAAATATGAGAACATGTTCATTCTGTGGAGAACAGATACAAGAGGGTACCGGAACCATGTATGTCAAAAAAGACGGTACCATATATCTTTTCTGCAGCAGTAAATGTGAAAAAAATCGTGTTAAACTCGGTAGAGTTTCCAGAAAGGTTAAGTGGGTTAAAAAATGAAGGAAAAAAGTTTTGTAATGTTGAAACCCGATGCAGTTCTGCGTAGGTTAACCGGGAAGATACTAACCCGATTCGAAAATAGGGGCTTGCAGATTTTGGCAGCAAAAATAATGGTCATTCCCCGCAAACAAGCCGAGGAACACTACGCTGAACACGATGCCAAACCTTTCTTTGGTGATCTGGTTGATTACATTACCTCTGGGCCGGTTCTGGCCATGGTTATAGAAGGAGATGAATGTATCAGCTTAATCAGGAAGATGGTGGGAGCAACAAATCCTAAAGAAGCAGATGTAGGTACGATTCGTGGCGATTTTGCCATTCAAACCGGTAGAAATATTGTTCATGCTTCTGATTCACCAGAATCAGCTGAAAGGGAAATTGCACTGTTTTTCCAGGATGATGAAGTCTGCGAGTACCAGCTTCCGGACCAGGAACTGGTATACGAAGAACCATAAACTTTTCCAGAAACATCATCATCTGAATCATCAAAGATGAATTATCATACAATACAAAACAATAAATCCGATTAACAAACAGGGGAACTTAATTTTTATTCCCTTACACTTTTTAAGGGCGGAGGACTAGCTTGAAGATTAGATCACCTATTGTATCTGTTCTGGGTCATGTTGACCATGGAAAGACAACACTGTTAGATTTCATCCGAGGCAGTGCCATAGCCCAGAAAGAAGCAGGTGGAATAACTCAACACATAGGGGCTACTGAAATCCCCATGGAAGTCATTGATAACATCTGCGGAGCTTTCTTGGATAAACTTGACATCAGAGAAACCCTCCCCGGCCTATTTTTCATAGACACCCCGGGTCATGAAGCTTTCACCACCCTACGTAAAAGAGGAGGTGCCCTTGCGGACTTAGCAATCCTCATCGTGGATTTAAACGAAGGATTCAAACCTCAGACCTACGAAGCATTAAACATCCTTAAAATGTATAAAACCCCCTTTGTAGTAGCTGCCAACAAGATTGATAAAATATATGGCTGGCAGCCACACCAAGGAGAATCTTTCTCTCAAACTTACCCTAAACAACCCCCTAACGTCCAGAGTGTACTGGATAATCAAGTTTATGAGTTGGTTGGAATACTACACCGAGAAGGTTTCGAATCTGAAAGGTTCGACCGGGTTGAAAATTTCGCCAGACAGGTTAGTATTATTCCCATCAGCGCTAAAAGCGGGGAAGGAATAGCAGAACTATTGACAATGCTCTTGGGACTGGCTCAACAGTACCTTAAAGAACAATTACAGATAAAAATAGATTCTCCTGCAAAGGGAACAATTCTTGAAGTTAAAGAAGAAGTTGGGCTGGGAACCACTATTGACGCTGTTGTGTACGATGGTATAATCAGGCATAAGGACACGATTGTCTTAACCACTCCTGAAGACGTTATAACCACCAAGATAAGATCACTTTTAAAGCCAAAGGCATTAGAAGAAATTCGAGAAGCGAAAAAACGTTTTGAGAAAGTGGATGAAGTGGTTGCAGCGGCCGGTATCAAAATCGTAGCCCCGAACATTGACAATGTCCTATCTGGCTCTCCTCTCCGAGTGGTAAGAGGAAACTTGGAAGAAGTTAAAAAGGATATATTACATGAAATCGAGAATATAAAAATTGATACTGATGAATTGGGAGTTATAGTTAAAACAGACACTTTAGGATCCCTTGAAGCACTGGTAAACATGTTGCGCGAGATGAAAGTTCCAATTCGTGCCGCAGACATTGGTGATGTTTCACGTAGAGATGTTATTGACGCATCCATAGTCATGCAGGAGGATGAACTGTCTGGGGTGATCATTGCCTTTAATGTTAAAGTATTACCTTCAGCTGCCGAAGAAATCAAAAACACTGCTGTTAAAATATTCTCTGCCGATGTAATATACCAGTTAACTGAAGATTACCAGGAATGGATTCAAGAAATTCGTGAGCGCAAGAAAAAGGAATGGTTTGCTGCCATTATTAAACCTGGAAAACTGCGAATCATACCAAAACTAGTTTTCAGACAGAGCAAACCAGCCATAGCAGGCATTGAAGTTCTGAGTGGAAATGTTAAAAAAGGTTCCAGCCTTATAAACAAAGACGGGCAACGAGTAGGCGTAGTTGAGAGTATGCAAGATAAAGGAGACAACTTGCCATCAATATCCAAGGGACAAAAAGTAGCCATGGCGATAAAAGACGGAGTTTTCGGTCGTAATTTAGATGAAGGAGATATTTTATACGTAGATATACCTGAAAAACATTTTGAAGTGCTGGAAAAAGAAATGAAATCTGATCTAAGTGATGATGAAAACGAAACACTCCAGGAAACTGTGGATATTAAAAGGAAAAATGAATCAACCTGGGGAATTTACTGATAATTCCGATTTAGCTATAATTATATTCAATCATCATCAATAGATGGAAAACGATAAATAATATGAAACTAAAACACCAAAAATAAGATGGAGGAGATATATTGGCATTTAAATTAATTATTTCCCAAGGCGAAAACAGCCATCAGCTGGAAGTGGAAGCCGCTGAATCAAAAAGATTAGTAGGAATGAAAATTGGCGAAGAATTCGACGCTGCACCAATTGGTCTTGCAGGATACACCCTTTGCATAACTGGAGGAAGCGATAAAAACGGTTTCCCCATGAAAAAAGATGTTGAAGGATCTCGAAGAATAAAAAGCCTCCTTTCTGGAGGAATTGGATTTAAACCAAGGCGAAAAGGGCAGAGAAGAAGAAAAACCGTACGTGGAAACACGATATCTGATGATATAGTCCAAATTAACACCGTAGTGGTGAAAAAAGGTTCTAAATCAATAGAAGATCTTTTAAAAAGTGATGAGTAAAGATAATAGGTGTGACGAGTGAAAGTACAGTCTGAAGTTAACATTGGGCTAGTGGGGCATGTTGACCATGGTAAAACCACCCTCACCAAGGCCTTGTCGGGCATATGGACCGATACCCATAGTGAGGAAACTAAAAGAGGCATATCCATCCGTTTAGGTTATGCAGATATAACCTTCCGGAGATGTATGCAATGTCCTGAACCCCAGTGCTATACCACTGCCTTGGTATGTGAACACTGCGGCAGTGAAACCCAGACCCTCCGTAAAGTTTCATTTGTAGACTCACCAGGACACGAAACCCTCATGGCTACCATGCTCTCTGGAGCAGCCATTATGGACGGTGCAGTTTTGGTTATTGCAGCTAATGAATCCTGCCCTCAACCACAAACCAAAGAACATCTCATGGCACTGGATGTTATAGGAGTGAAGGAAGTTATTGTTGTCCAAAACAAGATTGATATTGTTTCCAAGGAGCGTGCTCTGGAAAGTTACCAGGAAATCAAAGAATTTGTGAAAGGAACTTGTGCCGAAGACGCCCCTATCATACCCGTATCAGCCCAACAAGCTGCTAACGTTGATATTCTCATTGAAAACATCCAACATATCATAAAAACACCTCGACGCTCGCTTAGAAAGGCACCTCGTATCTACGTGGCTAGATCATTTGATATTAACCGACCTGGTTGCAGTCCTAGTAAAATACAGGGAGGAGTTATCGGTGGATCTCTGATCCATGGAAAATTACATGTTGGGGACGAAATTGAGATTAAACCGGGAATACAAGTAAAAAGTAAAGGTAAAACAGAGTGGATGAGTCTTTATTCCGAAGTTATTGGATTAAATGGTGGGGGAGAAACAGTGGATGAAGTGGGTCCTGGAGGGCTCATTGGAGTGGCCACCAACCTAGACCCTGCACTCACCAAAGCAGATTCTCTTTCAGGATCAGTAGCTGGGAAACCAGGAACCTTACCTGATATCTTACACCAATTCACCATGAAAACTCACTTACTGGATCGGGTAGTGGGTACTAAAGAAGAGAAAAAAGTAGACCCCATAAAATCATCAGAACCCCTTATGATTAACATTGGCACCGCTACCACCATTGGAATGGTCACCAGCGCCAGGAAAAATGAAGCAGAAGTTAAACTTAAGCTGCCTGTCTGTGCTGAATCTGGTCAGAGAGTTGCTCTTTCCAGAAGAGTTGGTGCCAGATGGAGGTTAATTGGTTATGGAATCATACGCTAAAGAGGCAGTTTTAGACGCAAATTTTTGATGATGGCAGCCCAGTTTACACTGGATCCAATCGAAGAACTGGAGCGTACCTTACCATCATACCATCTCTATGTTCCTTCACCAGTTATGTACGAGTTGGAAAAGATTAAAAAAAGAAGCAAAGGCAAAAACAGGATAGCAGCTTCGATAGCTCTTAAAATAGCTAAATCTCCTCCTTTTAAACTGAAAAAAGTATCACTTTTAAAGGGAGAAATGGTAGATGACGCTTTGCTCCGCATATCCCGCGTTCTGTGCACCAATGATCGTGATTTAAGAATTAAAGCAAGGAAAAAAGGAATCACAGTTGTTTACTTACGTCAACGACGATATCTGGCTGTGGATGGACATCTTAACATTTAATACGGGGAGTTAACACTGCCAAAATAAATATTTGCATTTATAAGTCACTTCTGCTTAGTGATTATCAAATAAAATCATAAAAAATAAATAAATTATCAAAGCCATAATATTAGACATTAGCTTTCATAATATTATTATCAATCTTTTATGTGGAGGAAATCAAGTATGAATCTATGGAAGGACATAAAAACTGGGCCATCAGCTCCTGAAGTGGTATATGCAGTTATAGAAATACCCAAAGGATCTCGAAACAAGTATGAATATGATAAAGACATGGAATCATTCGCCCTGGACCGGGTGCTCTATTCCCCATTCCATTATCCTGCTGAATATGGTATTATACCCCAAACTCTATACGATGACGGGGACCCCACAGATATCATGGTGATCATGGATCAGCCAACCTTCCCCGGATGCGTGATTGAATCCAGGCCCATTGGAATGATGCGTATGATCGATGGCGGGGACCAAGATGATAAGATCCTGGCAGTGCCAGTGGAAGACCCAAGGTATAAAGATGTGAAAGACATTAAAGATGTGCCCCAATCATTACTTGATGAAATAGCCCACTTCTTTGCAGAATACAAAACACTAGAAGGAAAAGAAACCGAAATTTTAGGATGGGAAAATGCTTCCAAGGCTAAAGAAGCTATAATGCACTCTGTTAAACTTTATCAGGAACTTTAATAATAAAAAATGATAATATGAGGGATTTGTTTGTATTTAATATCCGAAATAAATGACACGGTAAGAATCCCACCAAACCGTTTCAATGAACCTCTAAATGAGGTGGCCAGTGAAATAATAAATGAAACCTACGTTGGCAAAATTGATAAGAAAATGGGATTAATGGTCACCGTTAAAGACATCAAAGAAATTGGTGTGGGCAAAGTCATAATGGGTGACGGAGCTGCCTACCATGAAGTAGTATTCACTGCACTTTTCTTCAAGCCAGAACTACACGAAATCGTGGAAGGAGAAGTTATTGAAGTAACCGAATTCGGGGCTTTCATACGCATAGGACCAATGGACGGTTTGGTGCATGTATCACAAGTAACTGATGATTACATAAACTATGATGGAAAAAGAGGAGCTTTAATTGGAAAAGAATCCAAAAAAACTCTGGAAGAAGGGAACAGGGTCCGTGCAAGGATCGTTGCCCTCAGCCTGAAAGGTAAATCTTCAAAAGAAACAAAAATTGGCCTCACCATGAGACAACCCAACTTGGGACGGGTCGAATGGATTGAGAAAGAAAAAGAGAAAAAAAGTAAAAAACCAAAAAAAGGTAAAAAGGAGAAAAAATAATGGCCATCCAAGCATGCACCCAGTGCCACCGACTCATGGAAGAAAGCAGATGTGCAGTCTGTAATATGGCCACTTCCAAAAACTGGAGTGGTTTTCTGATTATCGTAGACCCTGAAAACTCACCCATTGCCCAAGAACTCCAGATCACATTACCTGGAGAATATGCCCTGAGGGTTCGCTAGTGCTAATACTGCAAGAAAACCTACGATCAGAATTAAAAAAACCAATAGGAGATCTCTACCCATCCCTAGATGAAGTTGAAGATTTCTTAAAATCAAAATATAATCAGGAATTATTAATATCCGTGGGTGATGTAACCACCCAAAACCTCCAGAAAGTAGGATTAATACCACACCTGGGAATTATTGACAACATTGTTGAGAGAAACCCCTCTTCCTATGATATAACATATGACAATGTAACCTTAAATGTTGAAAACCCCCCAGGAGTTATAACCGACCAATTGCAAGAAACCATCAAAAAGGCATTTCAACTGGTTAAATCCGGTTTTCGAGTCATAATCCAAGTTGATGGTGAAGAAGATCTGGCAGTTCTTCCCTGCATATTAACAGCCCCATCTGGTTCTCTGGTTCTATACGGGCAACCTGGTGAAGGTTTAGTGGTTTGTGAAGTTGATAAATTAATAGATAAAGTTAAAAAGTTTAAAGATAAATTAGAGGAAAGATAAGGAGACATATATCATGGAGATAGACATTAAAAAACAGGTTGAAAATCCCCTTTTAAACCGAACTGAAATACACTTTGACTGCATCTACCAGGGAAAAGCCACCCCAAAAGTACTGGAAGTAAAAAACCGACTAGTTGCACAGTTAAACGTTGACAAAAACCTCCTAGTCGTGGATATAGTAAATCCTAGTTATGGTGAAGGCCGAGCCGATGGTTATGCTAAACTTTATGACTCTGAAGAAAAATTGGTTCAGATCGAAAAACAGTACATCCTGGATAAGAACAAAGAACCTGTTAAAGAAGAAGAAAAAGAAGAAGAATAATTTAAATCACTTAAAAATCAGGAGGACGGATCAATGAAGAAATTCGAATTATACGAAGTTAAAAATAATAAAATCATCCGCAAAAACCCTGAATGTGTGCGTTGCTCCCACGGTGTTTTCATGGCAGATCACGGAGACCGTTACGCTTGTGGAAAATGCGGTTACACCCAATGGAAAGGTAAAGAATAATAATCATTTTTAAGGCGTGATTTTTTTGGATCTCCGCTCTGGAAGACTTAAAGGGCATATGGAAAAAGAAGTTGCCGATTTCACATCTTCATTAGGTTTTGATGACCGCATCTTCCAAGCAGATATTCGTTGCAACCAGGCACACACCACCATGCTCATAGAACAGGAGATCATTCCTCCTGAAATAGGGAAAAAAATCCTCAAAGCCCTGGAAGAACTTGAAAAAGAAGGTATTAAAGCCCTGAAACTGGATTCAGCTGTTGAAGATATCCATATGGCTGTTGAAAACTATGTGACCAGTAAAATTGGTCCTGATGCTGGATTCATGCACACTGCCAAGTCACGCAACGACCAAGTGGCCACCGACCTTAAAATAGCATTGAAAGAAGAAATTAATGATATAAAACAAGATTTACTTTTTTTTATTCAGATTATCATCCAGATGGCTGAAAAATACACAGACACCATTATGGTGGGCTACACCCACCTTCAACATGCCCAGCCCACCACCTTTGCCCATCATCTACTCTCCTATGCTCAAGCATTGAAGAGGGATTATGGGAGGATTCATGACACCTATCAAAGAATGAATATATGCCCATTAGGATCAGCAGCACTCACCACTACTAGTTTTCCCATTAATCGGGAGCGAACTGCGGAATTACTTGGTTTCAAGGGTCCCATGGAAAACTCCATAGATGGAGTTAGTAGCAGGGATTTCATAGCCGAAACCGTATTCGCCTTGACCATGCTGGGTACCACCTTATCCAAAATATCAGAGGAACTCATTATATGGAGCAGTTACGAGTTCCATATGGTGGAATTAGGGGATGAATTCTCATCAACCTCATCTATAATGCCTCAGAAAAAGAATCCAGATGTTGCAGAGATTGTCAGGGCAAAAACCGCCCTTTTAAATGGTGAGTTAGTCACTATCCTTACCATTATTAAATCATTACCCCAGAGTTACAACCGGGATTTACAAGAAGTAACACCCCATTTATGGAAAGCAACTGACACATTGCACTTAGCACTTAATATTACCCGGGAAATGTTAGCATCCGCAGATTTTAACGGTGTTCGGGGTGAAGAACTAGCACGGGCCAATTTTTCAGCAGCTACTGAACTAGCTGATCTTATGGTCCGGGAAGGAAAACTACCCTTCAGAACCGCCCACCAAATAGTGGGAAGAGCTGTGAGTATTGCCCTGGATAATGGTATGCGAGCTGAGGATATTGATGCCCAATTTTTGGATGAAATTTCACAGGAAATCTCAAAAACCCCACTAAAAATAGATGAGAAAATTGTAAATAAAGCTCTGGATCCAGTAGAGATTATTAAAAGCAGGAAAGTTGTGGGCGGTCCAGCCCCAGATGTTGTTAAAGCTTCTATTAATGATTTAAAAAAATTTGTTGAAGAAAATAGTTCTCCCTAACCCTTATTCTTAATATTCAAGATATTAACTTAATCTTTAAGATAAAAATAATTGAAACATTAATTATTTAGCGTCTTTTCCATAACTTTTTACTAAGTTTATACATTTTTAGGGGGTTCTCTCATCTGTTTTCTTATATTACCATATTTTACAACTATAGATCCCCTGATAACCACAAGTTTTCGCATTTCCATGTTCCAGAGTCAGGAATAAACAATTTTCACTTTTTCGGATTACATTCAGGACAGGTCAGGGTTGTTGCTATTTTTAGCACAACCCTAATTTTCATTTATTGATTAAAATAGTGTATTAACCACCTGTACCAATTGCTTAACCTCCTTATAGACAGTCGCATAAGGGGAATAATAATAAACTTCAAAGACTACAGCAGGAACTCCACCTTTAATTAAGGGAATAGTAACATACTGTAGACTGGTAGGGTTGGGAGGATAAAAATAAGATAACCATGATATCTTACTATTGATCGTCCTAGCAATTGTCTCTGCCTTTGTACCTGAAACTGGG
Source organism: Methanobacterium sp. UBA353 (assembly GCA_002496805.1). Lineage (GTDB taxonomy): Archaea > Methanobacteriota > Methanobacteria > Methanobacteriales > Methanobacteriaceae > Methanobacterium. Next base: position 1,996 of record DALO01000020.1, on the reverse strand, counting down.
CTGAATATAAATTTAGTTTTAGCCCAATTTCCAACATTGTTGTGAACATCAACTGTCAAAGTATACTTTTTTCTTAATATATCTGGAACAACTAGATATTTGGCAAGTAATTGACCATTCATACGTCCTTTTGCATAGTTACCTGCATCTTTAGTTACTGTAACTTGATAAACATAGTAACAGTATTTAAGGGAAGTATCCAGTTCTTTGATTGATTGTAAAAGAGCTTTGTGTGGAGATGATTCTAGTGGATGCACCCCAATTATATATGCTATTTTAGTAGCAGAATCTCTATTTCCAAATGGACCAATCTTTACAACTTTACCATAGCTTGTACTTCCTAAAAAAGTAACAGATCCCCACCATGGCCCCACACCAACTGAGCTCGGTAAATTATTATTATTACTGTCAATCACTACTTTGGAGAAAGTGTAAACTAGATTGTTGTATCCGAAGTAGCTTCCCAAATTGGAATAGCTGGAGTAGTTGGGTGCCACCCAGTTGCGTTCCATGTATCTTTGCACACGTCCAGCAATGTCAAAATACACAGCTTTGGGGATTTTACCATCAATTTGAGTGTCTTGAGGATTTTTTGCCGGATTGCAAAAGTTGTTATAAACTGCTTCATCAATACCGTTTTCAATATTGTATATGGTGGCACTTAAGATTAGTAAGAAGGAAGGCATTCCAACTTGAACACCATTGATCTTCACCTGACTTGGAAGTTTATGATAACGATCCACATGCTTTTTCACATCAGCAGCAGCACCGACAACTTGATCCCTATTGAACTTAACCCACGGTTTAACTGCAACATTCGCAGGCAATGCAGATTTATATGAATCTAAAATAATGCTGTAAGTGTAAATCAAATTCTGATAACTTAAATAAGGTCCAAGACCAGAAGTACTGGAATAACCTGGTGCTTTTTGGTTGCGGTCCATGTATCTTTGAACTTTACCTGCAATATCAACATAAACTGATTTCGAAATAGTGCCAACATGAATTTGGTCTTCAGGCTTTGAAACCGTTTCAAAAATATCTATAAGCTTAGTAGATGTTTGGTCGTTCTTGTTGATTTTTTGGATGACTGTGGTTAATAATTGTAAGAATGCAGGCATGGGCACGCTTTTCCCGTTGATTGTGACGTTGTCGGGTAGTTCTTGTTTAGTTTCTACGTGGTTTTTGACCAAGGTGGCTGCATCTTTGGTTTGTTGGATGGTGAATGTTCCTAAGTAGTTGGTGATGTGAGTCCATGGTGTGACGGAGATTTTAGCGGGTAATGTGGCAGGTAATGTGGTTTGGTCTAGGATTTTGCTGTAGGTGTAGATGATGTTTTCATATCCCCAGTAGGTTCCTAGTCCTGTTTTGGTGGAATAATTTGGCGCTTTAAGGTTACGATCCATGAATCTTTGTATTAGTCCCGCAATTTCTATGTAAGTTGCTTTTGTCAGTTGCCCAGTAGTTATCGTGTCTTTGGATGGGGCAAGTTTTTCGTAGACCTTAGCTAGGGGTGTGGATGTTTGGTCGTTCTTGTTGATTTTCTGGATGACAGTGGTTAATAATTGTAAGAATTCAGGCATTTGCACTTCTATTTTTCGGTGGGTTCCTGTGGAATCGGTTCCACTGATCTCCACAGTGCCGGGTAGTTTTTTCTTGGTTTCTATTTCTTTTTTGACCCAAGTGGCTGCATCTTTGGTTTCTTGGATGGTGAATGTTCCTATGTATTTGGGGAGGTATTTCCATGGTAAGATGGAGATTTTAGCAGGTAATGAGTTTGTGTCTAGGATTTTGCTGTAGGTGTAGATCATGTTTTCGTATCCCCAGTAGGTTCCTAGCCCTGTTTTAGTAGAATAATCAGGCGCTTTAAGGTTACGATCCATGAATCTTTGTATTAGTCCCGCAATTTCTATGTAAGTTGCTTTTGTCATTTGCCCAGTGGTTATCGTGTCTTTGGATGCAGTGGGTTTAACGCATTTTACGTAAGTTATGCCTG
>DALO01000018.1 GCA_002496805.1 Methanobacterium sp. UBA353 | reverse complement strand
TTTCAATATAAATCACATTAAAGCGTTTTTTTTCTATAATAATTCTTATACATTCTTTATTTTGTCAGATAATAGATTTTAATGAATAAAACTAATTGTTTTGTGTTAAATGTATATATTGATGTAAGTTATTTAAGAGTTTTTTCGTTACCAAAATTCCTATAATTTTATAGGTTAAGTATGCTGAGTAGATCAAACTTCTTTATCCTGTTCTGCAATGCAAAATGGGCACAATGCCAGGGGATTGTCATCGTTGTTATCTTTCACCGGGCAAGTATACTTATCTCCCTCTTTTTTAACCGTGAAACCACCAGGGAATAGTGTTCCCACCTGATGGACGGGTTCATCCTTGATAAATGTTGTGTATAATGATATGATTGAATATATCTTGAGGATGGCCGGGTCTATCTCTTCCAAGTCTTCTGCCATTTTTTCCTGTTCTTCAAGAATACCGATGGCAGTATTCAGTTCCTCCACATCAACTTGGCCATTGTAATTAAGGTCATCATCTTTAACCTCTCGGATACGGATTAGAAATCCGATTTCGGCTTTTATATACTCAATCTTGTAACTAGTATGTATACACTCTGCTTCCTGTTGAATTTGAAGACTGCAACGTTCAATATCCTGAAGATTGAATTTCCTTGCGTCTTCCCTAAGTACGTGTAAAAGCTGATTTTTGGTGGTCTGACCTGGAAGAGTCAAACTTTTTACTTTGCTTAACAAACCGTGACCCTCTCGTTGAGATTATTATCTTATAATTCGAATTATTCATAAAAAAGGGTAATTTAAACCCTTTAATTTCCCACCCATCCCAGGTTTTTCATTAGTTGATCTCCCAGAAGTTCTTTCAATGAATTCACTTTATTCTGGTTCTCAGCCTTTAGGAGCGGCTTGCATTGATCTAAGGTACTGTCACCTGAGAGTAGTTTCATTGAAAATGCCATGCACGTGGCTGTCCCACATTCCTCGCAGTTGGTCTGAGGTAAGCAGTTATAAATGTTTAATGGTCCTATCTTTGACAATTTTTCTGATAGATCCTCACCAGCATCTCCGCTCTCACTTTCCAGGTAACATTGATTTATTTTCTCCATGAAACCGGTGATTATTTTAATTCCTTCTTCAGGGTCCCTAGTGTTCATCATCATTATTCTTCCAGACGGGAAAAATGATATCACCCTTTCATGTGTATTTAGTGTGAGAATTTTTTTGTGCGGGATATAATTTACTTTTCCTGGTGGGAATTTACCTGCAAATATAGGCATTACCTGATCTAATGTTGAATCAAGTTGCATTGCCAGTTTAACCCTACCTTCTTCCGCCATACAGGGCATTATCTTAGTTATGGAAACACTTTTTACCAATGGACCATCTTCAAAAATATCAAATTTCAGTTCTTTCATTTCCATTTAATTACCTCTTAAATTTTTATTATATGTTTTTTTGATTTTGAAAGCTCGTGAAGAGTTTTACCATCAATGAGTTCTGCTATTTCTACCAGATCCTCATATTTCATTCCTCTTTGGGTTAGAGAATCTAAATGTACAAATAAAGTTCCATTGGGAAATATGGAATAGATTAATTCACTTACTGAGGGATATCCAATTGTTTTATCTGCCGATTGGTTTTTTTGGGCGGCATAAACACCATCACCCATCAAAAGAACATCAGAATCCATTCCCCTATCTAAACTTGCTATTGCGATATAAATTCCACTTAAAGCATTCTCATGGCCGTACGGGGCTTTATCTATAATAACTAATAATGACGACATGTTAACTGCCCAACATTACAACTTTACTATTTTCATCCATCCATTCTGCAAGATCATAGACACTGGTAATTTCGACCCCTTCTAAATATTGTGATTCTTCCATGTATCCTCTTGCAGCTGCGCATCTTATACAGGCTTTAATTTCACAACCCTTTTCTATTAATTCTTCAAAACTCTGGGATATATTTGGCAAAGTACGGGGGTTTTGATCCTTTTGGGGTATGTGCACACCATCCATGTATAAGAATATTTTCACACCATAACCTAATTCTAGGGCCTTTTGTGCCATTTTATATCCAATATCGGCATATTGTGAAATATACGGGCCGTCTGATAGCACAATTACCATCACTTTGGGGTGTGATGATTTTCTATTGTTGGTGTCTGTGATTCTCATTATATGGCTCCGAAACTCTTTAAAAGCTTATTACTTGGTTAAAATTTTCCATAACATCGATTATCATATCATCATACTCAGAAAACACAATCATATCCTCTTTAATCATTTCATCTTCAATTCCCCTTGCCTTAAGATCACTGCCAGACACATGAACCTTTGAACTTTTAAAAAGCGTTTCTAAATCAGGATCAGAATAACTTTTTCGGGCACAATAAACTCCATTCCCAAGAAGATAAATGGAGATTCGATCATTATTGATATATAATTTTGAAAAATCAATAAATGTTCTAAATCCCTGTTGTGACGGGCTTTTCGTTAATATGAATCCGATATGCATTTTGATCGCCATGAATAAGATTAATTATTGTTTTTTCTAATGTAGATAGTTTTGAGGGGATAAATTATCAATTATCAAGATTTTTTGAATATGATCCCTTGAAGTACCTTTTTTGGAAGTATAAAGCAACGTTAACCAGACTTATTAACACGGGAACCTCTATCAGGGGACCTATTACCGTGGCAAATGCCACTCCAGACCCAATACCAAAAACCGCTATAGCCACAGCTATAGCCAGTTCAAAGTTATTACTGGCTGCGGTGAATGAAATGGCTGTAGTTCGGCTGTAGTCAGCACCTAATTTGTATCCCAGGAAGAAGGTGATGAAAAACATTACCACAAAATATACCAGGAGAGGTATGGCTATGATAACCACATCGAAGGGTATCTGGACTATGTAATCTCCTTTTAAGCTGAACATTACCACAATGGTGAATAAAAGAGCTATCAGGGTTATGGGGCTTATTTTTGGTATGAATTTTTCATGGTACCACTCTTTTCCTTTAATTCTAACTAGGAAGAACCTGGTGAAAAATCCGGCAATGAATGGTATACCCAGATAAATGAATACACTTTGAGCTATCTGCAGAATACTAACATCAACTGCAGTTCCCTGAATTCCTAATAACGGTGGCACGATGGTGATGAAAAACCATGCGTATACACTGTAAAAAAGGACTTGAAAAATGCTGTTTAAAGCCACCAAACTGGCAGCATATTCATTGTTCCCCTTTGCCAGTTGGTTCCAGACTAGTACCATAGCTATGCATGGTGCTATCCCAATTAGAATCAATCCCACCATGTACTCGGGATAGGCAGATAAAAATATTATGGCTAGTGCAAACATCAATAAAGGTGCAATTATCCAGTTCTGGAACATAGCTAATCCTAAAACTTTCCAGTCCCTAAATACATGGGGTAACTCTTCGTAGCGAACCCGGGCCAGGGGAGGGTACATCATGAGTATGAGGCCTATTGCAATGGGTATGCTGGTGGTTCCCACCTGGAACTGGTTCACTATGCCCTTAAAAGCAGGTAAAAAGACACCCAGAGAAATTCCAAGGACCATGGCAAGAAAAATCCAAAGAGTTAAATATCTATCCAAAAATCCCAGCTTTGGAGTATCACAAATTTGATCGGTGACTTGACCAGTAATATCATCTTTCATTTAGTCTGCTCCATTAAAATTATCTATTTTCAAGCATTTCATCTAAAATATCGGTAATTTTTGGATTAGACAGACTATAATGTACCCAAACTCCTTCTTTACGCCATTTCAAAAAACCAGCCTTTTTTAATATATTCAAATGGTGTGATACGGTTGGTTGTGGTTTTTCCAAAGCAGTTAAGATTTCACAAACACACAATTCGCCATAGGTTAATAAATAGATTATTTTTAGTCGTGTTGGATCTCCAAGGGCCTTTAATACATCTGCCTTTTCATATAACACGTCATCATCGGGAATTTCGGAGATTATTTTTTTTAATCTTTTAATCTGGTCTTGACCCGGCTTTCCGTCCCCACTAACGTTACATGTTTTCATGGCATTTGCTATATAACTATGATATATTTAAATATACGGATGTTTATTTTATTGATAAGGTTAAAATGAAAAATCAAAAAACCAAAGAAAGAGTATTATTCATCTGCAAAAACAACTCTGCCCGTTCCCAAATGGCCGAAGGACTTCTAAAATCAATATATGGGAAAAATTTTGATGTTTACAGCGCAGGAAGTAATCCTGGGAGCGTAAATCCATATGCGGTAAAAGTCTTAGAAGAAGTTGGTGTTAATATATCAGATAATCGTTCAAAAAGTCTCAAAGAATTTGAGGGCTTTGAATTTAATTACGTGGTTACTGTATGTGTTGGAGAAGGTGAGGCATGCCCCTTTTTCCATGGAGGAAAAACTTATCTCCATAAATCATTTGAAGACCCTGCAGCAGTAGATGGAACTGACCATGAGAAAACTGATGCTTTCAGAAAAATTAGAGATGAAATTAAAGAATGGATCAAAGTAACATTTTATAGAGGTGAGTGAATGATTAAAGTTGCAATAGCCACTGACGGACCATACGGCGACCGAGCGTACGATACCATAAAAAAAGAATTTGACACAGTATTTATAGAGCTTGAACAACCTACTTCCATGTTTATCGATGACATTGAACTACCCGAAGAAAATGTCAAACAGATTGAAGATGCTAATATCCTCATAACCTACACTACCCATCCAGATCTCACCTTAGAACTGGTGGAAAGATTTGCAGATAAAGTCGACTGGATAATAGTGGCCGCATGGAGGGGTGATGGTTTTAAAAACCAGTTAGAATCACATGATAATATAGTCTGCCCTTATATAATGTGTGAACTTGAAGAAAATGGTAACCCTATCTTCGATAAGTTCGTATCAGATATAGGGAAGCCCAAAGTAGTTCTGAAATTAGATGGAAATAAACTTAAGGACATAGTGGTTTTAAGATCATCTCCCTGTGGATCAACCTCTTTTGTATCTGATTTTATAAAAGAAAATTATCTGGGTAAAAAATTAGACCCTGAAAATCTCCCAACAGAAGCCGGGCTTAAATTACAACACTATCCATGCAGAGCAGCCAAAATGCGACTTTTCAGTGACGAAGAATGTAAAAAAGAAATGGCATCAGGGCTTCACAGAGACGCTTTTGAAGAGGCAATAGCATTTGCAAATAGGCGTTTGGAAAATCGTGACTTAAAAATATAAAATAAATAGTCTACACTTTTCTTTTTTTTCCTTTTTCATTCCAGATAGCCTGCATCTTACTCCAATTAACCAGATTAAAAAGTAAAAGAAGATTAAAACAATTGTTATTTGAATGACCCTACCGTTAAAGGATTCAAACAGATTAAATAAAACACCAATAACAAACAGGGCACCAATAACAAATAAAATAATGATTAAAACTTTTTGCAATAGTTTTTCATATTTTCGAAGATCGGGAACCATTATTATTGCCTTCTCCATTTTTATTTGAGTCACGATCAAAAAATGGTTTACATTTTGGCTTTAATCCATTTTTTAATTTCTTCAACAGACGGAACACGTCCCATAGATTTCATTTCACCTTCCACTGCAAATCCCGGAACTGAAAGTAAACCTGCTTCTAAGATCTTATCCATATCCTCTATTTTCTCAACTTCCACATTCACTCCTAAGTCCTCAATTGCTTTTTTAGCTGTTTTTTCCAGTGCCTGACAATTGCCACAACCAGTTCCATAAACCTGAACTTTCATTTTTTATTCCCCTTTATCCCTTAATTTTATTAAAAAACATTAAAGACGTATTTATGTAGTATTACAGGTAGATTATAGCGTTGAAAAGGTAGCCTATGGCAGTTATAGACACGGCCAATATGCCTATGAATATAGCCAGAAGTTTAGGTTTTAACACTTTTCTGAGTATAATCATCTCTGGTAATGATAGTGCAGTTACTGCCATCATAAAGGCTAAAGCGGTTCCAATGGGTATGCCTTTTTCTATAAAGACAGCTACTAATGGAATAATTCCCGCAGCATTTGAATATAAAGGTACACCGATTAATACTGCTATGGGCACTGCTAAAGGATTACCTGGACCTGCGTATGTAATGAGGAAATCTGCAGGAGCATATCCGTGGATAATTGCACCTATTCCTATGGCTATTACAACATAGGGGCTAATTTTTTTCAATAAATCAAATGTGTAATCTCTTGAAGACAAAAAACGCTCTTTAGGTGTCTGCTTTTCCTCTTCTAAAGTAACACCGGCTTTCTCAGCTGCTTTTATTTTATCTATCATTTCATAAACATAACTTTCCACTTCCCCTTCCAATTTAAGCTTTCCAATTATTATTCCTGCAATAATAGCAATGATAAGTCCAGATATGATATATAAAGCTGTTATCTGCCATCCTAACATGCCCCATAGTAAAATTATGGCTATTTCATTAACCATGGGTGATGCTATTAGGAAAGAGAACGTTACACCTAATGGAACTCCTGATTCAACGAACCCGATGAAGAGTGGTACTGCAGAGCAAGAACAGAACGGAGTGATGATACCTACTAAGGCAGCTGCAACATTTCCAATATATTCATTTCTCTTAGCTAAAGCTTTTCTAACTTTAATTGGTGATATATAGCTTCTGAAGAAAGCGATGGCAAATATTATCACAGTTAATAAGATTAAAATTTTGATAGTGTCATATATGAAAAAATTAACTGCACTTCCTAACGCTGATGTCGGGTCTAAACCCATTAGGACGTAAGTAAGATAATTGACACCTTCCTGTAGAATATCAGGGACCATATTTTACCTCTAACTTTTTTTTAAATTTTTGATTTGATTTTTATTGTAATTTTTTAATGTACTGTTAAAACAGGGCATTTAGCGTGCCTGACCACTTTTTCGGCTATACTGCCCAGTATAAACCTTTCTACGGAGTGTTTTCCTGAGGCACCTATAACCACCAGATCTACGTTCTCTTTTTCAGCAGTTAGCAATATCATATCTGCAGGATGACCTTCTTCCGTCTTCAGAGTTAGTTTAAAGCTCCGGATATCTTTTTCACGTGACAAGTCTTTATGCATCTTAGAGATTTGTTCCAATGCATGGATCCCTTCTTGTCTAAATATTTCATTTATCTTCCGGTTAAATTCCTCAACTGGCAATCCCGCGAGTGAACGGGTTTCTAAGACATTTAAAACAATAAGTTCTGCGTTGTTCTGGCTGGCAAGTAGGATAGCATGTTTAGCAGCTTTTCCCGCACACTTAGAACCATCTGTAGGCAATAATATCTTTTTATACATCATATCACATCCTCAGTATTCAAACAATAAATTTGTCTTTTAATCTACATTTATGGCTTGATATGGACACAGTAACGTACATATGCCACATTTTGTACATTTATCTGTATTTACTGGAATTGGTACACGAACTCTTTCCTATTTGCCTTGCCCGACTGTTTATCATATTTATTCATATTTTTAACCACTTTTTAGTTTTAAATTAGTTAAATTCTCATTGGTAAGGTTTTCTTATGAATTTTGACAGCCAGTGCAAAGAATATAACTGTGAACAGGATGATAACCGTGAAATCAAGTAGTATGGGATAATAACTGCCATTTCCTAGAGAATATCGGGTTAAATCCGTGAAATAGGTGAGAGGTGAAAATGATGCAATGGCTTTGCCCCAGAAAGGCATGCTTTCTAGAGGGATGAAAATTCCGCTAATGAATACCAGTGGAAATTTAATCAAGGAAGATATCATCATGACGTTGGAGGGAGCATTAGTAGGTGGAGTAGCCATTAAGAGTCCGAGGGCGGAGAAACAAAGGGAAGCGAGGATAATTCCTACAATAAGGATAATGGGATGTATTATATTTACTCCGATGATTAATCCTATGATCACTGGCACCATGGTTATTAATGCTCCAAAGAGGACTGAAGCCAGGATATCACCAAGTATGAGAGTGTAAATGGATATGGGGTATGTCATCAGCCTTTCTAGGGTGTTCATCTGTGATTCCCAGGGAGTTATAACTGGAGATACCGAGGTGGCGGTGAAGAGCATGGTCATACCAATGAGTCCAGATATAAGAAAATCTGTGGATAAATTTTTACTTCCGGTTAAAAAAGCTAGGAACAAGAATAAGGGTATCAAGATTCCGAATATGATTACTGGTCCTTTGAGGTAGTAGATCAAAATGTCTTTTTTCATAATGGCTAGAGAACGTTTCAACTGGCTGAAATAAATATTTAACATCTATTAACTCCTCCTGGTGAGTTCTATGAAAACTTCTTCCAGTGACGGGTCTAGGGTGTTCAGAGCAACTATCTTGACATCTTTAGATTTTGCATATCCTGTAACGGCAGAAATGAGGTTGTTAATATTATTCGTGTTTAAAATGAATTTATCCCCAGTTTTCCTGATATCCTGTATCTCAGGGATGTCTGATAAATCCTGGACGTTTATAGGGCCATCGAAGGTTACCTCTATAGTGTTCAGCTTTTTTATCATTTTTTTAAGGTTTTCAGGAGTGTCTATGGCAGCAATTTTGCCTTTGTTGATGATTGCTATCCTTTCACATAGTTTATTGGCTTCTTCCAGGTTGTGAGTGGTGAGTAAGATGGTTTTACCTTTTTCACGAAGCTGCAACAGCATCTGCCGGATTAAAATGCTGCTTTGAACATCCAGACCACTTGTAGGCTCATCTAAAAATAAAAGTTGTGGATCGTTAATCAGAGCCATGGCCAGGATCAAACGTTGCTTCATACCTTTGGAAAACCCTTTAACCTTATCATTTCTTCGTTCATAAAGATCGAATTCCTTTAAAAGGTCATCTGCTCTTTTTTCAGCATCTTTTTTATGCACCCCGTATAGATCAGCTGTTAAGATCAGATTCTGCCATGCAGACAGGTCTACGTAAGCATTGGAAGTTTCAGGAACCACTCCCAGATGCTCTTTAGCTTTTAAAGGCTCTTTCTGAATGTTGTACCCTAAGATGTAAGCTTTTCCACTGTCGGGTTTGATTATACCAGTTAACATTCTGACTGTGGTGGTCTTCCCAGCCCCATTAGGTCCTAGGAAGCCGAATATTTCTCCTTTTTTAACCTTAAAGTTCACACCATCAACGGCTTTAATTTCCTTGTAGCCCTTGGTTAGGTTCTGAACTTCTACAACATTCTTCATTCAGATCTCCCCCTGAAAAAAAATTCTATTCCAAAAGAAAATAACGGGTTTATTTCACTCCCTTAACTGCTGGAACATTGCCCCCAGCCTGGCTTGGTAAGCAGTTTTTATCTTTTCTTCTTCATCTGCCATTGGTTTGACTGGTACAAGATCAATGACTTCCTCTGGGTTTAACTCAGATTGGTAGAATGTTTGTGCTGCACCAGAGATCATGTTCCATAAACTGTCCTTTATCTCCGTATCTGCTAGTCCAAATGAACGTCCTAATTGTAATAATTCATTGAACTGGAACCAGAAATAAGTTGGGCCCATGGCCGTTAAAACTGCATAAGCTTCCAGTTTATTTTCCTCCACCTCCGGAGTAACACCTAAAACATTGAATAAATCTAGAATCTCTTTTTTCAGAGAAGCATTTATCTCTGGAGCGAATGTGATGGGATTGTAACCCTCATTGATTATGGATGGTGCGTTAGGTATCATGCGCACGATACGGGTAAAACCACCTAATAAACTGGAAATTTGTTCGATTTTGGGTTTCGGTGCCAGGGAAATGACAACTGAATCTGGATTCAAATATGATTTGATTTCTTCTAAGATACTGGCCATTGCAGGTGGATGAACAGCTAGAAAAGCCATATCCTGTGAAGCAACAAGCCGGTTATCATCTGAAACTGTTTCTATTTCAGGAAACTCTTTTTTAAGTTCTTTAAGAGTATCTGAATTAGTATCATACACCACTACATTATTCAATGTCATTCCTGCCTTTTTAAAACCATTTAATAGTATTTTGGTTACTCTTCCTCCGCCAATGAAGCCCATACTTTTCATTTAAGTACCTCCATAAAAAATGTAAATCAATTGACATTATTTCATTTTTTTGATTCTATCCATTTTTTTATCTCATCCACTGAGGGAATACGTCCCATGGATTTTATTTCCCCATCTATTCCTAATCCTGGAGTTTCGATTATTCCTGCTGCAAATATCTGGTCCATTTCCTGGATTTTTACGATTTCTGCGTCTACTTCTGACTCTTTTATAGCTTTTGCAGCGTTCTTTTCTACTGCTTTACAATTGCCGCATCCAGTTCCGTATACTTCTATTTTCATTCATATCGCCTCAGATAATTCTACTATGCTTTCGATGGTTTCAATATAGAATCCAAAAGATCTATTATTTCGGGTTTTTTAAGAGAGTAAATTATCAAAATACCTTCTTCATGTCCCTCAATCAAACCTGCATTTTCTAATACTTTAATATGATTGGAAATTGTATTTTGAGGTTTACCTAAAGCGTTCACTATTTCAAAAACGCTTAAATTCCTGGATTTAAGCAAATAAATGATTTGAATTCGAATAGGGTCTCCAAGGGCTTTTAAAATCTCAGACATTTGAATTATTTCTTTATCATATTTTGAATTATTTAATTCATCTTTTAAATGTTCCATTTCATCTAAATCAGTATTAGGGTGATTTTTTAGTTCATCCATCTTCATAGAAATCACAAGTTTTTCTTAAGATGTTTTATTTCTTTTTTCCGATAATTTGGCGTTCATTCTGACAAATCGGCTTTTAATATCTATGTATTCCTTTTGATCAAATGGACAGTCTTCTATGCAGTAGGTACAGCCTTCACTACATCCTATACAAAGACTTTCCACAAATTGGGTTTCTTTACCACCGCAACAGGTTTCTGTTTCTATCAGTGCTTTTTCTGGGCAGGCTTTGATGCATTTACCGCATCGGTTGCAATACTCTTCTATCCAGGAGTGTTCATCATCATCTTTCACCGGTAAGTTTTCTATGTTGGTGAATATGGCTGAAATTTTTTGTCTTGGACCTGATGCAGGAGTTATTAGAAGACCGCTTTGTCCTATCCATCCTAAACCTGCTTTTTGGCCAAGTGGTGAGAACTTTACTACATTTCCATAAGGGTGAGCAGCCTCAGCTGCAAAACCATTTTCTCTAAGAAAATCGGCGATTTGATAGGTTAATTTACCTAGTTTTTCATAATGTTCATCATTCAATGCCTGTGCTTCAGTTCCAGGATCTGTTAAAATTAGATCATCACTCATTTCCATGGTTAATACTATTGCATTTGAAAATAGGGGGGATTGACCTGGATTAATTAGTTCTGGAGTAACATTGGCATATCCTATACTTTTAATACCAATCGAATGAGCGTAGTCTTCGAGTTTTTGGATGAAATCATCATCAACTTGATTTTTGGGCTTAGCAGGATTGTTTTTTACAGATTCATCGGGATAGTCCCCACCGCATCCACAACTACACTCACCCTCTTCTTCAGGAGGGTTTTCAGCTGATTCAAATGGTTCTGCAGTTCCACAACCACAACCTTCATTTTCTACCTTCTGAGGGGCAGGAGTTTCGCAACATCCTGTTGCAGCATCGCTACTATCTTTAACTTTGAGTCTACCATCTTCTGTGAGTTCTTTTTTGACTTTTGACCAGATTCTCTCTTTTTGGTAAAGTTCACGAAGAGCTTTTTTATCTGGGAAGGAAATTGCATTTCCCTGACAGAGTGTTGCACAGGTTGTGCATCCCACAGTACATTTATAAGGTTTATCCACCACAGGACCGTCTTCAGTCCATTTGTAGACTTTTGCTCCACAGTTCATACATATTCCGCATTCAACACACTTTTCAAGATCAATTGTAGGGTACCATTGAATTTTTTCTCTAGGATATCCGGCAAACCATGCCATATTAATCTCCTCCATTTTCACAAGTTTTTAATTTTGATTTTCCTTTTAAAACTGATAATGCTCCCTTATCACGTGAACGGGGTATTGCTTTTTCTTTAAGGTATTTTAGATGTTCCATGATTGGGGGTAGGTATGATCCGGGGAAGCCTATTATGGCTTCATTTTCTGATAGGTCTGTGGCGTCTCGGCAACCATAGCAACCATAAGTCAGGTTCATACGATTTTTGAGGAATGGAATTATGGTAGAATCTACGCAAGTTGCCTGCAGTATTGCTGTGGTGCTTTCTATCCTCTCGCCATCAGTAGCGTGTAAGTAAGCCAGGGCAATCCACATCAGTTTCTCCGGGTCATCTTCAACAATGATAATATCAGGTATTAAAGGGGCATTTTCAAGGGGATAAAGGTGAATGCCCTTAATTTTGTTGTCATCCAGTCGTAACATGCCTTCGAACATTTTTTTTCCAATTTCAGGGTCTGATACAATTCCAAATCCCACTAAACCCTTACCCGATTTTAAACTTTCTGGTAATGGTCTGAATCCAAAAGCTGATGCTGCAGCTGGGCAGGATATTTCCTCACCGGTCAGTACCACATTGAGTCCTTTATTGGCTTTCATCAATGCCTGACAGTAGCGGTGTTTCTTAAGGATTTCTGTATCTTCTGGAAAATCTTCATCATTTAAAATGAATTTTACTCCTATTGGGGAGCCTTTGAGGTCAAGAGTTGAAATCATCAACTTTCCCATTTTTTTAACTTCTTTAAAATCAAGAACTTCAGTCATAATTTATCTCCTTAATCATTTTTGATTTTTTCACATAAATTATCCACAAGAGCTATAATATCCTGATTTTTCAGCCCATAGAGTGTCCAAATGCCTTCTTTTGATGATTTAATAAACCCGACTCTTTTTAAAATATTTAGATGGTGTGAAATGGTAGATTGTGGTTTATCTAATACTTCCGTCAGTTCACAAACATACAGATCCCTAAACTTGAGTAAATACAATATCTGAAGACGTGTAGGATCTGTAAGGGCTTTGAAAATCTCTGTCCTTTCATTTAGTTCTGTATTATCATATAAATTAGATAATACATTTTTTAAACGTTTGATTTCCTCTGAATCAACGTTACAACAATTTTTGATCCCATCTACTTTCATAGTTACACTATTTAAGAGCCTTCACCTGCACACTCGTTATTTTTCCCACAAGTCTTTCATCCAAGTCAGGCTCAGTGAAAATGTGCTCTTCAATGATTTCTACCTTTTTAAAACCTGCTTTTCTTATTGTTTCTAAGTATTCTTGTTTTTCCATGGCCCCAGCTATGCATTCTGACCATGCCTGGAAACTTTTACGAATCTCATCAGGAATTTGGCCTTCAGTAACTATATCAGATACCAGTATCCTTCCACCTTCTTTTAATACTCTGAAAGCTTCTTTAAAGGCTATTAATTTATTGGGTGTGAGGTTTATAACGCAGTTACTGATTATAACATCAATTGAATTGTTTTTGATGGGCAAGTCTTCTATTTCGCCCAGTTTAAACTCCAAATTTTCATAACCACCTGTTTCAGCGGTTTTAACGGCAGTTTCTACCATTTCATTGGTCATGTCTACCCCAATTACCTTTCCTTGCACACCGACCTTATTCGCAGAGAGAAAAACATCTATACCTCCACCGGATCCCATATCTAAAACCGTTTCACCTTCGTTAATTTCTGCTAAGGCTGTAGGGTTACCACATCCAAGTCCAAATATGGCTTCTGGAGGGATACTTTTTATCTCATCATCAGAATAACCTGCTGCTTTGGCTTGTTGGATAACTGTATCCATTTCATTTCCACCACAACAGGAACAGGAGGAAGAATCTTCTTTAGAGGCTATTTTTGAATATCTTTCCTTTACAAATTCTTTAATTTCTTTTTCTTTCAAAAGTTTCACCTAATATAATTTCATATATCCAAATATATAAATATATTGATAAGTTTTAGTGCATCTATTTCTAAATTCACGATATAAAAAAAGCAGTATCACATCCAAGTTATATTAGCAGTTATTCTAACTATGCGATTATAAACAGATTTAAGGACCAAATTTAGGAGAAAGAAAAAAATTGTTTATCACATTTTTAGTATTAATTTTTTATTAGAAATGTATGTCAAAAAAGAGGACAAATATAACAACACTGATAAGTATTTCAATATATCACATTATAATTTTAATAAAAGTTTGAGTAAATTGGGAAATATAAAAACTAAATTCATATTAAAACTATATTTGATGTAAGTTATTAAAGAGCTTTTTGTTATTTGTATAATCAATACTTAGATCTATTATGAGGATGAAAAAAAGGGAAAAACACCGTCTAATATACTAATTCTGAGTATAGGCCAATACCACTAATTTGACAAAGAATATGTATAAATAAGGTAACAAAATCAACAAAAACAATCCCAACACACAATAAAATTTACTAATTCCAAATTAAACTGGGTTAAAAATAAAAAAGTCTAATAAACTTTGCACTACAACCAACATGCTGAATATAAAAAATACTGCCAAATACAATTTAATTATTTTAACCCATCTGATATATTTTATTTCTTCCGTAATTTCTCTAAACTGGAATGCACAGAACAGATCACAATATCTGCCATATTTGCTAATGCCATTAAAAAATAGAGGAATTATTAACAATCAATTTAGTTCGCACACATTATACTAGGGATGATTTTAGAATTCTGAATAAATACTCGTTGACTACAAATCCTATAATTAACCCTGCAATGATAAACAATCAATTAATTACAACATTTGTAAAGTCAAACGAATCAAAATTGTAAGTTTAACCACATGTAAATGTTTTAATCCCTAAAAAAAATGATTTTTTTAAATTCTGAAAGCAGATATTTAAAAGAACCAACCACTATTTCCTTTTATATTCAACGAATCACCCACTATTTTTTTTTATCTTAAATAATTAGCTAAATAATTATTTTGTAAATTAAAAATATACATAAAATTTACTAAATTAAACTGATTGTTTGTCATGATTTCTTTGTTAAAACTTGTTAAGCTTTTTAAAAAAAGATTTAACTCTTTTTATAATTTTATTATGAAATTATCAGATTTTAATCTTGTATTCACTATTTTTTTTAGTTACATTATTATACCAAAACCTTTAAATATTTTGTTCTACTAGTATAGAACATTCGATATATGTAGAACTATTCGAAATTTGTAAAACAAATTCAGCATATTCGAACCCCCCACACACAAAAAAAATGAAATAAGCTTGTTCCAAATTGGAGGAAACAATTATGGGATTTGTTGATTTAATTAAAAAACCAGGAGTATTTAAAGAAGAGGATCAAGGAGGAAATAAAATGGATAAAAAAGAAGCATTAGACATGTTTTGTTACCAGTGCTCACAAACAGCACGTGAAACTGGTTGTACCATTGTAGGTGTTTGCGGGAAACAACCCACTGTAGCCAGGCTACAAGACAACTTGTTATTCGCCATAAAAGGAATATCTGCCTATTTATACCACGCTCGTGAGTTAGGATATGCTGATGATGAGGTAGATGCATTTCTGGAAAAAGGTTTTTTCTCTACACTAACCAATGTTAACTTCGACGCTGAGGATCTGGTTGAACTAGCTTTGGAAGCAGGGCGAATGAATATCAAGACTATGCAACTTCTAAAAAAAGCCCATATTGAAACTTACGGTGAGCCAGAACCAACTGAAGTACCAGTAGGATCAATTAAAGGCCCTGGAATTGTGGTGACCGGACATAGCCTCAAAAACTTAGAAGATCTCTTGAAACAGACTGAAGGAAAAGGGATCAATGTATACACACATTCAGAAATGTTGCCAGCCCATGGATATCCAGGACTTAAAAAATACAAACACTTGGTTGGACAACTGGGCGGACCATGGTTTGACCAAAAACAGACTTTTTCCAAATATCCTGTAGCTATTTTGGGAACTTCCAACTGTGTACTCTTACCCAAAGATGAATACAAAGAAAGAATGTTCACCAGTGGTGTAGCTCAGTTACCCGGAGTTCAACACATAGAAGACAATGATTTCACCCCTGTAATTGAAAAAGCCCTGGAATTGCCAGAATTGAATGATGAACCCCGTGATACTGTTTTTACAACTGGATTCGGAGCTTCCACAGTCCTTTCCCTGGCACCTAAAATTAAAGAATTGGTGGAAGCTGGTAAAATAAAACAGTTTATCCTGGTTGGAGGATGTGACTCCCCAAAACCACAAGCCAAATACTACCGAGAATTCGTGGAAAAACTCCCACAGGAAGCTGTGGTACTAACTCTTGCCTGCGGAAAATACCGATTCAATGACTTGGATCTAGGAGACATTGAAGGAATACCCCGCCTTATAGATTTAGGGCAATGTAACGATGCCATAGTCGCCGTGGATATTGCTGTTGCTTTAACTGAACTATTCGGGGTGGAACTCAATGAACTGCCATTAACTTTGGTTTTAAGCTGGATGGAACAAAAAGCAGTAGCCATACTATGGAGTCTGCTTGCACTAGACATTAAAAACATGTATATCGGACCCATAATACCTGGCTGGGCAAATGATGACATCCTTAATGTTTTAGTAGAAAAGTATGGTTTAACGCCAATTGGAGATCCTGAAGAAGACATAAAAGCCATTATGGGGTAATTATATTACCCTACTTTCAATTTTTCCAATTACAGGATTTTAAATTTAGGGGAGTGATTATATACTGATATTGATCAGACACTTCGATTTTTGATTATTATAAGTGCCTTGACCCATTATAATACCCGATTATTATAAAACCATTGAAATGAGATGATAAATTGTCAAAAAAAGTAATTGATGAGGATAAAGCATTTGAACAAGCATTGAAAGGTAAGATGGGTTGGAAATGTTCCTGTGCCCTGGAAATCATCGATAAAAAGTCATCTTTACGCGATGTTACTTGTAAAAAATGTGGTAAGACTTTTAAAACTGATAGAAAGACTGACACATGCTTCCGTTGTGAAAGAAGCCAATAATTTGCAACTAATCTGCTCATATCTTAAAAAAATATCCACAAGGATTAAAAAAATGGAAAATAATGTGAAAAAAAACGAAACAAAACCTTCAAAACCCCTAAATAACAGCCAAATAGAACTTTTCGCCACACCCGAAGGTGTGCTGGCTATTAAAAGCCCAGTTAGAGTGAAAATCCTATCAATGTTGAGAAATGGTGATTTAAGCTTTGATGAAATTGTGAAGCTTTCAGGCCGTGCCAAATCCACCGTATCAAGTCATCTTAAAGCAATGAGCCATGATGGGATAATAAACTCCCGTATTGACCCTGAAGATGCTCGTAAAAAGATATTTTTCATCCAATCGGGGTATATTGGGAAATTGCACCACCAACAGCTTCAAGAAGACATTTCATCTTATATCCATAGGTACATTACCAGTGAAAATGAACCCTTTGAATTTTTTAGACTCATCTTCCACACCCTAAGGATTTCTCTTTTAAATCAAGGAGTCGACATAGATCCAATACTTTATGAAGCTGGTTTAAAAGTGGGAGATGCCTTATACGAAAAAGTGAAAGATCCGGATCAGTCTACCTTTCTTTCTAACATCGCCCAATTCTGGAAAACACACAACCTTGGATTTATAGAGATTCAAAGTTTAAAACCAATTACTATCAGTGTGACGGATTGCTTTGAATGTAGTGGCCTTCCTTATTTAGGAAAACCCGCCTGTGCCTTTGATAACGGAATATTAGAATCATTATTCAGTTCATACAACCAGGAAAAAGTAAAAGTTACTGAAACAGCATGTTATGCCTTGGGAGATAAAGCATGCCGTTTTGTCATCAAATAAAAATGAAAAATGGATCTAACATGTAATTTTACCAATATCCATAAAATATAAATTCAGAATAATCAGGCTAAATACCAAATCGACTCTATAATAATATTAATATTGAATAGCCCTAAATCTTGCTTTAGCAGCTAACCATCTAATTTCCCTTTCTTTGCTTTCAAATAGTCTGCATCTTCATCGATAAACTTGTAATAAGATTAATTAAGATGTTCTTCGATAATATCATACACAAACTCTAATAATTTTGCATCTCTTGAATAATACGGATTATTCAAGAAATTTAACCCAATTTGCTCTCCCATTATACCACCCAGTTGACTCCGAGTAATATTTTATTTTAACCAATATTATACTTTATTAATTCTTATCAGAAGATGCTCATAATCCAATTAATGTTCAAATAATTAATCAATTTATAATGAAAAGGAGTATTAGCAGATATTTGTAAATTAGTAACCTTTTTGATTGTTAAATCTGATAACTGGTATTCATCATCAGATTTATTCTAAAGTAAATTTTGATATGTCTGCTGCATTACAAGAGCATCTTTTTCCAGAAGAGGCGTTTCACAAATTATGGTGGCATACCAACCACAATCAATAAGCGTTTCCAGTAATAACTCTAGTGGTGGGCCATATTCAGTTTCACTCAAAACATGATGTTTTCTCTCACCTGAATCGGTGTACTCGATCTTGGTGAAATGGCAATGCAAAGGTTGAATTTTCTGACCAATATCCTCCAAAACATCCTCTAATTTGCTTAATATTTTATAATAATCATCAGATTCGTTAATACATCCCCTACCTCTGGCATGTAAATGTGCGAAGTCAATTGTTGGGGAAAAATTATCAAATGAATTGCAAATATCTATGATCTCATCTAAATTTCCTAGTTGTGACCTTTTTCCAGTAGTTTCAGGGGCGAAAGTGAAATTTTTAATTCCTATAGAATCCAAATCATCCATTAATTTTGAAATTGCAAATTTACATCGGTTAAGAGCCTCCTGAGGAGTGTATTTTGTGTAGAATCCTGGGTGAAAAACAATTCTATATGCCCCCATCCATTTTGCAGCACGGGCTGATTGAACCAGCCTATCAATAGATCTTTCCAAAACATCGTCCTTCTGTGCTGATAAATTGATATAATATGGAGCGTGCATTGAGACTCTAATATCATTTTTTTTAGCATTTTTTTGCAATTTAAGTGCAGATTGTTTCTGAATACGTACCCCGTATGTAGCCTGGTATTCGTAAGCATCTAATCCTAATTCACGAATATAATCACATACTTCAATAGTTTTGCCACTGAATCCAATTGGATTGCCTGCTGGGCCAAATAAAATATTTTTTTTCATGTTAAACTTTGGATAAATAGTTTAAATCACAAATTAGATTATGAAAATAGGTTTTCAATCAATTGTATCATTATATGCAGAAATTGCAGCTACTGCGCCTTCAGCACACGCTACAACCCATTGTTTAATCCCACCAGTGATGTCACCGGCAGCATATAATCCAGGGATATTTGTTCTTTGAAATTTATCAGTATTGACGTAACCATGATCATCAACTTCCACCCCTGCGTTTTGGGCAACTTTACTAAGGGGTTCTTCACCAATGGCAATAAATATACCATCTATAGAAAGTTTATTTGTCTTTTCTGTTTTGACGTTGCGAAGTATTACATTATCCACGTTTTTATCTCCATTTATCTGTTCAACTATGGAATCCCAGATAATAGGGATGTTACTTTCTTCTAATTTTTCCTGAAGATATTTTTCAGCCCTTAATTTGTTTCTTCGATGGATTATTTTGACATTACAACCTAAACTTTTTAGATAAATTGATTCCTGGACTGCTGCATTTCCACCCCCTATTACCACAACATCCTTTTCTGGATATAATGGCCCATCACAAGTGGCACAATAACAAACTCCACGACCAACAAAATCAACCTCGCCCGGTACTTTCAGCCTTCTGTGACGACTTCCCGTGGATATTATAACAGACTTAGTTTTATATGTGCAGTTAGAGGTTTTGACAATAACATGGCCAAGGTCATTTTTTATAATTTCTTTGACTTCTTCCATGTTGGCTATAGGAACACGCTTTTCAGCCTGTTTTCTCATTTTTTCCAGTAAATCCTTCCCAGAAATCAAGTTAAACCCAGGATAATTCTCCATAAGAGGGACCATATACCCGGAACCAGCACCAATCATCATTTCCAGTATGATGGTTTTCATTCCCTGCCTACCCGCGTAAATTCCGGCAGTCAATCCTGCTGGTCCTCCCCCAACAATAATCAAGTCAAATTCTTCCACCACATCTTTCACTACAATGCACCTTCACTTTATAGATATTTCTGTATTTCTTCCCTAACAAGTTTATTTACCAATTTTCCATCAGCTTTACCCTTAAATTCTTTCATCGCCATTCCCATGAGAGGTCCCATGGATCCCATATTCCTTTCCCTAACCAAGCCCTCATTAGAAGAAACAATGTCTTTAATTATTTTTGCTACATCATCTTCTGAAAGCATCATCAGATTCAAATCTCGTGCAACTTCTTCCGGATGTGAATTATCCTTTAAAACCCCAACTAAAACATTTGAAATTGCTTCCTTTGAAATTTTACCCTCTTTGAGCAAATGGAATGTTTCTAAAATATTATTATCCAAGAGATTATCAACATCTAATCCTTCTCTTTTAAGCTCTTTGAGAGTGTAAGCCAGTACAGAAGCAACTGTAATGGGTTCAACACGACATTCTACCACAATTTCCTCAAATTGCTTAACCCTATCTTGTCTGACCAGCTGACTTGCCAGATCCTCACTTAAATTATACTCTTCAATAATACGGACTTTTTTATCTTCAGGAAGTTCTGGAAGGTTTGCTTTTACATGATTTAAAAGTTTTTTGGATATTACTTGTGCAGGAATATCAGTTTCAACATGCATCCTGCTGGCAGTAGGTAATGGTCGGAGATATTCAGTATTAGCATCATCAAGCGCCTTCCTAGTCTCTTCAGGAACACCTTTTATCGCCATTCTAGCTCGTCTTTGCACTTCTTCCATTGCATTATGAGCTTTCTCTTCGTCATCTGCAACCAGGATGAAAGCATCATTATCGCTGATTTTCATGACTTTATTAATTTTGTCCACCTCTGCTTGTGTTATACCGTATGCTGGAAGTTCATCACTGTGGAATATTCCTGCTATTCCCATTTTTTTGGCATATCCAGCCAGTTCAGTTCCAAATCTACGGTTAGGTTGTAATTCCTTACCAATTAATCCTTTGAACCCTTTCAATTTTATGGCTAAAACTTTATCATTCTTATTAAGGGCTTTTTTTATTATTTTAGATTCAGTTCCGCGGAATATCTCTTCTAAATAATGAATTTCTTCTTCAACATGAGCTTTACGTTCTTGAAGTTTTTCACGTATTTCCAGTAGTTTTAGTTGACGTTTAATCTCATTTTCAACCATTAAGGGCATAGAATCCAAGTCCTGTACGCCTTTTATTTCAATTCGAGCCCCATCTCTTATTGAAATATTGAGATCTTGACGTATGGTCCCGAGTCCACGTTTTACCTTGGTGCTGCGCAATACTTGACCGATCTGGTAGGCTACTTCCCTTACTTGTTCAGGCTTGTGAATGGAAGGATCAGTAGTTATCTCCAGAAGAGGTATGCCTAACCTATCAAGACGAAATTCTACATTACCTTTCCTCTGACCCATTCTGCGCGCAGCATCCTCCTCTAAACACAGATTTTCAATAACTACTTTACCATAAGGTGTTTCCAAATGTCCGTTACTGGCTACCAATCCCGTTCTCTGGAATCCTCCAGTGTTACTTCCATCAATAACTTGTTTTCGCATGGTATGGAACTCATCCACCACTTGCATGTTCAAAAGTGATGCTATTATTAGGCCAATTTCCAGTGCCTCCTGATTTAGAGGGTGCGGTGGTTCATCATCTGTTTCCACCAGACAAGTGTGCTGAGGATAGGCATCATAAATAAATGTGAGTTTTCGTCGGGATTCTTCAAATGCAGCCCGATCAATTTTTCCAAATTCACTTTGAGTTGGTCTGAGATGCCTTAAAAGATTATAATTAGGTTGTTTATCAGTTAATTCACATTCACAAGGGCAGAATAGTTTCGTTTGCGTGTTGAGTTGTTGATGTATCTCCAGACCCATCATGAGACCCAGTTCATTGTAATCCATTTTTTCATCCATATCCATCACCATAATCCTTCTATTCCCCATAATCCCTTGAGAAGTATTTTGAGGATGATTTAACTTCTAACTCTCCTTTAAGATTAGTTAACATCATATTTCTGACTTCTTCCTTATTTACAGCCTGTCCTAAAACCCATGCTAGTTTTACGTAGGCTGTCTCAGGTAACATGTCTCCGACAGGTATTACTCCAGCAGATAAAAGTTTTCTCCCAGAACTGTACACATTCAAGTTGGTTCGACCATATATGCACTGAGATGACATAAATACTGGTATTCCTTCATCCACCGCCCTCTGAATTGAGGGGAAGAGATGATCCGGACAGTGGCCCAAACCAGTGCCCTCTAGTAATATGCCTTTAAATCCTTTATCAACATGATAATCAATTAATTCAGCAGTGATGCCAGGAAAAATCTTTATAAAAGCTACTTTTGATTCAAATGAGTCATTTAATTTTAATTTGACTTGGTTACGTTTCCTGTACGAGTAATTTGTGTCAATAATTTTTATCTTCCCATCTTGCACCTGTGCCAGTGGGTGGCTGTTGATGCTGGTGAAGGTGTCCCTGCGACTAGTGTGCATCTTACGAACTTTAGTTCCACGATGCAAATGGACTTTGTTGTCGTTTTCAGTGGCATGCATGCAGATCATTACCTCAGCAATATCCGATTTAGCAGCAATAACTGAGCTAATTAAATTTAAAAAGGCATCAGATGATGGTCGGTCAGAACTTCTTTGAGCGCCAGTAATGATAATTGGAACCGTAGAATCAATCATGAAACTCAGTGCAGCTGATGTGTAATGCATTGTATCAGTTCCATGAGCCACTACTACCCCATCAGCACCATTATTTATCTCATCAACCACTGATCGAGCTGATTCAATCCAATATTCAGGTTTCATATTCTCGCTTAAAATGTTCATGATCGCCTTACCCTGAATGTTAGCTTCATCCATCAGTTCGGGAGTGGCTCTTAAAAGGTCATCAGCAGTGAATGCAGGATGTGCGGCTCCTGTTTTATAGTCAATAAGGGATGCAACAGTTCCTCCTGTGGATATGATGGATATGTTCATCTTGTTTGGATCTTTCTGCATATCCATTGGAGAATGATCAATTTTTGGCTGTTGTCCCCTTTCAATAAGCTTTATTTCAGCTTTGTCTATGGTGACGCCAATATTGTATCCATTATCCAACTTCAACACGACATGGAACTCATCAGCATCTTCAACTCGGTCCAATAAGATGCCCTTATATTCTATGTCCTCTTTTTTTATGGATATAATGTCTCCAATTGATATTCCCTGTGATTCTAAAAAATTTTTAGCTAATCCATGATAACTCATAACATCCCTCAAATCTTTTTTCCGGATAAATTAAAATATGAAAACTAAGGATTTCAACGTTGCATACCAAAATTCTAGATTATTAAAATTCTGTCTAATCAATCTAACTTTTATCTATTCCCATCACGTTATTCATGATACATTAGGAATATCTTTATGTTAGAAGTATATTGTTAAATTATTTTTATGGATTATCAAAGTTTTCCGAGATTACATGAATTTATTCCCTTAATTCTTTTTCAGATCCTTTGATACAGTAAAGATCATATTTAAGATCTAAATCTTCCACAACTTCACAATCAGGACATATGCATTCATCCTCTTCCAAGGTACATTCGGATTTGCCCAAAATACAGTACAGTCCCTCATACTTTTCCCTGGCACACTGGTTGAACATTGGGCAATCCGGACAAATGCATTCATCTCCCATTTCATCTAAAATTTTCTTTTTAATTTCTTCTTCAGACAGGCCCTTCTTTGATAATACTTGCAATTTTTCATCAAATTTGTCCATTTTTAATCCCCCAAATATATTTTATATAGTTTCTGCCTATCAGGATTTCCTATTGTATGAACGTTCCTATAGTTGTTTGGTTGAATTTATTTATTGATAGTTTAATCATCTAATTTTATGTCTATTCCCACAGGACAGTGATCAGAACCCATAACATCAGACAGAATGTAGGAATCTTCTACATGATCCATAAATTCTTGGTTCACGAAGAAGTAATCCAATCTCCATCCAACATTTCTATCTCTTGCCCGTGTGCGATAACTCCACCAAGTGTAATTATCGGATTCATGGTTAAATTCCCTGAATGTGTCCACATAACCATGACTTAAAAAGTGATCAATCCATTCCCTTTCAATTGGTAAGAAACCCGAAACTTTCTTGTTTTCCTTGGGGCGTGCTAAGTCAATTTCTTTGTGAGCTGTGTTAACATCACCGCAAACTATTATATTGCGCCCTTCATCTTTGAGTGTGTCCGCATAATCTAAGAATGAATTATAGAAGTCTAATTTGTATTGAAGTCTCTCTTCAGACATTTTTCCATTGGGAAAGTAAATGTTGAATAATACAAAATCCCCATAATCAGTGATTAAGGTCCGGCCTTCACTATCGAATTTGGGTACCCCCCAACCATTTCGAACTTTTTCGGGCTTTTTGTTGGTTATAGTAGCCACACCACTGTATCCCTTTCGTTCCGCATCTGAACTATATAATTGATAACCATCAATACTCTTAATATCTGATGGAAACTGTTTACGATGGGCTTTAGTCTCTTGAATACATAAAACGTCGGGTTTATCTTTCATGAACCATTTTAAAAATCCTTTCCTATGCACGGCTCTGATTCCGTTTACGTTCCATGATAATATTCTTATTTTTTTCATTTTCCACCTAAAAAATTTATTAATATGTTGACTAATGATTCCGAAACTAATCATTCTAATAAACAATAAAAATTCCTAAATCATCTGTTACTATCTATCAAAGCTTTTATTTGATCTGTATCAATTTTTCTTTGGAATAAAGGAGTTTTTTTGTCGGAATAAACGTTTAAATTCTCTTCAAAAGTTTTTTTATTGGGATTCATATAAAAAACTCCTAAAGGATATTCGCCAGTTTCAATAGCTCGGTTGAATGCCATGCTTCTGTCTAGAGGATCGTGATCATCTTCCAAGTAATAGGTATGTTCTCTGAACCAGTTTTTGGTATTCACCCGATTGAAGGTGACACATGGCTGAAATATGTCCACCAGTGCATATCCTTTATGTTTTATTGCTGATTTGAAAATTTCAATGGTTTGTTTACGATCTTCACTGTAAGCTCGGGCCACAAATGACGCATCAAGAGCAATAGCCACGCCCAATGGGTTGAATGGTTCTAAAAATACTCCTTCTACTTGTAAAGGTGTGTTAAAATTTTTCTGACTAGTTGGTGATGCTTGTCCCTTGGTGAGACCGTATACCATGTTATTATGAACCAAGTTGGTAATATTGGGGTTGCGCCTTATTGTGTGCATGAAGTGATTACCACCCTCCCCATACATACATCCATCCCCACTAACATCAATGACCGTTAATTCGGGGTTAACTGCTTTTATTCCCGTGGCCGGAGATAATGATCTTCCATGCAATCCATTGAATACGTTGCCTCTAATATAATGGGGAAGTTTGCCAGCTTGCCCTATACCGGATACAAAAACCAAATTCTCAGGTAAAATTTCAAGTTCAGCCAGAGCTTTCTTGAGGCTGCGTAAAATTGAAAAATTACCACACCCCGGACACCAAGCCACATCAGCATGCGGCATGTCAAAATCTTTAAATTTCATTATAACATCCCCATATCCCCATTACCAATGCCCATAAATGTTTTAAGGTTTTCTTCCACTTCTTCTACAGAAAAAGGCATGCCATCATATTTAAGAACCTTTTCCTGTATTTCGAAGCCAGTTTCAAGCTTTATGAGGTTGGCCATTTGTCCTTGGGCATTATTTTCAAATATTATAACATTATCTGCCTTTTCCAGATATCCTGAAACACTTCTGTGGAAAGGATAAATTTGTTTAAAATGAAGGAAGCTAATCTTATAATCCGGATATGTTTTTCTGATGTTTTCTAAAGCCTCGATTATTGTCCAGTAGGTGGAACCCCAACCAATAACAAGATTTTTATAATCATTGGGGCCTTCTAAATCCGGTGGAATAACATCATTCTTTATATGTTCTATTTTTTTCAATCTTTTATCAACCATCTGCTTCCTTATAAGCAAGTCTTCAGTTAGATGTCCTTCTTCATCATGTTCATCAGAATCAACAACCACCAGCCCCTCCCCATATCCAGGTATTCCCCTGGGAGTTATTCCGTCATGTGTTATCATATATCTTTTGTATTCTGGAGTTGTTTTAATCAGATAATTTTCATTCTGAATATCATCTACAAGTAGTGAGGGGATGTTATAATAACAATCCGCGAAGTACTGATCTGAAAGGATAAAAACTGGGATTTGATATTTTTCAGCCAAGTTAAATGCTTTCTGAGTTAATGTAAATGCGTCTTCCAGTTTTCCTGGGGCGAATATAATCCTAGGAAATTCTCCTGTTCCCGAGTATAATGCCAAGTTTAAATCTTCCTGACTGGTTCGGGTGGGAAGTCCCACAGCTGGGCCAGGCCTTTGACCTATATAAATAACAACAGGAGTTTCTATCATCCCGGCTAAGCCCACTCCTTCTTCCATAAGAGCAAATCCACTCCCAGATGTGGCTACAATGCTCCGAGCACCTGCATAAGAGGCACCTACCGCCATGTTAATAGCTGCGATTTCGTCTTCTGCTTGTTCATATATGAGTTCAAAATCATTGGCATGGGCTGCCAAGAATCCCTGTAAAGGAGTGGATGGAGTCATAGGATAAGACGCCATGAATCTACAATTTCCAGCAAGACATCCAAATCCTACAGCATCAGTACCATTAATCAACAGTTCATCTTTTATTTTTGAGTTTACAGAAAGTGATAATTGAATTTTTCCTGATTCAGAATCCCTTAATTCTCTGCCAAGATCATAACCTGCTTTTCCTGCATTTAAATCCTTTTGAAGTATCTCATCACCTTTACGTGCAAAAATATCATGGATGAGTCTGTTAAATATCTCTTTAGGGATGTTTAAAATACATGATAGGATACCTGCCACAATTACATTGGCAAATATCAGACCTCCCATTTCTTGGGCAGTTTGTATTAGGGGAATCTCCAAAAAATTATACTGTTTAGTAACCTCTTGATGATATTTGTGTTGAAATTCTTGAGTATTACTCTCTTTTATTGATTTAAAATGTTCTGGATCACCTATTATGAATGTATCTTCGGATATTCTATCTTCCAGATGTTTTATAGCGCCTGAACTTAGCACCAAAAGTATGTCGATTCTCTTAACGTATGAAGAAACTCTGTGGGAGGAAACTCTGATTTGTGTGGAATTGTAACCTCCTCTAACCCTCGACATATACTCTTTGGTGGAAAAAATATGGTAACCAGTACGTTTAAGAGCTTGAACCAAGATTGTTTCTACAGTCTGAATTCCCTGACCTGCTTCACCACAAAGAACCACAGAAATGTTATTTTTTTTGGATAAAAAAGTCATTAATTCACCCCTACACCATCGACAGTTATTTGCACCCCATTAACCACTTACTTTAATCTTACTCAATAATTAACTTGGTAATAGTTTGTTACTCTATTAACTTAAAATTTTATATTAAAATAAATTTTTGATAATTTAAAAAAAAAGGTAATTAGAATTAATTAAATATATTTAAAAAGAAAAAAAGGATAAATAATACGCTAGTTGGAGAAATCCCCGAAGTAGAGTTGTTTATAGACTTTTAAAGATTACATGACATTATATAACGTCATCATATAAACTTTAATAACTTTTCTTACTAAAATTAAACAATTTCAAAACGTATCATGTTTATCTTATGGTTAAAGGTTTTTTTTAGCATATTGAAGACCTGCTTCCAGTATTTCTAGATTCACATTGATTAATTTAGGTTTTTTATGGAAAGTATGTTCAATAGCCTCTTTAAAAACATTTTCAGGAAGATTAGTCACCCCCATAGCCATGAGCACTCCTAACATTACAGTGTTAGCAGCTCTCGGCACGCCATGTTCCTTGGCAAGTTTTCGAGCTGGTACTGCAATAGCCCTTAAACCTTCGGGAATAAGACCTTCAACATTCTTAAAACGAGTTATGCGCTTGTCAAATAGGATTAACCCATCTTTTTTAACTTTTTTAGCAAATTTTTCAAGTGCAGGCCTGTTTAAAGCTACAAGAATGTCTGAAGTTGGGATTACTGGTGAACCGATGGTTTCTCCAGAAATCACCACTGTACAATCTGAAGTTCCTCCTCGTTGTTCTGGTCCGTAGGCAGGATACCAGGAAACATGCCTTTGATCATTACAAGCAGCTTGAGCAAGTGTAAGTCCCATGCTTAAAACACCTTGACCTCCAAAACCGGCAATCCTTACCACTTTTCGGCCGAAGGAAGGATCATCCCGGGCTTCCCAAGATGTGTCTTCCTTTACTTCAAAGATGCTGTCTAGAGCTTCTTGTGAAAAATCACTACTAGCCCTGCAGAGGGATTTAACATTATTTTTACGGTCCCGGAAATTTTTCACTGGGAATTCTTTACTCATTTCCTCATTAACAAAATTTTCGCATCCTTGAGCATCCATTCTAAGGTTAGTTGGACATGGTGAAAGCACTTCCACAAAAGCATATCCTTTACCATCCTTCTGTACTTCAAGTGCTTTTTTAACGGCAATTTTGGCTTTTCGAATATTTTTTGGATCTGAAACAGCTACCCGCTCAATAAAAACAGGTGCATCCAAATTGTCCAGTAATTCAGACATATGCAAAGGATAACCAGTGTAACGGGGATCTCTACCCCCTTGACAAGTTACAGTGACTTCACCCACCAAAGTGGTGGGTGCCATTTGCCCTCCAGTCATTCCGTAAACTGTATTGTTCACGAAGAATACAGCCATCTTTTCCCCACGGTTTGCAGCTTGGATCGTTTCATTTAATCCTATAGATGCTAAATCTCCATCTCCCTGGTAAAGTATCACCACTGCATCTTCTTCAGCACGTGATAAGCCTGTTCCCACTGCAGGGGCACGACCATGGGCCACTTGGACATGACCACAGTCAAAGTAATAGTAGGCGAAAACTGCACATCCCACTGGACTAGCCATTACAGTGCGGTTTTGAATCCCCAGATCATCAATAGCCTCCCCTATGAGTTTATGGAGTATACCATGACCACAACCAGGACAATAATGAGTAGCTGTAGGTGCACTACCTCCTTTACGTGGATACTCCTTAAGGATGGATTTGGGTTTCTGGATGATCTTTTCTTCCACTGTTGTCTCAGAGTAAAGGTCATTTTTATGGTTTTTTCCCTGTCCTGCCATCTAGATACCCCCTACCATTTCATGTATCTTATTAATTATGCTTTTCTGATCGATGAGGTTTCCTCCCATCCTGTTAACCAGTTCAACAGGACGAAGGCATCCTATTGATAGTGTTATGTCCTCTTTCATCTGCCCATTACTCATTTCCACTGATAAAAATTTGCATTCTCTTTTAACAGCAATTTCATGGAGTTTTTTTGCAGGAAATGGGAATAATGTTTTAGGACGGAATAATCCTGCCCGTATTCCCCTTTTTCTAACTTGATCCACTGCTGAACGAGCTACGCGGCTGCTAATACCATACGCCACTAAAATGATCTCAGCATCATCCACCATGTATTCCTCATAATCCACTTCAGTCTCCATTATTTCCAAGTATTTATCCTGAATTCTATAGTTAAAGTCTTCTAACTGATCAAAATCAAGGAAAATACTCGTTACCAAGTTTTTCCTGGTATTTTGGTTACCTCTTACAGCCCATGACTCATTGAAAACCGGTTTGATTGATTTCGAAGGAAAATTAAGTCTTTCTACCATTTGCCCTAACACTCCATCTGCCAAGACAACAGCAGGGTTTCTGTATTTCTCAGCCAAATGGAATGCCTTCATGGTACAGTCGCACATCTCTTGCACAGAATTAGGAGCTAGTACTATGTTTCGGTAGTTTCCATGACCTCCTCCTTTGACTAATTGAGTATAATCAGACTGTTCTGGCCCTATATTCCCAAGACCCGGACCTGCACGCATGATATCTACAATAACACAGGGGAGTTCTGCTCCGGCCAAAAATGACATTCCTTCCTGCATAAGACTGATTCCAGGGCCTGAAGATGCAGTTATTACCCTATGTCCTGCTGCAGCTGCTCCGTATACCATGTTAATAGAGGCTTCCTCTGATTCAGCTTGAACGAATGTACGGCCCACTTTAGGAAAATATAATGAAGCTTCATGTAAAACTTCTGAAGCAGGAGTTATAGGATATCCAAAAAAGCAATCACAGCCAGCATACATTGCTCCTATTATTACAGCAGTGTTACCCTTTATTAATTGGATAGTCATTTGTTTTCCTCCTTTTCCCCTTTGTTTAAATTTGTATTGACCTTTACTTTTTTTCTGAGGGGTATGTGAACTTCCACCACCAGTGGCTCTGGACAAGTGTAATAGCAGTCCCCACAACCATTACACCCACTACCCACATATTCTGCATAATGATAACCTCGTTCATTTATATCGTCACTCATTCTAAGAACACCTTGACGACATGCTATTATACAACGTTCACAAGCCTTACATTCCAGTTGGTTAAAAACTGGATATGGTTCTTTCTTTTTTTTAATCATAATCTACTTCATCCTTAATGTCTTCAATTAAATATCATCTTTAATTTCTAAAAATCTATGTTGATCTCCCATCAGGGTTTAAAAAAAAATAAAAAAAACAGCAGAGGAATGTTGAAAACTAAAAAAAAATCACGACATCTCTGTTTTTTATTATCCTTCATCTTTTTCTCTGATTTCTACCCGTCTAATTTTACCACTGATTGTTTTTGGTAATTCTTCAACAAATTCAATGACCCTAGGATATTTATAAGGTGCAGTAACTTGTTTAACATGGTCTTGAATTTCTTTTGCCAGTTCATCAGAAGCTTTATAATTATTAGTTAGTACAATAGTTGCTTTAACCACTTGACCTCTAACAGAGTGAGGAACACCAGTTATTGCACATTCTAATACAGATGAGTGAGATATAACTGCACTTTCCACTTCAAATGGGCCTATACGATATCCTGAACTTTTTATCATATCATCGTTTCGTCCAACGAACCAGTAGTATCCATCTTCATCCATCCAGGCAGTGTCCCCCGTATGATAGTATCCATCATGCCAAACTTTTTCTGTTAGTTTTTTCTCCATATAATATCCTTGGAATAAACCTGGTGGTTTGGCTTCAACTGTTCTGATAACGATTTCTCCTTCTTCACCCACATCACAAACATTGCCCTCATTGTTCATGAGCAGTATATCATATTTTGGACCTGGTTTACCCATGGATCCGGGTCTTGGTTCCATCCAGGGAAAATTAGCAATACAAACCACACATTCTGTCTGTCCGTAACCTTCCATCAGTTTGAGACCAGTTAATTCATAAAACCGGTTGTAAACCTCTGGATTTAATGGTTCACCGGCAGTAACAGCATATTTGAGTTTTGAAAAATCATAACCCGAAAGGTCTTCTTGGATTAAAAATCGATAGATGGTTGGAGGGGCGCAAAAGGTTGTTACACCATGATAAGTTAATTTTTCTAGCATATTTCCTGCGTCGAATCGGTCATAATCATAAACAAACACTTGACTGCCTAAAAGCCACTGCCCATAAATTTGACCCCACATGGCCTTTGCCCAGCCAGTGTCAGCCACAGTGTAGTGCAATCCTCCATCCATAACATTCTGCCAGTGGGAAGTAATAATATGCCCAAAAGGATATGTATGATCGTGCATGATCATTTTAGGCATTCCCGTGGTTCCTGATGAGAAATAAACCAGCATTACTTCATTATTTTTGGTCCCAGAATCGCCGGTGGGGCGTTCAAATTTTTTGGATGCGTTTTCAATTTCTTTCCTAAAATTCATCCACCCCTCCCTATTTTCTTCTCCAACAATGACTTTTAATAGCTCCGTATCCTCTAATTGGTTATTTGCTTCATCAAAGAATTCTGGAACTCCATCTTCAGCTATGCATACCACCATTTTGATACCTGCTTTTTCAACACGGTATACTATGTCCTTGGTTTTGAGCATGTGAGTAGCAGGGATGGTTATGGCCCCTAATTTGTGTAATGCTAATATACAAAACCAGAATTCATAGCGACTTTTTAGGGTAAGCATAACCCTATCTCCTTTTTTTATACCTTGCTGTTTGAAGAAATTGGCAGCTCGATCTGAGTATTCCTTCAGTTCTTTGAAAGTGAACTTACGGTCTGTTTTTTCATTGCACCAAACCATTGCAACTTTGTCTGGTTCTATGCGGGCGTACTCATCTACAACATCGTAGGCAAAGTTGAAGTTTTTTGGGATTTCAATATTGAAATTATTTTTAAAATCAGAGTATGACTTAAAATCGGCTTGTGATACAAATTTATCCAATAAAGATGACATATTATCACCATTTTAAATTATTTTCTTGTATAATCCTTATAATATATTATTAAACTATTTATTTATTGTTTTTACATAACTATAGCTAGGAATCGGGCTGTTTTATTGTCCAATGCTTCCATGGCATGTTCATATGATGAATCAAAAAAGATTGAATCTCCTTCTTGGAGAATAATTTCGTTATCATGAATGTAAATTTTCAGAGTTCCTTCTAACATATAGTTAAATTCCTGTCCAGGATGTGTGTTGGTTGAAGGTTTACTCCCATCACTTCTAGGTTCCACAGTTACAATAAAGGGTTCTGCTTTTTTATGTATAAACTTTTCAGCCAGATTTTCATATTGATACTGTTTTCTACGGCCGACTTCTACTCCTTTTCCTTTTCTAGTGACACTGAATATGTGCATTCGGGTTTCTTCTCCGGTTAAAAGGAGTCCCATGTCCACTTGCATTTTATGGGCTATTTCAAATAGAATACTGGCAGGAATATCATTTAGTCCCCCTTCATACCCCTGGTAGGTTTTCAAGGATATTTCAAGGTAATTTGCCATGTCCTGAATACTAATGTCAGAGAGCTCTCTAAGCTCCTTTATCCGCAGCCCTATTTCCTTCATTTTCTCTTTCATGACGAAACCTCACATTAAATGCGGTTAAAACTTATGTTAGGCCCTGGCCGAGTAGCCATGGTATAAAAACAACATATTTATTAATGTAATCTCTAATTTGAGTTCCAATTTATTTAATGTTTCTGTAATAAAGATACAAATATTTTATAATGATTGTTAATGACAATTTATTCTGCTACTATAAATAAATTACCAATACACAAATAAGTCTCAAAAAGTAATCCATAAAATGTTAAACTAACCAACTTCCAATTTATAACTAGGGGATCTTATGGAACTTGAAATCAAAATTGTTAAATTAAAGGCACCGGAAGATTGTAATCTTATTTTGGGTCAAAGTCACTTTATAAAAACTGTTGAAGACCTTCATGAAGCCATAGTTAATACCGTACCACAAGCAAAGTTTGGTCTTGCCTTCGGTGAGGCTTCAGGAGATTGTTTGGTTAGAATATCAGGAAATGATAAGGATTTAGAAGAATTAGCTGGTTTAAAAATGTTAGAAATGGCTTGTGGCCATAGTTTTCTGATTTTCTTGCGAAATGCATTTCCCATCAACTTAACTCAACGAATTAAAAGCGTTCCTGAAGTGGTGAACCTGTTCTGCGCAACTGCCAACCCAGTTCAAGTTTTAATTGCGGAATCTGAACAGGGAAGAGGGATAATTGGAGTTATTGATGGTTCAAAACCTCATGCTTTGGAAACAGCGGATGATGTGACTTGGAGAAAAAATTTCCTGCGAGACATTGGCTATAAATTATAAAAAATCCCATTAGAAATTTTTGGAGGTAAAAAAACATGGCAAAAATCGTTTTCCACAGAGTTAGTGGTAGTAAAAAGAAAGACAAATCATTGGATGTGGATGATAAATTTATATCTCTCCAGAATAGGCATGAAGGAACAATGATTGTTAAATTCAAAGGTCCGGAAGAAAAAATAATGGAAATATGTCAATTTTTTGACGGTTTAGATGATATGGAA
The DNA here is from genome assembly GCA_002496805.1 of Methanobacterium sp. UBA353. Classification (GTDB taxonomy): domain Archaea; phylum Methanobacteriota; class Methanobacteria; order Methanobacteriales; family Methanobacteriaceae; genus Methanobacterium. Next base: position 13,159 of record DALO01000018.1, on the reverse strand, counting down.
ACTGTGCCAGTGGATATAGACGATACTGGTGCTGTTGAACATTATTTCAGGGGAATATCGCCCATCCGTGATGATGAAGAAGATGGTTTGCCTATTAAAAAGTTCAATGTTACCCTACAACTGAGAAAAGAACTCATTTAATCATTACTGGCATATTTCTCAAATATATCCGGAATATCCTCAGGAGATTCAAATGCAGTAGTGTTTTCCATTGCAGATATTCTTTCCACGTGTTCAGCATCCTCCTGAGTAATATTTAACTCCAAAAATTTTCCATTTGGTAGTTTTGTAGTAACTATGCCCTCCCTAAAGTCAGTAGGCATTATGAATAACGGAGTTCTAGTTTTTTGGCCCATTATAGCTGCATTAGTAAGGAGAGTGTCTGCAATGCGCAAAGATATCTTAGCCACAGTGTTGGATGTTGCCGGAGCAATTAACAAAAATGCATATCTCCCCATCTGGATTTGACCAGCTAAAAAAGGAGCATTTGAATTAATTTCAGTCCATGTCTTATCGAACTTTGTTTCGAGTGTAGTAGAAAGGTTATAATATTTTAAAACTTGGTCTCCAGCTCTTGAAACAAAAACTCTGATATCAAATTGTTTAGAATATTCATCCCGCATCTGTTGCATGACTTCAACGGTTTCAACCAGTTTTTCACCACTTCCAGTAATCCCCCAAGCAATTTTTCTTTTTTTCTTCATAACTATATTTATGTATAATATTCCATAATTTATCTTTCGCTAAATTTCCTATGGATTAATTAACTAGATATTGAAAAATTGAATGTTATATGACAAAATCAATTAAAATCAACAACATAATAAACCGATATATCAACTGATAAAACTAAACAATAAAAAAAAAATCATAAATTTAATACAAATGGCGGTGTTAAAATCGAAAATACCAGCGATACAGATAATCAAACAGATAACAACTTAGATAAGAAGTCAAGGAACAATATGAAAAGTGAAAAAATTGAAACTTGTTACACTTGTGGTAAAAAATTTAATATGAACAAAGAAGATGGTAGTCGCTACCGTTATGAGAAATTTCCTCTTTGTGCTTATTGTGCTGAGTTTTACGGATTTTACTTTGATGACCCGGGTCAAAAAAGAAAAGAAAAACAGTAAAAAGGGAATGAAAATTCAATTAATAATTATTAATTTTTTAAATGCTTTTTAACAAGAGATATCCCCCATTCTGCCATTTTTTGCGCATCATGCATATTTTTAGACTCTGCAAAACATCGAAAGATGGGTTCTGTGCCTGAAGGACGGATAATGAGCCATCCTTCATCTCGGAAAATTTTAACCCCATCTGTGGTATCAACCTTGTATTCCTGAGTGTCTTGAGAGATTTTATCCATGATCTCCTGTTTTCGATCATCAGGACATTCTACTTTCATCTTCACGGATTGGTAGGCAGGAAGTTCTGCTACCAGTTGCGATAGTGGTTTTGATGTTAATGCCATGATTTCAACGATTTTGGCAGTAGAAAGGGCTGCATCCCTACCATAAACAAAATCAGGGAATATTAAACCACCATTTTCTTCTCCTCCGAATAAACCATCACTGTTTTTAAGTTCTCTGGCCACCAACAAATCCCCAACCCTGGTTGCGGTCACAGTTCCACCATACTCCTCAGCAATGTCATAAATAGCCGATGAAGTGGCGACAGTGGTTACAATAAGCCCTCCCTGGCTTTCTTGAAGTAATTGTTTCTCTACAAGGGCAAAAGTCTTATCACCCATTACAAAACTTCCTTTTTCATCTATACAAATAGTACGATCAGCATCCCCATCATGAGCAATGCCCAGATCAGCGCCCGTAGCTTTTACGGTTTTTATGAGCTCTTGAAGGTTGTTTTCAGTGGGTTCTGGATTTCTTCCAGGGAAGAATCCATCAGGTTGACAATTCAAAGTGATCACATCACATCCCAACTTGCGAAGAACGTAAGGAGTGGTGAAACATGCAGCTCCATTACCACAATCCACAACAACCTTTAACTTAGCCTTTGCTATGGCATCATGATCCACACGTTGCACAACTTCATCATTGTATTCATCAACCAAACCTTCATTGCTGACAACTTCTTTGATCTCGTCATAAGAAACTCGATTAGGGTTGTCATTGAAGAACATGTCTTCAATTTCCAGTTCCATGTCTTCAACTATGCCAATCCCGTCTTCATCAACGAATTTGATCCCATTGTATTGTGGAGGATTATGAGACGCCGTTATGATTACCCCTCCATCATAATAATTCCGAACAGCGTATTGAACCGTTGGTGTTGGTATAATTCCCATGTCAACTACATTACATCCTGAAGAGAGTAGTCCGGCTATTACTGAGTGTTTGATTAGAGGAGTGGATGTTCTGGGATCTCCGCCAACTGCCACCCATCCTTTAACCAGTGATCCATATGCTGCGGCTAATTTTGATGCAAATTCCGGTGTTAATTCTTTATTTGCTATTCTTCTAACCCCAAATGTTCCGAATAATTTCTTCATGACAAACACTTCCTTATAACACTACAATTCATTTTCATTGTTAATCCGATTAATTTCACAATCTATTTTAGATATCTACTCGCCAAACTTTATAATCTTTGTTCTGATAAACCAATTTAAAATAATTAGGATGAACCGTATGAGAATTTTCAACGAAATATCCTATATTATCCCGAATTAAATCTTCCCTCGAATAATTTCCACTATAATACAGTTCACGATTTAAAACTTTAACCATACCCGGATGGTATCCCCCAGTTGAAACAGGTTGCCTGGAAACAGAAACAATCACCGGATCAATCCCTTCAGACAGAGACATTACCACTCTTTTTTTATCCCCGTTTTCGGCAAACCATTGAGCTACGTCAAGTTGAGAATTATTAACTAAAGGTTCAACTGAATGAGCATATAAAAAACCTTGACTTACTCCGCCAAGAATTAAAAAAACAATAAGAATTCTGTAAATATTAGAATAAATGGATTTTTCAGAATTAATAAATCTTATGTATTCCAATCCAAGTGTTGCTAAAATAACCATCGGAAAAACTGCAAAATTAAAAATTCGGTCGATTAAAATAGGTATACCAATTAAATAAACGCTAGTAATTAATAAGATAAATGATACCCACGTAATTAATAATAATTCATTCCTTGAACACTCTTGAATTAATTTTCTGATAGATTTTTGTTTCATGCCTTTTTTAACCATTATAATAACCCATAAAAATGTAAATACAACCGCTGGAACCCCCCAAGATTTAATAAGTATTATTATATATCCTTTTAAGCCCAAAATAACGGCTATAGGGTTGTTGAAAACATAACCATTCTGAAATATCAGTGAGCCCCACCACAATGAAGTGCAAAGGAAAGTAACCCCTAAAAATACCCATAAAGACTTGAATTTCACATTATCATTTCTCAGTTTAAGGCAAAATGTGAAAACTAGAACCACTCCTAACATCATCAGTGCAGTCAAAGTATGGGTTAAAAACATTAACCCCGCAATAATTCCAGAGATGATAGCATATTTGAGGCTTTTCCCTTCAACTACTATGAAAAAAAAATAGATTGACAGTGGGAAAAAAATCAAAGCTAATGTTTCTGGTATCGGAATTAATGCTCTGTGAAATGCAGCTGTGAAAAAAAGGAACCCCCCAGAAATAAGACCAACCCTTAGATTGTAAAGTTTTTTAGTCACATAAATAAATGAAAAAACAAATGAAAATGAGAAAACTGGTTGCAAAAACCGGGAAACTAGAAAAAGATCGATTTTAAGAATTTGTGACAGAGCGGCTAAAATGTAATGAAATAAAGGAGGATAAAATATTGGCCTGCCAAATGGAGCGTAAGTTAATGGATCCCATAATGTGAAACACTGCTCCGTGTAAAGTTTTGCCAGATGAACATGATAATAAATATCCCAACTTAAAGGCTGTTGAAATTTCAAAGTAGGGACTAAGGCAATTATGAAGGCTATAATCGGAAGTATGACCAATAATAAATTTTCATTGGTCAATATTTTCTGATATTTCATGATTTACCACCAGTTAGTAAGTTTACAGAATTAAAAAGTAAGATTCGTTGAAAGTTTCGCATTACTATTGAAAACCATATATTGTAAATTCCTTGTTTTCATAAACCAAACGAGTATAAGATGGTGCTTTCATACCTATTTCCAACACCAAATACCCCACATTATCCTTCAAATATGTAGATTTGTTGACTTTTCCATCAACATTTCTGTATGTCTAACGATTTCATTCTTCCCTGACCATAACCACCTAATGCAACTGGTTGTCTGCTAAGTGCCACAATACTAGTGTCACCATAGTTAAAAGCTATCACAACCTTTTTTTTATCTCCATGTACCTGAAACCATTCTGTTACGTCAAATTCCTGAGTTTAAACATCTTAACCATGAATTACCTTCATTTATGTCAAGTAACATTATAAATCCAGTTACTACTACAGTTATGTATAAAGATATAATGAAAAAATGATAAAAATTTGTTGATATATTTTTTCCTTCAAATTTGAGTTTAAAAAACTCAAATCCCAATCCCACCATGATAACCAGTGGGACAAGAGCAAGATCAATATTTTATTACTTATGATGGAAAATCCTAAATAATTCAAGTTATTGACAACCACGAAAAACACCAAAAAGATAATTAAAATGATATTCTGTTTAAATTTTCTTTTCAGGGTTAAAATAATTTCTAACAGTGAAAATAATAGTGCAAATACTCCCAAAAAATTTTGGATAATATAATATGCTCATTTGATTAGGAAAATCACCCCCCCCCATTTAAAAACACATATTTAACCAGTAATGGCATCCACCACATCATAGCTACCAAAAATGCAACGATGATGAAATAATATCCAATGAAAGAACATTTGTTTATCTCTTAAACCCATTATTATCGGATGACGGATGTGACTATAACAAATGAAATTACTGCCAGCAGATGTGTTAATGCAATTTATCCCATTATTACACTTGATAAAAAACATATTTATAATCTTTTTTTCAAAAGTCAAGTATAATAAGATGAAAAACTAGGGAAACATAATTAATGCCAAGTTTTCTGATAAAGGCAGTAAAAATCTCTGGAAAACCAGACTGAAAAATATGAAGAATCTGGTAAATAATCCCACTAACATGCTTTTATGCAATTTATAGGCCACAAAAAAAAGAAACATGATTAATATCGGCTGCATAAAAAGAGCTGCTTGAAAAATATTTCCAAAAATGGAGCCCATTGAAAGTGTTAATAGGTGAAAAACAGGAGGATAAAAAATTAGCCCCCCAAAAATGCTCAAATAAATGGATCCCGGTAAAACCCTGACCCATGTAAAGCTTAGCTAAATTCACATGGTAAAAAATATCTCCACTTAGCAGCAACTGATCATTATAGTGAAGATGAAATATGTTGAAAATGCTAGTAAGCAGAAATTAACAATGCCAAAACCGGTTGTTCATAGAGGATAGACTGAAATTCATTTAAACCCCTGCTGTTACACAATTAATATATTAAATTAGAGTATTGAATAAATCATATGATACTTTATCGACATTATTATTACTTTAATGCATTAGGGACATTAATATGAAAATCATTACAATTATTCCTGCTTATAACGAAGAAAAAACCATTGATAAAGTGGTTGAAGGAGTTAAAAATTACTCTGATGTAGTGGTGGTTGACGATGGATCCACAGATCAAACATCAACACTGGCAACAAATGCAGGAGCCCAAATAGTTAACCATCCAAAAAACATGGGAAAAGGTGCTGCATTAAAAACAGGCCTCAAATATGCTATTAAAAATAACTATGACAAGATAATTCTCCTAGATGGGGATGGACAGCACGACCCCCAACATATACCTCAATTATTGGATGGAATAAATGGTGTCGATGTGATCATAGGTTCCCGTTTCCTCGGAGTTAACCCCCAAAACATGCCATTGCAACGAAGGTTTTCCAATGGGATAACCACCAGACTGATAAGGTTCGTGACTGGTTACCATATAACTGATAGCCAATGCGGATTTAGAGCTATTTCTAAAAGAGCAGCACCTTTTTTCGTGAACATACCCTATAATGACTATGTTTATGAGTCAGAAGTCCTTTGTAAGGCCTCTAAAAATAAACTTGAAGTGGATGAGATTCCTATCGAGTGCGTTTATGGAGATGAAAAATCATACGTTCGTTTCAGACATGTTGTTCACTATATAATGTTCACTTTTCGCATTTTAGTGCGCAAATTACTCAGGAGGATCTGAAAATTGAAAAGGTATTATATTTTTTTGGTTAGTATTCTACTACTAGCTCTCCTGATAATCTGGATAGGCCCACATCAAATGTGGGATGTTATAAAAACTGCAAACATATGGTTGATACTATTGGCAGTTTTCATACACCTTTTTGTAGTGTGGATACGCTCTTTAAGATGGGGTTACATTATTAAACAGCCCTGGGAGTTCAAGAAAAACTTTATAGTGAAGACCATTGGACTTTTTGCTGGTAATTTCACCCCCATGCGTACAGGAGGTGAAGTTTTAAGTGCAGTGGCCGCTAAAAACATGAATCAGATAACTCTTTCTGAGGGTTTATCTGCAGGTTTGACCGAGAGATTCTTTGACAGCATTATAGTGGCAGTTTTATTAATAACATGTGCATTTTTAATTCCTGAAGTTAGATTAATAGCTATTTTAGGAGGTTTAGTATCATTAGGACTTTTATTATTAATATATCTTATTAATTGGAGAGAAGATACTAGTTTATGGATTTATAACCGAATACACTCTATTTTAAGGTTTTTACCCATTTCTGAAGAATTGGTTGATAATTTTTATCAAAAATTCACTAGTGGATTGAAAAGCATAGTAAAATACACCAGATCATTCAGTAGCTTGAAAAATATGTTAATTGTACTCTTTCTGACTGCAGGATCATGGATTTTTGAATGTGTGCGTCTTTATGTAGTATTCATTGCATTTAATGTGGAAATTAGCTTTGTGGCCATTATAATTATTTTCCTCCTGGCCAATATAATTGGGATAATAACTGTTCTCCCAGGAGGTATTGGTTCTATTGAGTTATCTCTCACTGGACTTTTCATGCTCTTCGGAGTTCCAAGCGCATTGGGAGGAAGTATAGCAATGGTAGATCGGTTAGCCTCATTCTGGGTTATAACCGCCTTGGGAATAATATTCTCAGCTTATTACGCTCGTGACATCTTGTATGAGATAAAAAATTACATTATTGGATTTAAATCCTCTGAAAAATAGGGACATATGCTTCCCATTTACTGGTATGAGAAATGAGGCTTTAATATCCATCTTGTTAGTGATTATTATACTTGATAGGATTTACCTTCCTCTTGTTCATCAGGTACAGAGAAGTGTAAATGATTAACTAAACACTTATTGTTTCTTTCTTCAAATACAATAAGTCACACCACCAGGTATTGTAATTTTTTGCCCTTCAACTTTTACGTTTATGGCCATTTGAGCCGATGCCCAGGCAACATTACCCTGGGAAGAAACACTTACATCTTCAAAATCAACTTTTATATAATTTACTGGAGTCATGTAGTGTTAAAATCTATTTTTGCCTTTTTTAACCCATTCATCTGACTTACACTGATGACCACTAAATCAGGGTCGTGTGCAAATATTTTCATAAAGCTTTTCGTATCTTCATCATCATGAGCTTAGAATATTGCTTTAAAATTTCATGTACTGAGTTGATAATATTTTTTTTGATGTTTCCTTTTTTTTCACCAATTTTTTTTAAAACTTATTTTTTGTAAGGTCACGTCACATCTACTTAAATTTCATAAATTTCTTTGTGATAATCAAAACAAAGCAATCCATTTCGAATGATGCGGTCTGATGATTGTATAGTATGATTAAAAAAAAAGACCAGTGATTATGCAATTATTTTCAGCGAATTTGAATCTTTTAAGATCACTTCCAAACTACCATGATATTCAGTTACTCGCCCCACCACCCTCAAACGTCTTTTATTAAAGTTTTTGATAGTGATACCAGTTTTTTGGATTTCAGATGCTGCACTTTCAAAAATTATCAACTTTATTTTACCAGTTCCATCCATTAACTCCAAAAAATAGGTTCCACCACTCCGAGACTGACTAACATCTGTTACTAATCCTTCAACTGATACTTCTTTATCTAGCATACCGCGATTCATGTCTTTGATTTTAACTTCTTGGGGATTTATATAATTTGCAGAAAACATCACCCCTAATAATCCAAAAATAGTAGTGAATAAAGCCAATTTGAATATTTTTTGATCTTCCATAATACCATATAATAATATGAATATTAATTATATTAATACTTATTGGATATTTAATATCAATAATTAGAAAAATTCACTACAAAAAAACCCCAATCAGCTTTTCTGAGATTGTCTAAAAATAGATTCGATTCTTTCCAGAGTGTCAATTTCATCAAGCCCTCGATCATTACGAATCCTCTTAACAACTGGGAAACGAAGTGAATATCCAGTTTCAGATTCAGGACTTTCCACTATCTCACTAAAAGCAATTTCCAGGATTATTGAAGGCTCAATTTTCACTTTTCTGCCTGTTTTACTTATGATAAGCGGTTTTATCCTTCCAGAAAGTTCTTGCAGAGTTTTATCATCCAACCCTGTAGCAGCGTAGGCCAGTGCCTTGAGTTGGTTATTGTCATCTTGAATAGCCATTAAATAAGAGCCAATGAGATGTGCTCTTTTTCCAGTTCCGTAAGTACCTCCCACCACCACTAAATCCAGAGTTTCTGGTTCTGCCTTTAATTTGAGCATTTTTTTACCTCGTATACCAGGCATGTATGGTGCATGGGGATCTTTGATCATTATGCCCTCATGCCCACCCTTAATTGAAGCCTCAAATAGATCATTTGCCTTCTTTAATTCCTCAGGAGTTACAATAACTTGTGTGGATAACTCTAATTTACCAGGATCTGGTTTAACTATTGATTCCAATTTTTTTCTCCTTTCTTTAAGAGGTTCATCCAGAACAGGTTTCTGGTAGTAAAGTAAGTCAAAAAGATAGAGAGTTAATGGAATTTTGGAAATCATTTTTTCAACATCGTATTTCCTACGCACTCTCTGAAGCATGTACTGAAATGATATTGGTTTACCATCTCTACTGGCAATAATTTCTCCTTCAACAATGAAATCTTGATCTGGAAACGATTTTTGGATGTAACCAGATATTTCGGGAAGAGCGTGAGAAATATTTTCTAATCGGCGAGTAAACACGTCAATTTTCCCACCATGTCGGTGGATCTGAACCCTTATACCATCATATTTAGTTTCACAAATTGCCCAACCCATTTCTTCAATACTTTGCTTAATTCCTGGAGAAAGTTGAGCTAACATAGGTTTAACAGGTTTTCCAGGTTTTAAAGTTAATTTACGTAAACCTTCTTCGCCTTGCACCAATGCAACCCCTGCAACCAAACCCATATCATTAGTTAACATGTGTGCCCTTTCTGTTACTTCTGGAAGTATATTAAAAGCTTGAGAAATGGCATCTCTGATAGTTCCCTCCCCCACCCCTACACGAAGTTCTTCTAACACGGTCCTTGTAATGTATTTAGCCTCAGTAGGAGATGCTGCTGATAATAACTCCATTAAATAATCTATTTTCTTAAATTGAGCACGTTTACCTGATATTTTAGCCATTTTCACCAGATTTTGGTGTACTTTTTTTATAGTAAGAGGTTGTGTGAACAAAGTGATTTGACTTTTTTTGTGGTATAATTCCTCTGTAGCTTGACCAATATCTCCAGTTTCTCGCATTTGATTCTCTACATCCTCAGGAGATACTCCAACAACCTTAGAAATAGTTTTCATCAAAAGTTTAGCCCCTAAACCCAGTTCTTCCTCGCTCCATGTAGGAAAAATACGTCCTAAAGATAGTAATGTTACTATTGAAAGCATTTCCGGATCTTCATTCCCCACCCTACCTAAGAAATTTGCTAAAATAGCAGTTTTCTCTAAACGTTTAGTTGTGGAGTCCAGTTCCTGGTAAACTACCACTAATTCCTGGTAAAGCATAGAAATATCCCCTTTAAATCCATTGATGTTCCTAATTTTGGTTTAAAATCTTATTAATAAAAAGATTACAATCCACCCCATATTAATTTTGCTAACTGACTATTTCTCTGGAGAAAAAAAATCCAATGTCAATATTTCACTATTTTCTGAAAATTTAGATAAAGTGGATTTATAAAAATATATTTTTAATAAAAAAAATTAATATTCTGATTCAGACCATATAACTTGAAAAGTGGTTCCTTTATCCCTGGAAAGTATTACACTGCCTTTTAACTGATTAACCAGAGTATTCACTAGTTGAAACCCCATTGTTCCACTTTCTTTGAAATTAATCTCATCCGAAAGTCCCACACCATTATCTTTTACTATTAAAACATTATTTTCATGATTATCCAAGCCAAATTCCACACAAACTTCCCCTTCTTTATCTCCCGGAAATGCATGTTTTACTGCGTTGGTTAAAAGTTCATTAACAATTAGGCCACAAGGAATAGCAGCATCAATATCAAGCATTAAGCCTTCAGTCTTGGAGTATACCTTTATTCTACTTTTATCAACATTATAAGAATTATTTATGAGTTCTATTAGTTTTTTGGTGTATTGGGAAAAATCAATAAGGGCGAAATCTTCAGATAAAGAAAATCCATCGTGGATTAAAACCATTGATTTGACTCTATTCTTGTTATCCTTTAAAATTTCTCGATTTGCCTTATCTTTCATGTATACTGATTGAAGTTCCAGCAAACCAGATATGATGTCCATAAAATTTCTTACTCTACTATTAATCTCTCCTAAAAGCATTTCTTTTTCATTTAATGAAGCATTAATTTCGGTTTCTGCTTTTTTGCGCTCAGTGATATCCTGAGCTATGATTTGTATCGCGTACAACTCTTTGTTTTTATATAATGGTGCGGGATGTACCTCCATTAATCGTGTTTCTCCATCTCTGGATATTAAACTAGATTCAAAAACACCTATTTCTTCACCTTCCAAAAATTTTGAAAACATTTCTTGATAAAAAGATGAATCTTCTCCAGTAATTGATTGTAGATCAGTGAAATACATGCCCACAGTGTCTTCCCTAGATAAAGGGCTGAATTTTGCTGCAGCATAATTAAGATCAATTATTTTCCCATCTAACCCCAAAACAATCAGATAGTTAGGCAAATATTCAAATAGATTCCTGTATTTTTCTTCACGCTCCTTAAGAGCTTCTTCAGTGGCTATTTTTTCCATCTTTTCTTTAGCCTCTTTAAGAGCTCTTATTACTGCATGAGGTAATTTTGATAAGTTATTTTTTAGAACATAATCAGTTGCCCCTTCTTTAAGCATTTCAACAGCGAAATCTTCACCTATTTTGCCACTGACAAAGATAAATGGTGTGTTTGGTGTGATTTTACGGGCGATGTTCATGGCAGTTATACCATCAAACTTAGGTAAGGAATGATCTGCCAATATGATGCTGGGCTGGAATTCTGCGATTTCTTTACGGTACATTTCCTCATTATCAACAACTTTTGATTTGAACTCAAGACCCTCTCTTTTAAGCTGGGTTTCTATAAGTTCCGCATCTAATGGCACATCTTCCAGTATTAGAACTCGTATTTTTTCCACCATAACATCCCACAAAGTAGTAGTATTGAATATTTGTTATTGGTTTGATTTCTTTGAATTATATACTTTTTTATTAGTTATTTTTATTTTTTAAAAAGTATATCTAAGTAAAGATTAAATTTTCAGAATTAACTAGTGCAGATCAGAATTTTCAAAACGTAGAAACCTCAGTATTAACACTATAACTAGTTGATCTGTGAAAAGAATTTATTTAAAAAGAAAAAAAATGTGTAACTGGGACATAAGTATTTGAATATTCATTGCACGAAAAAATAGAAACAATCACTATTTTTCTAAAGCAACTATTTCATCATGAGTTTTTCGTCCTTTAAATTCTACCAAATTGGCGATTTGGAGGTAATGTTCGAATAATCTCTCACCCCATGAAATAGCCTCTTCGCCGTGACTAATTAAAGAAATATTCAAGTCATATGCCCCATCAGCTGAAAATAGCCCCAGGGCAATGAAGTTATCTCCGGTGGTTAGTGAGATCTTCACATCTTCATCTATTTTCATTAACTTTAAATTACCCTCTTTGATCCATTTATCCAGTTTTTCTTCTCCAGCAGTTTCTACCAGCTTATCAATTATTCCTTTAGTCATTATAAGCTGGACATCGCCTCCATTCTCCAAAGTGTTCATGAATATTTGGACACTGGCCGGGTTATATACTGAAGTGAGTTGTTTAAAGTTTTTACTTTTGGCTAAAAACTCTGATAAAACCTCTTGTGGTCTCATAATATTGGTGCTGGTGGATTTAACAATGAATGATTTTTCCAGACAACCGATGTCTTTGAATAGGTTTGGAGGGATGCAACTAATATCATGGTTTAAGAACAGCCCTTCACAGAGGTTAAGTGAATAAAAAGAGCGCATTACATCAATTAATTTATTGGATACTACTTCACCAGTCTGAGATAGGGAATAATTTCCAGATTCACGGAAAATAAAATTTTTTTGTTCCAGTTGATTCATTCCATGTAAAATAGTAGACGAACTCAGATGAATTTCCTTACGTAAATCAGCTAAATTCTTAGATCCGCTTCTTAAACTAATTAATATTTTAGCCCTTACATCAGAGGCTATAAAAAATTTCATATCATCCTTTACTTGCTCATACAATTCAAACATATAATCCATTTGACTCCCACCTATTTCTATATTAGATGAATATTTTTATTTTATATAATATTACATTTACTTATAGTAATGATTTTATTTATCTGATTTAAATTTTGATTGTTGTTGATTATAAATATTTCCCTTTTTGATGATTATATGTGAATTTCAATAATTATTGGTTGGAGTATGATTTAAAAAAAAATGATTAATCTTTTTATCAGGAACAAAAAATATTAAAAAAATAATTTAATTAAAACAAAAAAGACTCGATGATATTTATTAACAGGGTGTCTGTTTTAAGTG